>JBAQQB010000090.1:0-63025 GCA_049306275.1 Saprospiraceae bacterium | reverse complement strand
TGGCCCTCCAGCCGTCGGTTCCAAATTTTATGGCAGTCATGCGGTGATCGTTTTAGTTGGTGATAGCCCAAAAATAGGAAATACTTTTCTCACCGCCATTTGTTATAAAAAATCCTAAATTCATCGCAGGAAAAACCATCGAACTTTGGAAGATACATATTGGCACAAAGGCATGCGGCGCAAACTCGTCGAGTCGATCAAGCGAAGGGGCATCGGCGACGAGCGCATCCTCACCGCCATGGAGGCGCTGCCGCGCCATTTCTTCCTGGAAAAGGCTTTCGAAGAAAAAGCCTACGAAGACACGGCTTTCCCCATCGGCTGCGAACAGACCATTTCGCAGCCCTACACCGTGGCCTACCAAACAGCCCTGCTGGAAGTACAAAAGCGGGACAAAGTGCTGGAAATCGGCACGGGATCGGGCTACCAGGCCGCCATCCTGGCCCTGCTGGGCGCCAGGGTCTACACCGTCGAGCGCCAGGAAGCGCTCTACTACAAGGCTAAAGCCCTGCTCGCCAAGCTAGGCATGCGCAACGTGCGCTGCTTCTTCCGCGATGGCAGCAAAGGCCTGCCCGAATTCGCGCCTTTCGATAAAATACTCGCCACCGCCGGCGCCGAGGAAATCCCCCAGGCCCTCCTCGAACAACTCGCCATCGGCGGCATGCTCGTCATACCCGTCGGCGCCGACGTGCAGCGCATGGAGCGCATCACCCGGGTTTCTGAGAAGGAGTACAAGACCGAAAAGTTCGATCATTTCCGGTTTGTACCGTTTTTGACGGGCATTCAAAATAAAGATTGAAGCCAGTACTGGCTTCAATCTACCGTCCTGCCTTGGGCCACCCTCGACCTCACCGTCACCCTCTTCGAGCGCTTCAGATCGACCATGAGGCCGGCGAGGGCCTGGTCGGCGTCGACCCACCAGGTGGACTGGTCGTAGGTGACTTTGCCCTGGCGTTTTTCCCAGTCGGAGGCGAGCAGCACGTAGCGGTCGCCGAGTTTGGGGTTGGGGCCGAACATGAGGTAGCGGGTGTCGCCATTCTTTTCAAAGCTCACCGCGAAGCGGTTTTCCTTGGGACTGAACAGGAAAACGCCCGGTGTGCCGCGCGGGATGACGATCTCCTCCACCTTCCGCCCGTTGCGGATGCGGATGGCGCCGTCGCGGATCTGTCCCTGGTCGGCATTGGCCTCGCGGCGCAGGACGATATCCTGGGAGAGGTAGAACTGGATTTGCTTCAGCTCCTGATCCGACCAGTTGTTGTCGCGGTAGAGATCCTGGGTGAAATAGTGGAGGTTGGGGCTGCAGGAGGAGAGCAGCAGCGCAATGAGGGGCAGAAAAAAATAAGATGTTTTCATGGCTTCGTTTTTAAAACCACGTCAAGGTAAGAGAAGCCGCAATCCTGCGCCACAGGCTTAAGAAACTTTAACCCGGGCCTTAACGAAATTTAACGAGAGGTTTCGGGAACGCCAAATTTATTTGGCGTATGGTAGAGCTAATTTATTAGCGACAGTGGTGCGCCGAATTTATTCGGTGCAAAATATTGGGTGCCAAATAAATTTGGCGCTCCCATTGGGCCTGAAATTTAACGCCGCTCCCGGAAAAACCGGGTCATCAACCCGCTGCACTCCTCCTGGAGGATGCCGTAGGCGATCTTGGTCTTGGGATGAAGCAGCTCATTGCCAAAGCGGAAGTAGCCGCGTTTTTCGTCGGGCGCGCCATACACGAGCTTGCCCACCTGTGCCCAGGCCAGCGCGCCCGCGCACATGACGCAGGGCTCCACCGTCACGTACAGGGCACAGTCGTCGAGGTATTTGCTGCCGAGAAATTCAGAAGCCGCCGTGATGGCCAGCACCTCGGCATGGGCCGTCACGTCCTGGAGCCGCTCGGTCTGGTTGTGCGCCCGCGCGATGATCTGGTTGTTGCACACCACCACCGCGCCCACGGGCACCTCGCCTTCTTCATAGGCTTTTCGCGCCTCCAGCAAGGCTTGCTGCATGAAATACTCGTCGTTAAATACAGAAAAACTCATACCCTTATAAACTTATAAACTTAAAAGTCCTGCGTTGGACGTTCGCACCAATTTATGTACTTTTGCGCATGGAAAACGTAAAAAATCTCCCCGATAAATTTGCGGAGGAATCCTTCACCTTCGATGACGTCCTCCTGGTACCCGCTTATTCAGAGATCCTGCCCAGGGAAACAGACACTTCCACGCGGCTGACCCGCGACATCCGCATCAACGTACCGATCATTTCCGCTGCAATGGATACCGTTACCGATTATAAGCTGGCGATCGCCATCGCCAGGCAGGGCGGTATCGGCATCATTCACAAAAACATGACCATCTCCCAGCAGGCCGACCAGGTGCGCAGCGTCAAGCGCTCGGAGAGCGGCATGATCATAGACCCCGTCACCCTCGGCCCCGAGGCTAACGTGGGCGACGCCCACCGGCTGATGGAGCAGTTCCGCATCGGCGGCATCCCGATCATCGACAGCGAGAAACACCTGATCGGCATCCTTACCAACCGCGACCTGCGCTTCGAGCAGAAAATGGGCCGCCCGGTACTCGAAGTGATGACCAAAGACAAGCTGATCACCGCCCCCATGGGCACTACCCTGCAACAGGCCAAGGACATCCTGCAGTTCCACAAGATTGAGAAACTCCCGGTCGTCGATAAAGACTACCGCCTGATCGGACTGATCACATACAAGGACATCATGAAGGTCCAAAACTACCCCTACTCCTGCAAAGACGCTTACGGCCGCCTCATGGTTGGCGCCGCGGTGGGCGTGACCCGCGACACGGAGGAGCGCGTCGAAGCCCTGGTCGGCGTGGGCGTCGACGTGGTCTGCGTCGATACGGCGCACGGACACTCCAAAGGCGTGCTCGACGCTATCAAAATGCTGAAAAAGCGCTTCCCCGAACTCCAGCTCGTGGGCGGCAACGTCGCTACCGGCGATGGCGCCAAGGCCCTGGTGGCCGCAGGCGCCGATGGCGTGAAAGTGGGCGTTGGCCCGGGCAGCATCTGCACCACCCGCATCGTGGCCGGCGTGGGCGTGCCGCAACTCTCCGCCATCTACCACGCCGCCAACGCCATCAAAGGCTCCGGCGTGCCGGTGATCGGCGACGGCGGCATCCGCTATACGGGCGACATTGCCAAGGCCATCGCAGCAGGCGCCGATACCATCATGGCCGGCGGACTGTTTGCCGGCGTGGAGGAAGCGCCGGGCGAGACCATCATCTTCGAAGGCCGCAAATTCAAAGTCTATCGCGGCATGGGCTCCCTGGGCGCCATGGAGCAAGGCTCGAAAGACCGTTACTTCCAGGACGTCGAAGACGATATCAAAAAACTCGTGCCCGAGGGTATCGAGGGCCGCGTGCCCTTCAAAGGTACCTTGGCGGAAGTCATGACCCAATACATCGGCGGGCTGCGCGCCAGCATGGGGTACTGCGGGGCAGCTACCATCCCCGATCTCCAGAACGCTCGCTTCACCCGCATCACGACCGCCGGCGTGCGCGAAAGCCACCCGCATAATGTGACGATTACGAAGGAATCGCCGAATTATAGCGCCAGGTAGAGTGAAATGGTGAAATGGTGAAATGGTGAAAAAGTGAAAGGGATGATGGATATTAGGGATATACCGGGGGGGCAATCCGTGATTTTGTTTGATGGGGTTTGTAACCTCTGCAACGGATTTGTGCAGTTTCTGATCGAACGGGATCCGAAGCGGAGGTACCGGTATGCTTCGCTGCAATCGGAAACGGGGCGGGGACTGATGCTGTCTGCGGGCTTGCCTGCAGATGAGATCAACACCGTGGTGCTCATGGAAGGGGGGAAGGCTTATACTCATTCCGATGTGGCGCTGCGGGTGGCCCGACACATGGGCGGGCTGTGGCCTTTGGCTACCATATTTTATATCGTCCCCAAGTTTTTGCGGGATGCCGTCTATAACTGGGTGGCGCGTAACCGGTACCGGTGGTTTGGAAAAAAAGAGGCCTGCATGGTGCCGACGCCAGAGTTGAAAAGCCTCTTTCTGGACTAATCCTCGTTCTGACGATTTCAAGTGCGCAGGGGGATTTCCATCCGGCCTTAGCCGGTTTGCCGTCAAGAAACCGGCTGGAATGAAGCCCCCTCCGATAGTCCGGCTCCTGCGGACCTGGCATAGGCCCCGATCATGATCGGGGCCCGGCGTAATGAAGGCCGGTTTTAGGCAAAGCGGCGAAAGCCTTGAATTTTTTGGTTCTTTTTGTTTTAAGACAAAAAGAACACACATGGTAAATAATTGACATACAACTAATTGCAAATAATCTAGCGATTATTTTCACCGCAACGGACGCTTCGTTTACCTGGCATGTGTCGAAGGGGACTTCGACACTACATCAGGGCCGCTCTGAATCCGGAATTAACTTCCAGAACAATCTTACACGCTCCTATTTCCCCGCCAAAGGCGGAGAAGTCATTCCCGAACAAGTTCTTACTTGATCATTGATGATATTCTCTTTATTTTCGCAGCTCTTTTGAAACTGCATCGACATGACAAACAAACGCCTGGAAATTTCCGCCATATTGAAAAACCCGCCACTGAACGAGACGATCACCGTGATGGGCTGGGTGCGCGCTTTCCGCAACAACCGCTTCATCGCCCTCAACGACGGGTCTGCCTTTCAGACCCTGCAGGTGGTGGTTGACCCCGAACAGTTGCCGGAAGACATTCTCAAACAAATACACTTCCATTCCTGCATCAAAGCAACGGGCAAGCTCGTCGAGTCGCAGGGCGCCGGACAGGCCTTTGAAGTGATCGCCACGGAAGTGGAGATACTGGGGGATGCAAGCCCCGAAGAGGGCTACCCCATGCAGCCCAAGGCGCAATCGCTGGAGTTTTTGCGCGAGAACGCGCACTTCCGCATGCGGACCAACACCTTCAGCTCGGTGTTCCGCATCCGGCACGGGGTGGCGTATGCCATTCACAAGTATTTCAACGACCGGGGCTACTACTACATGCACACCCCGATCATCACGGGGAGCGATGCGGAGGGCGCGGGCGAGATGTTCCACGTCACCACCTTCGAGCCCAACCAGGCCCCTACCCTGCCCGACGGCAGCATCGACTGGAAGCAGGATTTCTTCGAAAAGGCCACCAACCTGACGGTGTCGGGGCAGTTGCAAGCCGAGATCGGCGCCCTGGCGCTGGGCAAGGTGTACACTTTCGGCCCCACCTTCCGGGCTGAAAACTCCAACACCACCCGCCACCTGGCCGAGTTCTGGATGATCGAGCCCGAAGTGGCCTTCTACGACATCTTCGACAACATGGACCTGGCGGAGGATTTCTGCAAATACCTCATCAACTATGTTCTCGAAACCTATCCCGACGATATCGCTTTCCTGGACAAGCGCATCGAAGACCAGGAGAAGAACCTGCCCAAGGAGCAGCGCCGCCCCATGGGCCTGCTGGAGACCCTGCGTTTTGTCGTAGACAACGACTTTGAGCGGATCACGTATACCGACGCCGTCAATATCCTGCAGAACTCCAAGCCCTACAAAAAGGGTCAGTTTGAGTTTCCGGTAGAATGGGGCAAGGACCTGGCGGCCGAGCACGAGCGCTTCCTGGTGGAGCGCGAGTTCAAGAAACCTGTCATCGTGCGCAACTACCCCAAGGACATCAAGGCCTTCTACATGCGCGTCAATGAAGACGCCAAGACCGTGGCGGCCATGGACGTGCTCTTTCCCGGCATTGGCGAGGTGATCGGCGGCTCGCAGCGCGAAGAGCGCCACAGCATGCTGACCCAGCGCATGGCCGAGATGAACATCCCCGAGCACGAGCTCTGGTGGTACCTGGACCTTCGCCGCTTCGGCGGCGCGCCCCACGCGGGCTTCGGCCTGGGCTTCGAGCGCATGGTGCAGTTCATCACCGGCATGACGAATATCAGGGATGTGATCGCGTTTCCGAGGACGCCTGGGAATGCTGAATTTTAACAGGATTGGACAGGATATTTTAACAGGATTGAACAGGATTTATTCGGATCGTCACGATTATAAAAGAAAGGCTCCCTTGAGGAGCCTTTCTTTTTTAATCCTGATGATCCGGCGCAATCCTGTCCAATCCTGCTAAAAAAAGAAGGCCCGTCGTCCTGACGGGCCCTCGCGCTACTAACAAATTATAATCTCATGAAAAATGTCCTACTTTAATAACTCCTATAAGAGAAAAAACGTTCACGAATTTCACACAACCACTTGTTAATCATTTCTTAACGTCTCCCTTTCGGAGGGGTTTTGCCAGTGAGCGGGGTTTTAAAAAGGTCCCACCCCGGAGAGGGGTGGGACAGTTGCGCTACTAACAAATTATAATCTCATGAAAAATGTCCAAGCCTGAAGGATGTTCCAAAGGGCCACTTTAGGCCCTTTGGGGGTACATCATACACACGCATCATTAACTAATGTCCGGTCTTTGGGTGGTCCCTCACTTTTGAGGGACCGTTCGGTTTTGGGAAAAATTTTAAATCGGTTTCGGGTTAGCTCCCGGACGTTTCCGGGATATCGGTTTTGGGTTAATCGGCTTTCGGGTTTTCCTTCAAGGAGGGGGATGGTTTTGAAGCCCTCCCCTTCCTTTCGGATTGTTTCAAGTATGTAATCGGTTTTTGAGATAGGGGATTTCGGGAAACTCCCTAACTTCTCTTTCCGCTTACGGGGCTTCTGCTTCCTTACTGAACAATAACCTTGCCAGTTTTAATCTGCTGGCCGTCGGCGTTGAGGGTGAAGAAGTAGGAACCTGCTTTCAGGTCGCCCTTTTCAAGCGTTATCTGGTTGCCGGCGGCTTTTTCCTGGCGAACCAGGCGGCCGGAGGCGTCAAATACATTCATTTCAAGTTGTTGGAAGGTTCTTCCTTCCACTTTGATGGTCGACTGTCCGGCCATCGGGTTGGGGAAGATCGTCACCGTGACACCTTTGATGGGGGTTTCCCTGGTGCTGATGATGATCTCGACGAAGTCCTGAAGGGTGGCGCCGCCGATGATGTGGCGCTTGACCTGGCTCAGAACGGGGGTTTCGTCGTACCCTCCGAAAAGGGTGATGCTGTTGAAGATCTCGGTACCTGCGGGCAGGTCGGGCTGCTGGGAGATCTTGAACTGGACGAAGCCTTTGGCGGCGGGCGGCAGCGCGATGGTTTCGAATACGAACTTCACGACGCCGTTGTCATAGGCACTGAAGTTGTAGGGATGGCTGCTGGCGCCCGGCTGGATGGTCGCGAGGTCGAGGTACTCCAGCGGGAGCGAGTCGCGAACGGCGATCCAGAAAAGGGTGTCGTCCGTAGTGTTTTCGAAGCGTACGTGGTACTCAAGGTCCACGTTGGCTGCGATGGTATCTCCGCGATAACCTTTGGGATAAGCCCTCAGGATAGTCGGGTCGTTGGTTTCAATGCTTTCCTGTGCGTCGATGGCGATGAAGTAGTTGGCTTCATCTTCCTGGAACATGGTTACCATGCCGGTCGAGTAGCTCGTCACACCGCCTGCCATGCAACCTTCCACAGCGATGGTCGGGTTGCTGCGGCCCGGGTGGTTGGGGCTTTGCTGGGCTACCAGGCGGAAAGTACCGCCGGTTGCGTAGCGCTTCACCTCCATGATATCGAGCGCGGGCAGTTCGAAGGGGTTGCTCTTGCCCATGATCTCGTCTTCGATCACGATGTAGCCCAGTTCAGGGGTGATCGTGTTGCCGATGTTGCGCAGTTGGAACACCACGGTGTCGCCAACGCAAGCGGCTGAGAGTTCGACGCTGGAACCATTCCAGAGCGGCGCCGGCACGCAGATGTCATCCGGAGTGATGTGCGCCTTGACGAAGAAGTTGGTTCCCACCGGCACATCGCAGTCTGCGTTGAGGGTTACTTCGAAGCTGCCTGCATCGCCTACGGCCAGGTCATTGATCTGGAAAGCGTAGGTATTGGGGTCTACAAGGGCGCCCGGGATGGAGGAGCTGACGAAGGTCCAGTCGCTGTCCAGTTCGAGGGTCACTTCCACGCCGGTGGCATCGGCAGTGCCTTCGTTGCGGTAGTTGACGGTGAAGGTGCTGTTTTCACAATTCACCACTGCGCCGGTCGAAACATCTACCAGAAGGGTCGGGCAGGTGTAGAGCTTGTGCATCGGGAACTCTACCTGGATGGTATCATACGTTCCTGTAAAGGCGAGGTTGCCGATGAAGGGGTATGCGGATTCCCAGTTGGTTCCTTTTACGAGTACTTTGAGGTCGTAGGTACCGGTGTCGACGAGGACGTAGAAGTTGCCGTTGTCGTCGCTGGCGCCGTACCAGGATTCGTTATTGTTGCTGGCTTCGATCACCCAGTCGTTCAGGCCTTGTTCGCCTGCGTCCTGAGAGAGGTCGTTGTTCCAGTCGGCATAAATTTTGCCGGTGATGTAGTTGGTGCGGATACGGCCGTCGGAATCAGCTTTGACCAGTTTGACATCGTTGATAAAGATCTGCGAAGCCTGGCCGTTCCAGCCCACGATTGCAAAACCGCCGTCAGCTCTTTCTACGAGCGATTCTGCCCAGTCGGTTGTGATAGTTCTCCCATAAGTACGTGTCCATATCGGGGCGCCGTTGTTGGAAGCATCCAACTTGGCGATGAACAGGTCGATGTTTGCGGCGGTGAGTTCGGCGATACCGCCCACCACGTAGTTGCCGTCTTCGGTTTCGATGACATCGTTGAGTTGGCCGCCGATGCCGGTGGAGAAGTTCTGGGTCCAGAGATCAGTCGTACCATCTGCGCTCAGTTTGCCCGCGAAGAACTCGGTGAAGTTGGAATGACCTGCTACCACGTAGCCGCCATCGCTGGCCAGGGTCATGCCGAAACCTTGTTCAAAGGTAGCGGGTTGGTCGAAGTAGTAGTCCCAGACAAGGTCTCCGTTGAAGTCGAGCTTCATTACATAGGCATCCGAGCTGCCCGTGCCGGGGTTGATGGCGTTGCCGCCGATGATGTAGCCGTCGGCTGCTTCTTCCGCGTTCCAGCCCTCATCGTCGCCCTCTCCGCCGAAGGTCTTTTCCCAGACCAGGTTTCCAAGCGCATCGGTCTTGATCACCAGGATGTCGAGGTCGCCGTCGGCCGGATTGAGTTTGCGGCCTGCGATCAGGTAACCGCCGTCGGAGGTCGCTTTGACATCGAAGCCCTGCTCGAAACCGGTGCTACCAAAGTTGTTGCTCCAGACGGTCTCCCCATAGCGGTCGATCTTGAGGAGATACACATCAAAGGAGTCTTGCGCAGTAAGGCGGATGTCACCCACGATAACGTAGCCACGGTCGAGAGTGGCATCCATGCCGTACGCGTGTTCGATGAACCCTTCGTCGTACACTTTTTCCCAGATTCTCTGTCCGTCTACATCGGTGCGGATTATGTAGACGTCCAGGTCGCCGTCGCCGCCGAAAGATTCTGTGTAACCGGCCAAAAGATAGCCTCTGTCATCGGTTTGAAGGATAGCCGCTCCCTGGTCTTCACTCGCTCCGCCAAAGTTGAATTCAAAACCTTGTGCGGTGACCTGCTGGCTGCTCATAACCACAAACGCCACCCACAGCATCGCTGCGAGGAGGTAATTGAGTTTGTGATTTTTCATGAGTTTCATGCGCAAGTCGTTTACAATCGAAGACGATACAAAAGTGTAGGTAAATGTTTGCATAGCCAATGACAAAAAAAGCCGTTTGTTGATTAAAATTTTCAGAACTTTACAGAGAAGTAAGTTGTATCAATACAATAAAACCCTTACCCCTATTACACTTTTTCATTCTTCCACTTTTGCACCCTTTATGTGCTTTTGTTGAAAAAACTATTCCAAAAGGTCATGGAAAAAAGTCGTTTGATTCAAATTTTGCGCACTTTTTCTAAAAAAGAAGCCCGCGACCTGCGCAAATGGCTGCAGTCTCCGAGCCATAACCAGCGCGAAGACGTCCAGGCGCTGTTCGACTATCTAATAGAAAACGAACATCTGCACCAGGAAAATGCCCTGGCCAAGGAAGAAGTTTTTGCCCATGTCTACAAAGATCTTCCCTACGACGATGCCCAGATGCGGCAGGTCATGCACTTTTTGTTGAAAGCGGTGGAGGAGTTTCTCATTTACGGGGAGTGGAGCGACGATCCCGTCAAGGCCCGCATCAACCTCGCCAAGGTGTACCGCCGGCGGCAACTGGGCAAGCTGTTCCAGCGAACCGTCGACTCAGCCAAGGAACTGCAGCAAAGCCAACCCCTGCGCAACCTCAGCTACCTGGAAAACAACTACCTGCTCGAACAGGAACAATACAACTACCTCAGCGGCCTCAAACGTACCGTTCCGCTCAACCTCCAGGAGGTGTCCGACTCGCTCGACATCCATTTCATCTCCACCAAACTCCGCCAGGCCTGCCTCATGCTGGCCCACCAGACCGTATTCCAGGTCGAGTACAAGATCGGGCTGCTGGACAAAGTGCTGGAGTTTGTTGAACAAGAGGCCGCATTCGAAGTGCCTGCCATCGCCATCTACTACCACAGCTACAAAGCCCTCAAGGAGCGCAACAGCGAAGCGCATTTCCAGCAACTCAAAAAGGCCCTGCTGCAATACGAGGACCTCTTTCCCGAAACCGAAATCCGCGACATCTACCTCCTGGCCATCAACTATTGCATCGGCCGGATGAACGCGGGGGTGCAGGAATATGTCAGGGAAACTTTCGAGCTTTACAGGCGGGGGCTGGAGAAAAAAATCCTGCTCCAGGACGGCTTCGTCTCGCGCTTCACCTTCCGCAACGTGGTCACCAACGGCACCCTCCTGGGCGAATTCGGCTGGACGGAGCATTTCATCCAGGATTTCCAGCAATACCTGGAGGAGCAATACCGCGACAGCATCGTGCATTACAGCATGGCCAAATTGTTTTTCGAGAAAAAGGATTACGACAAGGCCATGCCCCTGCTGCACCAGGTGGAATACGACGACATCCTCATGACGCTCAACGCCCGCACCATGTTGATGAAGATGTATTACGAACTCGACGAGTTCAACGCCCTCGACTCACTGCTGGAAACCATGCGGATGTACATGCGGCGGAAAAAGGTGATCGGCTACCACAAGGCCAACTTCAAAAACATCATCCATCTCACCAAAAAGCTGGCCAATGTCAACCCCTACGAGCAAAAGCAGACCAAACAGCTCCAGGCTGAAATAGAAAGCGCCAACCCACTTACGGAGAAGAAGTGGTTGTTGGCGCAATTGGAGGCTATCGCTTGATTGGGTGGTTGGGTTGTTGGGGGGCTTTACCCAACAACCCAACAACCTAACAACCTATTCTATCACGACCTTCTTCGTTCCACTCTGCCCCTCCGTCACCACCTGCACCATGTACATGCCTTTGGGCAGGTGGCCGACTTGTACCGGCAGCGTTTCGGCGCCGGAGAAAGCGCCCTGGATGTTGATCATCTCTTTGCCATCGACCGTGAGCAGGCGGATGCTGACATCCGAGAAGCTCGTTGAAGTCAGGCTGATGTTGAGCAGATCCTGGGCGGGGTTGGGGAATACGGAGAAGTTCAGGCCGTCGAGGGTAGTTTCATTGACCGAGCTCGGGAATTTGGAATCTACGATGGTGCCGCGGGAGGGCGGCGTATCGCAGGCAAAATCGCCTTCGTCGCTGCTCACGCAAGCTTCGCTCTGGTAGTTGATCATATCCATGAGCTCGATGTCGTCGACATACCAGCCCAAAGCGTCGCCTTCCTCATCGGTTCCAAATTTGAAGCGAAGCAGCACCTCCTGGCCCGCATATTCGCTCAAGTCGACATAGGAGGGAATGAAGCCTCCGGAGTTGCCGGAGAATGCCTCCAGGAAGGGAATCGTAAAGGTGGTATAGGCGATCGGTCCGGTATAGGGATTGCGGAAGATCTTGTCTTTCAGGTTGATCCAGCTCGCGGCTTCATCGGTCGAAATCTCCACCAGGCCGCCGTCGAAGCCGGGCTGGGTGTTGTACCAGTGGTAGAAGCGGAGCACCGGCTGGTCGCCCTGCACCAGTTGCGGGATGATACCCTGGAACACCTGCTGGCTTTCAGTGGCGATGTTTTCCACAAAGAAAGACTGGAAGGGACTGTTGTAGAACAGATCGGTCACCGTCCACACGTTCTCACCTTCCACAGCGCCGGTTGGGTAGGCAACCCATTTGCCGAAGATGGACTCTTCTGCGTCCTCCATATAATAACGTACGGAGTGCACGCCGGGGTCGGTAGCGCCCTTGAAGGTAATCGTCACCTCCGCGCCGAAGGGCATGTCGCCCAGGTTGAAGCTCAGCAGGTTGCCATTGACATCGGGGGTGATGCTGGCAGAGCCGGCCACATAAGTGACGCCGGCGGGCAGTTCATCCGAAACCACCACGTTGGTTGCCGTCTCAGGCTTGTGGTTGATGACGTGGATGGTGTATTCGATTTCGTCGCCAGGCTGGATGAAGTCTGTGCAGGTCTTGGTGATTTTGAGTTCCTGGATACAGGTAGGCAGTGGGTCGAAATTTTCGACGCCGTCGTTGGGATCCTGCGGTACGCCCTGGTCGGCAAAATAGCCCAGGCCGCGTTTGGCAAAGGCTTCCCAGATCAGGCACTGGTTGGCGCCGCCGAAGAGGGCTACGTCGGCAGCCAGGATGGCGTCGCGGGCGTCAACGAAACCGGGTTCGCAGGGCTGGAGCTTGAAACCGTCCATGACCAGTTGGATGGCCATCTTATTGCCGCCGTTACCATTGACGAGATCGGGGTCCCAGCCGTATTCATCGACGAAGGCCCAGTAGAGTTCCCAGAGCATGGAGTTCCAGGTCGTACCGATGCAGTGCTGCTGGCCGGCACATTCGATGATATTCTTATAGGTGAGCGGATTTTGATTCAGATCTGTAGAATAGGGATATTGGCGAATGCCTGTGCCATCGGTAGACTGGCGGTTTACATAGGTGCCGATGCCGCGGCGGTCGGGGCCGGTATCGCCCGATTCTACGGTAGTGACCAATGAGAAGAAGTCGCTCCAGCCTTCTCCCATGCCATACGCTTCACCCACGCCGAGGCAGCCCGACTGGAAGGGGCCGCCCGTCAGACGGGTGGATATGCCGTGGCCGTACTCGTGCGCGATGACGCCGTTGTCGAAATCGCCGGAGAGGAATTCCACCGAGCTGGCGGGCGTCGCGATGGTCACCTGGAGGCCAGCGCCCGCAAACACGCGGATCTGGTTGCAGGTCACCGAAGAAACCATGATAGAAGGGATACTTGGGTCGTCAATTTCGGCTACACCGGCCATACCAGCGGGGTCGTCTTCGAAGTTGCAGATAATCACGCCGATGGCGCCTGCCGCCTCCGCATTCACTACTTTTTGCTCGAAGAAGCAGCCGCCGCGATCGATCAGGGCGATTTTGCCGGCCACCTCGGCAGCGTTGACGAAGGGCTCTTCGCAGCCGTCGGTTACGGAAAAGAGATCGGCTATCCCGTCGTTGATCTCCACTACCTCGCCGCTGACGGGGGAAGTAGCGATCGAGGGGCCAAACTGAGCCAGGCCGCCTTCATAGAAGCCTACGACTGGTCCGGGTGCGGTGACTTCCAGGACGTTGGCGGGGTTGACATTCCAAAAGAACATACGCATCCGTCCGTTCTGACCGTCAGGAGGAGTAGAGAAATCGGCATTGTTGACTGCGCTCAGACCTTCGGGGTCGTCGCCACCGTATTGTCCAAGGGCATTGACAAAGTCTCCTCCTGCACCCCCGTTTCCGTAGTTGTTTTGCTGGAAGTTGCCCGACACTTCGTCGAAACCGTAGTGGTAAGCAATGTCGTGCATCATATTGTTCATGTAGAACAGGTTGGTAACGGAAGCCTCTTCCATCTGCTCCGGTTCCCAGTTTGCGTTGTAGGGGAAGTCGAAGTTGAGGGTCGCGCCGCCCGACACATCGCCATCGGGTGCGAAGTCTGCATTGCCGTCCTTGAAGGCATGCACGTTGTTGCCGCGGGTAAAGGTAAAGTCGGGATCGAGGTCGCCGTCGACGTCGTGCCAGCCGAAGGGCGAAGCGGTGGGGTCGGCAGGGTTGGTCACCAATGAGCGGTTGCCGTGCGCAGGGCTTTCCAGTGGCAGGGCAAAGACGTTATATATGGCATTGTCGTTAAAAAAACCCGTTTTTTGCGTAGCGAGGACTTCCTGTACCGGCTTGAACGCCTGCTCTTCACGGCAGGCGCGGTCGTGATTGTGGTAGGCATCGTTTTCAAACTGGCAGTAAACTGTCCAGTTCGTTTTGCCAACCATCTCGCCGGTGATGGCGTCGATGCGCACGCTCCAGTAGTCGCCGTTACTGCGACTCTCGATGGCCAGGTCCCAGGCGAGCCTGACCTGTCCGTTCTGCACCGGCTGGTAGCGAAGCGCTACATTGATATCGGAGCGAGACAGGGTTCCGCCCGCGTAGCGGTAGGCGTTTTCTCCTGTCTTTTCCAGCAGGCGCACATCCTGATAGCCGCTGTAGCCCAGCTGGTCAGCCGCTTTGAGAATAGCGTCGTAGGGCGTCAGGGAAGGCTGGGTCGTGTTGACCTTCCCGGCAAGGCCGGCGATAAAGCGTTTCCCGACATGGAGCACCTGCCCGTCGGGAAGGATGTTGAAGTTCATCAGGGCGTTGTACACTTCCACCCCGTTGTGGCGCTGCCACAAATAAATATGGGTCACGCCGCTGTGTTTGCTCGTGTACTGATAGTTCACCGCCATATCGGCGACGTCCTTGTCAGTAAGCCCCCAGGACTCGTGGTTTTTCTCCACATAGCGAAGGGTGATGTCGAGCGGCGTTTGTACCTGGCTCCAGGAGAAGGGAAGGGCCAGGGTCCAGCAAAGCAATGCAAACAAGTTCTTTTTGGTAAAGAAGTTCTTCATACTAAACCATTTTTTAAAAGAGGAAAGCAAGCGAAATGTAAATTTGTTTAAAATGGGGTGGACAAAATTAAACAAAATTCCCATCCAGCCCCGACAGGCTCGTATATTAACACCGTTTTATAAGTTATCCGACAAAAATGCCAGATCATACAGACGCATCCTCTATCATTTTCGGACGCCACCCTGTGGTGGAAGCCATCGAAGGCGGGCAGACCATTGAAAAAGTGTTGCTCCAGCTAGGCACCCGCGGTGAGTTGGAGAAGACCCTTCGCCACCTGTGCAAGGAACACGGCATCCCCCTGCAATATGTGCCTAAGGAAAAACTCGGCAGCCTGGCCAAGGGCAATCACCAGGGCGTCGTCGCCATGATCGCTCCTCTCGCTTATCAGGATTTGGACCAAATCCTGTCAAAATTGGCAGAAGAGGGGAAAAGTGCTTTGTTGTTACTGCTCGACGGCATCACCGACGTGCGCAACTTCGGCGCCATCGCCCGCTCGGCTGAGATCTGCGGGGCGCACGCGCTGGTCGTGCCCCAGCAGGGCAGCGCAGCGCTCAATGCCGAAGCCATCAAAGCTTCCGCCGGCGCCCTGACGCGGATCCCCGTCTGTCGCGAGTCGAGCCTGATCACCGCCATCGACCTTATCAAATCGTATGATATCCAGGTGCTGGCCAGCAGCCTGGAGAAGAGCCTGCCTGTCTACGAAGCTGACCTGACGAAGCCCACCGCCATTATTCTCGGCTCGGAGGGCAAGGGCGTCCAGCCCCCGCTCATGCGTGCCGCCACCCTGCGCGTACGCATCCCCCAGGCGGGACAGACCGATTCTTTCAACGTATCGGTCGCCGCGGGGATCATGTTGTATGAGGCGGTGAGGCAAAGAACAACCCAACAACCCAACAACCCAACAACCCCTTAAAAAATCAGCGCTATCAAAAAAAACACCACCGTTGCGATAAACCCTACGATGAAGATATTGTAGGAAAGGGTGAGATAGCGGTATTTCTTGTCGAGTACCTGCCCGAGGTTGTAGAGATCGCGCACCATATTGCCGTAGAGCAGTTCGCCGTCGCGGAAGACTGCGTCCATGGCCTCTTCGTATTCATCGAGGCGGAGGGTGACGAAATTGCCGAAGAAGAACAGGTTTTGCTTGATCCGCTCCTTGTCGTGCACGTCTTTGTTGAGCATGGTGACCTTGGGCCGGGCGGAGAGCACGGCGAAGGTGAGCGAGGTGAGCCCGGTGACGAGGAAGATTACCGCAGGCATCATGATCATGGGGTTGGTTTCGGTGATGTTTTTGTAGGAAATGGCGGAGATGATCACCGAGATCAGGATGGCGTTGACCGAGATCATGATGTTGGCCTTGCTGTCGGCTATGGCGCTGAGGTTGATGTGGTTGCGGTAGCTGGTGCGGAAAAAGGTCTGAGCCCCGCTGGAGGGCGTTTTGCGCTCCAGCATCTGGAACTTGCGCGGCAGCTCGTCGGGGTCGTCCTCTGCCCGTTTGCGCTGGAGTTTCTCCACGTGGTTTTTCTGTTCCAGGAGGTGTTTGGCCTGCATGGGCGCGTAGCGCTCCTTGGCGTAAGGCGTGAAATAATTGGCGTTTAACAACTTTTGCAACTGAAACTGCCCCCAGGCGTCGGGCGGAAAGACCATGCCCTTGAGTTCCATCTCCAGTTTGAGCAGGGGGCTTTTATCAAAAAAGCCGGGACCGAATTGTTGGGCGTGGACGGCATCCACCAGGATTTGCGCCTCCTGGGTAGCGGGCGTCTCCTGGCTCAGCAAACCGGAAAGGGCGTTGTACACCCGCTGGATGATCTTCTCCGGCGCGCCCTCCTTTTTCAGGAAAGCGATAGCCAGCTGCCGGCTTTCTTCCCAACCCTGGTCGTATTGGTTGACAAAGCCAAGGTTGTGCAGCCATGCGGCAATAACCGCCGCCAGGGTGGCTTCCGGGTCGGCGCCGTTGCCCTGGCCGATCTCTTCGGCCAGCTTCGCCACTTCCGCCCCTTGCTGGTAGGTGTGAAAAACCAGCCGGGGATCGTGGTGGTCGTTGAACCACTTCAAGGCATACTGCCTGGCATCGTGGATCAGGGGATGAACTTCCTGTACAGATGGGGAGGACATGAATTGGTTTTTGCTTTTGCCAAGATACCAAATTATTTGCGGATTCGGGAAGGTTACCCCAACCCCGATATTACGTCTAACTTTTACATCCCGGAAAGAATTTGTATATTCAGGATGAATTCATTCTCATTTATAAAAAACCATACCATGCCAAATTTAATGGAAATGCTTCAGGGACAGCTCTCTGACAACCTCGTTGACCAATTGTCCCAACAGTTGGGCGGCGCCGACAAGGAGAAGACAGCCATAGCCGCCAACGGTGTGCTTTCGGCCCTCGTCAGCCAGATCGCCCGCAACGCATCTACTCCGGAAGGCGCCTCTTCACTCGCCAACGCCCTCGACCGCGACCACGACGGCAGCGTACTCGACGACCTGATGGGCATGATCGGCGGCGGCAACCAGGCCAATAACCGCGCGCTCAATGGAGAAGGCATCATCCGCCACGTGATGGGCGACCGCCAGAACAACGTACTCGATATGATCAGCAAGATGAGCGGTCTGGACAAGGGCAGCACGGGCAACCTGATGACCACCCTGGCGCCCATCGTGATGGGTATGCTGGGCAAGCAAAAACGCGAACAAGGGCTCGACATCGGAGGCCTCACCTCCCTGCTGACGGGCGAACTCAAACAACAGCGCCAGTCCGACAACCCCGCCATGTCCATGATCAGCCGCTTTATCGACGCTGACGGCGACGGCGACATCAAGGACGACATCGCCGATATGGGGATGAAGTTTCTGGGGAACCTTTTTAAGAAGAAGTAAAATAAAAAGAGGGGCCGCTCGTTGGCGGCCCCTCTTTTTATTTTACAAAAAACTCATCGCCATCCCGGAGGAAGGGAAATTTGGCGCGGAAGGACTCCTGAATGACAGGGTCCAACTCGAAAGTGGCGCATTGCTCGCCATGTGAAACCTGATAAAGCAACTCTCCGGCGAAGTTGACGAGCATGGAGTCGCCGGTGTACTCGTGGCCGTTGCCGTCCTCCCCCACCCTGTTCACCCCGATGGTATACGATTGGTTTTCAATGGCCCTGGCGGTCAGCAGGGTTTGCCAGGCATTGCGCCGGGGTTTGGGCCAGTTGGCGACGTAGATCAGCAGGTCGTAGGCGCCGGAATTGCGGCTCCAGACCGGGAAACGGAGATCGTAGCAGATCAAGGGACAGATGGTCCAGCCCTTGAGGGCGACCAGCAAGCGCTGCGTTCCCGGGATATAGTGGTGGTGTTCGCCCGCCAGGGTGAACAAGTGGCGTTTGTCGTACTGGGCATAGGAGCCGTCGGGGCGCATCCAGATCAGGCGGTTAAAGTAAGCGCCTCTTTCACGGATGATCAGACTGCCAGTTATCACGGCATTCAGTTGCCTGGCCATACCCTGCATCCATTGCATGGAAGGGCCGTCCATATCCTCTGCCAGCGCGGCAGACTTCATGGAAAAACCGCTGGAGAACATTTCGGGTAAGACGACCAGGTCGGTCGTGCCCGCCAATGGCAAGAGCTTCGCTTCGAGCGCCTTTCTGTTGGCGGAAGCGTCTTCCCAATGAAGGGAAGTTTGTACGAGTGTCACGCGGAGAGGTTCCATATGCATGTAACCATTTAATACCAAAGTACTGAGGGGCGTATCGGCTCTTGTCCGGTACGCCCCTCAAAGGTATGGTATAATCTGAAAGGATTACTTGGCTTTTTCAGCCGCGGTCGTAGCCGAACGCAGCGCGCGCGGGATTTCGATCATCGCGACGGGGATGCTGGGCGACATGAGGATTTCGACGCCGTCTTCGGTCCTGATGTCGCGGATACGAAGGGACTGGCCCAGGTCCAGACCGGAAATATCGACCTGAAGCTCGTCAATCAGCTTCTCGGGGGTCGTCTTGACGGACACCCTGCGGAGCAGTTTGATGAGTTTACCGCCAGCCTTTACGCCCGGAGAAGCGCCTGCGAAGCGGACGGGCAGGTCGATCTTGATGGGCGTGCCGTCGGTCAGGCGCAGGAAATCTACGTGGATGACGCTGTCGGTAACGGGGTGGTACTGCACATCTTTCAGGATGGCGCGGTATTTCTTACCCTCAACCTCTACTTCAGCCAGCTTGAAATCGGGCGTATATATCAGGTGACGCAGATCGCCGATCACGGCCGAAAAGTGAACTACTTCGCCGGCGCCATACATGACGCAGGGGATTTGGCCTTCGCGGCGAATGCTGCCGGCGCCTTTCTTTCCGAGATCAGAACGCGATATTCCGTTAATTGCAACGGTCTTCATGTCTTCTTATGCTTTTGGTTCAGTACAAAACCTTTTAAAAAGGCTCGCAAAGATAGCAATAAAAATATTTCCGCGCAGCACTTGCTCCATTTTTTTTATCCCTCCACAAAAAGGGCGGAGATGGAGCGGTGTTCGTGGGTGTTGCGAATGGCTCTGGCAAAGAGTTTGGCAGTGGTCAGCACCTTGATTTTGGGCGAATGCTGCCGCAGCGGAATGGTATCGCACACGATCAGTTCGTCGAGTTTGGACTCCTCGATGTTTTTGTAAGCATTTCCGGACAGTACCGGGTGTGTGCACATGGCGCGCACGCTTTTGGCGCCTTTCTGGATCAACACATCGGCCGCGCGGCAAAGGGTGCCGGCCGTGTCGACCAGATCGTCGACCAGGATGACGTCGGCGCCGGCTACATCGCCGATGACGGTCATGCCGGCCACCTCATTGGCTTTCTTGCGGTACTTGTCGCAGATAACGAGGTTGCGGTTGAAATACATGGAGTAGGTGCGGGCGCGTTTGACGCCCCCGACGTCGGGAGAGGCGAAGATAATGTTGGAGAGGTCCTGCTCCTGGAGGTAAGGGATGTAGATCGCCTCGCTCTTGAGGTGGTCGACCGGGATGTCGAAGAAGCCCTGTATCTGGTCGGCGTGAAAATCCATGGTCATGATGCGGTTGGCGCCGGCGGCTTCGAGCAGGTTGGCGATCAGGCGGCTGGAGATCGGCACCCGGGGTTTGTCCTTGCGGTCCTGGCGGGCGTATCCGAAATAGGGGATCACCGCTGTGATATACCCGGCTGAGGCGCGTTTGGCCGCGTCGATCATCAGCAGGAGCTCCATCAGGTTTTCTGTAGGAGCGAACGTCGACTGGATAAAAAACACGTAGGCGCCCCGCACCGATTCGTTGATGACGGGTTGCATTTCGCCGTCGCTGAAGCGATGGAGCGACACATCGCCCAGAGAATCCCCGTAATAATCTGCAATTTTTTCAGCCAGGTACTGTGATTGGGTACCTGAAAAGAGTTTTACCTCCACCATATCCGCCTGGTTTTGTTAGTGATCCTGAAGAATAGCCCTGGGATTGCTGCTTGTCCGGCAAGCCAAAGGTAAAAAGATTTTAAGGCTTCCTTTTAATTTTAGTCCTCAAAAAAAGGGAGCTTTGCTTTTAGAATTCTTCCCGGCCCTTTAAACATTAGCGCCTGATTTGTCATTATTTTAGTGGCTTTGAAGAGTAAAAACCAGCTTATGCGTCTAACCCCTCTATACACCTTCCTCCTGCCTGCCTTCATTTGGCAAAGCTGCCAGACGCGGTCTGCCAACCCCGCTGCCCACAGCTTTGCCAACCTGACCACTCCCGATGAATTCGCCGCATACTGGTATGGGGGGAAGGCGGAGATCGCCAGCTACGACCTCAATATCGTGAGATATGGAGAAAACCGGAGGGGCGATGCGGTGATGATCTTTGTCACGGAAGACATATCCGCATCCCGGCAGGTCAAGCTGGACTACCCTGAAGAAGCAGGCAATGACAAAGCCCCTGTCATGAAGCTCAACTCGGTCTGGAAATTCAAGACCGGCATCTACGACTACTCCCTGATGTCGTCGCTGTTCACCCCTATTGACATCGCGCAGTATCCGCATTCGCTCAAGCTGAACTTTTCGGTGCAGGACTGGTGCGGCCACGTCTACACCCAGCTCAACCGGGAGAAGAACGCCTATCTGGTCAGGCAGTACTCCTACTTTGAATCGGAGGGCGATCAATCGTTCAAGACAAAGCCCGATATGCTGGAAGACGAGTTGTTTACCCGCATCCGGATCAACCCGGCAAGCATCACACAGGGCGAGGCCGACCTCATCCCGGGCGGGTTTTTCACCAGGCTCTCCCACGAAGCGATCAAGCCCAAGCGTGCACGCATCCAATTTCTGGAAAGCGAAGCCACTACGCAATGCCTGGTTGAATACCTGCACCTCGACCGCACCCTCCGCATCCATTTCGAAACGGCATTTCCCCACAGAATCATCTCCTGGACTGAAGAGGAAAACCAACGGGTGACGGTGTCGGGAAAGCTGCGCAACACCCTGCAATCGGCCTACTGGACTGAAAATGCAAACAAATTCCTCCCTCTTCGCGATACGCTGGAACTGACTTATTGAGAAGATGAAACCACCCCTGCTGTTGCTCCTGTTTTCCGCACTCTGGCTCGTTTCCTGTAAGAACGACCTGTCTTCCATCCAGGAGGCTTTCCCCATCGAGGCAGTTTATGTCGAGGAAATCAGGGATTTTGAAATGTTGTACAGCGATTCGGCGAGGGTCAAAGTCCGGGTAAAAGGCCCTGTCATGTGGCGCCACCTGGATGAAAAAAATTCGCGGCAGGAGTTTCCACAGGGGGTGGAAGTGGAGTTTCTCGACCAGGCATTCCGCGTCAACAGCCGCCTCACTGCGCTGTATGCCATCAGGGAGGAGGGCGATAGCAGGATCATCGTTCGCGACAGCGTGGTCTGGACGGGGCACAACAACGAAAAGCTGGAGACGGAGGAATTGATTTGGGACGAAAGGGCCAAGAAGGTCTACACCAATAAATTCGCAGTCATTCGGCGGGCCGACGAGATCATTTGGGGGCACGGGTTCGAATCCGACCAAAATTTTTCCCGATCAAGGATAAAGGCCATCGAGGGCCGCATCAAGGTCGACGATCCAAACGCCCAGGTTCCGGAAACGGATAATCCATAAACGACAAAATCCTATGCTGCTTGCGCTGATCCTTCTTTCGCTGCTGCTTTCCGCCCTGTTTTCGGGGGCAGAGATCGCCTTTCTTTCCGCCAACAAGCTCATGATCGAGCTGAAGAAGAAAAAAGGGTCGGCGCAGAGCTCCATCCTGGCCAGGTTTTACGAAAAACCCTCTTCCTTCCTCACCACCATGCTGGTGGGCAACAACATCGTATTGGTCGTCTTCACCGCGCTGATGACCATCCCGCTCGACCAACTGTTCAAGGAACAGCTCGGCTGGACGAACGAGGGGCTGATCGTACTGATCAATACAGCTATCATCACAATCACCGTGCTCATTTTCGGGGAGTTCCTGCCCAAGACCCTGTTCCGGCTCTTTGCCGATTCGGCACTGTATTACCTGGCGTACCCGCTGAGGTTCTTCCACTGGGTGCTCGCCTTGCCGGCCTGGCTGCTGACGAGGGTTTCCCATTTCCTCCTGGTCAAAGTGCTGCGCTCGCCGGTAGAAGAAGTGCAGGATGCTTTTACCCGCCTTGACCTGGAAAACTTTATCAAAAGCACCCGCACGGAGTCGAATGACGAGATCGATACGGAACTGTTTGAAAAAGCGCTCAACCTGCGCGAGGTGCGGGTCAAGGAGAGCATGGTGCCCCGCCCGGAAATAGAAGCCATCGAAGCCGGCGCATCGATCGAAGAACTGATCGGGATCTTCCAGGAAACCAACCTGTCGAGGATCATCGTATATGAGAACGATATCGACAATATCCTCGGCTACGTGCACCACCAGCAGTTGCTGAAGCCTGTCAAGTCCATCCGCAGCATCGTTATGGAGGTGCCTTTCGTGCCCGAGACCATGCGGGTACGCGACCTGATGAACCAGTTTATCAAAAACCGAAGAAACGTCGCTTGCGTAGTAGATGAATACGGCGGCACCTCCGGGCTGATCACCATGGAAGACATTCTGGAAGAGATATTCGGGGAGATTGAAGACGAGCACGACGAAGAAGAATACATCGACAAGCAGCTCTCCGAAACGGAGTTCCTGTTCTCCGGCAGGCTTGAGATCGCCACCCTCAACGAAAAATACCCGCAGCTACACCTGCCCGAAGGCGAATACCACACCTTGTCGGGCTATCTGGTCATGACTGCCGCGCGCATCCCTTCGCAGGGCGACGAGATCGATCTGGGCAATCTGAAATTCATCCTGGAATCGGTGAGCGACACCAAAATTGAAACAATCAGGGTGGTAATTACGGGAGGGGAGTCGCAGTCTTCATAAAAAAAAGGCGCGCCGGTTGCGGCGCGCCTTTTTTTTTATCAATAGAACTTGGCGCGGTAGTCGTCCACTCCTTCCCGTTCCTTGAGGAATTCGACCAGGCGCGACTGCACCTGGGAGCGAAGGGTGGTAGAAACCGAGCGGCGGGTCATATCCAGGTTGGGGGCAGCGGAGACTGCCGGCTTGTAAATGGGCATGACGACGAATACGCCGCTGGCGCCTTCGATCGGGCCGGAGGTCGCGTTGACGTCGAGTGAGAAGGCCTTGGCCACCACTTTGGGTTCGTTGCCCAGGTCAGTGATGAAGGCGGAGGAGAAAGCCACGTTTTTAGCCGTGTCCACAGGCACGCCAAATTGGGAAGCCACGGCGGAGACGGCGGCGCCGCTGGCGATTTGCGCCTTGATGAGTTCAGCCTTTTTCTGGTTGACAACAGCTGCCTCAATATCCGGCTTTATGGCTTCCAGCGAAGGCGCGCCGGCTTTCTGGATGCTCTTCAGGCCTGCGATGACAAAGCTGGACACGTAGAATTGCTGGGGATCCTGGATCGAGAACACATCCTTGCACAGGTCGCCCACTTCCGGTTCGTCGTAGCTGGGATCGTCGCCAAAAGCCCAGCGGACGATGTTGCGGGCCGACTGGCCCGAGCCAAGCACCGGAATGGAGAAAGCGTTTCTATCCAGCGGGCCTGAACTTTGGAAGCTCAGATCGGCGCGGCTGGCGAGAGCGGCCTTGAGTTCTTCGAGGGTATTGTGCTCGGAAGCCAGGGTAAGCGCCTCCTGCTCAATGTTGCGCATGGTCGCTTCGCTAGGCACGATCTCGCGAGAGATGAAGCCCAATCTGACGCCCTCTTCGTTGTTGATGAATTTACGGCCGGTCACCTCTACGAGGTGTACACCGAACTGGGTAGCGATGATATAGAGCGAATCCTGTTCGGCGGTGAAGAAGATCAGGTCGTTAAAAGGCTTGACCATCTGGCCCGCAGCGGCATAGCCCAGGTCGCCTCCTTTGGCGGCGGTACCGTCTTGCCCGAACTGCACGGCCAGGCTATCGAAGGTCTGGACGCCGCTGTTGACCAGCACGCGAAGGCTGTCGAGCGTGAGGAAAGCCTGTTGCACCTGAGCCTGGCTGCTCATATCGGCGCGGATGAGGATATGGCGGGAGCGGACGGAGTCGGGGATGATTTTTTTGTCGAGCACTTTGACCGACTTGTAGGCGCCATCTTCCAGGTAGGGACCGATCACGGTCTCCTTCAGCACCTGGTACACCGTGTCGGCGATGCTGGCAGGCAGCTCGGCCTTCTTGAAGAAGGTGGGATCCATGATCCCGTTGTTGTTGATGAGGAACAGGGAGTCGTCTTCCGAACCCGAAAAATCTTCCGTCAACTTGACCATCTCGCTATAGATATCTGAGGAGTCCTGCCTGCTCGGAGCGACGTTAAACACGACGAACTCCACGCGGCGCACGGGTTCTTTGGCTTCGAACTCCTTCGCATGGGCTTTGAGGTAAGCTTTGTAGTCTTCATCGGAGAGCGCCACATCGGCTTCCGGGATGGCGTCGAAAGGAACGCGGGCATAGACGAAGTCTACTTTGGCGTTTTGTTCGTTGGCGATCATTTCAGCCATCCAGCCCGGCACGTACATGCCTTTGGAGATGGCGTTGACCATTTTCTCCTTGAGGCGTTCGCGAATGATGTCTTTTTCCTGATAGGCCCAGAAGGGGCGGATTTGCGGGTCGAGGGTATTGTTCTCGATATCCGTTTTGAACTGGAGCAGGCGATTGCGGTCGACCTGTCCGGTGTTGGGATCCTGGAAGTTGCGCGTAATGACGGGGCTGAGTTTGTTGCCGAACTGAAGTTCGAGCAATTCTTCCTTGCTAACGCCGATGCCCATCGCTTCGGCTTCCTTTTCCAGGAGGATTTTTTCCAGGTAATAGTTCCACAAGGCATTGCGCCGTGCGTAGGGGTCGCTTCCCGAGTTGCCGTACACAACCTGTTCGAGGTTGTTGAACTCGTTGATATCGATCTTTTCGCCTGCAATTTCGGCCATGGTGGTCTGATTGCTGCCCAGGAGACCCTGGCTTTGGGTGGCATCCATCAGGATAAAACCGCCCAGACCGAGGGCGATCATGACGATGAGGAGCCAGCTGTTTTTCCGGATTTTACTGATTAAAGCCATTCTGCATCAATATTTGTCTAAATGTCCAAGTGCGATTCTGAAACCCGATTTGCGCCGTTTTTCCCATAGAAAAAAATTGCGATGGGACATCGCAACGGGGAGGGTCGGCAAAAATCCCTGCAAAAGTAATGTCTTTGCGGTGTTTTGCAAAAAAAAATGCTATTTGCCCTCTTCGGCCAGAAATTGAGCGGCTGCGTCGAGCTCTAGGTAGAAATCTTCCCCGTATTTTCGGACGATGGCCTCCTTCAAAAATTGGTAGACAGGCGTTTTGAGTTTTTTACCCAGCGAACAGGCCGCCCGGCAGATATCCCAGCGGTCGTAGTTGAGCGCTTCAAAGCCGCTCGCGCCCTTGCTGACCCGTATGGGGTACAGGTGGCAGGAGATGGGCTTGCGGAATGCCGTAGCGCCTGCTTTCCAGGCCCGCTCGATCCCGCACTGGGCCACGCCGTTCTCGTCGAGGGTCATATACGCGCAGGCGCCGTTGGGCATCAACGGGGTGCCGGGGCCGCCGTCTTCGAAAAAATCGTAGACGCCCTTTTCCCGGATCAGTGCGACGGCATCGGGGAGCAGAAATGGCGCCACCTGTTCAAATATTTGTTCCAGGACCGGCAGTTCAGCTTCTTCCAGCGGCGCGCCATAATCGCCCTCCCAGCAGCAAGCGCCTTTGCATGCCTCCAGGTTGCAGACAAAAGCCTCCCTTAGCACCTCATCACTGACCAGCTTGTCCTGGACGATCACCATATTGATATATTCGTTTGTGTGGCGCAAACTTAATGAAAAGTCGAAGCGTTGGTAAAATTGCAGGATGGAATTTTGCCCGATTATTATATATCTTAGCGTTCATTTTTTACTTCAAAGAAGGAATACATGAAAAAACTGCTACTCGCCATTTTTTGCGTCAGCCTGGCCGGCATGGCGTTCGCCCAATCCGGCGCCCCTGAGGAGAAAGCAACCATGGCGGCCCAGACGCTTGCGGAGAAGTTCCAGCTGAATACCGCGCAACTGGAGAAGATGCAAAAGATCCAGCTGCGCCGTTATCGCGACCTGGCGCTGGTCGCTCCCAACAAAGCCACTGATCAGCAACTCTATCTGGAACAACTCATCGCCATCGAGGAAGGTACGGGCGTATCCATCCAACTCATGCTCTCGGAAGCGCAGCTGGCGAAATATCAGGAGTATGCGAAGGAAATCCGCCTGAAACGCGCCGCCATCGGCAATGCGCTCATGGAGCAAGGCTTGTCCGTTCAACAGGTCCAGATTGCGATGTGGGAAATGGAGTAAAGGAAAAAACTTTCTTCCCACATCGGCGTTTACAACGTGAAGATGGAGAAAGGCCCATCACCTTCACTGTACAAGCCATTACATAACTACATAATTCAAATGGATATCCTCAAGCATAAATTCCAGGAAAAATCCACCGCTCTGCGCAACGAACTCAAGGATCTGCTCCGCGAACACGGCGATAAGGTGGTAGACAAAGTGACGTTGGGCCAGATATATGGCGGCGCCCGCAGCGTTAAGATGATGATTTGGGAAACTTCCGAGCTCGACGCGATGGAAGGCATCCGGTTCAGGGGGTACTCGATCCCTGAGTTGAAAAAGCTGCTGCCCAAGGGCCCCGACGGCAAAGAGCCGCTCCCCGAAGGCCTCTTCTGGCTCATGATGGTGGGAGAAATCCCCACCAAAGAGGAAGTGCACTGGCTCACTGATCAATGGAGGCAGCGCTGCAACATCCCCGATCACGTTTTCGCCACGATCGACCAACTGCCGATCAGCACCCACCCGATGACACAGTTCATCATCGCGATCACGGCCATGCAGACAGCCAGCGTGTTCGCACACCGCTACGAAGACGGTATGAGCAAGGAAGAATACTGGGACGCCACCTACGAGGATACCATGAACCTCATTGCCCGCCTGCCGCGTCTGGCCGCCTACATCTACCGCCGTACCTACCACAAGGGACATCATATCGCCCCCAACATCCACCTGGACTGGGGCGCCAACTTCGCCCATATGCTGGGCGTTCCGGGCGACGACTTCATGAACCTGATGCGCCTGTACCTGACCATCCACGCCGACCACGAAGGCGGCAACGCTTCGGCGCACACCACCCACCTGGTGGGCTCCACGCTGAGCGACCCCTACCTGTCGTTCGCCGGCGGCATGGCCTCGCTCGCAGGGCCGCTGCACGGCCTGGCCAACCAGGAGGTGATCCGCTGGATATTCAACATGCTCGATGCGCTGGGCACCGAGCGTCCTACAGACGATGAGATCGTGGAATACGTGCACAGCACCCTTTCGGCAGGCAAGGTAGTTCCGGGCTACGGCCACGCCGTGCTACGGAAACCCGACCCGCGGTTCATCGCACAGATGGAATTCGCCAAACAGTATATCAAAGACGACCCCATCGTAAAAGTGGTCTGGCAGATCTACGAACTGGTGCCGCCGATCCTCGAAGGCCTGGGCAAGGTCAAAAACCCCTGGCCCAACGTCGACGCCCACTCCGGCGCGCTGCTCGTCCACTACGGCATGAAAGAATACGATTTCTATACCGTCCTCTTCGGCGTGTCAAGAGCCCTGGGCGTACTGGCCTCCCTGTGCTGGTCGCGCGCGCTCAACTTCCCGCTGGAGCGTCCGAAGTCGCTCACGACGCAATGGGTGAAAAACTTTTTGGCAAAAACGGCTGATGTCGCTCAGAACTAGGGGAAATATTCAACGGACAATCTCAAAAAATCATTTATTTTTGGCCGTTGTGAATCTTTTGTTCCTTTATTAAATACCTAGTGGATTATGAACATCCCATCTGATCTGAAATACACGAAAGACCACGAATGGATCCGCGTGTCTGGCAATACGGCACTTGTAGGAGTCACCGACTTCGCCCAGGGAGAACTGGGAGAACTGGTTTACATTGAAGTGGATACCGTTGGCGACGAACTGAAAGCGGGCGCCGTATTCGGCACCGTCGAAGCCGTCAAAACTACTGCTGAGCTCTACCTGCCGGTATCGGGGAAAATCCTGGAATTCAACCCCGAACTGAGCGAATCGGAAGGCGACAACCCCGGCGTGATCAACGAAGATCCCTACGGAAAGGGCTGGATCATCAAAATGGAGATCAGCAACCCCGCCGAATTGAACGAACTGCTGGACGCAGAAGCCTACGCGGCGTTGATCGGGTAATTTTTTTTCAGCCCCACACGCCAAAACGAAAAACGGCTGCATCTAAGCTGAGAAAGTTATTTGAGTGTTGAACCCCTTTCTCCCGGCAATCATTTGGAGCATCGTTATCGCAGCCCTTTCACTGGGCTCAGGTATACAACTGCCCTCCGAAATGTGGCAACTACTCGAATGGGACAAAGTAGGCCATTTTGGCGTCTACGCCGTCGAGTGTTTCCTGCTGCTGAAGGGGTTCTACCAGATTGGCCGGCGCAACCCGCTTCCGGCGATACTGCTCGCCCTGTTCTTCGGCCTGACACTGGAAGTACTGCAATACGCATTCTTTCCACACAGGCACTTCGAATGGGACGATCTGCTGGCCAACACACTCGGCACATTGGTTGGATATGGCGTTTTTAAAAGGTTAATTCATTATTTAAAATTTTGATTATGGACTTTTCAGTAACAGGAAACGGCGTGGGTATCGCATTCGGCGTCGCCATCCTTCTGATCCTCGGCCTGATTTTTCTGGTCAGGACGCTCTTTGCTGGAAAGTCGAGCCAAGACCTCTCCAAAAGATACGCTGGCGGCCCGGAAAAGTCGGTACTGGATGTTCGGAATAAGTATCCCGATGTGGATGTGTTCCAGTTCAGCAACACCTTCTTTAACTTCGGCCTGATGCTGGCGATTGGCTTGACGATCCTCGCATTCAGCTGGACGACCTACGAAGAGAAGGTGGTGATCCCTGAAGGCGCTCTTGCCCTCGACGAAGAAATCGCGATCGAGCCGCCCCGTACGGCAGAACCGCCCCCTCCGCCCCCTCCTCCTCCTCCCCCTGTCATCCAGGAAGTGCCGGAAGAGCTGATTGAAGAGGAAGAACAGGTAAGCTTCACCGACCAGTCGATCGAAGCAGAAACTACGATCGAAGCGCCCAAAGCTCCTGCCGCGCCACCCCCTCCTCCTCCTCCCCCACCCCCTCAGCCCAAGGTGGAAGAAATCTTCAAGGTAGTGGAAGACATGCCGCGCTTCCCGGGCTGCGAAGACAACTCCAACAAGGACGAACGCAAGAAGTGCGCCGAGCAGAAAATGCTGGAGTACATCTACAAGAATATCAAATACCCGGCTATCGCCCGTGAAAACGGTGTGGAAGGCACCGTGGTGATCACCTTCGTCGTCGAAACCGACGGCACTATCACCGCCGCCCAGATCGCCCGCGACATCGGCGCCCAGTGCGGCCAGGAAGCCCTCCGGGTCGTGGAAGCCATGCCCAAGTGGATCCCCGGCAAGCAGCGCGGACGCGCCGTGCGCGTGCAGTTCAACCTGCCCGTCAAATTCAAACTCGAGTAAACGGCCTTCTCACATATAAGGCTCAAGCGGCTGTCCGGCTTTCTCCGGGCAGCCGCTTGTATTTTGAGCAACTTTTATCCCCCGGGTTGCGTTTCAAAAAAACATCCCCTTACTTAGTGTTCCTAAAACAACAGCCATGCGCCGACTGGTCTTTCTCTGCCTGAGCCTTTTCTTCCTGACGCCCCTCAACTCCTTTTCCCAGGATTCCCGGCTGGCTCAGCAGTATTATCAAAACGGGGAATACGAGAAAGCCTCCGTTCTCTTCGATCGCCTCTACCGCGCCAACGAACTCCAGGACTTCTATTTCGACCGCTACGTCGAATGCCTGCTCTCCCTGGAACAATATGACGAAGCGGAAAAGGCTATCAAAAAAGAACTGAAGAAATACCCCGACCGCCTCTCCTTCTACGTCAGCCTCGGCAACCTCTACGAACGCCAGCTCCGCATGAATGAGGCCAACGCAGAATACGAAAAGGCCGTCAAAAACCTGCCCGCCGACCGCGCCATGGTCGTCAAACTGGCCCAGTCTTTTATGCAACTGGCCAAGTACGACCTGGCTATCGCCACCTATGAAAAAGGCGCCAAAATGCTCCAGGACGACGGCACCTTCTCCTACAACCTCGGCGACCTGTACCGCAGACAGGGCAACTCCCCCCTGATGGTGGAAAGCTACCTCAACAGCCTTCAGAAAAACCCGGGCCGGCTGGTATCGCTCCAGACCATTTTCCAAAGGTATTTCTCCGAAGCCGACTTCGAAGAGCTCCAGACCCAACTCTTTACCAGGATACAGGAAGACCAGGAAGGTATCTACTACCTCGAACTGCTCGCCTGGGTCTTTATCCAGCAAAAAGATTATAAAAACGCCCTGCGCCAGATCAAAGCCCTCGACCGCCTGCTGCGCGAAACAGGGCTAAGGGTATTCCAGTTTGCCGAAACGGTAGCCAACGACAAAGACTACGACACAGCTATCGACGCCTATTCCTATATCATCACCGAAAAAGGACCGACCACCCCCATCTACGTCGAATCCAAACGGCAGCTGCTTCGCTGCAAAAGGGAAAAACTGGTGGAAGACTTCGCCTATACCCGCGACGAAATCCTGGCCCTCGAACAGGAATATCTCCAATTCCTCGACGAGTTCGGGCGCACCCGCAACACCGCCGCCATCATGCTCGAACTGTCGGAACTGCAGGCCTACTACCTCAACGACATGGAAAAGGCCATCCTCCTCCTTCAGGAAATGATCAACATGCCGGGGGTGCAGGCCACCGTTCAGGCGCGCGGAAAACTCGCCCTGGCCGACTATTTCCTGATCCAGGGCGAACGCTGGGAGGCTACCCTGCTCTACTCCCAGGTCGACAAAGCCTTCGAAGACGACATACTCGGCCATGAAGCCCGCTTCCGCAACGCCAAACTGTCGTACTACTTCGGCGATTTCGAGTGGGCGCAGTCCCAGTTCGAAGTCCTCAAAGCCTCCACTTCCAAACTCATCGCCAACGACGCCCTCGACCTGTCTGTGTTTATCATGGACAACCTCGGCCTCGACACCACCGCCGAATCGCTATCCCTCTACGCCGAAGCCGACCTGCTCATCTTCCAGAACAGGTTTGACGAAGCATTCGCCAAACTCGACGAGCTGCTCTTCCGCTTCCCTTCCCACTCGCTGGAAGACGACGTGCTGTTCGCCAAAGCGCAGGTGTACAAGAAAAAACGGGAATACGCAGCAGCAACTGAACTACTAAAGATCATCACCGAAAAACACGTAGAGGAAATTCGGGCAGACAACGCCCTGTTCGAACTGGCAGAACTCTATGAACTGAAACTCGGAGAACCCGAGAAAGCCAAGGAACTCTACGAAAAACTCTTCGTGGACTTCTCCAACAGCACCTTCGCAGTGGAGGCGCGCAAGCGGTTCAGAAAACTGAGAGGGGACAATATCTGAAAAAAGAACGTGAGAGCCCCGCGAACGGCGGAGCTCTCACGCTCTTTCTTCTGGATATGTTGTGAGAGTGCCCTTACTTGAGGCTTCTCTCGTCAGATACGGTCAATCGCGCACGGCCCCGGGAACGGCGGCGCGCAAGCGTCTTGCGCCCGTTCTTGCTGCTCATACGCGCACGGAAACCGTGCTTGTTGGCCCGCTTTCTTTTCGACGGTTGGTATGTCCTTTTCATCTTTGCTTACTTTTATCGCTTCTCAGCAAGGCTTTCAAAAAAAGTGCGACAAAGGTAAATGGATTTTCGGTAAATGGCAAAGAGTTGCCCAAAAATATCTGCCTGGCATCTTGTTTTATATTTCTTTCGTAACTTAAGCCTTTAAAAAAGTAAAACCACCTTATGAGTGACCCAAGACCTTGGCTCGCCAATTATTCAAAAGGCGTGCCCGCCAATATCGACCCCGAGGCCTATCCCTCGGTTGTGGCCATGCTGGAAGAAATCCTCGCGAAGTATGCCTCCAAACCTGCTTTTTCCAATATGGGCAAAGAGATCACCTTTGCCGATATCGATCAGCAATCGCGGCAATTCGGCGCCTACCTGCGCTCCCGCGGCCTGGAACCCGGCGACCGCATCGCCCTGATGATGCCCAACCTGCTGCAATACCCCATCGCCCTGTTCGGCGCCCTGCGCGCCGGGCTGGTGCTCGTCAATACCAACCCGCTCTACACCCCCAGGGAGATGCTGCATCAGTTCTCCGACTCCGGCGCCAAAGCCATCGTGATCTGCGAAAACTTCGCCGCCAATCTGGAAAAGATCATCAAGGACACCCCCATCAAGACCGTCATCGTCACCAGTATCGGCGAGATGCTGGGGCCGCTGAAAGGCGCCATCGTCAATTTCGTAGTGCGCCGGATCAAAAAAATGGTGCCTGCCTATCACCTCGCCAATACCGTGACCTTCAAAGAAGCCGTGCAACTGGGTAAAAAATTTACCCTGAGCCCGCACCAAGGCTACCCCGAAGACGTAGTGGCGCTCCAGTATACAGGCGGCACCACCGGGGTGTCGAAAGGCGCCATGCTAACCAACCGCAACCTGGTGTCGAATATGGTCCAGATCAAGGCCATCATGAGCCCCCTGCTGATTGAAGGAGAAGAAAAGGTGCTCTCGCCGCTGCCCCTCTACCATAGCTTCGCTTTCACCGTCAACTGCCTGGCGCTGATGAGCATCGGATCCCTCTCGATCCTGGTGACCAACCCGCGCGACCTCAAAACCGTCATGGAACCCTTCGGGAAATACAAGATTTCGATCATGACAGGGGTCAACACCCTGTTCAACGCCCTGCTCAATCACCCCGATTTCGCCTCCTGCGACTTCTCCAAATTCAAACTCACCGTGGGCGGCGGGATGGCGGTGCAAAGAGCCGTGGCCGAAAGATGGCACAAAGTGACCGGCTGCCCGCTCACCGAAGGCTATGGCCTCACCGAAACCTCGCCCGTAGCCAGCGTCAACCCCATCGACGGCACAGGCAAACTGGGCACCATCGGCCTGCCCGTTCCCTCTACCGACATGCGCATCGTCAGCGAAGAAGGCAAGGTGCTCGGGCCTACTGAAGTGGGCGAAATCCAGATCAAAGGGCCGCAGGTGATGAAAGGCTACTACAACCGGCCCGACGAAACCGCCAAAGTCATCAAAGACGGCTGGCTGCTGACCGGCGATATCGGCTTCATGCACGAAGACGGCTATTTCCAGATCGTCGACCGCAAAAAGGACATGATCCTGGTCTCCGGCTTCAACGTCTATCCCAATGAGATCGAAGAGGTCATCATCACCCACCCCAAAGTGCTGGAGGTGGCCGCCATCGGCATCCCCGACGAAAGATCAACAGAAGTAGTCAAAGTCTTTATCGTCAAAAAAGATCAGTCGCTCACGGCTGACGAAGTCATCGCCTATTGCAAGGAAAACCTCACCAACTACAAGGTGCCCAAACAGGTGGAATTCCGCAAGGAACTCCCCAAAACCAACGTGGGCAAGATCCTTCGCCGCGAACTGAAAGAAGAAGAGATGAAGAAACTTCAGGCCTCCTGATCCTGATTCCTTGCCTAAACCAAATCAAACCGGGGCTGTTCTCTTCGAGGACAGCCTTTTTTTATCCCGTTTCTGCTCCGATAGCATTATTTTTGCCCCCGTGAAAAATCTAGAGCGACTGCTCCAACGCTACCAGTCCGATCCGAGAACCGGACAAATCATTGCCCAACTCGGGCAGGACAATCCCGTCAGACTCCAGCTTACCGGTCTGAGCGGGGCATTGGAAGCCTTTGTGCTCGCCGCCGTTTTCCAGCAGCGCCCCTCCCCCGCCCTCATCGTGGCAGCCGACAAGGAGGAGGCAGCCTATCTGCAAAACACCATCCAGGGCCTGCTGGGCCAGGAGCACCAGGTGCTCTTCCTGCCCGACTCCTTCAAACGCCCCCAATACTTCGAAGAGCTCAACAGCAACCACGTGCTGATGCGCACCGAAACCGTGTCGCACCTTGCGAAGTCAGCTGCCAAAAACGACTGGGTCGTCACCTACCCGGAAGCGCTTTTTGAAAAAGTGGTCGATCCCGGCATTCTGCAAAAAAGCCAGATCGAAATACAGGTGGGCGAAAAAGTCGACGTCGACTTCCTGACCTCGGTGCTGGTGGAGTATGGTTTCAAAAGGGAAGAGTTCGTTTACGAACCAGGACAGTTCTCCATCCGCGGGGGCATCGCCGACATTTTTTCCTACGGAAACGAATACCCCTACCGCGTCGAACTCTTCGACGAGGAGGTGGAAAGCATCCGCACCTTCGACCCGCTCAGCCAGCTCTCCAACCGCAACATCCGGCGGGTGTCCATCATTCCCAATATCAACACCCGCTTCAACCAGCAGCAGAAGATACCCTTCCTGCAAATACTCAAACCCGGAACCGTGGTCTGGATACGCGACGTGCAAACCTGCATCGACCGCACCCAGCAGTGCTTCGAAAAAGCAGCGGAATACGCAGACCGCATCTCGGCCCTCGACGAAAGCGAGCTGGCGGAGATCATGCGCGACCGCGCCTTCATCCGGCCCGCGGAGATCATACAGGACCTGGAGCGCTTCCCGATCGTGGTCATGAACGATCAGAAACAGCCCCTGCCCATCCATTACACCGTAGCCTACAACGCCAAGCCGCAGCCCAGCTTCAACAAGAACTTCACCCTCCTCATCAACCAGCTCAACGACCAGGCCAGAAGAGGGGTCGAAAACTTCATTTTTACCGATAATAACAAGCAGATCGAGCGCTTCTACGCCATTTTCGAAGACCTGAAGGCCGATGTAGCTTTCCACCCCATCCCGGTGGCTATCCATTCCGGCTTCATCGATGAAAAATTGCGGGTGGCCTGTTTTACCGACCACCAGATATTCCAGCGCTTCCACCGCTACCGCCTGCGACAGGGTTTTTCGAAGGAAAAAGCCCTCAACATCCGGCTGCTGCGCGAACTCCAGACCGGCGATTTCGTCACCCACATCGACCACGGCATCGGCAGGTACTCCGGCCTGGAAAAGATCGACATCAACGGGCACGTGCAGGAGAGCGTCAGGCTCATTTACAAGAATAACGACGTGCTCTACGTGAGCATCAACTCCCTGCACAAGATCGCCAAGTACGTCGGCAAGGAAGGGACTACGCCCCAACTCAGCAAACTGGGCTCCGAAGCCTGGAAAAACCTCAAGAATAAAACCAAAAGGCAGGTCAAAGACATCGCCGCGGAGCTCATCCAGCTCTACGCCAAGCGCAGGGCCTCCCAGGGCTTCGCCTTCGCGCCCGACGGCTACCTGCAAAACGAGCTCGAAGCCTCTTTTATCTACGAAGATACCCCCGACCAGCTCAAGGCCACCAACGACGTAAAGGGCGACATGCTCAAGCCCTACCCGATGGACCGCCTGATCTGCGGCGACGTGGGCTTCGGCAAAACGGAGGTGGCCATCCGGGCAGCCTTCAAGGCCGTGGCCGACGGCAAGCAGGTGGCCGTACTGGTGCCCACGACCATCCTGGCGCTGCAGCATTTCAAAACCTTCAAGGAACGCCTGGCCGAATTTCCGGTGACCATCGACTACCTCAACCGCTTCCGGTCTTCCAGAGAGCGAAAGGAAACACTGCAACAGGTGGAAGCCGGCAAAACCGATATCATCATCGGCACCCATGCCCTGCTCAACAAGGAGGTGAAGTTCAAGGACCTGGGCCTGCTCATCATCGACGAAGAGCAGAAATTCGGGGTATCGGCCAAGGAAAGGCTGCGCGGCCTCAAGGTGAACGTCGACACCCTTACCCTCACGGCCACGCCTATCCCCCGCACCCTGCAGTTTTCGCTGATGGCGGCGCGCGACCTGTCCATCATCCGCACCCCGCCGCCCAACCGGCAGCCCATTCATACCGAGGTCAGGGTGTTCAACGAAGAACTAGTCAGGGATGCCATTTACTACGAAGTCAACCGCGGCGGGCAGGTGTTTTTCGTGCACAACCGCGTCAAATCGCTGGCCGAAATAGCCGGGCTGATCCAGCGGCTCTGCCCCGACGTCGACGTCGCCATCGCGCACGGCCAGATGGAGAGCGACCAGTTGGAGCGCACCCTGGTGGATTTCATCGACGGGCAGCACGACGTGCTGGTCTGCACTAACATCATCGAGACCGGCCTCGACATTCCCAACGCCAACACCATGATCATCCACAACGCCCACCAGTATGGCATGAGCGACCTGCACCAGCTGCGCGGCCGGGTCGGGCGTTCGAATAAAAAGGCCTACTGCTACCTCCTAAGCCCTCCCCTTTCGGTACTGACCACCGAAGCGCGCAAGCGACTGCGCACCCTGGAGGAGTTCAGCGAGTTGGGCAGCGGCTTCCAGATCGCCATGCGCGACCTCGACATACGCGGGGCCGGCAACCTGCTTGGCGCAGAGCAGAGCGGCTTCATCAACGAGATCGGTTTCGAGACCTATCAGAAGATCCTGGAAGAAGCCATCCACGAACTGAAGGAGAACGAATTCAGGGACCTCTTCCATGAGGAATTGGGCGAGCAGCACGTTTTTGTGCGCGACGTGACGATCGACGCCGATGTGGAGATGCTGATCCCCGACGAATACGTGGAGAGCATTCAGGAGCGCCTCAACCTTTACACCGCGCTCGACTCGGTGGAAACGGAGGAGGCGCTGGAAGCCTTCGAAAAGCAGATGCGCGACCGCTTTGGCAAGATACCGCATCAGGTGAAGGAGCTCTTCGAAGGGCTGCGGCTGCGCTGGATATGCAAGCGGCTGGGGCTGGAGCGCGTGGTGCTCAAGAACGACAAGCTGCGCTGTTACTTCATCGAAAATCCGCAATCGCCTTACTACGACAGTCTGGTTTTCAAGCAGTTGTTTGCCTGGGTAGGCTCGCAAGGCGCAAAGCAGGGGCTGAGTTTCAAGCAGACGCCGCGCAACCTGATGCTGGTGCGCGACGGCGTCAGCAGCCTGCGCAAGGCCAAGGATATCCTGGAAGGGATTGCCCGGGAAATAGCTGTTGGGGAAGAGGTGAAAAACTGACTCTATGATATTCGAAAATCAGGAAATCCCGGTCTCCTCCCTGCCCCATGCCGGCGAAGTCGCCCTTCAGCGTCTTCCGCCCGATGCCCTGAAGGTGCGCTACCTGGGCAATGCCGTATGGATCGGCATACTGGCCCTGCTGGCACTCCTTTTCCTGATGCCCCTCCTGCCCGGAGGGCAAAAACTATGGCTGATCGCGGTCTTTGCAGGAATAGGCGCACTTGCCTTTGCAACCCGGCGGCTGATAAGGAAGCGTTTTGAAAAAGAGGGTTTCGCCCTCCGCGCCCACGACATCATTCACCAGAGAGGGCATTGGTGGATGACCAATACGGCGGTACCCTTTGTCCGGGTACAGCACGTGGAGATCGCACAAGGGCCCATCGCCAAGCGATTCGGGCTCTGCACCCTGCGCGTTTTTACCGCCGGGGGCGGCAGCGGCGACCTGAGCATCGACGGTATTGCCCTGGAGGATGCCCACCGGATCAAGGCATTCATCACGGAAAAAGCAGGGGCCGATGAAGCAGCCTGAGCATCCTGACTTTTCGCAACCCGGCAGGCAGTCGCCGGTGGCCATTCTGCTCATATTGTCGCGCTTCCTCAGGTTTTTGTTCCGCCAGTTCTGGCCGGTGCTTCTGATAGTAGTTCTCCGCCCCGGCCGCCTGACGCTGATGTGGGCGGTGTGGGCGGCGCTGGCCATATCGGTCTTGTCGGCGCTCAACTCCCTGCTTTCGTACTACTTCTCCCGATTTTACGTTACCGGCGGCGATTTGGTGTTAGAAAAGGGATGGATACAGCGCACGCGCCTGAGCGTGCCCCTTGAGCGGATCCAGAGTATCTCCTTCCAGCAGAGCTTCCTGCACCGGGTATTTGGCGCTGTGAGCGTGGAGATCGACACGGCGGGGTCCAAGGGCGCCGAGTTTTCCCTGATGGCCCTCGACGAAGCCAGGGCGCATGCGCTGCGCGATTACCTGCTGAGCCGGAAGCGGGAAACGGGAGAAGGCGCCGCCGTGCCGGAGGAGGAGGCAGAACCCGCGCCGAAGGTATTGCTACAACTCAGCGTGCCTGATCTGCTGAAGATCGGTATCAGCCAGAACCACATCCGCACGGCGGGCATTTTGACCGCTGTGGGGCTGGGTTTCCTCGACGACCTGGAGTCGGCGCTGGGCAAGCAGTTGTACAACGACATGGAGCGCTCTGTGGGCGCACTGTTCGAGAGCCTTTTCACCTTGACCCTGGCTTTTGTGGTCATACTTCTGGTGGTCTCCTTCATCGGCACCCTCGTGCTGACCGTGGTGCGGGATTACGATCTGCGGTTTATCCGCAACGGGCAGGGGTTCAAGGTGGTGGCAGGCCTGTTCACCCGCCGCGAGCAGTCGGCATCGCTGGGAAAGATCCAGTTCATCAGTTGGAGCGCCCACCCTATTCAGCGCTGGCTGGGGATGTTTTCGCTGCGCCTGCACCAAACGGCGGGCTATGCGCCCAATAGCAGGAAGACCATACAGGTGCCCGGTTGTTATCCGCCGCAGTTGGAGGCTGTCAGGAGCGAGTATTTCCCGCAAACCGGTGAAGGGGAATGGGAGTGGCACAGCCCAAGTGAGTATTTTTTCAGAAGGCGATTTTTATATCTGGGCATCATACCCGTCCTTGCCGGCATTGGCCTGAGTTTGTTGAGCCGCAATGAGCATATGCTTCCTTTGTTTATCCTTTGGGGGCCTGCCGCCTATTTCTGGCAGCGCCAGATCGTCCGCACCTTCCAGATCGGGCTCCACCCGGAGGGTTTACAGTTGCGAAGCGGCTTTTTCACCCGCGAGACCACATTTCTGTTGTGGAAAAAAGTGCAGGCGGTGTCCCTGCGTCAAAGTCCCTACCAACGCGGCAAATCGCTGGCAGACGCCGTGCTGCACACCGCTTCCGGCGATATCATCCTCCCCTACCTGCCTGCGGAGAAGGCGGGTTTGATCAGGGATTATGTGCTGTACAGGGTGGAGAGGCAGTCCTGAGCACCGAGGTGTCACCTCGTTGTTACCCTCACTTCAGCTCCTCCTCAAACATTTTATAAATCCGTTTATACTCATCCACCCAGCTGCTGGGCTCTGCGAAGCCGTGGGCTTCTACGGGAAAGACCGCCATCTCCCAGTTCTCCTTGCCCAGCTCAATGAGGCGTTGGGCAAGGCGTACCACATCCTGAAACTGCACATTATCGTCGACCATGCCGTGGAGAATGAGGAGGCGGCCCTGCAAGCCTTCTGCGTGGTAGATCGGGGAGCTGCGGCGGTAGGCAATGCTGTCCTCCACCGGCGTGTTGAGGATGTTGGAGGTGTAGGGGTGGTTGTAGTGCGCCCAATCGGTCACCGAGCGCAGGGCGGCGCCGCATTTGAAGGCGCCGGGCTCGGTAAACATCGCCATGAGGGTGATGAAACCGCCGTATGACCCGCCGTAAATACCGATGCGCTGGGGGTCGATCTGAAAAGAATCCGCGAGGAAAGCGGCGCCGTCGAGCTGATCGCTGAGGTCTTTGCCGCCCATGTGGCGGTAGATGGCGGTGCGCCAGTCTCGGCCGTAGCCCTCGCTGGCCCGGAAATCGATGTCGAGCACGGTGTAGCCCTGGTCTGCCAGGAAGTTGTGGAACATGAACTCCCGGTAGTAAGTGCTCCACCCGCGGTGTACGTTCTGCAGGTAGCCGGCGCCGTGTACGAAGATGACGGCGGGCCCTCCGGCCACGGCATTTTCAGGGCGGTAGAGGCGGGCGGGCACGCGGGCGCCATCGCGTGCGGGGAAGTAAACGATCTCGGGGTCGCGCCAGGGATAGGCCCGGAAGGTATCGGTGGTCGAAGCGGTCAGCTGCCGCATTTGGGCTCCTGCTTGCGCGGGCTGGACAAAGAGCTCCCAGGGCCGGTTGCTGTAGGAGTACAACACCGCCATGTTTTTCTCATCGGGAGAAAGCGTGACCTGGTAATTGCCGGCGGCGCCTGTCAGCTTTTCCATTTTCCCGCCGCGAACCGGGAGGCGGTAGAAGTGGCGCTCATGCGGCGACTCCTTGTTGGAGGTGATGTAGAAATACTTTTTATCAGCGGAAAGGTCTGCGTGGATGATCTCGAAATTCCCCGAAGTCAGGGCTTTTTTCTCCCCGGTGTGCACGTCGAGGAGGTAGAGATGGGAATAACCGGTTTCTTCCGAGTGGAAAAAAATGTGGCGGTCATCGGCCCAATCCAGTTTGCCCGCAGAGAAGTTCCAGCCCGAAATACCGGGCCCGCCGATCCAGGCATCGTCGTGCTGCCGGTCGAGGCAGGTCGTGTTGCCGGTGCTCAGATCGATGAGGACGATCCAGCGGTCTTTGTTGTCGAGGGCCTTGACCTCAGCTACGGCGAGGCCGTTTTCGGAGAAATAAGGCCCGTGGACGATGGTGGGCCGCGCCAGGTCATAAAGCGCGGCGAAGGGTATCGAATCACGATGGTATTCCCGCAAAAAAGCCGGTTTATCGAAGATCCCGGGAAGGCTGTCGAGGCGAAGCGCATAGCAGGTATCGCGGATGCGGTCGTAGACGAAGGTCTGGAACTTGTCCTGGGCAGCGCCGGCTTTGGCACGGGCGTTGGGAAATTCCACGTACCCCGACTCGGTGACAAAGGCCGGCACTTTGGTCGAGTTGGCGTTGCCGTTGGATTGCAGGCGGTAAACCACGTTGCGCAGGTCGGGGCTCACCTGCCAGGACTGGAGATTGCGGTTTTCGAGGTAAATGGTCTTTGGCGTGGCAGGTTCGATCGCATCCTCCTGTCTTTCCCTGGCCTTTTCGACCGCCTTTCGCTTCCTGAGCACTTCGAAATAAGCGAGCTGGTCTTTCTCCAGCCAGGCTTCGGCATCTCCTTTGCGGGACGATGCAACGGGATTGCCTGTCTGGAAAGGGGTTAGCTGGGTGGTGGCGCCTGTGGCTTTATCCCATGCGAAGAGGTTGTGGCCCCGCTGGTAAACAATCGTGGTTTCGCTGCCGCAAAAGACCGGCCGCCGCTCGCTCTCGGAAGTGTTGGTCAGGCGGAGCGTTTTGGACTGTTTGCGGTCGAGCAGGAAAATATCGCCGTATTTTTCGAAGACCTTCCAGTTTCGATCGGAGCTGTATTCGCCCCGGACCGAGAGAAAGCGCTGTTCTTCCGGAGAGACAGGCTCGGGGGCGCCGCCGCGGAGCGGAGCTTTATAGAGGCTGCGCAGGGTATCCATCCCGGGATTCCAGGAGAAGTAGATGAATTGGCTGTCTTCCGACCAAAAGGGGTTTTCGGGAAGAAAGCCCACGAATCGTTCTCCTTCCATGATCTTCTCAATGCTGATAGCCGGAGTCTGGCCCTGTATTGGCCATGAAAAAAGAAGAGCGGCAAAAAGAGGGGCAAAGCGCATTCGATCGATCTTTTTATTTAGTTTTGGAACAAAAGCCCAATTTCGGCAATTTTTTGGAACAAGCGAGCTATCATGTCAACCCTCAACAATCCGCGTACTATCAGGGCCTGGGCTTTTTTCGACTGGGCGAATTCGGCCTATGCCCTGGTGATCAGCGTGGCGATATTTCCGGCGTACTACGCCCAGGTCACCAGCGAGCGGATCTCCATCGGCTCGTTTTCCGTTTCCAACACCGGTCTTTATGCCTTTTCCATTTCGGCGGCCTACCTGCTGATCGCCCTGCTCTCGCCCTTCCTTTCCGGCATCGCCGACTACGGCGGGAAGAAAAAATGGTTCATGCGGCTGTTCACCACGGTGGGGTCTCTGGCCTGTTTGTCCCTCTTTTTCTTCAAGGAGCATGTGGGCATGAACGGAGATGTTCAGCCGCTGGGGCAGATTTTTTTTGGCACCGGCGCTTTCATGCTCGCTACCATAGGCTTTGCCGGCGCCCTGGTGTTCTACAACGCCTTTTTGCCGGAGATCGCCACCGAGGACCAATACGACCGGGTGAGCGCGAAAGGTTTCTCTTTCGGCTACTTCGGCAGTGTATTACTGCTCATCCTCAACCTGCTGATGATCACTTTCCCTGGTGTATTCGGACTGCCGGAGGAAGGAACGCTCGCGATCCGGCTTTCTTTCGTGACGGTGGGCTTGTGGTGGATCGGTTTTGCGCAGATACCGTTCAGGCGGCTGCCTGCCGACCAGTCAGGCCAGCCTGTCAGGACGCTTTTTTCGAAAGGCTTTAAAGAACTGCAGCGCACCTGGCGGGTAGTCAGGGCAGAATCCAACATGTTGGGTTTCCTGGCGGCTTTTTTCTTTTACTCCGCCGGGGTGCAGACCGTGTTGTTCCTGGCCGCCACCTTCGCCGAAAAAGAACTGAACTTCGACACCAGCCAGCTCATCATCGTGATCCTGTTGCTGCAAATCGTGGCCATCGGAGGCGCTCAACTGTTTGCCAGGGTTTCGGAATGGAAGGGCAACAAATTCGCCCTCATCTCGATGCTGGTCATCTGGGTGGCCATATGCTGTACCGCCTATTTTGTCGAAACCGACGTGCAATTCTACGTCATCGCCGCCGCGGTCGGCACGGTCATGGGCGGTATCCAGTCGCTGTCGCGCTCTACCTATTCGAAGCTGCTGCCGGAAAAGACAAAAGACACCGCATCGTTTTTCAGCTTTTACGACATACTCGAAAAACTGGCCATCGTGCTGGGCACCTTCAGTTTCGGGTTTATCGAACAGATCACCGGCGGCATGCGCAACAGCATCCTCGCCCTGATCTTCTTCTTCCTGCTGGGCCTGGTCCTGCTGATCTCGGTCAAAATCAAGCATTCGCGAAATGCAGCCTGACAAAAAATATCAGCACTTAAGGCTGGTTTGCGTGGAAAAAGCCTGAAAAATTGAGAAATTTGTAATTCGCTCCAATTTGCTTCCATGGATATTATACCTCCTGCCTGGAAAATTGCCGTTCTGTTATCCTTTGGTGCATTGCTCCATTCCGGACTATCCGGCCAATCGCCACAGGACTGGACCCTGCTCGACGCACCGGGGCGGCTCCTCAAAGCCGATATGTCGCAGACTGACGAATCAGGCTGGACCCATTACTACAACTCCAAGCAAAACCAGCTCATCCTTTCCATATACAAAAACGGGCAATCCATCGGCGAACTGGATGAAATGCTCAGCATTTCTTCAGGTCTGCTCAACAACTACGGCAAGGGCGCCAACGACCTTTCGGGCGCCGACTATGTACAGAACGCTTTCTGGCTCACCTTCAACCGCTATTGGCGCATACAGGATGCCAGACCCGTCACCCGGCCGGTCAGGGTGCGCTTTTATTTCAACCAACAAGATATAAAAGACCTGGAGCGAGGCCTCCAACCTTCCGGTTACAGCCTCGACAGCCTGGGCGCCATACAATTCTACGCACTGGAAGGCGGCTCTCTCCATCCCTTCGCCATTCGCACGCGCAGCGGCGCTTCCACGGTGAAGCGCTTCTCAACGGGCAAAACGGCTTCTGTGGGCAAATGGGGCGGCTTTATGTATGCCGAATTCCAGCTGGAAGACCTGGCCAGCAGCGGCAGCGGAGGCTTCTTCATCCCGCTGGAAGGGCAAAAGTTCTCCATTTCCGGCCGCATCACCAGCCCTGCCGGGGACCCCATCGAAGACGTTTACGTGCGCTCACAGGTGGAAGGCGCCTCCGTGCGCACCACCGCGGAAGGCGAATTTACCGTAGCCAACCTCCAGGGCGGGCGCAGCTACGACATCACGCCTTTTTCCCAGGACCGCCCTTCCCGCATGGTGACCGTGCTAGACCTCATCGCGCTGTCCCAGTATTTCAACCTGAAAGGGAAATGGAAGACCCCCTGGCAACAACTCGCCGCCGATATTGACCAATCAGGCTCGGTCGACGAAAAGGACCTGGCTATCCTGCAAAAAATTGTGTTGGGGGAGCCCCAAAAACTCCCGCTGGAAACTTCCTGGCTCTTTCTGCCTGCCTCCTTCAACCTGCCGGATATCAGCGACCGGCGCATGCCGCGCCTGCCGGCGGGTTCGCTCAAGGTAGAAACCCTGGCCTCCAACCTCAAAGGCGCCGACTTTAAAGCCTTCAAAATCGGGAATATCTGGCGGGAACAAGACTTCCCCAACGAGCCTCCTTCTATTCTCGATCCTTCTTTCGCCTTGTCCGATCAGCTTTCCTGCGGCGGGGGCGAATTGATCCGCTACGATCTTCTGGTCAACGACTTCGTCGGCATCCGGGGCTTTCAGTTTACACTCCAATGGGATCCGAAGGTGATGCATTATGAAGGCGTGGAAGGTTTTAACCTGCCTCATATGGACCTTGCGGACTTCGGCGCTTCCCAGAAAGCCCAGGGGAAACTGTCGGTCGCCTGGTTCACGCCCGACCGGCCGAACACCATCAAACTGCCCGATGGCGCCAGGGTATTTACCCTGCTGTTCCGCGCCATCGGAGGCCCGGCCAGCCGCACCAGCATCCGCTTTATTGAAGACCCCGCAGCTATACAGGTGTTGCGCGACAACCTCAGCGCCGCCAACGTCTTTTTCACCATGGGCAGCCTGGAGATACAAGGAAGCAGCGCCATGTCGATCGCTGAAACCATCGTCTGGCCGGTCAGCTGTTCCGGCGTGCAAGACGGCTCCATTTCCGTCGTGGTCCAGGGTGGGATGCCTCCCTATCGATATGAGTGGAGCAACGGCGCCAGCACCGCCACCATTCAGGACCTCAAACCAGGCAAATATAAAGTCACCATCTACGACGCTTCCCCTTGCCCCATCACCACCGACTCGCTGGAGATCACGGAGCCTGTGGGGATGGTTCTCCACAGCCACAATATCCGGCAGATCAGCTGCCCGGGAATGGCAGACGGGGCTATCTCATTTAAAGTAACCGGCGGGCAACCGCCCTACCGCTACGCGTGGAGCAACGGCGCCATTACACCCTGGATCGGCCAACTGGAGGAGGGCAGCTACAAGGTCACCGTATCCGACCAGCGCGGCTGCCAGATCATCGATGAATTTGCCATTGAAGCCAGAAAGGATATTTTTCTCAATCACTCCATCGCTCCCGCCTCAGGCCAAACAACCAGGGACGGAGAAATTGTGTTGCGCGAGCTGACCGGCAGCAACGGCCCGCTTGTATTTGAATGGAGCAACGGCCAGAAAGGCCCCAAACTGGGCCAGCTCGCGCCCGGAACATATGAAGTCAGCGTGAATGACGCCGGGGGCTGCGCCTATTCCTTCCAGTTTGAAGTGCCGGAAGGGAGCGCTCCGGCAGCCCTGGGAGCTACGATTCCAAGGGAAATGCTGCCGGCAGCGGCCTTTTTCCCGGTAACGATCCAAAGTCCCGAAGCCCAGACCGTCTACGTAAAATTGTACGACCAAAAGAGCCGTTTGTTAGCCCAGCAAGTGATCGATGCGCCCAAGGGAACAACACGGCAATATTTACAGGCGCCTGCAAAGGAAGGCGGTTACCTCATCCAGGTGCTGCCCCAACACGGTCAGCTCGTGAGCCTGCGGTTCAGGGTCCGATGATTACTTTTTCTTTTTCGTAGCAGTGATGGTCTTTGCCTTGGCTGCCGGTTTTTTCGCCACGGCGGCCTTTTTGCGCGGAGCCGCGGCTTTTTTCGGGGTAGCGGCCGCACTGGGCTTTTCCTCTTCTGCCGGCCAGGGCGTGTAGTCAACGGGTTCGAGAACGACGACGCTCAGGGGCGGAAGGCTCAGGCGCAAGCTGTGCGCGCGCCCATGCCAGCGCTGGTCGTCCGTTTTGATCTCCTTATCTCTGGGATAGCCGCTTCCTCCGTATTGGGTCTGGTCGGAATTGAATATTTCCTTCCAGCGGCCTGCAACCGGGACGCCGATCTGGTAGCCAGTGCGGGGTACGGGGGTCAGGTTGCACACCACGATCAGCGGCGGATGCTCCAGCGCGCCTTTGCGCAGGTAGGTCAGCACGCTGTTCTCCCGGTCGTTGAGGTCGATCCACTCGAAGCCTTCGGGGGAGAACTGCCTTTCGTAGAGCGCCGGGGCCGACTTATACAATTGGTTGAGATCGCGGATCAAGGCCATGATGCCCTGATGGGGTTTGAATTGGGTGAGCCACCACTCCAGGCCCTTTTCATGGTTCCACTCCGATGTCTGCCCAAACTCGCCGCCCATGAAGAGCAACTGCGTGCCCGGGTGGGTCCACATATAGCTGAACAGCACCCGCAGGTTGGCGAAGCGCTGCCATTCGTCGCCCGGCATGCGCCCGATGAGCGAGCCCTTGCCATGCACCACCTCGTCGTGGCTGAGGGGCAGCATGAAGTTTTCGGTAAAGGCATACACCAGGCTGAAAGTGATCATATCGTGGTGGTACCTGCGGTGGATCGGGTTTTCCTTGAAATACTTCAGGGTGTCGTGCATCCAGCCCATCATCCACTTCTGGCCGAAACCAAGTCCGCCGGTATAAGTGGGTCGCGACACGCCCGTCCAGGCCGTGCTCTCCTCGGCAATGGTCACGGTGTCGGGGAATTCGCGGTAAACGGTTTCGTTGAATTCGCGCAGGAAGGAGATGGCCTCCAGGTTTTCCCTGCCGCCGAATGTATTGGGTATCCATTCGCCTTCTTTGCGGGAATAGTCGAGGTAGAGCATGGAAGCCACCGCGTCGACCCGCAGGCCATCGGCATGGTAGCGGTCGAGCCAGAACAGGGCGTTGGATATCAGGAAGCTGCGCACCTCAAAGCGGCCGTAGTTGAAAATGCAGCTCTTCCAGTCGGGGTGAAAGCCCTTGCGCGGATCGGCGTGGTCGTAGAGATGGGTGCCGTCGAAATCGGCCAGCCCGTGAGCGTCGTAGGGGAAATGGGAGGGCACCCAGTCGAGGATCACCCCGATGCCGGCCTTGTGGAAGGCGTCGACGAGGTATTTGAAGTCTTCGGGCGTGCCGAAACGGCTGGTAGGTGCGAAGTATCCCGTGATCTGGTAGCCCCAGGAAGGGAAGTAGGGGTGCTCCATCACCGGCATGAACTCAACGTGCGTGAAGCCCAGATCCTTGACGTAAGGCACCAGCTGTTCAGCCAGCTCGCGGTAGCTCAGCGAAGCTGCACCGCCGTGGGTCTTGCGCCAGGAGCCCAGGTGCACCTCGTAAACCGAATAGGGACTGGAAAGGGTCGAACGGTTTTTCCGCCCGCTCATCCATTCTTCATCCTCCCAGTTGAAATCGTCGTCCCAGACAACGGAGGCCGTCTTGGGCGGCACTTCCCAAAAGCGGGCGAAGGGATCGCCTTTCTGCAAGGGGCGACCGTCTTTTGCCTGGATGAAATATTTATAAAGGCTGCCCTTTCCTACGTGCGGGATGAAACCTTCCCAGATGCCGGAACCGTCCCAGCGGGGCGCAAGCGGGTGGGCGTCTTTGTTCCAATAGTTGAAATTGCCAATTACCGACACGGCGAGGGCGTTGGGGGCCCAGACGGCGAAGTAGGTTCCCTGCACCCCGCCGACAGTCTCCAAATGGCTGCCCAGCTTCTCGTACAGGCGGAAATGCTTGCCGCTCTGAAACAATTGAATATCAAATTCTGTAAAACGGCTAAAATGGATTACTTCGCTCATAACAAGGATTTTATAGCCCGGAAACAAGGGCAAACATACGAATTTTACCGCTTGTAAAAGAAAATGCCGACCCTCGGAAAGAGGGCCGGCATCATGGATTTGTTCAGTTGCGATTAATTCAGGGCAACCACTACCGAATTTTCCGTGCCAAACGGCGTCGGAATGTACTTGTCAGCTTCGCTGTCGTTTACCCAGCGCTCACCGTCAACCAGGTAGCGGAAGGCATACTCCTTACCGGTTTCCAGCTCAACGGTAGTGCGGAAACTGCCGTCTTTCTGCTTCTTCATGGCAACCGCGCTGGTCGGGTCCCAGTTGTTGAACTCGCCCAGGATCACTACCTCGGTTGCCGCTTCCACAGCTTCCTTCGGCAGGGTGAACGTTACCTTGCAAACAGGCTTCGACTTGATGAATTGCTTCTTGATCATGATGGTATAAGTTTATGGGTTCTTTTCAAAATAATAGTGTCTTTTTTACACTAACACCGCAAAGGTATGTGAAATTTTATTTCCAGTCAATTGATTTTCACCTTTTTCACTTTTTCACCCTTTCACTTTTTCACCAAAATACTCCTCCATCGCATGCAACACCCCCCTGATCGGCACGCGCAGCCAGTCCGGACGGGCATTCATTTCATAGCCCACTTCGTAGATGGCCTTTTCGAGGGTGTAATTGCGCAGGAGCAGGCGCAGGGCTGCCGGGTCGTCGGGCAGGAAGCTCTGCCCGGCCGCGGTTTCGAGGTAGGCGGTGAGGTAGATCTGCCTGACGTAGTGGAACCACTGGTGGGCCCAGCGCTCCAGCAGGGGCATGTCTTCCTTGCGGTAGTTCTGGTTGAGCGCGAGTTGGCCGAAGGCGGCGTAGTGGAAAGAGCGGATCATGCCGGCCACATCTTTAAAAGGCGTTTTTTTGAGCCGCCGCTCGCTGATGGTGTGCAGGGGCTCGCCCTCGAAGTCGATGATGAAGAAGTCGCGGCCGTTGAAGAGCACCTGCCCCAGGTGGTAGTCTCCGTGCACCCGGGTCTTGGTGGCGTTGATCTTGTGCTGGTAGATTTCGCTGAAACACTCCATGATGTCGTCGCGCAGATCGAGGATCTGTTTGGCTTCGGCGGCAATATGGGGCGGCAGGGAGGGAATGCGCTGGGCCAGCCCGTTGAGCTTTTCGGCGACGAGCTTGCGGTTGCCGGCATAGATGGAGCGCTGGTAGTTGAGGGTGAAGCGCTCGGGACAAAACTCGGGGTCGTCGGCTCTGGAGGCCAGGGCGATGTGCATTTCGGCGGTGCGCTGTCCCAGCAGCACCACGCGCTCGTAGGTCACGCTGGTGATGAACTTCTGGAGGGTCTCCGGGATGTCCTCGAAATACAGGCGGTCTTTGGTCACCAGCGCCGGTTCCTCTTCCAGCTTGACGCTCTTGGTCAGCACCTTTTCGTAGTAGCGGTCGAGGGCTTCGAGCATCATGGTCCAGGCTTCGCCGTTATTGGGTATCTTGTTTTGCAGGAGGCCCAGGATGGTGAAGGATTTTTGGACGTGGTCCTCGAACTGTATGCCGCCGCCGTAGCGCGGGGCGTTTTTGAAGCCGGTCTGCTCGGAGAGGAAGCGCACGAGTTCCAGGTCGGGGTTGATGTCGGTGTCCAGTTTCCGGTATATTTTGAAGAAAAACTGTCCGTTGTAGATCACCGAGGTGTTGCTTTGCTCTGCCTTGAGTATTTCGGAACGGATGTCTTCCTTAGGGGCTTCCAGTTCCTGGAGTATCTTGCCCGATTCGAAGCGCAGCAGGCCGCTACTGACGGGTAGCACGGCGTTGGTCTTCATCCACCAGAACAGTTCGTTGCGGAAGGGTTCTTCATGGATGGCGTCGATGAGGATGCCTTCTTTTGCGGGGGTTTTGAGGTAGCAAACCACGCCCTGGGGCACGTTCTTGAGGTAGTAGACCATGCGCTCGGGCTGGGTGATGAACTGGCAGGGCAGGAAGTAGGTCTCAGGCAACCCGTCGGTGTAGCGGACGCCGATCTGCAGGAAATAGGCCTGTTCTTCGCCGATCTTTGCGGACGGAAATCGGTCGATGTCGATGGAGACAATATTTTTGGACTTCCCGCCGAACCACCTGACGGCCATGAGGTAGTTGGGAAGAATCTTTTTCTCGAAACTTCTCTTGGCGGAGTAGTTGTCGAAGAAACCATCCCACTCCACTTCGGAAACCAGTTCTTCGATGGTGCGGTCGCGCACGGTTTGGGGCTCTTCCTCGTTGTGCTCCATCAGGAACCAGTAGTAGCCGTAGGGGCCGAGGGTGAAGGCGTAGGGGTGCTCGCCCACTTCGATAAACTTGTTCTGACTGAATATTTCCGTGGGCTTGATGCCCTGGTATTGCCGGAGGTCGAGTTCTACGGCCTGCGAGTATTTCGACAGGTTGGTCACCACCAGGATAGTTTCTCCCTGGAAAGAGCGGGTAAAAGCCAGCACCTTGCTGTTGGCCGATTCGAGGAAGCGGATGTTGCCGTAAGTGAAAGATTTGAGCCGCTTGCGCATGGCGATGACGTGCTTCATCCACCAGAGCAGCGAGGTGGGGTTGTGCTGCTGGGTCTCCACGTTGACCGATTCGTAGCGGTACTGCGGGTCGCGGATGACCGGCAGGAAGAGCTTCTGGGGGTTGGCCTGGGAGAAGCCCGCGTTGCGGTCGGCGTTCCATTGCATAGGGGTGCGCACGCCGTTGCGGTCGCCGAGGTAGATATTGTCGCCCATGCCGATCTCGTCGCCGTAGTAGATGCCCGGGCTGCCGGGCAGGGAGAAGAGCAGGCTGTTGAGCAGCTCCATTTTCCGGCGGTCGTTGCTCAGCAGCGGCGCCAGGCGGCGGCGGATACCCTTGTTGATCTTGGCGCCGTGGTCCTGGGCGAACACTTTGTAGAGGTAGTCCCTTTCCTCCTCCGTGACCATCGTGAGGGTCAGGTCGTCGTGGTTGCGGAGAAAGAGTATCCACTGGCAGCTGTCGGGTATATTGGGCGTCTGCTCCAGGATGTCGATGACCGGATAGCGGTCTTCCGTTTGCAGGGCCATGTAGAGCCGTGGCATGAGGGGGAAGTAGTAGTTCATGTGGCACTCGTCGCCCTTTCCGTAATAGCTGACGGCCTGTTCTGGCCAGAGGTTGGTTTCGGCGATGAGGGCCTTTTCCGGGTGCTTTTTGTCGGCATAAGCCCGGAGGCTGCGCAGGAACTCGTGTACTTCCGGCAGGTTCTCACAGTCGGTGCCTTCGCGGTTGAAGAGGAAAGGCACGGAGCTGAGCCGCATGCCGTCTACCCCGAGCTCGAACCAGAAGTCGATGACCTTGCGGATCTCTTCCCTGACCAGCTCGTTGTCGTAGTTGAGGTCTGCCTGGTGGGCGTAGAAGCGGTGCCAGTAGTAGGCCCTGGCTGCGTTATCCCATTCCCAGTTCGACGATTCGTAGTCGCTGAAGAGGATTTCCGCTTCGGGGAATTTTTCGGGCGTTTCACTCCAGATATAAAAATCGCGGAAGGGAGAGCCAGGCTCCGCCTTCCGTGCCCGCTGGAACCAGGGGTGTTCGGTGGAAGTATGGTTGAGAATGAGGTCGATCACCACGCGGATACCGCGTTTTTTCGCCTCAGCCAGGAATCGTTTGAAGTCGGAGAGAGTTCCCAGGTCGGGGTGGATATCGCAGTAATCGGAGATATCGTAGCCGTCGTCTTTGAGGGGTGAGGGGTAAAAAGGCAGCAGGGACAGGCAGTTGACGCCCAGGTCTTCCAGGTAGTCCATTTTCTGGATCAAGCCGTTGATATCGCCGATCCCGTTGTTGTCGCTGTCGTAGAAAGAGCGGATGTGCAGGGAATAGATAATGCAATCCTTGTACCACAGGTTATTTGGCATAATGGCAGAGATTTGCTGTTTTTTCCCTTACCGCACCTCCACTTTAAAAATGTGAAGCGGCCACTTGGCCGGATTGAGTTCCACGAAGTTCCACTCGTTGAACCAGTGGTAGGTCTCGCCGGTGAGCAGGTCGGTCACTTTCAGGTTGACCATGCGGCCTTCCATACCAAGCAGTTTTTTGGGCACTTCCACGAAGCCCGCCTGGGTGTAGACCGTGTCGAAGTTGGCGATACACCAGATGATGTTGCTATGGTCGTCGGTGAGCTTGATGTAGCTCATCAGCTTATCGCAGTCGGTGCGGGTGAAGTGGATATTGTAGGTATCCTGCAGCGCCGGGTTTTGCTTTCGGATATGGTTGAGGCGCGTGATGGTATCGGTGAGGCGGTTGCGGTGGTTCCAGTCGTAGGTGCGCAGTTCGTATTTTTCGGAATCGAGGTATTCCTCCTTGCCGTTTGAGTTGCCGCGGTTTTCCATGAATTCGTAGGAAGGACCGTAGAGTCCGTAGTTCGACGACAGGGTACCCGCCATGAGGAGGCGGAACACGAAGGCATTGGCGCCGGCGCCCATGAGTTCGAAGGGCAGGATATCGGGCGTGTTGGGCCAGAAATTGGGACGGAAGAATTCCCGCCACTCGGTGCGGCTGAGCTCGGTGAGGTACTCTTCCATCTCCTTGCGGTTGTTGCGCCAGATGTAGTAGGTATAGCCCTGGGTAAAGCCCAGGCGGGCCAGCGCGGCCATGACCTTTGGCCGGGTAAAGGCTTCGGAGAGGAAGATCACATCGGGATCTACGATGTGCACCTCGCGGATCACCCATTCCCAGAAGGCGAAAGGCTTGGTATGCGGGTTGTCGACGCGGAAGATCTTCACGCCATTTTCGACCCAGAAGAGGATGACGCTGCGAAGTTCTTTCCAGAGGTTTTCCCAGTCGTCGGTCTCAAAGTTGAGGGGAACGATGTCCTGGTATTTCTTGGGCGGATTTTCGGCATAGGCGATAGTGCCGTCGGGGCGCCAGGCGAACCACTGCGGGTGTTCTTTGATGTAGGGGTGGTCGGGGGCGCACTGGAAGGCCAGGTCGAGGGCTATCTCGATGCCGTGATCGCCGGCTTTTTTGATGAGCCGGACGTAGTCGTCGAGGGTACCCAGCTCGGAATGCACGGCCTTATGCCCGCCTTCCTTACTGCCGATGGCCCAGGGGGAACCGGGTTCGCCGGGCTGGGCGGTGGTGGAGTTGTTCTTGCCTTTGCGGTTAATTTCGCCGATGGGGTGGATGGGCGGCAGGTAGAGCACGTCGAAGCCCATCTCTGCCACGCGCGGCAGCAATCGCTCTACGTCTTTGAAGGCGCCGTGCTTGCCGGGTTTCGCGGAGGCCGAGCGCGGGAAGAGCTCGTACCAGGTGCTGAACAGTTCCTTCGGCCTGCCCACGCGCACGCGCAGGACGGGGTCGGAGGTGGTCACGAATTGTTTGAGCGGGTATTCCTCCACCATTTGCTGAAACTCGGGGCTGATGACGGCGGCTACGGCTTTTTCATACCCCTTCTTGTCTTCGAGCTGGGCCGCCATTTTGGTCAGCAGGGCCGCCTTTGTCTTGGGGTATTGGGCGGCCGTTTTGCGCAGCCAATCGGCGCCGATCTGCAACTCCACGCCCATGTGCTGGCCGTCGGCGTGCTTTTTGAGAAAGCCGTTGTGCCAGTTGGTCAGGTGATCGATCCAGGCTTCGATCTTGTATTCGTAAAAGCCCTGCTTTTCCGGGATAAAAGAAGAAGTCCAGCTGTCGTTGACCCCGGGCGTCATGAAAATTTCCGTCCACTTCTTGGCGTCGTTTTCCTTGTATAGCAGGGAAGCCCGCACGGCGTCGTGCCCGTCGCCAAAAATGTCGGCGCTCACGTCGACGCGCTCGCCGGCGATGCGTTTGATGAAAAAGCGTCCGCCCTGCAACTGGGGTTGGATATTTTCGATGATCACCCGATTTCTCATGGAGAGCCTGGTTTTCGTTAAGGGTAATGAAAGCGTAACTCAAAACCCAAAGGTAAGGCTTTTGCCAAAAATTTCGCCAGGTCCACATTATATTTGCCACATGCTTCAAACAGACGTGGTGATTGTAGGAGCCGGCCCGGGAGGGGCGGGCGCGGCGCTGAAACTCCAGGCACTGGGAATCCCCTGTGTGCTGATCGACCAGGCTGTTTTTCCGCGTGACAAGATTTGCGGCGACGCGGTGAGTGGGAAAGCAACCACCCTGCTGGGGCGGCTCGACCCGGCTTTTCTGGCGTCTTTTCGGGAGAAAACCGACCAGCAGACGGGCGTTTGGGGCATTCAGTTCGTGGCGCCCAACGGTACGGCGGTCGATATTCCCTTTAAATTTCCCTACGACAAAGACAGGGAACCTGCCCCGGGCTACGTCTCCCGCCGCTTCGACTTCGACAACCTGTTGATCCAAAAGGTTTTGGAATCAGACCTGATCTCCTTCCACCAGGGCGTCCGCATCGAGCGCTACGAACGGCTGGACGACGGCTACCTGGTCGCCAGCGCCGACGGCTCTTTCCAGGTAAGAGCCCGCCTGCTCATCGCGGCCGACGGCGCACAGTCGGGGTTTTCCAGGAAGGAGGCGGGGCTGGAGAAAGACCTGCGCCACTACGCCGGCGCGGTGAGGGCCTATTTCAAAAACGTATCGCCCCTCCATCCCGATAACTTCATCGAACTGCACTACCTCAAAGAGGTCAACCCCGGCTATTTCTGGGTATTTCCCCTCCCCAACGGCTACGCCAACGTAGGTCTCGGGATGCGCAGCGATTTCATCAAAAAGAAAAAGATCAACCTCCGCGAGGTCTTGCTGCAAACGGTGAAGGAACACCCGCTCCTCTCCCGCCGTTTTTCCAACGCCACCCTGGAAGGGCCGGTCGTGGGCTACGGCCTGCCGCTGGGCTCAAGGCTTCAACCCATTTCGGGCGACCACTACATGCTGGTGGGCGATGCGGGACACCTGATCGACCCGCTCACCGGGGAAGGCATCGGCAATGCCATGTACAGCGGCTTCATCGCGGCCGAGCAGGCGCAGCAGTGTCTGGCTGCGGGCGATTTCTCGGCGTCTTTCCTAAAGGCCTACGACCGGCGCGTAGCCCGGGTGCTGGGCAGCGAAATGAGGCTCAGCTACCAGCTCCAACGCATGCTGCGCTACCCCTGGCTCACCAACACCCTGGCCGGTTGGATCGCCCGGCACCCTTGGCTGGTAGAGCTCATCTCGCAGATGTACACCGATCTGGAATTGCGGAAACAACTCGTCAGGCCCGCCTTCTGGCTAAAAACCACCGCCAGGCTCTTCAGTCGCGGATCAACTGGAGCTTCATCTTAGCGATCCGGTCCTCTAGCTTTTCCGAACTGATCCGCTCGCGCAGGCGGTCGACCATGATGGGGAATGCGAATGGGGTGGCTTTCTGCGGCTTAGCCAGCACGATCTTTTGTTTGTTGATGCGCTCCAGCGCTTCCCGCAACCGGGCCTCCTGCAGGCCGAAGGTCATGGCCTCGTCATAGGCCTGCAACAGCAGCAGGTTGTTGGGCTCGTAATCGCCGAATACCTCGAAAAACAGCTGTGCCGAAGCTTGTATGTGCCTGTCTTTCTTCGTCTTCCCCGGGTAGCCCTTGAACACTAGCCCCGCGATCGAGGCGATGTCGCGAAATTTTCTGCGGGCCATCTCCGCGGCGTTGACGCTGGCCTGCAAATCTTTTCCCAATTCTTTCGAAGAAAACAAGCCCGCCTCCAGAGCCTCCTCCACCGGTATGGGCGAGTCGGATAGCAGTTCGAACCCGTAGTCGTTCATGGCAATGGTGAAAGTGATGGGCCTCAGGCGGGCGATGCGGAAAGCGGCCAATGCGCCCAGGGCCTCGTGCACCAGGCGGCCTTCGTAAGGGTAGATCAGCAAGTGGTAACCTTCCTTGCTTTGAAAGTATTCTATCAGCAATTCATCGGCATGAGGCAGGTGGGAACGCTGGCGCTGGAGCGCCGCAAGCGGTTCAAGGGTTTTCAGTTCGATGTCTCCGGCGCCGCCCCGGCCCAGCTCGTCCATCTTGCGGCGAAGCATGGCGCCCAACTGGGAGGAAAGCGGCATACGGCCGCCCTGCCAACTGGGTATCTTTCCGGTTTTTTGTCCCGATTTGCGCACCTGAACGATCATGTCCTTGACCCGCACCAACTCCAGGCTGCGCCCGGCAAACCAGAACACATCGCCCGGTTTGAGCTGGGAGATGAACCATTCTTCAACCGTGCCGATGCGGCCGCCCTGCAGGTATTTCACCGTCAGCGAAGCGTCGCTAGCGATAGTGCCGATGGAGAGGCGGTGGCGAAGGGCGATGCGTTTGCTATTGACGCGATACAGCCCGTCTTCCACTTCCACCTTCCGGTACTCGTCGTAGGCGTGGAGCGCGGCGCCTCCCGACACGATGAAGTCGAGCGCCCAGGCCCATTCATCCTGGGTCATGCTTTGAAAGGAGAAGGTACCTTTGATTTCCTGGAAAATTTCTTTGGGCCGGAAGCCGTCCGAAACAGCGAGGGTGACGAGGTACTGGATCAATACATCGAAGGAGCGGATGTAAGGTACGCGGTGCTCCAGCGAGTTTTCTTCAATCGCCTGCCGGAGGGCCGCCGCTTCCACCAGTTCGAGCGAATGTGCCGGCAAGAAGTAAATCCGGCTTACGGCGCCCGGCTGGTGCCCGCTGCGCCCGGCGCGCTGCATGAACCTGGCCACGCCCTTCGGACTGCCGATCTGCACGATGCTCTCTACCGGGCGAAAATCGACGCCCAGGTCGAGGCTGGAGGTGCAGACCACGGCTTTCAGCTGCTCCTGATGCAGGGCTTCTTCCACCCAATCGCGCAATTCCCGCGACATGGAGCCGTGGTGCATGGCGATCTGCCCGGCCAGGTCGGGGTCGGCATCGAGGAGTTGTTGATACCAGATCTCGCACTGGGCACGGGTGTTGGTGAACAGCAGCGTTGTGCGGCTTTGGTGGATGATCGGCAAGACTTTGGGCAACAGCTTGATCCCCAGGTGGCCCGACCAGGGGAAGCGCTCGATCTCATCGGGCAGCAGTGACTCTACCACGGTTTTCTTGGGAAGGTCGGCGCGTATGATCTTTCCCGAAGGGAAATCCCTGCCCAGCAGCACCTGCAGCGACTCGTCCATATTGCCAATGGTGGCCGAGATGCCCCATATTTTCAGTTGAGGCAGCAGGCCCTTTAGGCGTGAGAGGGCCAGTTCCACCTGCACGCCTCGCTTGGAGCCCAGTAGCTCGTGCCATTCGTCGGCTACCACCGTTTTCAGGTTTTTGAAAAATGCGGGATAGCCTTTGGTGGCAAGCAGTAGGTGCAGGCTCTCGGGCGTGGTGATCAGCACCTGCGGGGGCGATTTTTTCTGCCGGCTCCGCTCCGCAGAAGCCGTGTCTCCGGTCCGGACGGCGATCTGCCAGTCGAGTCCCAGGCCTTTCGCGGCCCGCTGCCCGACGGCCTGTATGTCCTTCGCCAGGGCCCGGATTGGCGTGATCCACAGGGCCTGCAAGCCAGGGGCCTCTTTTTCCAGTCCTTCGAGCAAAATGGGCATAAAGAGCGAATAAGTCTTCCCGGTCCCCGTCGGCGCGTTGACAAGCCCGGAACCGCCTGACAAATGGCCCTCCCAAGCCTCCAGCTGAAAGCGAAAGGGCTCCCAGCCCTGAGCCTGGAACCATTGGATGCCGCGGAGGAGAAGGGGGGTTGAAGTAGTCATCAGAAAAAATGAACAAGTGCACAGGGATTTGGTTGCGGGGAAAAACAGCGATTAAAAAATGCTGATAATCAGAGATATATCGAAGTGTCACCTCGGTATTTTCCGTATCTTCCACCAAAAAAAAATATGCGGAATTTTCCTTTATTGCCCCTGCTCGTACTGATTCAGGTTTCCTGCCAGTTTCCGCTCCGCGAAATCTCTCTCGAACCCGGCATGACGATCCGGAAATCCTGCATCGTAAAGGCCGATACCTTTCGCCTTCCCGGGACCGGCAGCCTGGACCAGCCTGCGCTCACCATCGAAGGCAACGATATCACCGTCGATTTCAACGGAGCGGTGCTGCGAGGAAATGAAGACCTCAGCCGTCCCGATCTGTTTACCGGACTGGGCATCCTGGTGAGGGGAGGCGGCAACATCACCCTGAAAAACCTCAAGGCACAAGGCTATAAGGCCGGACTGATGGCAACAGGCACCGACAGCCTGGTGATCGAGCGCAGCGACTTCAGTTACAACTACCGTCAACGACTGCGCAGCTGGCGCGAGCGCGAAGACCTTTCAGACTGGCTCAGTTACCACCACAATGAAACCGATGAATGGCTGCGCTACGGAGCAGGCATCTACCTGAAAAACTGCCACGACGCCACCGTCCGGGAAACCCGGATCACCGGCGGGCAAAACGGGTTGATGCTCACGGGATGCGACGGCGGCCTTTTCTACAACAACACCATCCAGTACAACTCCGGTCTGGGCATCGGGATGTACCGCTCCTCCGGCAACCGCGTGCTGCACAACAAACTCGACTGGAACGTACGAGGGCACAGCCCCGGCTTCTACCGCCGCGGGCAGGACTCTGCGGGCATCCTGTGCTATGAGCAGAGTAACCGCAACGTCTTCGCCCACAATTCGGCCACCCACTCCGGTGATGGCTTTTTCCTCTGGGCAGGGCAGGAAACCATGGACTCAGGCCAGGGCGGCTGCAACGACAACCTGCTTTTCGGCAACGACTTCTCCTATGCCCCTACTAACGGCATAGAGGTCACTTTTAGTCGCAACTTTCTGATCAACAACAAAATACTTGGATGCAGGTATGGCATCTGGGGCGGCTACAGCTATGAGACTGTCATTTCGGGAAATGAAATCAGGGCTAACGAAACCGGTATCGCCATCGAACACGGGCAAGACAACACCATCGTCAACAACCTCATCAGCGACGGTAAAACCGGCCTGCAACTCTGGGCCCGCGACCAGCAACCGGCCGATTGGGGTTACGCGCAGGCGCGCGATGTATCGAGCCGCCACTACAACATCGACACCAACTGCTTTCTACGCCTGAAAAAGCCGCTCGACATCAGCAAAACCAGGGAACTGAGTATCCATGCCAACCGCTTTTTCCGCTATGAAAACTGGTTGGACGACAATGCCGGCAACGAAATCGCGCTCAACACGGGCAACCACCTCGACCCAACCAGCGATGCCCACGCCGACACGCTGGGCTGCCTTTCTTTCGACGAAAAATGGAAAGTAGCTCCCCTCCCCGGCGGCATCGATACCCGCCTGTCTGCCGATGCCTTGCAGGGCACGGATTACATCCTCATGGGCGAATGGGGTCCCTACAACTTCGCCTACCCCACTGTATGGCTGCGCGCCGTAGATGGCAACCGCTACACCTTCTTGCTGCTGGGTCCGCCCGGCAACTGGAAGTTGGACAGCGGCGAAGGCTGGGCTTCCCTCAACCAAAAGACAGGCTCCTTTCCGGCCACGGTAGTAGCGGAAAAAACACCCGGCGCCCAGGTACTCCAACTCGATTTCACCTTTCTGGGCCCCTCTTTTACGGATGAGTTCGGGAGAATGGTGAAAAAGGGCACGCCCTATAAATTCACGTACAACCGGGTAGAGCCGGACTGGGTTTGGGCGGTTGATTGGTACAATGCAGATAGCACAGGCATAGCTGATCTGACGCCTGTGGCCTCGGAAGAAAAAACCGAGTTATTTTATGCCTGGTGGGGCGCCCCTGCCAAGGGCGCCGATGCCGACCGTTTCCTCACCCGAGCCGTTGGCCAGTTGCGACAGATTCCTGAAGGAGATTATCTCCTGCTCATCAGTTCCGACGACGGGGTGCGTGTATGGGTTGACGGCGATCTGCGGCTCGACCATTGGGACGTGCACGAGCCTGCCACCGATGAGATCCGTTTGAAACTGGGTGGAGACCACACCATTCTCATCGAACATTTTGAGGCGGGCGGGTTTGCGACATTGTCGGCCAGACTCATCAACTAAACAAGGCCTTGCTGAATGGCAAACTTCACCAACTCGGTACTGGAATTGAGCTCGAGTTTGCGAAGGATATTTTTCCGGTGGGTTTCGACTGTGAATTTGCTGATGAAGAGCATTTTGCCGATGCGCTGGCTGGTCAGCCCCTTGCTGATGAGCACGAGGATTTCCTGTTCCCTGCGGGAGAGGCGGAGGCGGTTGCGGAATTTGTCTTTCAGCAGGTCGGTGGGGCCGGGTTTTTCATCTGAGGGCGGTTGTGAGGAGCGGTCGCGGACGTGGGAGTAATGGCCTCCGTTGAGCACGCCTTCGATGGCCCGGCCGATTTCAACCACCGAAGCGGTTTTAAGGAGGAAGCCATGTATACCTGCTTCGAAGAGGGATTTGACCAGATCGGGTGCGTCGTAGCCGGTGAAGACGATGATCTTGATATGGGGAAAGTGCTTTTTGATCTCCTCGATATTCCTGTAGAAATCGTTGCCTGGCATATTGAGGTCGAGGAAGACAATATCCGGTCGCACTTCGGGCAGCGCCTTGAACAGTTCGTCGCTGTTGATGGCATGACCCGAGAAAGCGAGACGGGGCGTCAATTTTTCCAGGATGTTCTGCAGCCCGGCAGCCACGATAGGGTGGTCGTCGGCTATGAACACTTTTGTAAAGGTTTGTTGCATGGGATTTGAATTAGTTCAATAGCTAAAAACGTCTATTGCCCCTGGTCTACAGGGAAAATCCCGTTGCAATGCTTTGGATCGAAAACAGTCCTTCACGCCGGCATTTCCCGTGCCGGGGGTGAAGGCCAGATGTGCCTTTTCGGATTGGTTTTTAGAGAATTGAAGGTTTTTTAGGCCTGCAATTCCGGCCCTAAAGTACGGATTATTTCAAAATTGGTCAAGTGCTGCCCGATCATTCCTCTTCATCCTCTCCGTCGTCGGCCAGGATGCCGAGTTGTTGCATGGCTTTTTCGGAGGCCAGTTGTTCGGCGCTTTTCTTGTTGAAGTCTTCGGCCGTGGCCACTTTATTGCCATCGATCATGACGGCCACCTTGAAGCGGTCGCGTTTGTCGAATTTATAGCGGGCGATGAGTTTGTAGGAGACGGTTTGTCCGTTCTTCTGGCACCATTCGAGGAGCTGGCTCTTGAAGTTATCGTCGTAGTTTTCCAGTTCGTGCACATCCACGTAGTTGCGGAGGATTTTGCGGATGACGAAGCGCTCGGTGCGTTCGTAGCCCAGTTCTAGGTAGACGGCGCCTACCAGGGCTTCTACTGCGTTGCCCAGCATGGAGCGGCTCAGGCGGGTGGGGTTGTACTCGGCGAGGAACAGGTCGAGCCCCATTTTCTCTCCCACCTTGTTGAGGGATTTGCGCTTGACGATTTTGGAGCGCATTTTCGTCAGGAAGCCCTCGTCGGCGTTGGGGTACTTTTTAAACAGGTATTCGGCCACGATGGTGCCCAGCACGGCGTCTCCCAGGTACTCCAGGCGTTCGTTGTTCTGGAGGGGGTAGGATTTCTCCGACTGGGTCGATTTATGGGCGAAGGCCAGTTTAAAAATGGAGAGTTTGGAGGGAACGAATCCCAGCAAAGGATAGAGCCTGCGCGCCAGGTCTTTGTCGGGTGACAGGTAGTAGTTGTAAAGTGCAAATAAGGCGTTCAAGATGACCTCTTTTTAGATACACAGAGAGGCACACCCCGCGAACTGCGCGGAATGTACTGCTAAGGGTGAAAAATATCCCTGCGTTTGAAGGAGGAAGAGGTATCTGCGACGCGTTTGCGGGTTGGAGACGGTTGCGTGACATTTCCAACTCGTAAAGGAGTCTCTCTTACCCTTCAAACCTTTTCACAATGATCGACGAGTTGTGCCCTCCGAAGCCAAAGGTGTTGCTGAGGAAGGCCCTGATCTTTTTCTCCTGGGGCTCGTTAAAGGTCAGGTTGAGCCGGGGATCGATCTCAGGATCGTCGGTAAAATGGTTGATCGTTGGCGGCACGAAGTTGTGGTTGATGCCGAGCACGCCTGCGATCGCTTCAACGGCGCCAGCGGCGCCGAGCAGGTGACCAGTCATGGACTTGGTGGAGCTGATGTTGAGCTTGTAGGCTGCATCGCCAAACACCTGCAGAATAGCTTTGGTTTCCGCGATATCGCCCAGGTGGGTAGAAGTACCATGGACGTTGATATAGTCGATATCGGTGACATTCATACCGGCGTCGCGAAGCGCCAGTTGCATGACGTTGCGTGCGCCCAGCCCATCGGGGTGGGGCGCGGTGATGTGGTGGGCGTCGGCCGTAGCTGCTGCGCCGACAACTTCCCCGTATATTTTTGCGCCGCGTTTGCGGGCGTGTTCGAGTTCTTCCAGTACCAGCACCCCGGCGCCTTCACCGACCACAAAGCCGTCGCGGTCGCGGTCGAATGGGCGGGAAGCCGTTTTGCAGTCGTCGTTGCGCGTAGACAGCGCTTTCATAGAGCTGAAACCGCCCACGCCCATGGGAGTGATGGTGCTCTCCGCTCCTCCTGCGATCACGATGTCATTGCGGCCCAGGCGGATGTAGTCGAAGGCGTTCATGAGCGCGTGGGTAGACGAAGCGCAGGCCGACACGGTGGAGTAGTTGACGCCTCTAAAGCCGTATTTGATGGAAATATGGCCGGGCGCGATGTCGGCGATCATTTTAGGAATAAGGAAAGGGCTGAAGCGGGGCGTCCCGTCGCCTTTCACATAGGCTTCGTACTCGTTTTCCAGCGTCCGGAGGCCGCCGATCCCCGTGCCGAAGATCACGCCGACGCGGTCGAGATCGAGCTTTTCAGGCGCCAGTCCGGCGTCGTGGATGGCCTCGTCGGCTGCTATGATGCCAAAGAGGGCAAAATTATCGAGGTGGCGGACCTCCTTGCGGTCCATGAACTGTTCGGGGTTGAGCCCTTTCACCTCACAAGCGAATTTGGTCTTATAGTGTGAAATGTCGAATCGCGTGATTTCGGCAGCGCCGCTCACGCCATTCTGAAGGCTTTCCAGGTAAGCAGCGATATTGTTGCCAATCGGCGTCAGCGCTCCCAGACCGGTGATGACTACTCTTTTCATACCCTTACCGTTGTTTTTGGCTTCAAAGTTCCCCAAAAATTAATTATTCAGCATGGGTATTGCGGCTGCGCCGCAATGAATAATTATTTTGAATTGGCGTTCTTTTGGGCGCCCTTGGCGCTCAAAAGAACGCCAATTCAAAACA
>JBAQQB010000089.1:0-14251 GCA_049306275.1 Saprospiraceae bacterium | reverse complement strand
GACTTGGGCGGCCTGCGGCCGCCCAAGTCCCTTTGAAACAGGTTTATGGCGGTTTTACCGCAATTTTGGTAAAAAGCCCTTTTTGTTTCGATAAACAACAATACTTGCCGGGAAGTTGCCAATGCCCGTATTAATCCACTAACTTTGCGGCCGAAAAATCACCGCCATGCCTACCTGGTTAGCCGTCATCCTGGAAATCGTCAAGATCACCGTTCCCGCGCTGATCGTGTTCTTTACCGTATACCTGCTGTTCAAGGAGTTTTTGAAGCGGCAGTACCAGTTGCAATCGCTGGAATACCGCAAAAAGCAACAGAACCTCGCCCTGCCCCTGCGCCTGCAGGCCTACGAGCGGCTTTCCATGCTGGTGGAGCGCGTCTCCATCCCCAACCTGCTCTTCCGCCTGCGGGCGGAAAACTCCACCGCCGCGGCCCTGCGCGTGGCGATGCTGCTGGCCATCCAGCAGGAGTTCGAGCACAACGTGACGCAGCAGGTCTACGTCTCCGAAAAACTCTGGGAGATCCTCAAAGCCGCCCGCCGGGAAACGGAGAACATCATCAACGGCATCGCCGAAAAAGTAGACCCCAAGGCGCCCGCCGAGGAGTTCGCCGGCGTGCTGCTCAACTACCTCGATATGCAGGAATCCGACCCCCTGCTCACCGCGCAGCTGGCGATCAAGACGGAGGCGGGGTTGTATTTGTAAATAAAAAACGTAATTTTTTACCGCTACGACGCGACGAACGCTACGTAAACGTCGCGTTCGTCGCGTCGTAGCGGTGAGATTTTATGAAATGAGGTTCGCGGGACACCCAGATTTTCCCTAAATTCACATTTCTTTGATGTGATTCCAAACCGGACCGCGACATGCGATACCTGAAGTTTTCCATTGTCTTTCTGTTCACCCTGGGACTGATCCTGTTTCTGGACAAATCCAAGCCTCTGGGCACACCCCTGCCTCCGGTGGGCAAGCTCTTCTCCCCTTTCACCGGCTTCTGGCAAAATGCCGAGGCCGTGGGGTACTACCCTGACGAGCCCCTCAACCTTCCGGGCTTGAGCGCACCGGTGAAAGTGGTCTACGACACCCGCCTGGTGCCCCACATCTTCGCCGAAAACCTGCCCGACGCCCTCCGCGCCCAAGGCTACCTCACCGCCCGCCACCGGCTCTGGCAAATGGACCTGGCGGCGCGCAACGGCGCAGGCCGCCTCTCCGAGGTCATCGGGGAACGCACCCTGGAAACGGACCGCTTCCAGCGGCGCAGGGGCATACCCTCCGGCGCCAGAAGGTCGCTGGGGTCGTGGGAGCAGAGTCCCGACAGCATGGCCCTGCTGCTGGCCTACACCGAAGGCGTCAACGCCTACATCAGCAGCCTCAAAACCTCCGACCTTCCCGTCGAGTATAAAATACTGGACTACAAGCCCGAACTGTGGGAACCCTACAAGACCGCGCTGGTCTTCAAACTCAACGCCGCCCTGCTCTGCTTCAAGGAAGAAGACGTAGAATCGTCGAATACCCTGGCCTGGCTGGGCGCCGGCGCTTTTGAGGCGCTGTTCCCGGAGCGGCCCGCCATCGAGGCGCCCATCGTGCCCGATTCCTACATCTCCGGGCCTCAGCCCAAGCCTGCCGCGCTTCCGAAGGCGGTGGGCTACCGCGACATTCCCCTTTTCCCGAAAACACCCTCCGGGATAGGCAGCAACAACTGGGCGGTGAGCGGTAAGAAAACAACCTCGGGCAACCCCATTCTCTGCAACGACCCGCACCTGCCGCTTTCCCTGCCCTCCCTGTGGATGGAGATTCAACTACACACTCCGGAAATGAACGTCTACGGCGTGAGCCTGCCCGGCATTCCCGGCGTCATCCTGGGCTTCAATAACCAGGTGGCCTGGGGCTGGACCAACGCCGGCCACGACGTGCTCGACTGGTACGAGGTGAAATGGGCGGATCGCGAGAAAACCACCTATTACTTCGACGGAGAGACGAGGGCCGCGGAGAAAAAGGTCGAGGAGATCAAAGTGAGAGGCGGCAAGACGGTTTACGACACCATCACCTACACCCATTGGGGCCCGGTGGTGTACGAAGACGGCGCCCACCCCAAGCGCAACCTGGCCATGCGCTGGGCCGCCAACGAAGCGCCGGGCTCGTTCGAGATGGGCTTCCTGCTCGGCATCAACTCGGCAAAAAACTTCGAATCCTTCCAGCAGGCCTCCCGCCTGTTCCGCTTCCCGGGACAAAACATCGCCTTCGCCTCCCGCAACGGCGACATCGGCATCACCGTTACCGGCCGCTTTCCCGTCCGCCAGCCCGGGCAGGGGCGCTTTGTGCAGCAGGGTGACGCTTCGGCGAATTTCTGGAAAGACTACATACCCTTTGAAGCGCTGCCCCGCCTGAAAAACCCAAGCAGGGGTTACGTGCAGTCGGCCAATCAGTTTTCTGCGGGTCCCTCCTACCCCTACTACTACCTCGGCGAGTTCAACAACTACCGCAGCCGCTACCTCGACCGCAGTCTGGCGGAGCGCGGCGATTTCACCGTTTTCGACATGATGGAACTGCAGACCAGCAACTACAGCGTGCTGGCCGAAGAAGCCCTGCCCCGCATGTTGGCCCTGCTCGACAGCACCGGGCTCAGTCCCGTGGAGCTGGGCATGGCGCAACTGCTGCGGGAGTGGGACTATGAATTCGACGCCGATCAGGTCGCGCCCATTCTTTTCGAAGAATGGTGGAGGCAGCTCGACAGCACGCTGTGGGACGAGTTTCACGCCGTAGCCGACACCCTCTCGGTGTTACGGCCGGAGAGATGGCGCACGGCGCAATTCCTGTCGGAAGATCCCATCAGCGTATTTTGGGATATCGCGGCTACGGCAGAGCGAGAGACGCCGGCCATAACCACTACGCTGGCTTACCAGCGAGCAATCGCCGCGCTCAGGCCCAAACTCGACGAGGCGAAGTACAATTGGAGTAAATACCTCAACGTCTCCATCCCTCACCTGGCAAAAATACCTGCGTTTTCCGCCGAATCGGTGCGCACGGGGGGCCACCCGGAGGCCCTGAACGCGATGCGCAGCCAAAACGGTCCGTCGTGGCGGATGATCGTGGAGATGGGTCCCGAGATCAGGGCCTTCGGCGTCTACCCCGGCGGGCAGTCGGGCAACCCGGGCAGCCCGCACTACGACGACTTCGTCGACACCTGGGCCAGGGGCAAATACTACCGGCTGTTCTTCATGCAGTCGCCCGAAGACCGCAAACAGGATATTCTTTTCGAACAACAAATCGAACCATGAGCCTCTTTTTCCAATTCATCCTGACCATACTGCTGGGCTTTCTGGCCCACTGGCTCCTGCCCTGGTGGTGGGTGCTGGCGCCCGCGGCCTTTGCCGTGGCGCTTTTCTTCCCGCAACGAAACAGCGCTTTGGTCTTTTTCTCCGCCTTCCTCGGCGGAGCTCTGCTGTGGTGGGGCGTAGCATTTTACCAAAGCTGGCTCAACCACCACATCCTGGCGGAGCGCATGGGGCTGTTGTTCGGCGGCCTCCATCCCACCGCGATGGAATTGCTCACCGGTATCCTGGGCGGTTTGCTGGCCGGACTGGGCGCCTTGTCGGCCAATTTGGGCAGAAAAATGTTTATCAAAAAGGAGGCCCTGGCAACAAAAAACGCCAGTTGATCGAAAGAATTTGGAAATTCATCCCCGGCCCGGCTTTTTGAGGGGAATTTTTTAACGGACAAAAAACCGGTATGGAAGACCAGCAATTTGAAATAGCAAGGCAACGCGTCAGGAAGAAGAAGAAATTCTTCAATCACCTCAAGGCCTACGTCATCGTGAACGTAGTTTTCATGCTCTTATCAGTATGGGACGGCACGCCTTTCGAATTTATGCCAATGACCCTGTTTTGGGGCATGGGCCTTGCTTTCCATTACGTCAAAGTCTTCGGCATCCCCGGCACCAACATCCTGACGCCGGAGTGGGAGGACGAAGAGATCAGGAAAGAGATGGAAAAGATGGGCGGCGCCCCGAAAAAAGAAGAGCAGAAGCCCGCCCTTCCTCCGGCCCAGGAGGAGCCAATGGAGTTGAAAGAGTTGCGAAAAAATTACGACGAACAAGATCTGGTATAGCCATGGCAAAGAAAATAGACCCCGTCAAACTGGCCGAGAAGCGTGTGAAGGATGTGAAGGAGTTTTACACACATCTTTGGGCTTTCATCCTGTGCAATATTTTCCTCATTGCGCTCAACCTGCTTATTTCACCAGGATTCATGTGGTCGTTCATCCCGCTGCTGGGCTGGGGCATAGGCCTGGCTTTCCACACTTTCGAAGTGTTCGGTTACCCCGGCATGGGGCGCAATTGGGAAGAACGAATGCTGGAAAAGGAGGCCAGAAAGATAGAAGAGCAAAACCGGCGTCTGGGAGTACCCGAGGAGGAAAAACTGGACCTTCCGGAGCTGAAGAAAAAGCCGGAGGAGCTTTACAAAGACGACGAGCTGGTATAAAAAAGGCTGCCGTTGCCGGCAGCCTTTTTTTTTACATATTCGCAATGAGCTCCGAGCCAAACTCCGAGCATTTGAGGAGCGTGGCGCCTTCCATGAGGCGGTGGAAATCATAGGTGACGCGTTTTTTGCTGATAGCGCCTTCCATACCTTTCATGATGAGGTCGGCGGCTTCTTTCCAGCCCATGTAGCGGAACATCATTTCTCCCGACAGGATGACCGAGCTGGGGTTCACCTTGTCCTGGCCTGCGTATTTGGGCGCGGTGCCGTGGGTAGCTTCGAAGATGGCCATGCCGTTTTCGTAGTTGATGTTGGCGCCGGGGGCGATGCCGATACCGCCCACCTGTGCGGCGAGGGCATCGGAGATATAGTCGCCGTTGAGGTTGAGGGTGGCGATGGCCGAGTATTCGTCCGGACGAAGCAGGATCTGCTGGAGGAAGGCGTCGGCGATGACGTCCTTGACCAGGAGGGCGCCTTTGGAAAGGGCTTCCTTCTGTGCGGCGTCGGCGGCGGCTTTGCCGTCTTTTTCGGCGATGCGGTCGTACTGGGCCCAGGTGAAGACCTTGCCGGCGTATTCGCGCTCGGCCAGTTCGTAGCCCCACTCCTTGAATTTGCCTTCGGTGTACTTCATGATGTTGCCCTTGTGCACGAGGGTCAGCGAGGGCAGGTTGTTGTCGAGGGCGTATTCGATGGCGGAGCGGACGAGGCGCTCGGTGCCTTCCACGGAGACGGGCTTGACGCCCAGCGACACCGTGTTGGGGAATCGGATGGCCTTGACGCCCATTTCATCGATGAGGAACTTCTTGAGTTTTTCCAGTTCGGGCGTACCGTTGAGATATTCGATGCCTGCATAGATATCTTCGGTATTTTCGCGGAAGATGATCATATCGATCAGCTCGGGCTGGCGGACCGGGGAGGGCACGCCGGTGAAATACTTGACGGGGCGCACGCAGGCATAGAGGTCGAGTTTCTGGCGCAGGGCCACGTTGAGCGAGCGGATGCCGCCGCCTACCGGCGTAGTCAGCGGGCCTTTGATGGCGATGCGGTATTGTTCGATGAGGTCGAGGGTTTCATCGGGAAGCCAGTTGCCGGTGAGGTTGAAGGCCTTTTCGCCAGCGTAGACTTCTTTCCAGACGATGCGGCGCTGGCCGTGGTAGGCCTTCTCAACAGCCGCGTCGAACACGCGCACCGAAGCGGCCCAAATGTCGGCGCCGGTGCCGTCTCCTTCGATAAAGGGAATAATGGGATCGTTCGGGACGATCAATTTTCCGTTTTCAATCGTTACTTTTGTTCCATTCATGATTGGGATGGCTATGTTTTGGTGAGGATTTTAAAAGTGGGGCAAAGATAGTATTTTTATAAGGATTTCTGCGGCCTGCGGCCGCAGAAATCCTTATAAAGAATGAATGGGCGGGCTGCGCCCGCCCATTCATTCTTTATAATCTTGTTAGATTTAATTATTTTGATAAATGCAAAATCCAAACCTCGATCCGAGCGGCAAGGAATTTTCGAATGAGGACAAGCAGATGGAGCGTGCCCTGAGGCCGAAGGTATTATCCGATTTCAGCGGTCAGCCCAAGATCGTGGACAACCTCAAGGTGTTCATCGCCGCGGCCAACCAGCGAGGCGAGGCGCTCGACCACGTGTTGCTGCACGGGCCTCCCGGCTTGGGCAAGACCACCCTCTCCTACATCATCGCCAATGAGTTGCATGCCAACCTGAAGATGAGTTCGGGTCCGGTGCTCGAAAAGCCCGGCGACCTGGCCGGCCTGCTGACCAACCTGGAGGCGGGCGACGTGCTGTTCATCGACGAGATACACCGGCTCAATACCGTGGTGGAGGAGTACCTCTACTCCGCCATGGAAGACTACCGCATCGACATCATGATCGACTCGGGGCCGAGTGCCCGCAGCATACAGCTTTCGCTCAACCCCTTCACACTCGTGGGCGCCACCACGCGCTCGGGCCTGCTGACCGCGCCCATGCGCGCGCGCTTCGGCATCGTGTGCCACCTCGACTACTACGACACCGACACGCTCATCCGCATCCTGCACCGTTCTGCAGGACTGTTGGGCGTGCCGGTCACCGAAGACGGCGCCATAGAGATCGCCCGCCGCAGCCGCGGCACGCCCCGTATCGCCAACGCCCTGCTGCGCCGGGTGCGCGACTTCGCCCAGATCAAGGGCGACGGCTCGATAGACGTGGAGATCGCCAAGTACGGCCTCGCCGCCCTCAACGTGGATGAACATGGACTGGATGAAATGGACAACCGTATCCTCTCCGCCATTATCGAGAAGTTCAGCGGAGGCCCGGTGGGCGTCACCACCATTGCCACCGCCGTTGGCGAAGAGGCGGGCACGATCGAAGAGGTCAACGAGCCCTTCCTCATCATGGAGGGCTACATACAGCGCACCTCAAGGGGCCGGGTGGCTACGGCAAAGGCGTACCGGCATTTGGGGATTGTGCCGCCGCAAATGAAAGGGACGCTTTTTGATCAGGAGTAATTGGGTGGTTGGGTGGTTGGGAATTAATCCCCTAACAACCCAACAACCTAACAACCCAGTTTTCACGCCTGCCCCTTCGGCGTATTAAAACTCATGGGCGGAAACGGCGGCTGTTCGGGCTCGTCGATTTCGCCGAATTGGGCTTCGTACTTTTTCACGTTGTCGATCATGGCTTTCATCAGGCGCTTGGCGTGCTGGGGGGTGAGGATGATGCGCGATTTGACTTTCGCCTTGGGCACGTTGGGCACCATGCGGATGAAGTCGACGACGAACTCGGAGGGTGAGTGCGAGATGATGGCGAGGTTGGAGTATTCGCCTTCGGCGATGTCTTCCGGAAGCTCGATATTGAGCTGCTGTGCTGGTTGATTTTTATTATCGGCCATGATAAATGCTTTTTATTAATCTGTTATTGTTTCTTGCCTGCCTTCTTCTTGGCAAATGCGTCGGGCACTTCTGCCTCGATGGCTTTTTTGACTTCTTCCAGTGAAAGGTCCGCCGCCTGTTCAGCCGTCATGCGCTTGCCATCGGCTTTGGGCAGGGAGATCATCTTCTTTTTGAAGCGGATGAAGGGCCCCCAGCGGCCGTTTTCGATGGCGATCTGTTCGCTTTCCCACTGCTTGACGTATTTGGTGGCTTCCTTCTCGAGTTTGGCTTCGATCAGGGAGTGGGCCTCCTCCAGGGTGATCTTGTCGGGGTTGTACTTGCGCGGGATGTTGATGAACAGGTCGTTCCATTTGAGGAAAGGACCGAAGCGGCCTTTACCCTTGGTGATGGGGTGTCCTTTGTACGTGCCGATCGGCGCGTCGGTCTGCCGCTTTTCCGCGATCAGTTCGAGGGCCCGTTCGATGCTCAGTTGCAGGGGGTCTTCGCTGCGCGGAATGGAGATGTAGGTATCGTTGAAGCGCACGTAGGGCCCGAATCGGCCTTCGCCCACCGTGACCTCTTTGCCTTCGAATTCGCCGATGGTGCGGGGCAATTTGAAGGACTCCATGGCTTCATCGAGGGCGATGGACTCCATGTTTTGTCCGGCACGCAGGTTGGCGTAGCGCGGTTTTTCACCCTCGGCCAGTTCTTCGGGTTTGCCGATCTGGATTACGGGTTTGCCCAGGCGTGAGAGGCGCACGAGCACGGTGCGGCCTGATTGGGGGTCTTTGCCGAGGATGCGTTCGCCGGAGGCGCGGTCGGCTTCTTCCAGAGTCTTTTCGACGGTGGAGTGGAAGGGCTGGTAGAATTCGCCCAGCATGGACTTCCAGTTATCCTTGCCCTCGGCGATATCGTCGAACTGTTTTTCGATACCGGCGGTAAAGCTGTAGTCCATGATATCGGTAAAATGTTCGAGCAGGAAGTCGGTGACGATGGCGCCCATGTCGGTGGGGAAAAGCTGGTTTTTCGCCGCCCCGGTAATTTCCTTTTCAGTCTTTTTGGTGATGACGCCATTTTTGAGCAGGAAAACCTGGTAGAGGCGCTCCACGCCGTCGCGGGAATCTTTCACCACGTATCCCCTGCCCTCTTCCATGATCTTGCTGATGGTAGGCGCGTAGGTGGAAGGGCGGCCGATGCCGAGTTCTTCGAGCTTTTTGACCAGTCCGGCTTCCGTGTAGCGGGCCGGAGGGCGGGTGAAGCGCTGGGTGGCGTCCATTTGCGAAAGGTCGAGTTGCTGGCCCACCTTGAGCGGAGGCAGCATACCTCTGGTTTCCTCGTCGTCGTCATCGTCTCTGGATTCGAGGTAGACCTTGAGGAAGCCGTCGAATTTGAGCACCTCGCCTTCGGCTTGCAGGGGTGTGTCTTTGACGGTGGAGATATCGATGCGCACGATGGTTTTCTCCAGTTCGGCGTCGGCCATCTGGGAGGCGATGGTGCGTTTCCAGATCAGTTCGTAGAGGCGTTGTTCGTCGCGGTTGCCGGGCGCCTGGTGGTTTTCGATATAGGTGGGGCGGATGGCTTCGTGGGCTTCCTGAGCCGAGGCGCTTTTGCTCTTGTAGCGGCGGGTGTGGAGGTATTTTTTGCCGAACTGGTTTTCGATCTCTGCGGCGATGGCGTGGAGGGCCAGTTCGCTCAGGTTGGTCGAGTCGGTACGCATGTAGGTGATGAAACCCTGTTCGTAGAGTTTCTGGGCTGTCGTCATGGTGCGTTTCACCGAAAAGCCCAGCTTGCGGCTGGCTTCCTGCTGGAGGGTAGAGGTGGTGAAAGGCGGCGCCGGACGTCTTTTCTGCGGCTTGACCTCGATGTTGCCTATGCTGAAAGCCGCGCCGATGCATTTTTGGAGGAAGGCCTCCGCGTCCTTTTCCGCGTCGAAACGGCCGGGGGCTTCGGCCTTGAGGACGGTGGGCTTGCCCTGTTCGTTGGGCACGCGGAACTGGGCGGAGACTTTGTAGTACGGCGTGGTATTGAACTGCTGGATCTCGCGCTCACGGTCCACGATGAGGCGCACGGCAACGGATTGCACGCGGCCGGCGGAGAGTTTGCCTTTGACCTTTTTCCAGAGCAATTCGGAGAGCTCGTAGCCCACGAGGCGGTCGAGCACGCGGCGGGCCTGCTGGGCGTCGACCAGGTGGCGGTCGATGCTGCGCGGATTTTTCACCGCAGCCTGGATAGCCGGCGGGGTGATTTCGCTGAAGACGATGCGCTTGGTGCGGGTCTCGTCGAGCCCGAGCACCTGGGCCAGGTGCCAGGAGATGGCTTCCCCCTCGCGGTCTTCGTCGGTCGCGAGCCAGACTTCATCTACTTTCTTGACCCATTCCTTGAGTTCTTTGACGACCTTGTTCTTGTCGGGGGTAACGATGTATTTGGGAACGAATCCATTGTCTACATCGACGGCCCGCTCGCTCTTGGGCAGGTCGCGGATATGGCCGTAACTGGACTTCACGGTGAAGTCCTTGCCCAGAATCTTTTCAATGGTTTTGGCCTTTGCGGGCGACTCTACGATCAACAGGTTTTTTGGCATACGCTAATTCCGTTTGTGCAAGAAAAAAGGGGGCCTGGCCTGTCCAGGCGGGTACAAAAGTATAAATTTTGAGATTGTTGCTCCGAAAACCTGCTCAGCGATCGGGGCAATCTTTGCACCGTTTTCCCTTTTTGTACTTTTTACAACACTTCTTTTTTTTCTTTCCGGCGCTATTCGGACAGCCATGGCACCGGCAGGCGGGCGATGGGCGCAGAGAGGTGGAAACGACAGGAAGCAAACGCATATTAAACAAGTCTGGCTGCAAATGTAAGATAAGAATATCGAGCTGTGCAATACAATTTTACCCCCCTTCCTTACCCCGGATTCTGGTCTCTTCAAAGAGCACCTCGCCCTCTTTCCTGCGTTCTTCCTGCTCTTTCAGCCGTTCGGCCTTGAATTTTTCCACCAGCGGCCTTACATCGAGCGCTTTGCGGTTGAGGTTGCGATGGTAGGTAATGATGACAAAACGGGCCATGTCGTCGGGGTGGGAAAGTCCCAGGCCTTTCAGGAAATGCGACAGGCGCGAGCCCCCGTAGAAGCCCCAGTTGTGGGTAATCCAGCGGCCGAGGGAGAAGAATAACCTCCGGGTTGCCTCCTCTTCGTCGATCGATTTGAACTTCTGTTTCGAGGGCTCGTCGATCAGCTTGTTGAGTTGAATGAAGGCATCGGTGAGGTCTTTGGGAATGTAAACCTCATAGAGGTACTCCTGGCGAATGCGGTATTCATAGGCCTTTTCGAACTCCTCCAGCGTCTCCGGCGGCTTTTGGGCAGAAAGTACGCCTATCCCGGCCAGGATCAGGCAAAAGGGAAGCAGCGATTTTTTCAGAAGGTTCATACCTGATATTTAGCTATTTTTAAGCAAAATTAAACCATTAACGGCTATGCAACGATTGTATTTTGCTGGAATGTTGGTATTCCTCCTCGCCGCCTGCAAAAAAGAAGCGCCCGAACAAGCCATGGCCAGACTATTTGAGCAGGTCGGGCCTGCACAGTCGGGAGTGCAATTTACCAACAACATCACCGAAGACCACTACGTCAACATCATCACCAATCCCTACATGTACAACGGCGGCGGGGTGGCCATCATAGACGCCAACCGCGACGGGCTGCCCGATATCTACTTCGTGAGCAACCAGGAAAGTAACCGCCTGTTCCTAAACAAGGGCGCCTTCCAGTTCGAGGACGTGACCGAGAAAGCCGGCCTGGCCGCCATAGGCGGGTTTAAAACCGGCGTCACGGTAGCCGACGTCAACGGCGACGGCTGGGAGGATATCTACATCTGCCGCACCGGCCTCGACCCCGCGCCCGAACGCGGCAACCTGCTGTTTATCAACAACGGAGACCTCACTTTTTCTGAAAAGGCAGCGGAGTACGGCATCAACGACATGTCGGCCTCCAACCACGCCAACTTTTTCGACTACGACCTCGACGGCGACCTCGATCTGTATGTCATCAACTACCCCATCGACTTCAAAAACGTCAACCAAATCTATCTGGAAGAAGTCGGCGGCATCCAGGTGCGGGTCAATAAGGGCAAATTACCAGAGGAGTCAGATCATCTCTATCGCAACGAGGGCAACGGCAAATTCACCGATGTGAGCGCCCAGGCGGGCATCTCCAACCGAGCCCTGAGCCTCAGCGTCACCGTAAGCGACTTCAACAACGACGGCTATCCCGACATCTTCGTCGGCAACGACTTCATCGAACCCGACTTTCTCTACATCAACAACCGCAACGGCACCTTTACCGACCGGACCTGGGAATATTTCCGGCACACCAGCAACCACACCATGGGCGTCGACATCGCCGACTTCAACAACGACGCCCTGGCCGACATCGTGGCCCTCGATATGATCGCCGAAGACAACCGCAGGCAGAAGCTCCTGATGACCACCATGTCGGCCCAGCGCTATGAAACCCTTCTCAAATACGGCTACGGCAGCCAGCTCATGCGCAACACCCTGCAGCTCAACCTCGGCAACGGCCAGTTCAGCGAGATCGGCCTCATGGCAGGCGTCTCCGGCACCGACTGGAGCTGGAGCCCCCTGATGGCCGACTTCGACAATGACGGCTGGAAGGACCTCTACGTCACCAACGGCTTCCGCCGCGACATCACCAATATGGACTACCTGGCCTACACCGTCGACTCCATCAACCGCCTCGGCGGTATTACGGCGCGGCGCTTCCCCGACTTCAACGACTACCTCAAGCTCATCCCCTCCGAGCCCCTGCCCAACTACATGTTCCGCAACCGAGGCGACCTGACTTTCGAAAAAGTATCGGCAGCCTGGGGCCTGGAAATACCCTCCTTCTCCAACGGCTCCGCCTGGGCCGACCTCGACGGCGACGGCGACCTCGATCTGGTGGTCAACAACATCGACGAACCCGCCTTCCTCTTCCGCAACCTGAGCGTTGAAAGCGGCAAAGCCAACCGCCTCCAGATCGCCCTCGAAGGCAATGCCCCCAACACGCTGGGCATCGGAGCGGCGGTGACCATCGTGCAGGGCCAGATGACGCAATACCAGGAGATGACGCCTACCCGGGGCTTCCTCTCCTCCTCCCAGCACCTGCTCCACTTCGGCCTCCCCTCCAACGCCGCGATCGACCGCGTGGAAGTGCGCTGGCCCGGCGGCGCCATGCAGACCCTGACCAACGTGCAGCCCAACCAGCGGCTAGTGCTGAAACAAAGCGAGGCGACGGAGCGATATCAGCCTGGGGCCGCCCCCACTACCCTCCTTCAGCCCACCCTCAACATGGGCCTGGACTTCGTGCACCAGGAGAACGCCTTCGAAGACTTCAACCGCGAATTTCTCCTGCCCCACCGCTTCTCCACCCTGGGACCCGGCATCGCGGTGGGCGACGTCAACGGCGACGAGCTGGAGGACTTCTTCATCGGCGGGGCTTCGGGGCAGGCGGGCGCCCTGTACCTGCAACAGCCCAACAGCGCCTTCAAACGCAGCGCTCAGCCCGCCTTCGAGGCTGACCGCAACTACGAAGACGCCGGCGCCGTGCTCTTCGACGCCGACGGCGACAAAGACCTTGACCTCTACGTCGTGAGCGGCGGAAGCGAGTATCCCCTCAACGACGACTACTACCAGGACCGCCTCTACCTCAACGACGGCAAGGGCAATTTCAGCCGGGCCACAGACGCCCTGCCGCGCATCACCGCCAGCGGCTACTGCGTGGAAGCGCACGACTTCGATGGCGACGGCGATCTCGACATTTTCGTGGGAGGCCGGGTTTCTCCCGGCAACTACCCCAATGCCCCGCAGAGCTTTGTGCTGCGCAACGAAGGCGGCCGTTTCACGGATGCCACGGATCAGGTAGCGCATGAATTTCGCAACATCGGCATGATCACCGACCTGCGCTGGGGCGACCTCGACGGCGACGGCGCACAGGAGCTCATCGTCAGCGGCGAGTGGATGCCCATTACCGTGTTCAAAGCAGAAAACGGCCAACTCCGCAACGCCACCGAAGCCTTCGGCCTGAGCGGCACGAACGGCTGGTGGAACTGCCTGGCCCTGGCCGACGCCGATGCCGACGGCGACCTCGACATCCTGGCCGGCAACCTCGGCCTCAACACCCGCCTCAAGGCCCCGCTGAAACTCTACGCCCGTGACTTCGACGGCAACGGCAGCATCGACCCCGTCATTTCTTTCATGGAAAATGATAAAGAGTACCCCCTGCCCCGCCGCGAGAACCTCATCAAGCAACTGCCGGGGCTGAAAAAGAAATTTGTGTACTACGGCCCCTACTCCGTAGCCACCATGCAGGACATATTCAGCGCCAACGAGTTGCGCTCGGCTCAAGTGCTGCAAGCCACAGAATTCCACACTACCCTTTTCCTCAACCAAGGCAAGGGCGCCTTCCAGCCCCAGCCCCTGCCTATCGAAGCCCAGTTATCGCCCACCATGCAATTCCTCGCCGAAGACCTCAACGGCGACGGCCACACCGACATCCTGCTCGCGGGCAACAGCTACGGCGCCGACACCGAATCAGGCCCCTACGACGCCGGCAACGGCCTCGTGCTGCTCGGCGACGGCAAGGGCGGCTTCCGGCCCCTCCACGGCAGAGAAAGCGGGTTTTGGGCGGATAAAGATGCCAAAGACCTCAAGGCCGTGCAACTCGCCAATGGAAAACGGCTCTATCTGGTGGCGAATAATAATGCAGGAGTGCAGGGATGGGTTGCCGGCTTTTAACGTTTATCGTTGAGCGTTTATCGTTTACGTAAACGAAAAACGCTCAACGATAAACGTTAAAAGCCGGCAACCCATCCCTGCACTCCTGCATTATTATTCGCCACCAGATAGAGCCGTTTTCCATTGGCGAG
>JBAQQB010000088.1:0-21077 GCA_049306275.1 Saprospiraceae bacterium | reverse complement strand
GGTTTTTTGGTTTGTTGGGTTGTTAGCCCGAAACAACCCAACAACCCAACAACCTAACAACCCATAAATAGGTGAACAAACAACAACTGATATCCCAAATAAGGCAAAAACGCAGCCTCCTCTGCGTAGGCCTCGACCCCGAGCTGGAGCGCATCCCCGCGCACCTGCTGAAGACAGACGACCCCATTTTCGAATTCAACAAAGTCATTATCGACGCCACGAAGGACTATGCGGTGGCGTATAAGCCCAATCTGGCTTTCTACGAAAGCCTGGGTGCAAAGGGCTGGACTTCGCTGGAGAAGACCCTGGCCTACATCCCTTCCGATTGCTTCACTATCGCCGACGCCAAGCGGGGAGATATCGGCAACACCTCGCGGCTCTACGCCAAAGCCTTCTTCGAAACCTTCGACTTCGACGCCATCACGGTAGCACCGTACATGGGCGCCGACAGCGTTACGCCTTTCCTGGGTTTTGAGGGGAAATGGGTGATCGTGCTGGGCCTCACCTCCAACGCCGGCAGCGCCGACTTCCAGATGCAGCCCCTGCGCGACGGGGAGCCCCTGTACACCGAGGTGATCCGCGCCGCCCAGCGCTGGGGCACGTCCGACAACCTGATGTTCGTCATCGGCGCCACCCATCCCGCCCGCTTTGCCGAGATACGGCGCCTGGCGCCCGATTATTTCTTCCTTGTGCCCGGCGTGGGCGCACAAGGGGGCGACCTCCAGGCCGTGCTCGACCATGGCATGAATGCGGATTATGGGCTGCTGATCAACTCCTCCAGGGGGATCATCTATGCCGGTTCGGGAGAGGATTTTGGGGAAGGGGTCAGGGAGGCGGCTAGGGCGGTGCAGGGGGAGATGGCGGGGCGGATTGATTGACAAAAATCATTCCCTTTCCCCCCCCAACTCACTAGCTTTGATGAGTATCACCAAAGCCAGTGCGTCATGAAACCCAGCCTCTACCTCCCCATCCTCCTTTTCACTCTTTCACCATTTCACTCTTTCCCCCAACCCGACCCCTCCTTCGGCTCCTCCGGCGCCACCATTACCTCCATCAGCGTGGGCTATGACGCCGGCTACGGCCTGGCCATCCAACCCGACGGCAAGATACTGGTTTGCGGAGAGCGGCAGAATGGTACGGCAGCAGGCGACTACGACATTTATGTGGCCCGGTATAACGCCGATGGAACGCCGGATGCGGCATTCGGCAACAACGGCGTCGCAGTCACCGCAATCGGCGGAGGCTGGGATACCGGAGGTTCGGTGCTGGTTCAGCCCGACGGCAAGATCGTCGTTTGCGGCGGGGGGTGGAACGGCACGAAATACCGGTATGTTGCCGTGCGGCACAACGCCAATGGCACACACGACCAGTCGTTTGGCAATGGCGGCATCGCCATGTTTGGGGTTGGCGGGGCGCAGGACAACGCCTGGGGCAGCGCCTTGCAACCTGATGGCAAGATTATCCTCACCGGGCCTGCCAAGTCGGGTGGGAGTTATGAGTTTGGGATGGCCAGGTTGAATGCCGACGGCACGCTCGACAATAGCTTTGGCAACGGAGGGAAGGTGGTCACCCCGCTTACCGGCGGCGACGATTTTTCCTGGTCGGTGGCGCTGCAGGCCGATGGCAAAATATTACTGGGTGGACGAAGCAGCACGCCTGCCTTCGCCATGGCCCGATACAACGCCAATGGCGCGCTCGACAATAGCTTCGGCGCTGGGGGAGTTGTCACCACCGCTGTCGGCGGGGCGGGATGCAATGCCAGGGTAGTGCTTGTCCAGCCTGATGGGAAGATATTGTTGGGTGGAAACAGCACTTTGCTGGGAACGGAGGATTTCGCGGTTGCACGTTATAACGCAGACGGCAGCCTGGATCCAACTTTCGGCGTCGGAGGGGCGGTGGTCCTTCCCGTTGGCAGCAGCGAAGATGTCCTCTGGGACCTAGCCCTGGAGCCCGGCAACGGCAAGATCATTCTGGGGGGCTACGGCATCAACCCCTCCTCAGGCAATTATGATTTTGCGCTGGTTCGCCTCAAGGCCAGCGGTATTCCCGACCTGACTTTCGGCAACAATGGTATCCTTTTCGCCGACATCGGCGGGGGGAATGACTTTGCCAATAATATCGAACTGCAAAGCGACGGCAAGATCCTGATGACCGGGGCGGCGGTGAGCGTGAGCTATGATATGGCGCTGGCGCGATTCCTGAATAGCATTACCAGTGTTTTTTCTCCCGAAAAGGAAACCGGCAGCATGCTGTGCTTCCCAGACCCTTTTGATGCGGCAACTACGGTGCAATTTGAGCTACAGGCGGCATCGCATGTCATACTTGCTGTTTATGACTTAAACGGCAAAGAGGTAGCCAGATTGGCTGACGAACGGTTTCCATCGGGCAAACACGAACGCACCTTTGAGGCGAGCGGCCTGCCGCCTGGGATTTACCTGGTCAGCTTGCAGGCGGGAGGATGGACCCTGAGCCGGAAAGTGGCGCTGCTCAGATAGCGCCTTCGACAAAATACATCCGGACTTTGCCCTTGTTCTTCACCTCTACTGAGCCTCTTTCAACGAAGTTGAAATCTTCTTTCACAAGCGTGTGAACGGCTTCCGAGATGTTGATTTTACCGGGCTCGGAATACATTTCCAGCCGTGAAGCGGTATTGACCGTGTCGCCCCAGACGTCGTAGGTGAATTTGTAGTCGCCGATCACGCCGGCCACCACCGGGCCGGAGTTGACGCCGATGCGCAGGCGCCAGGGCGCCTGTTCGGGCTCAAGCGATTCGTTGTATTCTTTCAGAAAATCCTGTATCTCCAAAGCGGCTTGCACGGCGCGGCGGGCGTGGTCTTCATGCGGATCTGGAAGACCGGAGACGCACATGTAGGCGTCGCCAATGGTTTTGATCTTTTCCATCCCGTTCTGGGCTACAATGGCGTCAAAGTTTTTGAAGAAATGGTCGAGCCGTTGTACGAGTGTCTCGGGAGTCATATTGGCGGAGATGCGGGTAAAGTCGGCGAAATCGGCATACAGCACCGACACGTTGTCGAAGCGCCTGGGCTTGGTCGAACCGGTTTCCTTCATTTCCTCCACAATCGAATGAGGCAGTACGTTGAGGAGCAGATTTTCCGATTTCTGCCGTTCCAGTTCGATGGTTTGGGTGCGTTCGATCACCTTTTCCTCCAGTTCGCGATTCACCTTTTCCTGGAGGGCTTTATTTTCCTGCAGTTGGCTGATCAGTGCGTCCTGCGCCTTTTTCTTCTCCACTTCGTTGAGTTTGGAGCGATAGGCCAGCACCATGGCGAAAACCAGTGATTCGAGCACGAAGCCGTATGCCGGAATGCCGAATTTGTAAGGGTGCACTTGCGGCGTGAAGCTGGCGCCGGGATCGGCAGACAGGATGGCAGTCAGCATGCCCAGCCAGGCCAGGGAAGAGCCGAGCACGAACTGCAGTGAAATGCGGTCTTTGGTCTTGATCAGCGCGATGGCCAGCAGCACCATGAGCACCAGCTCGATGAACAGGGCAGGGATGTAGGTGGCCAGGATCACGAAGATATCCTGAGTGAATAGGTGCAGGATGCTGTACAGAACAACCAGTGCCGTTTTTCCCAAAATGAAGTATTTCAGCGCTTTGTCCCATTTCGGCAACAGCGTCTTGAGGGAGATGAACTGCCTGGTCAACTGGAAGTAGAATACGGAAAAAAGACCTGAAACGGAGAAGAACAACAGCGCGTTGTACTCCGGACTGTCGGAAACATCCCGGATCAGGGTGAGGAAGGGGAATGCAGCAGAAAAAACGAACAGGCAGTAGTACAGGTAGACCGAATCGCGGGTGAGGAAGTAATAGACGAAGTGATAGAGGATCAGGATGATGAAGCAGCCGAAGATCAGGCTCCAGATGGTGTCGGAGGTCTGGATGTTGGAAGTCCAGATATCCTGGTCGATCAGCAGTGGGGGTATTTTTGAATCGCGCTCGGCCTGTACCCCGGTAGACAGGTGGTGAAACCAGGCGTAGTAAGTCCTGGTTTCTCCCGGCCCAAGGCTCACCGCCGCCTGCGCCATAAAGGTCTTTCCCGGACCGCTGATCTGCCGGGCTATTTTCCGGGATTCAAAAGTGCCGATTGGAAATTGCCGATAGCCTTCGGCAAATGGGATGTATAAGTCGAGTTTCTCGCTCAGACCGACAAAAATTTGAATATCAACAGGTTGGCTTTCGGTGTTCCGGATGCTGAAACGAATCCAGTACCGGTTGGGCAACTGGCTGAAATCAAACTCGGAGAAGGGAATGAAAGTAGCTTGCTGAGGTGGCGTTTTTTGGTCGAAATAGGCAGAATCAGGCAGAAAGGCGCAATGCTCCATGAAACTGCTCAGCGGCGTTCCTGCCCGGTATTCAAAGGGTTGCTGCTCTGCCCACAGGGTAGAAGAGAGCAAGAGAAAAAGCACGCCCGGGAGGAAGCGCAGGTAATTCATTTGAGCAAATTGTCGATTTTGGAACTGACCGTCCCTCTTTCAAATAGCCGGATGACGACCAGCAGGGCCTTCATCCACCATTTGGGAGGGGAGAGGATCACTTGTCCTGCCTTAACTGTTTCAGCCATGCGGGCTTCATTCTCTGCCCGCAGCTGGTCCTGGTTTTGGCACAGCGAGAGCATACAGGCAAACCCGAAAGCGTCGGTGCGCATTTGTTTCATGATGAAAGAAATGACGTGGTCGTCGAAATTTTGCCCAAAGCGAAGATACCACTGCAGTGGCTGCACGAAGCGAGCTACATCTTCCTGTACATCGTCCAACAGGCTGAACAGGATCTGGTTCACGCGCATGAAGTCGGGCTTGAAGCCGATCATTTCTTCCGGTGAGACGGAGTCATTGACCGCGTTGCTCAGGTCGTAGTTGATGTGGGCGTTCATAGCCAGGAACAAGTGCTCGAGGACGAGTGCTTCAGGCTTTTTCGCCGCGTCGATCGCCAGTTGCCAATGCGCGGGCGCAGGCTCACCTGAGACGGCGCAGTTCATGGCGTGGATGTAATAGTTGACGAAGTCGACGTCGAGCCGCGAAAGGCGCTCATTATCGTCAAATTCTTTCTTTTCCACACCTGACTCAATAGCTGTGGCTACTTTGGTGTATAAAGCGGCAAAATACCCCAGCGGGCTTTCCTGTTGCCGGAAATAGTCCAGTATCTCGCCGATGCGCTCCTTGACGTCGCTGAGTTGTTCTGCTTTGTTAAACTGCATGGGCGAGGATCAGTTTTCCGCTCTTGCGGCGGTAGTACACGATGATATAGATGATGTCGAACAGCACGCTGATCCACGTAATTACCCAGGCAAATTGTTTGTCGGGGAAAACGCTCATCATGAACAGGGCGATGGGCACGTCGGCCAGCAGCTTGGCCCAGCCCAGTTTTACCGACATTTTGCCCAGGTCGGCTATGGTGAATAGCTGATACACCCAATACAGGGCGATGAGCGCATTGAGAATATTGCCACTGGTGCCGCCGCCGTCGGTATCCATGCCCTGCAGTTTGAAGGTCCACCACACTGCCAGCCAGATGCCGATGCCGAAGAGGGTCAGCAGGCGAAGGTTTTTGGCGATAATAGGCTCTTTGATATGCTGGGCGCTGTACCGCCAGATGGCGTAGAAAATGGTCAGGTCGATCAGGAATGCCGAGCCTACGCCGACCATGACCCAGAATTCGTATTGGGATTGGAAGATGAAGCCCCAGAGGAATTCCCAGACGATATTGCCGCAGGCGAGAATGGCGGGCATCTGGACAAATTTGGTCTTCAGGCCGCGGTAGGCGAGGGTGACGTACAGGTAAGTCCAAATCAGCATCCCGGCTGTCAGGGTGATGATCTGGTAAAGGTTATAACCGCCAAGCCCTGACGCCATCTGGTGGGCGTGGGAGATCAGGTGAGAATCCATAGTTGTCAGGTGCGGAAGGAGGGGTTAACTTCCGCACCTGACAAATGTAACAAAATGTGGTGAATTACTTTTTACTGTTTTCCCCAAACCGGCAGCCGTCCGGGCGTATAGGGCGCGCCGGCGGCTTCCAGCGCTTTTTCCATTTTTTCAATCATGGAATCGGCCTCGCGCAATTGTTTATACACATCCTCCACACCCCGGTTAGCTTCGCTAAATGCTCTTTCATACGTGGCGGTTGGCGCTGAGGTAGTCGCCCATAGCGATTGAGTGAAGAGGTTGGCCTTGTCCTTGAGGGAGGTCCGCGCCTGTCCTTCAAACTGGGCCCTTACTGGGTCGCCGTTCAGCTGCTCGCCCAGGGTTTTCAGTTGCTTTTTGACGCTGGCCAGGTTGGCAAAGAGCTCCGGTTGCAAGGAGGGCACATCCATCATCGCTTTTTCCAGATAGGGTAGCAATTCCTGCAAATGCTGCCTGTGCGCATCGGCCGACATCACCGCGCGGGCCAGATCTGCGGCTTTTTTGTTGAAAGTGGCCAGTGTTTGCTGCTCTGCGGCAGACAGTTTTTCTCCGCCCAGCGGTTTGCACACGAAGGACTGCGGCCCTGCCAGTGAGGTAAATGCCCCGTTTTCATATATGGAAACCGCAACCTGGTATTTCCCCGGCGCAACCATGTACCCGACCTCCGGCGTGTTCCAGGCATAAGAATTGTCGAAGGGCTGCAGGGATACCGGTCCCACATGGTTATACCTGAAATCCCAAACCAGGCGCTGCACGCCCGCAGCCACTGGCTGCTTGATCTTCCTGACCGGCTGCCCTGCCTCATCGGTGATGGTGAAGAGCAGATAGGACGCCTCCTCGCCGCCTTCCTGTTTGAGGGCTTCGTAAGTGGGATATTTCACGTCTTTGCCCTCTTTTTGGAGCTCTTTTTCGGCCTCCCTGCGCTGCTCTTTCAGCGATTTGGGCTTCTCCTTGACGTAATAAGTTATCACCGCGCCCACCTCGGGATTGGGGGCTGTGTAGTAGCTGGCGCCCATGAATCCCACCCCTCCGAAGGCGAAGGGATCTGCCTGGATGAACATCAGCCCGTCTTCGATGGGGAAAAGAGCGGCTTTTTGCTCCATCAGGTCCGGTTGAAGCGACCGGAGTGGGGTATAGTTATCGAGGATAAACACGCCGCGGCCGAAGGTCGAGATAACCAGGTCGTTCTCCTCGCGCTGGATGTCGAGGTCCATGACGGTCACGGATGCGGGCAGCCCGCCGCTGAGTTTGACCCAGTTGGGCTTGGCCGTGTTGGATACGTAGACGCCAGACATGGTTCCGACAAAGAGCAAGTTGGGATCGACGTGGTCTTCGCCCACCGTGTAGGTGCTGCCTCTCTCGGCAGGAAGATTGGCGGTGATGGCGGACCAGGTCTGCCCGCCGTCTGTGGTTTTGTAGAGATAGGGCTTGAAATCGCCTGCGAAGAAGTTGTGGCAGGCTGCGTAGGCTACTTTTTTGTCGTGATTGGAGGCCACGATGTGGTGTATGCGGGAAAACTCTGGCAATCCCGCGGCCTGGCCGCGTTTCCAGGTCCTGCCGCCATCGGAGCTGTAGTGGATCAGGCCGTCGGCCGAACCGGCGTAGAGCACGTTTTCGTCGAGGGGCGATTCTGCGAGGGTAGAGAGCTGTGCCCAGGAGCTTTTTGACACCATTTCGTCGATACTCCAACTGCGGTCCATGAGTTTGAGGATCTCCTTGGGCACGCCTCGGGTCAGGTCGGGGCTGATCTCCCGCCAGGTGCTTCCCTGGTCGTCGGAGCGCAGCACCTTGTTGCCGCCGTGGTAAAGGCGTTTGTTGTCGTGGCGCGACACGAGCAGGGGCGCATCCCAGTCGAAGCGGTAGGCGGTGTCGCCAATCTCGTAGGGACGGATGTAAAGGCGTTCTCCTGTCTTTTTGTCGTAGCGGACCAGTCCGCCAAACTGCGACTGCGAATAGACGATATTGGGGTCTTTCCAGTCCACCTGCGTTTCAAACCCGTCGCCGCCCCAGGTGAACACCCAGTCGGCGTTGCTGATGCCGCCGGAGTTGAGGGTGCGGGAGGGGCCTCCGAGGCTGTTGTTGTCCTGGGTGCCGATGTAGACGTTGTAGAAGGGCTTGGCGTTGTCGACGGTCACTTTATAGGCTTCGGCGATGGGGATGTTGGACTTGAAGGCCCAGTTTTTGCCCATGTCGAAACTTTCGTAGAGACCGCCGTCGCAGCCCGAGAGGAGGTGGCGGTTGTCGTCGGGATCGATCCAAAGGGCGTGGTTGTCGACGTGTTTTTTGTCTTCGCCAAGTGTGGACCAGGTTTTGCCCCCGTCGTTGGTGACCTTGTTGAGCAGGTCGAGCCCGTAGACCCGGTTGGCGTCTCTGGTATCGCATACGAGACGCTGGAAGTAGAAGGGGTAGGCGGTGGTGTAGCCGCTTTGTTTGGTCCAGCTGGCGCCGCGGTCGGCGCTACGGTAAACGCCACCGTTTTCCTTGGCGTAGACAATGGCGTATAGCACGTCGGGGTTAACGGGAGAGATGTCCATGCCGACGCGTCCGACGTTTTCCTGCGGGAAGCCGCCCTTGAGGCGATTCCAGTTGTCGCCGCCGTTGGTGGTTTTGTAGATGGCGCTTTCATTGCCGCCCAGCACGATGGTGTAGAGGTGGCGTTGGCGCTGGTGAGCCACGGTGTAGATCACGTTGGGGTCGCGGGGATCCATGTGCAGTTGCCAGCAACCGGTGTAAGGGTTGATTTGGAGTACCTGTTCCCAGGTTTCGCCGCCGTCCTTGGTGCGGAAGACGCCCCGTTCGCCGCCCGGCAGGCGGTGCGAGCCGTAGGCGGCCACCCAGACGATGTTGGAGTTTTGGGGATGCACGAGGATATCGCCGATCTGGGAAGATTCCTTCAGGCCTTTATGGGCCCAGGTCTTCCCGCCGTCCTCGCTTTTGTAGACGCCATTGCCGGGTATCATGTAGGAGTGAGTACTGTTTTCTCCCGTACCTACCCAAACGATATTCGGGTTGCTTGGGTCGATAGTCACGGCGCCCATGGGGTGGGAGTCCTGGCCATCGAAAATGGGGGAGAAGGTCACCCCGCCATTGGTGGTTTTCCAGAGGGAGCCGTGTGCTGAGGCCACGTAGTATTCGCTATGGTCGAAGGGGTTGACCTCGACGTCGATGATCCGGCCTCCGGTCACCGCCGGGCCGATGCTGCGGAAGCTGAGTCCGGAGAGGGATATTTTTTCCAGTGATAGGGCTTCAGGTTTGGCGGGCTCTTCGCCTTTTTTGGGCTTGCCCTGGGCGAGGCTATATGCAGGGAGCAAAAAGAGCGCACTGATGAATAGGAGGGATAAGAAACGTATCATGTCGGTTGGTTTTGATGAAGAGGCATTAAATGTATGAAAAACCGGTGTATTTTTGGGAAAACCCAACAGCCATGAAGAGTCAAATTTTTATCTTACCCGTTGCATTATTGTTGCTGATGTGCTCACCCTCCTGCGAAGATCTCCCTACTTTGGAATCAGGAACCTGGCAATTAACAGCCATCAGAGGAGGGCAGGCGCCGATGGAGATACCCGGAACCCTTCCCAAGCCCATTACCATTCATTTCCAGGAAGGCAAGGTCAAAGGACATGGAGGGTGCAACGGATATGGAGGGAATTACTCCGCAACCGGCGATCAGTTGTCGGTATCGGAAATTTTCAGCACCAAGATGTTCTGCCAGGAGGCTTCGAACTATGAAAACGCCTTTTTTCAAAGCCTTCAAAGTGCCCGTTCTTTCTCCATAAAAAACAACCAGTTGGAGATCGATTGCGGAGACATGGGAGAACTTGTATTCAACTATTTGCCAAAATGAGCACGGCATATTCCTTTCTTAACGGCCTGCATTCAATTATCACCCTGCTGGTTGGCCTGGGCCTGGCAGGCTCTTTTCTGGGAATGGGCAAAGCCAGAGGGATGAAATTCAGGGAGGCAGTGGTAGCTACCCTGCTTTTTGTATTCCTGGCCGGAACCTGGTACTGCGTCAGGTTGCTCGATCAGGCAGGCCGGGAGGGCTGGGCTTTTGCGGTGTTGGCAGTTTTCTGGAGCCTGGCGGTGTTTGGGGTGCTGTATGCCACATTTAAGGCGAAGTGGAATTGAGGATGACAAATAAAACACATACATGAGTTTTGAATTTATCCGGAAGATTTGGGATTACTTCCACTTAGGAGGCGACCTGGACGATTTTGACAAAATCCACGAATCCATTACCAAAGATATTGTCTTCAAAGGCACCAACCTTTGGATCCTGATGTTTGCCATCGTCGTGGCCTCCGTGGGGCTCAACATGAACTCCACGGCCGTGATCATCGGCGCCATGTTGATCTCGCCGCTGATGGGGCCGATCAATGGCATGGGATACAGTATTGCAACGTATAATTTTCCCCTGTTCAGAAGATCGATCAAGAACTTCAGCTTTGCGGTGGTGACCAGTTTGGTGGCGTCGACCCTTTATTTCGCGCTCAGCCCCATATCAACGGCGCATTCGGAGTTACTTGCCCGCACGAGTCCTTCTATATACGATGTACTTATCGCCCTCTTCGGCGGCCTGGCCGGCATCGTCGCCATCAGCAGCAAACTGAAGGGAAATGTCATTCCGGGCGTAGCCATCGCCACGGCGCTCATGCCGCCGCTTTGCACGGCGGGGTACGGATTGGCAACGGCGCAGTTCAGCTTTTTTTTCGGGGCATTCTACCTGTTCACCATCAATACGGTGTTCATCGCGCTGTCTTCAGTGGCCATTTCCCAGATCCTGAAATTTCCGATCCGGACCCTTGTAGAGGAGGCGGAGAAAAAAAGGGTCAATCGCTGGATTTCCATCGTCACGGCGTTGATCCTGATACCCAGCATTTATTTTGGCTACAATCTGGTGCAGCAGGAAGCTTTCCTGGAAAATGCCAAAAAATATGTGGCCAATGTGAGTGTTGAAGAGGGCAACTACTTGCTCAAGCACGAAATCGATCCGAGGCAAAAAATCATCAAGCTCGTATACGGCGGCGCAAGGATGGACGAAACCCAGCGACAGCGCATCGAAAAAAAAGCCGCCGATTTTTCCCTGGAAAAGGTGAAAATCCAGTTTGAACAGGGACTTGCCATCGATATCTTTCCAGGAAATACAGAGATGGAAAACCTGAAAGCCGAAATCAACCGGCTTAATCTGATAGTCAAAAGGAAAGAAAACCAAATTGACAGCCTGAGCAATGTCAGGCTTCTGGGGCAGCAAATTCTGGAAGAGGTTGCTATTATGTATCCGCAAATAAGAGCATGTTCTTATGCTGAAACCTATGTCTTCGGCAAGGATACCCTGGGAACCGATACCACCGCGCTCGTAATGCTGGTGACAAATGGCGGAAAATTGAAAAAAGACGACCAGGGCAAAATTGAAAACTGGCTGAAAAAACGGCTGGATGTTCCCAAAGTGAAAGTAGTTTACGAGTAAAATATCATCAAAATGCGTATACTTATTTCGTTTTTCATCTGGGCGCTCTTTTCGAGCAGCATGCTGGCGCAAAACTTCCCCGACAGCGCCACCGACGGCAAATATTACGAAGTCAACGGCGCCAAACTCTGGACGGTGAGCTTCGGTAAAGGCGAACCCCTCTTTTTCATCGCAGGCGGCCCCGGCGGGGCACACCCGGGGCTTCGTAGCTTCGACTCGCTTTCCACTACCCATACCCTGGTCTATTTCGACGGCTTCGGCAGGGGCAAATCCGACACCGCGCTCGATGTGCGGGAATACACGCTGGAGCGCGATATCGAAGACCTGGAGGGCCTGCGCAAGGCCATGGGCTTCGGCAAGATCAACGTACTGGGACATTCTTACGGAGGCGTGGTAGCCCAGGGCTATGCGATCAAATACCCCGAAAATGTCAGCCATCTGGTCATCGCCAACTCCTTCCACAGCTTCCTCATGTGGCAGGCTAACGACGACAACTGCAACCACGAGATTAAGACCAACTACCCCGAGGTGTGGGATACCCTGATGATCGTTCGTTCGCAGGGCTATGTGTCCAGCGATCCCATTCACCAGGAAATATATGGCCGGGTGCCCTACGGTTTCCTGTATTCTTATAACCCTGACAACTTCAAGCCCCGCGCCAACAGGAAGCCTTATCCCAACCGCTTCAACCCCAAACTCTACTACCAGATGGTGGGCAAAGACGGCGACTTCATCGTCGGCAACGATATCGGCAATTTTGACTTCCGCACCCAACTGAAGGATCTCAAGATGCCTATCCTCGTCGTCGCCGGCCGCTACGACCGCGTGGCCGTGCCCGCCGAGATGATCAAGTACAAACAGTATTGCCCGCAGGCGCAGTACGTCATGTTCGAAAACAGCGGCCACAACCCGCAGGTGGAAGAGCCGGCCAGGTTGTTTGCTTTATTGAGGGAGTTTTTAGCCAAGTAATTGAAAGCGTTTATCGTTTATCGTTGAGCGTTTACGTAAACGATAAACGATAAACGATAAACGATTCTTCATGAAGAATTACCACATCGGCATCATCGGCTACGGCGGCTTCGGACAATTCCTGCACAAATGGTGGGATCAGTTGGAGAACGTGCGCGTGGCGGCGATCGCTGACGAATTACCGGAAAAATTGGCGGGACTGGAAGGCGTAAAAACCTTTTCCGATTGGCAAGCCTTGATCCAGGAACCAGACCTCGACGTCATCGCCATCGTCACCGTGCCCAATACCCATAAAGAAATGGCCAATGCCTCCATGAAGGCCGGCAAGCACGTTTTTATCGAAAAACCGCTCGCCGCTACCATGGCCGATGCCCAAAGCATACTGGAAACCCGCGACCGCACCGGCCGCATCGCCGCGGTCGACTTCATCATGCGCTACAACCCGCTGATCCGGGAGTTGAAAAAGCTTTCACGGCTGGGCGTCTTCGGCAGGCTCCGCAGGGTGGATGTGGAGAATTATGCGCAGGATGAAAGCCTGAGTCCGGAGCACTGGTTCTGGGACAAGGAGCGCTCCGGAGGTATCCTCGTAGAGCATGGCGTCCATTTTATCGATCTGGTACATTTTTTGAACCCCGCCAAGGTGCTGGCCGTCAACGGGTTGAAGCACGACCGCAATGAGCGGCAGGAAGACCAGATCATGGCTAACGCAGTGTATGAGGGGGGACTGATCGCCACCCATTATCACTCCTTCGCCCGGCCCGGTTTTTTCGAAGTCAACAAGATCAAACTGGCCTACGACCTGGCTGACATAGAGCTGCACGGCTGGATACCGCTCTGGGGTGAGGCGAAGGTCATGGTTAATGATGAAACGAAGAACATCCTGCTTTACAGCCCCTTGTTCAAATCCATGAAATCCACCTCCGTCGCCCAGGTAGCCGACGATTCGCGGCCGGAGGGCTGGGGGAAGGCAGGGGAGCAGGCTTTGGCCCGGCGTCACATCCGGGCCGGTGGTCTTGCCTATGAAGTGGACGAAGTATTGAACGGCCGTTTTGACATGGGCCGCACCAAGCTGGAGGTCTACGCGAGCTGTGTCCAGGCGTCTTTACTGGATATTATTCACAAAATCGAAAACCCGGATCGCGCCCTGGCCGCACCGCTCGAAGCCGGACTGGCCAGCCTGGAAGTAGCTATCCGCGCTTCTGAGTCGGCCCGCGCTCAATAATTTTTTGGCCATGAGAATATTCGCCCTGTTGCTCGTCCTCCTTTCAATCACCGCCTGCGGAAAAGAGCGCATCAGACGCAACCATGCCATTGAATACTGGTCGTCGAACAACGGCGGCGAGATACAATTCTCCAAATGGGCCGTAGAGCGCTGGAATAAAGCCCACCCGGACGCAGTGGTCAAATACCAGCCGGTGCCCGAAGGGCAGTCGAGCGAGGAGATCATCCTGGCCGCCGTGGTGGCAGGCACTACGCCCGACATCTATTCCAACATCTGGCAAGGCCTGGTCGAGTTTTACGCCAAAGCGGGCATCCTGGTAGCCCTCGATACCCTCGACGGCTTCACGGAATTTATTCATGCGCGCTGCGATTCCGCCACCATCAGCGAGATCACTTCGGAAGATGGCCATATCTACCAGATACCCTGGAAGATCAACCCCATCATGACCATTTACAACAAACGCATTTTTGAGGAAATGGGGCTGCAAGAACCGCCCCAGACCTATTCCGCCTATCTGGAAGCCGCCAAACGTTTCAAAAAGGACACCAACGGCGATGGTTACGTGGATCAGTGGTTCGGCAACACTTCGCTCAAATTGGCCTGGTATCAGCGCTTGTTCAACTTCTATCCCCTCTACCTGGCCGCTTCCGGCGGCATGCCGCTGATCGTGGACAATCGCGCCAATTTCAACAACGAGCATGCTATCGGCGTATTCCGATTCCTGCAGGAACTCTATCGGGAAAACTATTTCACCAAACAGGAAGAATCGGCAGGGCAGGACCTCTTCGTCGCCGAGCGCTTCGCCACCAAGTGGACGGGACCCTGGGAGATCCAGTACCTCGAAAAGTTCAAGCGCGAAGGCTTCGACTACGACTATTACCCGATGCCCGTGCCAGATGGGCACGAGGGACCGGTCTATACCTACTGCGACCCTAAAAATATGATTATCTTCAACACCTGTCCAGACCCGCAACTGGCCTTCGAGTTCATCAAAACCATGATCGACGAGGAGGGCGACCTGGAATTCCTGAAAACGACCAACCAGCTGCCTCGCAGAAAAAACCTGGACGCTATCCCCGCTTTTCAGCAATTTTTCGATCAAAACCCGCGCCTCCAGGTATTCGCTGAGCAGGCCGCTTACATCAAAGGCGCCGACGCCTGCGAGTCGCTCATCGAGGTGTTCGACATCATCTCTCAGGAATACGAAGCCTGCGTGATCTACCAGATCAAAACCCCGGAAGAGGCCATTGCAGATGCGGAGAGGGCGGTGAATGTGCTGCTACGGGCGGAGTAACGTGCAGGAACAGGATTGGACAGGATTTCGCCGGATCGTCAGGATTTAAATGAATTCAAAACTGAAAACCGAAAATTAACAACTGAAGACTAAACCATGCCCCCCAAGCGCTTTCTCCCATATCTCATCGCTTCTCCCTACCTGCTGCACCTGTTGCTGTTCGTGCTTTTCCCGGTGGTTTTTTCCGTAGTGCTGACCTTTCACAAGTGGAATATCATTTCGCCGATGGAATTCGTGGGGCTGGATAACTATGCGCGGCTGTTTGCCGACCGGCTGTTCTGGAAAGCTATTCTGAATACCCTGTTTTTCCTCCTCATCCATATCCCCCTGCAAATCGTGATCGCGCTGGCCCTGGCCTATTTCCTGAATCAGAAAATCTTCGCACGGGCTTTTTTCAGGGCGTCCTTCTTTTTGCCTGTCGTCATTTCCGGGGTGGTGGTCACGATACTGTGGCAGCAGCTGTACGGACTGGAATCGGGCGTCATCAACCGCATCCTGATCTCCCTGGGGCTGGGGCGGGTGGAATGGCTGACCGACTGGCGGGTGGCCATGGGCTCGATCGCCATTATGGCGACCTGGAAGAATGTGGGCTTGTACGTGATACTTTTTCTGGTGGGACTGCAAACCGTGCCTCCGAGCTACTACGAAGCGGCTGATGTGGAGGGGGCTACGCCCTGGCAGAAATTCCGCTACATCACCCTGCCTGCCATCAACCCGACGATCTTTATGGTGGCCATTTTGTCCACCATCGGGGGCTTCAGCCTTTTTATCGAGCCGTACATCATGACCGGCGGCGGACCGCTTAACAGCACGTTGTCGGCTATGCTCTATATCTACAAACAGGCCTTCGAGTATTACCACATGGGGTATTCGGCTACGTTGGGACTCCTTTTCGCACTGCTGATCATGTTGGTAGTGATGGTACAAAAAATGGTGATAGAGGAAAAAGAGTAAGACATGAGAAAAGCCATTCCTTTCATTTTGCTTTGCGCCGCGGCTCTTTCCTTCCTGTATCCTTTCTACTGGATGATACTGGCATCGCTGACCCCGGAGGCGCAGATCGGGCAATTGGGCATCGTGCCGCAGGAGCTGACTGCGGGCAACTACACCCAGATGTTTGAGAAAATTCCAATCTGGAGGGCCCTGCTCAACAGCCTGGCTGTGGCGGGTATGTCGACCCTGGGCGTGCTGGTATTCGGTTCCATGACGGGGTATGCGCTGGCTAAGCTACAGTTTAAAGGGCGGGAGTTGCTCTTCTTCGTCATCATCTTCACCATGACGTTGCCTTTCCAGATTACGCTGATTCCCAATTACATCCTCATGGTAGAGTTCCGGCTGGTGGATACCCTGGCGGCGCTGGTGCTGCCGGCACTGAATAACGCCTTCGCCATCCTGATGTTCCGGCAGGCTTTCAAAAGCATACCCGACGACCTGATCCATGCGGCCCGGGTGGATGGTTGCGGGGAGTTGCGGATCATCTTCCAGATCCTGTGGCCCAATATTATTCCCACCATCATCACCGTGGCGATCATCACCTTCATGAACTCCTGGAACGACGTGCTCTGGCCCCTCATCGTCATCCGCAACGAGCAGTTGATGACCATGCCGCAGCTGGTCACGCTTTTCGCGGTGGGCGGGCGCGCGGAAGCGCAACTGGGCGTCAAACTGGCGGCGGCGGTGCTGCTGGCCCTGCCCATCATCGTGGCTTATGCCATTTTTCAACGACATTTCATTCAAAGTATGGCCTCTTCAGGGCTTAAAGGTTAAATAATGAACATAGTAAATAGAACGGATATCCGGCTCCATGCTGATCCCAGGAAAGTGATCCTCCGCTTTCTGGACTTCGGCCGGGCGGAGCGCTTTGAGCCTGTGGTTCGGTTCGTGCTCGACATGGACGAAACCGCGGCCGAGTATCAGCTGCAAAAGGTTTTTGCAGAATTCGAACACCGGCATTTCGACCTCAAGGGTGCTTTTCTGAATAATTATGAACGGCTTCGGCAGTTCGTTACCGGAGAAACTACCCTTGCCAAAAAGCTGCTCATCGGTTCGTATTTCACCCACGAATACAGCGTGGAAGCCTCCGCGCTCTTCAACCCCTCTATCGTGCCGCATCCCGACCAGACCGGCCTGGGCGCGGGCGAATTGCGCTTTGTGATGAGCCTCCGGGCTACAGGGGAGGGGCATATTTCCTCTATCGCCTTTCTCACCGGAGTGATTGGCGCCGGGGGCGATGTTGCACTCGATCCCATGCCCGCCAAAATTACAACCGGACGGATTAGCGGCCAGGAAGGCTTGAACTATACGGTGAATTTCGATCCCGCCATCCCGCTTCCAAGCAGGCTGCTTTTCCCCCATTCCGGCTCAGAAACCAATGGCATGGAAGACGCGCGTTTTGTGCATTTCAACGATGGCGCGGAGAGCCGCTACCTGGGCACCTACACCGCCTACAACGGCCGTGCCATTCGTCCGCAACTGATCGAAACACGCGATTTCCTGCATTTCCACATCCGGCCCTTTGAAGGAAATGCAGCTTCCGACAAAGGCATGGCGATTTTTCCGGAAAAGATCAATGGCCAATACGCCATGGTGGGCCGGCAGGGGGGGAGAAGCCTGTCGATCATGTATTCCCACGATCTTTACCGCTGGGATCACTTCAGCCCCCTCCAGCATCCCCGCCGCGACTGGGAGTACCTGCAGATGGGCAATTGCGGAAGCCCCACTAAAACGCCACAGGGCTGGCTGTTGCTCACCCACGCCGTTGGACCGATGCGGAAATACGTCCTGAGCGCCTCCCTGCTCGACCTTGAACACCCTGAAAAGGTCATCGCCAGCCTGGACCAGCCCCTGCTGAGTCCCAACGCCGAAGAGCGGGAAGGTTACGTGCCCAACGTGCTTTACACCTGCGGCCTGTTGGAACACAATGGAACGCTCTTCATTCCCTATGCCATGTCCGACAGCGCCATCGGTTTCGCCACCGCGAGGACGGAGTACCTCATTCAGGAACTGCTCAAATCAAAAGTATGAAACAGATTGCCCTGCTTTCACTCCTGGCCGCTCTCATGGCATCCTGCGCTCAGCCCGAGCGCTCACTGGTCAATGCTGCCCATCTGGGCCATCTGTACGAGGAAGTCGTTGCTGGAAGCGACACACTGGGAACAATCTGGATCTACTGCGAAGCGCCCGATTACCACCACGTCGGCGATGAGGACGAAGGCTTTACTTGCCTGGATGACGTAGCCCGCGCCCTGGTGTTTTACTGCCGGGAATACAAGCGGCATCCATCAACAGAAATATTGGAAAAGATCCGTTCCCTGACTGCCTTCGTGCTGCACATGCAGGCCCCGAACGGCTATTTTCACAACTTCATGCTCCCCGGCAATGAAATCAACACCACCCACCCGAACAGCGTGGCCATACCGGGGTGGTGGACCTGGCGGGCCATGTGGGCGCTTTCAGAGCTAAACCTGTTGGAGGAAGCGCAACTGGCAGACCTGCAAACCCAATCCCGGCAGCTGATCGATTCTCTGGTCGTGAAAATGGAGGGCCTGTGCCCAAATCCGGCTGACACCCTGGTGTTTGATGGCATTCCGGTACCGGCCTGTTTCACTGAAATGCTAGGCGCCGATCAGGCCGGCGTGATACTCATTGCCTTGGCAAACCACTTTCAGATGGCCCCTTCTCCAAGGCTGAAAGACCTGATGCTCGGCATCGGCAATTTAACCCTCCGGATGCAGCTTGGCGATGCAGACACCTGGCCCTATGGCGCCTTTTTGAGCTGGCGCAATTACTGGCATGCCTGGGGCAATCTTCAGGCTTATGGGCTTTTATTTGCGGGGAAAACCATTCAGCATCAGCCATTTATCGATGCCGGACTCAGGGAGGTGCGCCATTTTTATCCCTATTTTCTGGAAAAAGGGCATTTTGCAGGATTTAAAGCAGTACAAGAGGCAGACGGCCTTAACATGCAGGAATTCAATCAATTCCCTCAAATCGCCTACAATATTCGTCCCATGGTCTTTGCCTCCCTGGAGGCCTTTTCGATCACTGGAGATTCCACATTTTTACAAACCGCCCGGCATCTTGCTGACTGGCTCTCTGGCGAGAATCCGGCAGGGGAGCGCATGTACGATCCATCCACCGGCAGAACCTTCGACGGCATCATTTCACCGGAGCAGATCAACCGGAACTCCGGCGCCGAATCGACCATTGAAGCATTGTTAACCATTCAGGCATATGGCATCCATTAAATTCGAACGCGTTTCCAAGAGCTTTGGCAATACGGCCGTCATCAAAGATGCGGATTTCGAGATCCGGGACAAGGAGTTCATGGTGCTGGTCGGCCCTTCGGGCTGCGGCAAATCCACCATGCTGCGCATGATCGCGGGGCTGGAGGAGGTGAGCGCCGGCAAACTCTACATCGGCGAGCAGGTGGTCAACCAACTGCCGCCGAAGGAGCGCGATATCGCTATCGTTTTTCAGAATTACGCCCTTTACCCGCACATGACCGCATTCGACAATATGGCCTTTGGATTGAAGATCAGGGGTTTGAGCAAGAAAGCCATCCGCGAAAAGGTCATGGAGGCAGCGCGGATACTGGAAATAGAGCCTTTGCTCGACCGCAAGCCCAAAGCCATGTCGGGCGGGCAGCGGCAGCGGGTGGCCATCGGCCGCGCGATTGTCAGGGACCCAAAAGTCTTTCTGTTCGACGAGCCGCTAAGCAATCTCGACGCCAAACTCCGCGGGCAGATGCGGGTGGAAATCGCCCGGCTCCACAAAAAGCTCCAAACCACCGTGGTCTACGTGACCCACGACCAGGTGGAAGCCATGACGCTGGGCGACCGCATCGCGGTGATCAATATGGGCGAAGTGCAGCAAATCGACACGCCCCACAATCTCTATACCCGGCCTGTCAATCGTTTCGTTGCGGGTTTTATCGGCTCGCCCCCCATGAATTTTATCGAAGGGCGCCTCACGAAAAAAGGGGAGGAGTTGGTTTTTGAAGACCGGACAGGAGCGCTGTCAACGCCCATTCCCCAAAGCCCCGGCTTGGAGGCTTTTGCCGGCAGGGAGATCGTCCTGGGTATCAGGCCCGAGCACCTGGGCGTGCGCCCCGGCAAGGCTGGCGGACAATACGCTTCATTCCAGGCTTCGATCCAGTTTGTGGAACGCCTGGGACACGAAAGCTACGCTTTTGCCTCATTGGGAGAACAGCAGCTCACAGCCCGCATGGAAGCGGAGGAAAAAGTTGAGCCGCCGGCGACAATCACTTTGTTTATCGACCTGGATAAGACACACTTTTTTGACCCGGAGAGCGGGAAGGCTCTTTGAGGAGTCCTGACAGGATTTCGTCAATTGACAGCCTTGCCCCGCAAATCACCTCGTCGGATGCCCCATAATACAGCGTCACTTCATCGCCATCGACAACATGGCCGTTGGTGAAGATGACGTTGCCGAAAAATCCGGTCAGCTCGTATGCCTCGGTGGGTTCCATGATGGGATCGTGCGATCGGGCCAGCACTTTGGTGGGGTCGTTCAGGTCGAGCAGCAGGGCGCCGAGGCAGTAGCGGTGGTTTTTATCGGCGCCGTGGTAAATTTCCAGCCAGCCTTTCCCTGTGCGAATGGGCGAAGCGCCGGCGCCGACGCGCGCGCTGTCCCACCATCCTTCCCGCGTGCGGAGGATGCAGTGGTGCTGCCCCCAATGGAGGAGGTCGTTCGACGCGGCAGTCCAGATGAAATTGCCGCCGAGTCCCAGCCCCGAAGGCCTGTGCAGGCAGAAATATTGGCCGTTTACCTGTTCTTCAAACAGGGCGCAATCCTTGTTGTGGGGCGGCATGACCATGCCATCCCTGGAAAAATCCCGCCAGTTCCGCGTGCGCATCAAGCCAACGCCAACGCCGTTTTCCGAGACTTGAGTATAGGTCAGGCAGTAGACCCCGCCGATGAGGCTGACACGGCAGTCTTCGATGCCATAGGTTTCGAGCGGACCTTTTCCGTAGATCACTGTGGGAAAACCTTCCGGCTCATGGAAATGGATGCCGTCTTCGCTGCAGACCAGGCGGAGATGGGAGATGGTGGAGAGGTAATTATGGCCTTTGTAACCAACCATTCGGGGGTCTGACAAATCCAGGCCGGGGTCGCTTTTGTCAAATTCCAGGATTTCCGGGGTGCCATCGGGGTGCATGATGGGGAAGGAGACGATCCCCTCC
>JBAQQB010000087.1:0-3372 GCA_049306275.1 Saprospiraceae bacterium | reverse complement strand
TCGTGAACGAGGCGTTGCCACCTACCGTCCAGTTGAACGTCACCGTGCTGGGGTCGGCGGGGGTGATGATGTAGTACTCCTGGTCGCCTTCGCACACCTCGTCAGGGCCCAAAAGCGCAGGCACTGCGGGCGATTGGCCGACGTTGATGGTCAGGCACGCGGGCGTGCTGGGGCCGCAGGCGTTGTTGGCCGTGACGCAAACCTGCCCTTGGCCCGGCGTCGTCCAGGTCACGGTGATGCCGTTGGCGCCGTTGGCTACGAAGGTGCCGCCCGTCACCGTCCAGGTGTAGCCGGTTGGCGCGGGGCCGGAGGCCGAGGGTGTCGCGGCATAATTCGAAGTAGTGCCGGTACAAGTATTTAACGGCCCTGCAAGAGTTGGCGGATTTGGCACTGCGGTATCTGCAATGACCACCACAGAAGCCTGATCGCTGCAAGTTGTTCCCAGATATGTTTGGGTCACCGTGAGTGTATACGTGCCCGGGGCATTGACCGTTGGCGTCAGGGTATTGCCACCACTGACGATGCCTGGACCTGACCAGGAATAGGTCAGCACTGCGTTGGCCGCAGCTGGTGTGGAGGTGGAGGAGGATCCATTCAGCATAATGGTGGCGTTGACTCCGCATCCCAGTATAGGCGGGGGTTGAATAACAGCATCCGCCTGGAGGACCAGCAGGATCAAAGTCACCACACTGTCGCAGCCGTTGGCGGCGGTCAGGGTGATCGGGTAGCCACCGGTTTGGCTGAAAGTCTGGCCGGCAAAGGAATAACTTTGCCCCTCGCAAATCACAGCCTGATGGGGAGGCATGACGATGGGGGGAATCGCCGTAGCGATGCAGATAACCGTAGAGTCGCAGCCCAGCCAGTTGTCATAGGTAAAAATCTGCTGGCCAGGATTGGCATAGGTTTGCCCTTCACAAGTCCAGGTATCGCCGAAGCAAAAAGACAGGTAGTGGAATGTAGGAGGAATAGGGGTGGAAATGATCGTTTTGCAAACCGGCGAGCCAGTAGTGCAGGAAGTAGGCGTTACGCACAATTGAGCTGTACCCGGCGCCACGTAGGTGACGGAAATAGTATTGTTCCCATTATTGCTAATCACGCCGATGGGCGGGGTAAGCGTCCAGTTGTAGTCGGTAATACCAAAACTGCCCTGCACGGAATAAGTTACAGTGGCGCCCGGACAAACATTTGTGGGACCATTGATATTCCCATTGATGACAGGAGGGGGAAGGTCGGCAATAGATCCCTGGACCACGTCAATGGTAAAATCGCAAATATCCATGCTAAACCCGTCAATCATCAAGTAATATTCGTTTCCCGGCACCAGGTTATTGGCCGTGATCGTGATGGGGATAGGCGTACCAGGCGTTTCGCAATTGGAAACGGACGTGAAGTTTACGCAGTTGGAAGTTTCGTACATGTGCGCCTGCAAGCCCTGTCCGTTAAACGAGCAATTGGATGGCGTAATGGTCAGGGATAGTACAGGGGTATTCGCAATAAAACGAAACCACTGGTAGTTCTGGCACCCGGAGCAAAAAGGCGGAGGACAAGGGCCTACGCCCGTATTTCCTGTTGCAGAACAATACCCATCGAGGTCGGCATTCGCGCAGAACAATGGCGCGTTTTGACAGGCTTGTGGCCCTGTACTGAGTGGGAAGGGAATATTACATTGCCCGGAAAGGTTGGAAGATTGGGCTGCCAAAAAACACAAGAAAATGAGGAGAGATAAAAGTTTTCTCATGGTAACCTCGCTTTAAATGATTAAAAAACGTTACCAAAAGCAACTCTCCCCTTATTTTAAACAATGGGCATACGATCAGGGACTATAAAAAAATGCCCAATTTTGCGTTTCAAAATATGAAATTTTGCTCAATTATTCACTTTTTTGAAGAGGGTAAAAAAAAATGCCCGGCCTTGACGCCCGGGCATTTTTTATTTTTTCCAAAAATCATCAGCGCACAAGGCTTACTTCTCCTTTGATCAATTCCACATAGCCGTCGGTGTACAGCACTTCCACATAGTAGGCGAACACGCCCGGATTAACCGGTTTGCCCCTGTGCATGCCGTCCCAGCCATACTGGAAGTCGTTCGGCGGGAAATCCGTGGCCTCGAACACCGGTTCGCCCCAGCGGTTGAAGATCTGGAACGACTGGATGCGCTGCACCTGCCGGCCGCCGAAGATGTACAGAATATCATTCTGCCCGTCGTTGTTCGGAGAGAAGACGTTCGGAATGAATACCGGACGCGGCTTGCGAACCAACAGCCGCAGCTGATCGGTCGCCGAACAAGGCCCGCGCTCTACCGTCACCGTAAAGATGGCGCCCTCGATCGGGGCTACCGTCACCGACTGGCAGAACACGTCGTTGCATGTTACCAGCTCTGCCGGCGTCCAGATGATCGTGTCCAGGTCGCCGATCGCAAAGCTGCTCTGCAGCGTCAGCTCCAGCTCGTCGCCCAGCTCAATGAAGTAATTGTCTTCATTGTCGGGCTGGATATTTGCCACCAGCTCTGCGGTCAGTTCCTGCGGCTCGATCAGCGTCGCCACCACCTGCGTCTGGCAGCCGTTGGCGTCTTCAATCGAGATCAGGTAACTGCCCCCGCCCAGGCCTGAGAACTGCTGCTGGCTGCTATAAGGGCCTTCATTGATCGAGAACAGGTACGGCGGCTTGCCGCCCGTCACCGTCTCTACGAAGATGAAGCCGTCAGCGGCTCCGAAGCAGCTGATGTCGTTCGTCGAAATGGTCGCTACCGGCGCCGAGATATCCTGTGTCACTAACACCTGGTCCTTTGCTTCGCAGCCCGTCTGCGTGTTCGTTACTGTCAATTCATAAGTACCTGGTTGTGTTACATCCAGCGTTGCGCTCGTGCCAATTACGGCCGGAGAACCAGACAGTATCCAGGCATAGCCGAAATCGGCCCCGGATGAAGAACCCACGCCACCAATGGTCACTGAAGATGCATTACAAGTTAATTGTTGTTGTGCCCCCGCGTCTGCTACCGGCAGCGGATGGATGATCACCGTCACCACCTCATTATCATCTTCACATGGCGGAAGCGCATCCATGAAGTAGCGGAAGGTGTACGTACCCGGCGCCTGACCAGCCATGTTGAACGTGCCCGCCGCCGCGTTGAAGGCCCCGCCTGCGGATGGCGCCGCCGAGGTCTCTGTCCACACACCGCCCGCATCTTCACCCTCCAGCAAGTCCGCAAGGCTGAATACCTGGCCCTGCCCCGCGCAAAGCGCCGCCGCCGGCTGCGCCGTGCCCGCAAATACCGGACTGTTTACCGTCACCGTGATCGAGCCGCTGGCCGTATTCGTGCAACCCGTCGTATTGCTCGTCACGCTGACCAGCGTATACGTCGTCGTCTGGCCCG
>JBAQQB010000086.1:0-15027 GCA_049306275.1 Saprospiraceae bacterium | reverse complement strand
TAATTTATATAGTAATGAGAAAGATTAAAAAAGTTGCCGTTTTAGGCTCCGGACTGATGGGCGCGGGCCTGGCCTGCCACTTCGCCAACGTGGGTCTCGAAGTGTTGATGCTCGATATCCTCCCGCCCGACCTGCCGGAATCAAAAGCCAAAGACCCTACAGCGAGAAACGCCGTCGCCCAGCGAGGCCTCGACAATGCCATCAAATCAAAACCGGCATCCCTCTACCGCACTGATTTCGCCAAACGCATTTCCATCGGTAACCTGACCGACGACCTGCCCAAGATCGCCAGTTGCGACTGGATCCTGGAAGTGGTCATCGAACGCCTCGACATCAAGCAACAGCTGTTCGAACAGGTGGAGAAATTCCGCAAACCCGGCGCCCTGGTATCTTCCAACACCTCCGGCATCCCCATCAACATGATGGCGCAGGGCCGGAGCGAGGATTTCCAAAGGCATTTCTGCGGCACCCACTTCTTCAACCCGCCCCGCTACCTGCGCCTGCTGGAGGTGATCCCCACCGCACATACATCCCCGGAAGTGACTGAGTTCTTTATGGATTTCGGTAACCGCTTCCTGGGTAAACAAACCGTGCGCTGCAAAGACACACCGGCCTTCATCGCCAACCGCATCGGTCTGTACTCCATGGGCAACGCCCTTGAGCTGACCGGCGAACTGGGCCTGCGCATCGAAGAGGTCGACCGCCTCACCGGCCCCGCCCTCTCCAGGCCCAAAACAGGTACCTTCCGCCTCATCGATCTGGTAGGCCTCGACACGGCCGCCAAGGTCATTGCAGATGTGAAAAAACACTGCCCCGACGACCTGGCCGTTCAAAAACTCAAGGATCCGGCCTTCATGCAATTCCTGCTCGACCAAAAATTCTATGGCAACAAGAGCGGGCAAGGCTTCTACAAAAAAACCGACCAACGCGACGAACAGGGGAAACCCGTCATTCTGAGCCTCGACCTGGAAAAACTGGAATACGTGCCCGGGCAAAAAGTCAAACTCCCCAGCCTCGAAGTAGCCAAACAGATCGATGACCCCAGGAAACGCGTCAAGGCCATGTTCAATGCCGAAGACAAAGGCGGCGAATTCACCCGCCGCTCCCTCTCCGCCCTCTTCGCCTACGTGTCCAACCGCATCCCCGAGATCAGCGAGGAACTCTACCGCATCGACGACGCCATCCGTTCAGGCTTCGCCTGGGATTTCGGTCCTTTCGAATATTGGGAAATGGTCGGTATCCAACAGGGTATCGAACAGGCCGAAGCGCAGGGCCACAGCGTGGCGCCCTGGGTAAAAGAAATGTTGAGCAAGGGCAACGATGCATTCTACAAACGCGAAAAAGGACGCCTGCTCTTCTACGACATCCCGTCCGGAACCTACAAGCCGGTCGCCAGCATGGAGGGCTATATCATCCTCGACAACTTCCGCGATAATACGCCGGTGCTGACTACCTCTGAGACCGTATTGCACGATATCGGCGACGGCGTGCTCTGCCTGGAGTTTACCAGCAAGATGAACGCCATCGGCGAAGGCATTCTCAAAGGCCTCAACGACTCCATCAAACTGGCCGAAGAAGACAAGTGGAAAGGCCTGGTCATCGGCAACAACGCCCCCAACTTCACCGTGGGCGCCAACCTGATGATGATCGCCATGATGGCCTATCAGCAGGAGTTCGACGAACTCAACTTCGCCGTCAACCTCTTCCAGCAAACCATGATGCGCTGCCGCTACTCCGCCATCCCCGTGGTGGCTGCCACCCAGGGCTACGTCTTCGGCGGCGGCTGTGAAATGCTCATGCACTGCGACGCCGGCGTCTGCGCCGCTGAATCCTACATCGGCCTGGTAGAAGTCGGCTCGGGCGTCATCCCCGGCGGCGGCGGCACCAAGGAGTTCGCCCTGCGCGCTTCCGACTCCTTCTTCGAAGGAGATGTGCAAATCCCGACCCTGATCGAGAAGTTCCGCACCATCGCCACGGCCCAGGTGGCTACCTCCGCCCATGAGGCCTTCAACTACGGATACCTGCTTCCGAAAAAAGACCGGGTTGAGGTCAATACCCTGAGTAACATTGCCGCAGCCAAGGAAAAGGTACTGCAACTCGCTGATAAATACGTCCAGCCCATCCAGCGCGACGATATCACCGTGCTCGGCCGCGCCGGCCTCGGCGCCCTCTACATCGCCGCCAACGAACTGTTCCTCGGCGGCTTCGCCACCGAACACGACATCAAGATCGCCAAAAAAGTGGCCTGGGTGCTCTGCGGCGGCGACCTCACCGGCACGCAAAAGGTCTCCGAGCAATACCTCCTCGACCTCGAACGCGAAGCCTTCCTCAGCCTCTGCGGCGAACCCAAATCGCTGGAACGCATCCAGCACATCCTGCAAACCGGCAAACCGCTGAGGAATTAGTGTTCAGTTTTCAGTTTTCAGTCTTCAGTTATTTTCCGAAGACTGAAAGCTGAAAGCTGAAACTGAAAACTGAAAATTGAAAATTGAAAACTAACAACCATGGAAGCATTCATCGTCAAAGCATATCGAACCGCAGTGGGCAAAGCTAAAAAAGGCGGTTTCCGCAACTACCGGGCCGACGACCTCGGCATCGACGTCATCAAATACCTGCTGCAACACACCCCTGACCTCGACCCCAAACTGGTCGACGACGTCATCGTGGGCTGCGCCAACCCCGAAGGCGAACAGGGCCTCCAAATCGGCCGCATGATCTCGGTGCGCGCACTTGGCAAAGACGTGCCCGGCGTCACCGTCAACCGCTACTGCGCCTCAGGCCTGGAAGCCATCGCCATCGCCACGGCCAAGATCCGTGCGGGCATGGGGCATATCTACCTCGCCGGCGGCGTCGAAAACATGAGCATGATCCCCATGACCGGCTACAAACTGTCGCCCAACTACGACGTGGCCAAAGATACACCCAACTATGTCGTGGGAATGGGTATCACCGCCGAAGCCGTGGCAAAGAAATACAACATCAGCCGCGAAGCCTCCGACCAGTTTGCCCTGCGCTCGCATACCCTGGCGGCCAAAGCCATCCAGGAAGGCAAATTCCGCGACGAGATCGTGCCCATTACAGTGCCGGAAGTGACAGTGGAAAACAACAAGCGCGTAGAGCGCTCCTTCGTGGTAGACACCGACGAGGGGGTGCGCGCCGATACCACCCTCGAAGCCCTCGGCAAACTGAAACCGGTCTTCGCGCAGAAAGGCATCGTCACCGCCGGCAACGCCTCCCAGACCTCCGACGGCGCTGCCTTCACCCTGGTGATGAGCGAGGAAATGGTCAAACAACTGGGCCTTCAGCCCATCGCCCGCCTCGTCTCCTACGCCGTCGCGGGCGTAGAGCCGCTCTACATGGGCATCGGCCCCTGCTTTGCCATCCCCAAAGCCCTCAAACAAGCCGGTCTCCAACTCGGCGACATCCAGCAAATCGAACTGAACGAGGCCTTCGCAGCCCAGTCACTCGCAGTCATCCAGGAAGCCGGCCTCAACCCCGATATCGTCAACGTCAACGGCGGCGCCATCGCCTTGGGCCACCCCCTGGGCTGCACCGGCGCCAAACTCACCACCCAGCTGCTCAATGAAATGAAGCGCCGAAACCAACGCTACGGCATGGTCACCGCCTGCGTCGGCGGCGGACAGGGCGTGGCGGGAGTGTTTGAAATGAGTTGAGAAGTTGAGAAGGTGAGAAGTGTAATCTCCACTTCTCACCTCCTCAACTTCTCACCTGACCAAAGCAACATCCCCCTTCACCACCTGCACTTCCTGGTCGATGAAGTGGACTTCCGCAAAGTAGGTATAAACCCCTTGCGGCGCGGGCCTGCCGTTGAAAGCGCCGTCCCAGCCGCGGGACTCGTCGCCGGGCTGGATGCCGCGGGCTTCGAAGACGAGCGCGCCGTTGCGGTCGAAGACCCGGAACAGGGCGATTTGCTCCACGCCTTTTTTACCAAAAACAGTAAAGAAGTCATTGACCCCGTCGAAGTTGGGGGAGAATACATTCGGTATAAACAGCCGCCGGTCTTTAATGACCTGCACGAAAACAGTGTCGGTGGCACGGCACTTGGTTATTGTGTCGTAAGCTACCACGATTACCTCACCACTTTCCGTAGGCAAGATGGAAATGTCCTGGCAAATGACGTCCAGGCAGGTCAAAGCCCCGATCGAGTATGCCCAAACAAACTCCGGGTCTGAGCTATTCACCGAAGCGGACAGGCTCACCGGGTCGCCGAGTTGCACCTGCTGGTCCGGCCCCAGATCGACTGTAAGTACCGGGGGAGGCAGCACGGTGGCAGGGTATGTCTTCTCGCAGCCCGTCGCATCGGCCACGTACACCGTGTAATTACCCGCCGACAACCCGTTGAAGGCCGTATCAGACAGGAAAACGCTGCCGTCGAGTGAGTACAGGTAAGGCCCTACCCCGCCATTCACCCCCAATACGTGGATCGCGCCGCCAATATCTTCTGTCTCACAGGTGATGTCCACTGCCTGGATGGTGGCTATGATCTCGGTAGGCTGGCCCAAGCTGGCCTGGGCGGTTGCCGTACAGCCCAACTCGTTGCTGATGGTCACCTCATAGGCGCCAGGACCGAGGTTGGAAGCGGTGGCCCCTGTTGCACCATTCGACCAGACGTACGTAAAGGAAAGCCCCGGACCGCCCGCGATGGCAAGCAACACTCCATCGCCCGCTCCGAAACAGGAGATCTCCTCCTGGATCTGGATCGAAGCCGTCACCGGTGCGCTCGGCTGGGTGATGTTAGCCGTCGCAATATCCTCGCAGCCGTCCTGGTTGGTCACCGTCACGGTGTAAGGTCCGGCCGTGAGCCCGGAGATGGTGGCCGTCTGTCCTCCATTGCTCCAGTCCCAGGCAACCGCCGTGCCGCCTGTGGCCGTGACGGTCAACTGTCCGTCAGCGCCTTGAAAACAGGATACCTGTTGTATGACCTGAATGGTGGCAATAAATTCGACGGGCTGGGTTATGGTGTAGGTTTGGACCAGGGTGCAGCCATTCGCATCGGTGATGGTCACCGTATAGCTGCCTGCGCAAAGGTCTGCCAATTGATCGCCGCTTGCGCCATTGCTCCATGCGTATTGGTAGGGTAAGGTACCGCCCTGAACCGCGATTTGCAGCGCCCCGTCGCAAAAACCGAAACAGGAGGCGTTGGTCTGCTGGATCACCTGCGCCGACAAAGGCTCAGGTTCCCAAATCACCACCGTCACCGTGGTATCGATCATCCCGTCGGCGATGGTCAGGGTGTAGGTGTCGGCAGGCAGGCCGGCCACGTTCACCAAATCACCTGCTGCAGCGACTGTTCCGCCGCCGCTCAGGGTATTGTCCGAGTTGTTCCAGGTGTAGGAATAGGGCGGTTGCCCTCCCACTGCCGAGAAGGAAAATTCACCGTCCAGATCACCCGCACAATCGAGGGAATCGCCGGTCACACTGGGGGCGATGAAGGTGAAATAGGGTACGGTAAAACAGGTATCGGCCTCACAATTGTTACTGTCAGTGATGGTGACGCAGACCAAGGCGCCGCCCTCCAGATCGTTGACCTGCGCCGTTGTCTGGCCGCCCGACCAGGAAAAAGTGTAGGGCGGCAAGCCCCCGGTTCCCACCGCCAGCGCCGAGCCATCGAGGTTGCCCAGGCCGCTGGCCATGCCGACGTTCGTGATATCGAGGATCAATGCTGAAAGCACCGTGAGGTCGGTGATGACCACACTGTCGCAACCGCCCGGCAGCAATAGCGTATCGGTGAACAAACCGGTGCTGGTATAAGTGTTGGAACCGACCGTCACGCTCCCCCCCGCACACAAGACAAAGGCCTGGTTGGTGATCGGCGTATCATCCCCTTCGTCGGTGATGGAGATGGTAAAAATGCCATCGCGGTTGTTCGTCGCCCCGTCGACCAGCAGCCAGTAGGTCTGGCTGGGATCCAGGCATGACACCTCCATCGATTCGTTGAAGGAGGTTGCGGAATAGGAATAATCTACCTCTGAAAAAGTACCGGTGCAGGTGTTGTCGGACGATTCAAAAAGGGCGAGTTGAATATTGACAGCATCGAGGCTGTTGCTCTGTAAATCGATCAGCACATGGCCGGAGAGCGGGGGTTGGAAGGAAACCCACACCGTTTTATCCGGGAAAAAGGCGCTGGGGCTTGGTTCGCCGCCTGCGGTGGCGCAGCGGTTGGTATACAGGTCAGGTGGAGCGATCGAACCGTTTTCCGGCACCGTTCCCAAAGAAAGGGCATCGCAGGGCAGATCGCCCACATTTTGCACATCCCAAACAGCGATTTCGATGCCGAAATAGCCAAAGAGCTCGGGCGGGCTGTCGGCCGTGCCGTCTACGAGCACAAAATAGGTGGTATTAGGCTGCAGGCAGGTGGCCGTGAGCGTTTCATCCCAGTTGCCGTTAATGAAGCTATTGGCTACGAGAGAGAAAACACCGTCGCAGGCGCCGTTGTCTGTGGTCCAGAGCGCGAGTTGGATATTGAAATCATCGCCCAGCCCCTCGGGGTCGGTGACGGCGCGGATGCGGACGTAGGGCGGCGCTACGGGGCCGGTGGTGAATTGAAACCACATGCCGTTGTTGTTGTACCAGGTTGCCCCATAATCCGAAGGACTCGGCTCGCCGATGCCGGTGGCGCAGTAGTTGTTGTAGTTGCTCAGGGTCAGATCGCCCCAGGTATCGCCCAGACCAAGCACGCCGGCATCAATGGCGCCGCAAACAGGGTCGTTGGGCTGGGCGCCGGTGCCGCTGGCATTAATGTCAAATTGAACGCTGCCGCCGGAGCTCAGGCCCGAAGGCAGGGCGAGCGTATAGCTGACCGTTCCCGGACTGGTAGGAATATTGAAGGTCTGGCAGATGATCTCTTCACAGGAAGGATCCACGGCGCAAATACCCAGGCCGTCGTTTTCAAAGGCTCGAAAACAGACCTGTATGGTAGCCGGCGCATCGGAGAGACAGGTGTAGGTCTGCGTGTACTGAACATTAGGCAAAGCGGTAAAACAAGGTCCCTGAGCCGGGTAATTCACCCAGCCCTGATTCTGAACATTGACGCTCCACATTGGATCGGGAGCGCCGAAGATGTCGGTGCAAGTTGTCGTAGCGTTTCCCCCGGTAACGGTGAGCGTAATGGTAGCCTGGGAAAACAGGGGCGTAGAAAAGACCAGTAGAAACCAAACCAGCAAGTGTGTGTTCCAGTTTTTCATGGAAATAGTTATGATTCAATGGAAAGATACGCCATAATGAGATGAAAGCCCCAGCCTTTCCATAAAAAAGGCGAAGGCCCCGGAGCGCACTCCGGGGCCTTCGCCTTTTAAACCAATTAAAACTCTATTTCACGATCGTGATATCCCCTCGGATGATCTCCGCATCATCGATGTCGAGACGCAGGATGTAGTAGTAAGTGCCGGAGGGCAGCGGCTCTCCGTTGGGTCCCGTGCCGCCCCACCAGTTGCTGGAGTTGTAGGGGCTGGCGCTGAACACGATATCGCCCCAGCGGTTGAAGATGATCAGTTCATTGTTGGGGTACCTGTCGGGGTTGGCTTCGATGATATCGATGACGAAGAAGTCGTTCTTGCCGTCGCCGTTGGGTGTGATACCGTTGGGTACGGTTTGGTCGAGATCGATGTTCTTGTCGATAAGCACCCTTACGAAGGCCGTGTCGCAGAGATTCGGGCAGGTGTTGTTGCACAGCTCGTACTGGAATTCCACTTCGCCGGCGAAAAGCGGAGAGGTGAAGTAGGAAACCACGCCGTTGACCGGGTTCACCGGATCGACAGTGCCGGGACCGTTGAAGGGCAGCACGTTGACCGCGTAGTTGGTGATACCCAGCAGCAGGTCGTTGCCCAACAGGTCGATTTCTACAGAGGGCACGTCGCCGACGATGGTTGCCAGGTCGTTGTTGGCGATGGGTTTCCCTTCCACGATGACCTCCATGGTGAAGGAGCTGTAGTTAGGACAGTTGGGCGAAGACAGCGTCCAGGTCACCAGGTTGATGCCTGGCGTCAGGTTGTTGATCGTGGTATTGGGATTGGAAGGATCTTCAAAGCTGGCAGAAGTGTTGACCGTCCACACGCCGGTGGTTCCTTCGGGCAGGTTGCCCATGACGAATGCGTCGAGTGCGCAGGGGTCGCCGTCGTAGGTGCCTTCCGCCAGATCGAGGCCGATGATGGGGATGACGACCACGGTATCTTTGCCCGAGCAGCCGGTAGCCGAGTTTGTCACGGTAAGGATGTAGGTACCGTCGTTAGTCGCCACCGCGCTCTGGTTGGTGATCGTCGCGGGGTCGAGTGCGCCGCCGGCGAGAGCCGTCCAGAGGTAGGTGATATTGGGACCGCCGTCGGAGCCCGTACCGTCGAGCACTACGGAGTTGTCCTCGCAGCCCAGTTCCTGATCAGGACCTGCACTGGTCAGCGGCGGCTGGGTGAGGTCGTTGACCGTCACCTGATCGGTACCCACGCAACCGTTGAGGTTGCTGGTGGCCTGCAGGGTGTAGACGCCGGGTTGGGTAGCCTGGTAAGTGAGGCTGGTAGCGCCGGGGATGGGGTTGCCGCCAAATATCCACTGGAATGTGGCATTAGCTCCCGAGCTACCCGCGAGGGTAGTCGTAGGCTGGAGACAAGTCAGATCCGCATTGGCGCCCGCATCGACGACAGGCGGAATGGTGTCGGCCTGAACGAAGGAGATGGCTGTGGCGATACAACCGTTCTGGGTATTTTCTACTTCAAGACCGAAAGAGCCTGGGCCGTTCACCGTAGGTGCAAGCGTTGTACCGCCGCCGGTGATGGCGCCGGGGCCGCTCAGTACAGTCCATTGATAGCTGAATACAACCCCTGTCGAGGAACCTGCGCCGCTCAGGGTGATCTGGGTGTCAGAGCACTTGAACGAACTGTTCTGCGCCACGGCGACCGGATCGTTGGTGTCTTCGTTGACAAAAACAGACGCTGTGTTGACGCAGCCGTTATTGGTATTCGTTACCGTCAGGGTGAAGGTTCCGGTGCATCCCACCACCGGCATCAGCGGGTTGGCGGTATTGATACAGAAAGGACCTGCCCAGGTGTACTGAATGCCTGTTCCTTGGGTTGAGCCGGTAGCATTGAGCGTGATGGTGGGATTGTTACAGTCGATAATGCCAGGTTGTGCGATAACAGCAGTTGGCAACTGGCTGTTGTTGCCCACGGTTACCGTATCTGTATCCGTACAGCCGTTGGATGCGCGGGTAACGGTCAGGGTGTACAGGCCGGGAGCTCCGACGGTGGGCGTCAGGGTCGTGCCGCCCGAAAGCACGTTGGGGCCTGTCCAGTTGTAGGTAAACGCGCCGGGAGCGCCCGTGGAGGAGCCGCCGCCGTTGAGATTGACCTGAGTGATGGCACAGGTTATTGCGGAGGCTGTCCCTGCCTCAGCGAAGGGAGGAAGGGTGTCGAGGGTCACGAGCACGACGGAGAGCGCCTGGCAGCCATTGCTGTTGTCGGTAACGGCCAGGGCATAGGGGCCGGGCAGATTAGCCTGGGCGTCGATATTGCCCGCGGTACCGGCAACCAGGCCCGGACCTGTCCACAGGTAGGTAAACTCACCGGGGGCGCCGGTTGAAGAACCCGTGCCCAAGAGGGTGATCGTACTATTCAGGCAGTTGATGGGGCTGCTCACGCCGGTCACGACGGTAGGCAGTTGGGTGTCTCCTTCTACAAACACCGAGTCGACTGCCTGGCAGAAGTTGGTGGTATTGGTGACGGAAAGGGTATAGAAACCAGGCTCGGAAGCCGGCACGGACAAGTTCGTGGAAATGGGCGTCCCATCCGGGTCCAGCCACTGGTAGGTGATGTTGGCGCCGGTCGAGGACCCTACGCCGCTCAGCACCACCACGTTCTGGATACAGGTGACCACCGTGTCTGGACCTGCAAAAGCAGTGGGCACAACGGTGTCTACATTGACCATGACGCTGTCGGTAGTGGCACAGCCGCTATTGAGATCGGTTACGGTGAAGTAGTACATGCCACCGGCCACGGCCAGGGTGGTGAGGGAGTCTTCATTGCCCGGAACCAACTGGCCATCGGAGGTTGTCCAGAGGTAGCTGTAGTTGGGGCCGAAAGAAGAGCCGACACCGCTCAGCTGAATGGTATCGCTCTGGCAGTTGATATCGCTGTTGGCAGAGACGGCGACGCCCGGGGAGGTCGCGGCGATGATGGTCACCGTGTCGAATACCGTACAGCCGGAGGTTTGATCGGTTACGGCGAGTTCGTAATTGCCGGAGCCCACGATGGTAGGTGTGAGCGTGGTTTGGGAGCCCGGATCGACAAAACCGCCTGCGATGGCTTGCCAGAAGTAGGTGTACTGGCTTCCTTGGGAAGACCCCGTACCGTCGAGATCCATTGATATCTCGCCGCAAGGCAGAGATACATCGGCGCCTGCACTGGCCACCGGAGCATTGGCAGAAAAGCCGACCACGATGGTCTCAATGAGGGAAAGGTTGCCGTAAATGTTATCCGTCACCGTAACGTTGTAGGAACCGTTGGTGAGGTTCACCTGGTCTTCGTTGCCGGGCGAAACAATGCCGATGCCGGACCAGTTGAAGGTATACGACCCGCTACCGCCGCTGATGGTGATGTCGATGGCGCCGGAGTTGTCGCCGACGCAGTCCACGCCGGTCACAATTGCAGTATCGAGCTGCAGGAACTGGCTGGAGCAGATATTGGCGTCAACGGTGTTCAGGCCGATGTTGATGCCACCCGAGCTGGCGGGAGAGACGAAGATCGGTTGCGGCGTTCCGGTGATGGAAAGGGGCGAGCACTCGCCGGGCGAACCGATCACGATAAAGCACATCTCAAAGATAGCTGAGCCGTTGGGCAGGCTCAAACCGTTGCCAACAGGTTCGTCCCAGGTGACGGTCAACTGGCCGAAGGGAGCGTTGGAGGCGTCGTAGCTGCTGGCGTTGAAACTGGTCAAACTCAGCGCGTTGATCTGGGTGAAGAGCAAGATATCGGGGTCCCAGTTGATGGAGAAATCCATCTCGGCCAGGCTGATGAAGTTTTCCACTTCGAACGGCACGCAGATAATGGTGTTCTGAAGGCCGTCGAGGTCTACGGGCGACACGGTGAAGTTGAAGGGGTTCAGCATGCACACCTCGCCGTTGACCGGCTCGATGCCAACGTTGGTGCCGTTCGATTCGGTGGTCACCACGTCGATCAGGCAGGGAAATTCGGTAAAGGAAATCGCCGAGCACTCAAATGGATCACCTATCGCATTGAAGCACAAGCTAAAGATAGTAGAGCCGTCAGGAAGCGATTCCGCCCCGCCCGGAGGTGTCCAGGTGAGACACAAGGCGCCGAAGTTGATGAAGGAGTCGTCGAAGTTGGCGGCGCTCAGGCCCGGGAGGCCGAAGTTCTGCACGCCGGTATATTCGAGTACCGAAGTTTCATAAATGATGGAGAACTGGAGATTCTCGACATCGTCAAATTGCTGCACATCGACATCCACGCAGACCTGCTCGCCGGGGTTGGCGCTGGCCGTGCCGGCAACCACCACCACGCCGGGCAGTTCGCACACGTCGACAAAGCCGTTGAAGGTGTTGGGCGGGTTGTTGGGTCCATTACAGGTCTCCTGGACGTTGATCGCCAATGGCGAGCTGGTGAAGGACACCGTGGTGTTGACGTCGCCGCCGCCTACCGACTGGAAGCAAACGGTGAAAAGCACGGCGCCGTCGGGAAGGTTATCCCCAAAGCAGGAGGGATCATCCCAATTGACCGTCAGGAATCCGTTGTTTGAACCGGTGGTATTGAAGTCGTTGGCGGCAAAGGTAAACAGGTTGGCATTGATGTTGCTTATGCCGGTAAACTGGATGACGTTGGGGTTCCAGTTGAGGGAGAACTCGAAGCCCACCAGATCGACGAAGTTTTCGGTGGTGACGTCCATGCAGAAGGATTCGCCCGGGCAGATGTTAACTTCCGGCAGGATCAGGCTCATGCCGTTGGGGTTGAAACAGTTGACGCTCACCGCGCCATCACCGTTGAGTACCCCGATGTCGATACCGGGGTCGTCTTCATAGGTAATTTCGATCTGGGTGGGGTTGCTGGTGACCGATATCGGCGAAGTCTGGCCGCAGAAGCCAACCACTTCGAAGCATATCTGCACGATGGCCGTGCCGTCGGGCGCGGTATAGCCCTGCGTGGGGTCGGGGTTGAACCAGGAGCAGCTGGCCCAGCCTTCCACCGGATTGACGTTGAAGTTGCCAGAGGTCCAGCCGGGCAGGTTCACGCCCTGGATGGAGACGAACTCCACTACAGCGGGAAGCCAGTTGATAGAAAACTGCAAACTGACGATGTCGGTAAAATTATCGACTGTGAGGTCCATACAAACCGTTTCCCCCTGGTTGGCATTGACAAAAGGTACGTTGATCGTAAGCGGCTGGTTGTCTACCGCGATGAAGCCGTTCTGAATGAACAAGCCGATGTCAAGCGGACAGGAGTTGAGACGGGTTACATAGATATCTTCGGGGTCGTCGGTGATTTCGATTTCGGAGTAACCCTGAACGCCCTCGAAGCAGAGCTCGAAGAGCGTGACATCATCCGGGAGCGTGACGGCCGTAGGAGGGCAGCCTGGGCTATTGTCGACTTTCCAGGTAAAAATCACGTAGCCCTCGTCCTGGTCAATGGTGAAGTCGGAAATATCCAGGTTGGTCATGGCCGGGTTCAGGCTGGCCAGCGGGATGTCGACCAGATCTAGCGCGCTGGCATTCCAGCGCACGGTAAAGCGCATCTCCTGGATGTCGGTGAAGTCGACGGTCTTGAAAGCTACACAGGTAGTTTCCGTAGAGTCGATCAGCACGAAATCGGGATCGACGTATACGGTGGGCTGTGCATAAGCTTTATTGAGGCTCACAAAGAGAGCCACCCCCACAAAAAGAATAGGAAGTAAACGGTTCATGACGAGTGTGTGATTTTGGGATATGTTCAACATCGATCTCCTATCAGAAGGAATGCAGGGTTAGTTGTTGCCAAAAGTATAGGTAACGTTGACTTCGTGGGTGCCTCCCGTAAAGGGACCAAAGTTGGTAAAGGCGTAGTCGAAGCCGTAGCCGAGACGCAGCAGGTTGCCAAAACCGGGGTCGCCCAGCAGCACGCCGCCTTCCAGGTGGAAGTTGCCGGCCGTGGAAGCGCCCGTGCCGAGCCAGAAATTGTAAGCCGTCTGATAGCGCAGATTGAAATCGACGTTGACGGGAGCATTCGGAGCGTATTTCACCCAAACCGAAGGTTCGAGAAAACTGTATTCGTCGAAGAATTTGTAAAAACCGAGCACGCCGTAGAAGTGCTGTACCCGGTCAGCGTAAAACTCGCCCTGATCATTGCGGAAAGTAAGATCAAGGCCCATGACCTGGGGCACGGAAAAGCCCGCATACACCACGTCGTCCTCAAAAATGCCTCCTTCGATGCGGCGGTAGGCGTAAATGCCCGCTCCGACGTCGGGGTAGAGCTGCATCTGGTCGCCGCCTTCCGCCACCACATCGTCGGGGTCACGGAAACGCAGGTCGGTGACCTTGAGGCGGAATTGCACGATACCTACGCTCAGGCCCAAAGATACGCCGCCGTAGTAGGGGTCGCCCGTAAGAATGCCCCCGAAACGGCCGTACAAACCGGTAAGGCCAGTCGGCCCGGTCTGGTCGTTGATCAGGTAACCGCCCGCAAACATGTTGAAAGCATAGCGGGAAGGATTGAGATACACCCCGTGAATGGTCTGGGTGGTCGGGTTGGCTGCGAATGAAGTCCACTGCGCACGGTACGAAGCGCCGAAGGAAATATTGGACTCATAAGTCAGGTAATCGGCCGACACCGCGGCGGGGTTGAGGATGCCCAGGTTTTCCCGGTATTGGGTGAACAGGGAGAGCTGCTGGGCAGGAAGAAATTGCACACAAAAGAGGAGCGCGAAAAGGAGATGTAATCTGTTCATGGGATACCCTTTTTAACGGCGGCAAAGTTAAAAAAAATAACCAGTACACTTATCCTTGCAAGGCAAAAATAATATTTAAAAATTCGTAATTTAACAATTTTCTTCTGCACTCTGGACAGTGCATTGCCAATATATTCCTCCGGTCATTTTACCGTTTTCTCAAAAAAAATGACCATCCCGGGTTAAGAGATGGCCATCCAACGTTTTGAGAACACACTATGAGAAATACCCTTAAGCGTTTAGTCGAACGTTTATCGTTAATGATCAATACAATTTTCCGATATCGCGGACCAGAATTTTGCCTCGATTGAAGTAGATCAGGTCGAGTTTCCGCAGTTCGTTGAGCACCAGGGTGACGGTTTGCCGGCTGGTGCAGGTGATATTGGCGATATCCTGGTGGGTCAGCGAATGCTTCAGGAGCATTTCATAGCCGACCTTGTGGCCGCGTTTTTCAACAGAATCCTTGATAAATTCGATGATCCGGGTGCGGGCATCCTTGAAGATGAGCGATTCGAGCTTGTTCTCCGCCCGGATGAGCCGGTCGCCGAAGGTGCTCATGATCCGGTCGCAGAGGGCGAAATTGGAACGCATGATGCGTTTGAAATCCTCTACCCGGACGGCGTAGAGATGCACTTCTTCCTTGAGGGTCTGGGCAAAGTCCTGCCTGCGCACCTCGCCGATCAGCCCCAGTTCTCCGAACATGGCCTTCGGGTGGATCAGGGTTTTGATGATCTCCTTGCCATCGTGCGAATGCGTGCCGATCTTGACCGTGCCCCGGGCCAGGAAATACATGGTATCGGAGGGCTCGTCGGCCAGGTAAATGAAGCTGTACTTGGGCTTGATTTTGTAATCGGAAACTTCCTCCAGCCGCCGCTTCTCCTCCGGAGTCAGCACGTCCAGCAGCGGAAACTGCTCTGCGAATGTCATGCGGGGTAAAGTAGCGTTCATTGGCTGTTAATTTTGTGCCTTTTATTGCGGACTTGTAATAGGGTAGACACAAATATTTTACCTGCCCCCTACTTAGTAAAATAAATTTATTAAATAATGGTGGGCGGGGTGCGCCCGCCCACCAATATTTAATTATAATTT
>JBAQQB010000085.1:0-9833 GCA_049306275.1 Saprospiraceae bacterium | reverse complement strand
TGCTCACCCTTCCCTTCCTCCTCTGCGCCTCCCTGCTCCAGGCGCAACTATTGCCCAATCCCATTTTCAAATACCTTTCCACCATCCCCTGCCCCTTCGACCCCTCGGTGGAGGTGACGCAACCTGTGGGTTGGCGCCTCTACCAGACCCTCGACGGCAAATGGGACGGCCCCATCGACAGCACCGTCTGCGTGAGCGTTGAGCAGGCTTTTTCCTGGGGCTACATCAAGATCGACCTCGACCAGATCGACGCCGCCCGGCCGCTCTTCATCCGCTGCCTGCTCGACGATGACAACAAAATTCCGCTGGACCCCAATTGGCTCTTCCTGGCGCAGGGATATCTGGAACCAGGCTCCGTCCAGCTCAATCAGTCCAACCAATGCGAAGACGGCATCTGTACCGGCGTGATCGCAGGCATCGAAATACCCGATGAAACGGGCGACAGCACCCAACTCCGGATTTATGTCGGGCCGTATGAAGACATTTACTACAGCGCCTATTCCACCTGCATGCCCACCGAAAAGTTTTCGGAAAATTATCTCAGGGAGTTCATCTTCAAAATCCAGACCGACACCTCCGCGAACCAGCCCCAGGATTTTTCCGTAACCGCCACTTACATGGATGTACAGATGATGTATGATATCGGCCATATTTTCGACGTGACTGTTCCGGAATTCCTGTGGACAGGGCAGGAGTACCTGGCCGATATTCAATTCTTCTCCGCCGGCGGCTGGGGCGGCAATTATCTCTTCATGTACGGGGCCGATACTTATCCCAGCCTCACCAACCCGTATTTCATCGACGCCACACCAGAGGAAAATTCTCCCGAACCCAAGGTCATCAACCTCCGTGTCTTGGAATTCGAATCGGCCTATTTCCAGCCCTTCACCTACCTGCGCGGCGGTCTTGTGGAGGGCAGCGACTCTGTAAGGCATGAGGTCAATCTGGTCAACCTGGGCGGCAATCTCTGCCTGAATTTCGTCGAACTGATCTTCGAGGAAAATACCAGTTACGTACACCACGGCGGCCAACTCGACTTTTCCGGCGAAACGGCCTGCATGCAGTTCCGCACCGGCGGCGCCCTCGTGGTAGCTGACAGCTCCACCCTGCACTTCGGCCCCGGCGGGCACGGCATGCTCGCCCTGCGCACCGGCGGTACCATTGAAATCGGTAAGGGAGGCCTCCTTCTCATCGACAACATGCTCATGCTGACGCCCTACCACCCCGACCCCGCCGACCCCGAATCCCGCCAGGTCTACATGGAGCTAAACCCCGGCGCCACCCTGGCCTTCGGCCCGCACGCGCGCATCATGCGCAAGTTCAATCCCGAGGAAGACATGCGCCTCAACATCTACATGAACGGCGGCACGCTCGACCTGGGCAAGCTGCCCGCGGAAGACCGCGCCCTCATCAACCTGATCTACCCCGCTCCCGCCCCCAATATCGCCGACAATATCCTCCTCTCCCCCAACCCGGCCAGCGATGTGCTCCAATGCCGCTATCTGGCCGAAGGCCACTCCGAGCTTCGCCTGGAGGTAGTGAACAACCAAGGGCAGGTAGTGCGCCTGCAGGTTGTTGAAACGGGAAAAGGCTATAATTTCTTCGACATACCGGTCGCAGATCTGGCAAAGGGCTGGTACGCCCTGCGGGTGTTTGATGCGGGGAAGGGAACTAGCAGTGTTTCCTGGTTGAAGATTTAGAATTGCTGTGGAGAAAAACTTTCCGATTTCAAAAAAATAGGTTGGAAACCATCCGGCATTAGCCGGTTTGCCGTTAAGAAACCGGCTGGAATGAAGCCCCCTCCTGTAGTCTGGCTCCTGCGGACCTGATGCAGGCTGGCTACTGTTTGAGCAAACCCGGCGCAGGGACTCCCTTCAACAGTCCGTGCGAGTTTAGCCAGCCCGGCGGAATGAAGGCCGGTTTTAGGCAAAGCGGCGAAAGCCTTGTTTTTTTGGTACTTTTTCAACAAGGAAAAAGTACATATTAGCTTTAACACAGCATTTATGAAAAAAGGCCGGCCTCCCAAAAAGGGAGCCGGCCTGCGTCTTGCTTACCAACAATGAAAATTTCGGGTAGCCAGTATGAGAACCTATTCAATCATACAGCGGCTTCATAGCTTTATTTTGGAGCCCTTACACCTACAAATGTAATCCCCCTCATCCCCTTTGACGAACCATCCTTTTTCATAAGTCAGGTTTCTGAATTTTTGCCCATTTCTGCTTACCTTTGCGCATCTTTTCACGCCAGCGCCTCCCGGCGCCAATCACCTGACTATGAGCCGCATTAAAATTCAATCCGCCCTCATCTCTGTGTTCTACAAGGATGGACTGGAGCCCCTTGTGCGCGAACTGCACCGCCACGGCGTCCGCCTCTACTCTACCGGCGGCACCCAATCGTTTATCGAACAACTCGGCATCCCCGTTACGCCGGTGGAGGACCTCACCTCCTACCCCTCCATCCTCGACGGGCGGGTCAAGACGCTCCACCCCAAGGTGTTCGGCGGCATCCTGGCGCGCCGCGAACCCGGCCACCTGGGCCAGCTGAAAGAGTACGACATCCCTGCCATCGACCTGGTGATCGTCGACCTCTACCCATTTGAAGAAACGCTGGCCAAGACCAACGAAGAAAAAGCCATCATTGAAAAAATAGACATCGGCGGCATCTCCCTGATCCGCGCGGCGGCGAAGAACTACAACGACGTGGTGATCGTGCCCTCGGTGTCGGAATACGGCAAACTGCTGGAACTGCTCCAGTCGCAAAACGGCGAGACCACGCTCGAAGACCGCCGATACTTCGCCCGCCGGGCGTTTGAGGTGTCTTCGCACTACGACACGGCCATTTTCAACTACTTCAACCGCGAGAATCCCGAGCCGGTCTTCAAATACAGCGAAAGCCGCCACACCGGGCTGCGCTACGGCGAGAACCCGCACCAGCAGGCCGTCTTCTTCGGCGACCTGAGCGATTCGTTCGAGCAACTGGCGGGCAAGGAGCTCTCCTACAACAACCTCATCGACATCGACGCGGCCCTGGGGCTGATGAATGAATTCCAGGGCGGGCAGGCCGCCTTCGCCATTCTCAAGCACACCAACCCCTGCGGCGTGGCCCTGCGCCCCACCGTATTGGAAGCCTGGGCCGCGGCCCTTGCCTGCGACCCCGTGTCGGCCTTCGGCGGCATCCTCATCACCAACAAGACCGTCGACCTCGCCACCGCGCAGGCCATCGACGAAATATTCTACGAAGTGCTCCTGGCGCCGGATGTGGAAGAAGCAGCATTCGAGCTCCTGAAAAAGAAGAAAAACCGCATCCTGCTGAAAGTGAAAGACGGCGCGCCACAGTCCCGGATGTTCAAAAGCCTGCTCAAAGGCGTGATCAGCCAGGACATGGACCTCAAGGCCGAAACCTCGGCCGACCTGAAGGTGGCGACGAAAAAAGCCCCCACCCAGGCAGAGATCGACGAATTACTTTTTGTGAACAAATGCGTCAAACACCTGAAGTCGAATGCCATCGCGCTGGCCAAAAACGGGCAGATGATTGGCATGGGCTGCGGGCAGACCAGCCGCGTCGACGCCATGAAGCAGGCCATCGCCAAGGCGAAAGCCTACGGCTTCGACCTGCAGGGCGCCGTGCTGGCCTCCGACGCGTTCTTCCCCTTCGCCGACAACGTGGAGCTGGCCCATCAGGCCGGCATCACCGCCATCATACAGCCCGGCGGCTCGGTGAAGGACCAGGACAGCATCGACTACTGCGACCAGCACGGCATGGCCATGGTGATGACCGGCATAAGACATTTCAAGCATTGAACCTGACCATCGACATCGGCAATACGCGCACCAAGCTCGGCTTCTTTGAAGGAGAGGAGCTGGTGAAAAAAGAGACGATCGATCAGCTGACGGCCGAATCGATGCAAGCAGCGCTGTACAACCATTTTGTACAAAACTGCATCCTTTCATCGGTGGGAAAAACAGCGCCCGAAGTGACGGAGCTGCTGGAGCGCGAAACGGCCTTCATCGAACTGACGGCCCAAACGCCCCTACCCATTGAAAACGCCTACGCCACGCCCGAAACGCTGGGCAAGGACAGGCTGGCAGCAGCGGTGGGCGCCTGGGCGTTATTCCCGGGTCAAACCTGCCTGGTCATCGACGCAGGCACCTGCATAACTTGCGATGTGGTGTCGAAAGAAGGCCGGTTTGAAGGCGGAAACATTTCCCCGGGCATCGGCATGCGGCTCAAGGCCATGCACCAGTTCACCGCCCGGCTGCCCCTCGCCGAACAGGGTCCGCTGGACCACTGGATCGGCAAGAGCACCGAAACCGCCCTGCGCAACGGCGCGCAATGGGGCGCCCTGTGGGAAATCACCGCTCTCATAGACCACTGCGAAGCCCACTTGGGTCCCGTGCAAGTGGTTGTGACCGGCGGCGATGCAGTTTTTTTTGAGAACAACCTGAAAAGAAAGATATTTGCGAATCTGGACCTCGTCCTGCATGGACTCAATCAAATCCTCACCCATCATGCCAATTCACGGTATTCTTAAAAATACCCTTGCCTTGCTCCTCCTCCTCTGGGCCGTCTCTTCGTGGGCGCAGCCCAAAGACAACTCCCCTTATTCCCGCTTGGGACTGGGTGATTTCGTGCCCCAGACCATGGTTTCGCAAATGGGCACGGGGGGCTGGGGCGCCGCCCTCAACGACCCTTACCACCTCAACCTGCTCAACCCGGCTTCTTTTGCCTTCCTCGCCTCCACCTCTTACGACGTGGGGCTCTACGCCAAATACGCCAGGCTGCAGGGCGGTGATGAAACCGCCAATATCTGGAGCGGCAACCTGCGCTACCTCGCGCTGGCCTTCCCCTTGCAGAACCCCGTCAACCAGTCGCTCGACAAAAAAAATAACCCTTTCAAATGGGGAATGGGCTTCGCGCTGACGCCCTTTACCAACGTGGGTTACGACATCCAGACCACCGAGGTGCAGCCCGGGGTCGACACTACCACCAATATTTTCCGGGGCACCGGCGGCACCTACAAGCTCACCTGGAGCAACGGATGGCGGTATAAAAACTTCGCCCTCGGCCTCAACCTGGCCTATTTTTTCGGAAAAATGAACTATGCCCGCCAGGTCTTCTTCAACGACCTGGGCAATGGCACCTACCATACCTTCTTCGACGACGCCATCAGTGTGAGCGGGCTGACCTGGAACGGGGGGTTGCAATACGCCATTCCCTTCAAAAAAACCAACGATGAAGGGGAGCGCGTCTTCTCAGGCCAACGCCTCGTGCTGGGCGCTACCGCCAATACCGGCAGTTCGTTCCGCACCAACAGCAGCCGGCTCTACAGAGCCGTGAACACCGGCTACATCGACACCGATACCGTGGTCAACGAAACCGGCGTGATCGGGCAGGGGATGCTGCCGATGGAGTGGAGCGCAGGCCTCATGTTTGAAAGCAATAGCAAATGGCGGATGGGCGCCGAATACCGCTTCAGCCAGTGGAGCCAGTACGAGAATGAAGCGAAACCCGAAACCTTCCACGACACATGGAAAATCTCTGGCGGTGTGGAATATACACCCGATGCGAACTCTTATAATAAATTCGCCAAAAGGATCCGCTACCAGCTCGGAGCATTTTACGGCACGGATCCGCGGAGTTATAAAACAGAATTGGAAAATTACGGTTTAACATTGGGCGCCGGAATACCCATACTGCTGCCGAGGCAGCAAATTTCCTTCGTGCATGCCGCATTGGAGGTGGGCTTCTTCGGTGCGCCCGGTGAACTGAGAGAGACCTACGGCAGGCTATCCGTAGGTTTCACATTGAACGATAATTCCTGGTTTTTTAAACGCAAATTCTTTTAACAATGAAGAGGCTTAAAGTTAGGCTAACATTCTCCCTGTTGTTCTTTGCATCCCTCTGGCTGAATGCGAATGGCCAACACCCGACCCCCTGCCTGAAGTGGACCGAATCTCCCCGTCAGGAGGAAGCGGAAGAAGCGCATGTGCTCTACCGCCAGTTTCTTAAAAATGAAAACTTCGACGAGGCGTTCAAATATTGGCAGAAAGCCTACGAACTGGCGCCTGCCGCCGACGGCCAGCGCCCGTTTCACTACATGGACGGCCGCGACATGTACATGCGCAAATTTCAAGCTGAAACCGACGAAGCCAAGAAGGCTGAATACGCCGGGATGATCCTGCGCCTGTACGACGAGCAGATCCAGTGCTATGGAAACGAGAACCTGCTGCTCGGCCTCAAGGCTTACGATATGTTCTACAACCTGCGCACCCCCTACGACCAGCTCCTGCAAACACTGAAAATGGCTGTGGAGAAAGGCGGCAACAACACCGCCTACACCGTGCTGGAACCCTATGCCCACGTCATGGCCTTCCAGTTCAAAAACAAGCTGATGCCGCTGGAAGAAGCCCGCGCCATCCACATCAGGATTAACGAGATCGCCGACCACAACATCGCCAACAATCCGGACTACAAGGACTACTACCAGCAAGCTAAAGACCGCATGACGCCCGTGCTGGCAGAAGTAGAGGGCGAACTCTTCGACTGCGCCTTCTTCAAAAAGAAATTCGAGCCGCTGTTCCGCGCCAATCCCGACGATTACGAAGGGATGAAATACTACTACAACAAGATGGTCCAGCAAGGCTGCTCGGAAGACGATCCTTTCGTGGCTGAGGTCAAGAACGCATACGAAACCCTCGTCGCCAAAATCAACGCCGAGAAACTGGCGGCCTTCTACGCCGAGAACCCCGGCAACCACGCCAAGGCGCTCTATGATGAAGGCAAATTCTCCGAGGCGCTCGACAAGTACGAAGAAGCTATCGCCAAGGAAAAGGGAAAGGGCGACGAAGCCAACCAGGAACTTCTCGCCGGGTACGTTTTCGCGCAGGCCTCCATCCTCGGCCGCAAACTCGACCGCTACTCCGCCGCCCGCGAATATGCCCTGAAAGCAGCGAAACTGCGCCCCAACTGGGGCCAGCCCTACATGCTGATCGGCGACCTCTATGCCGAAACGAGCAGCTCCTGCGGCAGCGAAGCCTGGGACCACCACATCGCCGTGCTCGCCGCTATTGAAAAATACGCCTACGCCCGCTCCATCGATTCCAACGTATCGGAAGAGGCCAATGAGAAGATCGCCCGCTACAGCCGCTTCAAGCCCCAGCAAGAAGAAGGCTTTATGCGCGGCGTCAAGGAAGGCGCTTCAGTCAAAGTCAACTGCTGGATCGGCGAAACCGTAAGGGTTTCCTACCAATAGCTTAACATTCTTTAACAACTTTTTCCAAAAAGGCTTCGTTCCACCTATAGGAACGAAGCCTTTTTTCTTTTACTTTAACACCTGAAACGAAAACTCCCGGCTATGACGACCAAAAACTTGCTCCATGGCGCCGCAATCCTCCTGCTGACAGGATTCTTTGCCTGCACGCCAAAGACCACCGAAAAAGTAACGCCCACCCCTGAAGCGCCGCCACCGCCTCCTGTGGAGACCGCCGATGAAAACCTGAGCCCCTGCCCCAAATGGACCGACCTGCCCGCCTCCCAGGCCGACGAGGTCGAAACCACTTATGTGCTTTACAGGGACTTCCTCAAGCGGGGCGACTATACCCAGGCCTATGAGCTGTGGCAAAAAGTCTATGCCATCGCTCCCGCCGCCGACGGCAAACGCCAAACCGTCTTCAACGATGGCATCTATTTCTACGAAAACCTCATCCGCGGCGAAGAAGACAGCCTGCGCCGCGATGAATACATCGACCTGATCTTCCAGCTCTACGATGAGCTCGACCGCTGCTACCCTGAAGGCGGCTACGTGCTGGGACGCAAAGCCTTCGACCTCTACTACAAATACCCCTACAAAGCCTCCCAGGACGAAATCTTCCAACTCTTCCGCGAGTCGGTCGATCGCGACGGGCTCAAGACCCATTATTTTGTGCTCAACCCCTTCACCGCACAGCTCGTAGACCAGTTCCTGGCCGAGAAGATCACCAGCGATGAGGCCAAACACTACGAGCAGATCATTATGGCCGTGCTCAAAAAAGGCCTGTCAGACTGCAAGGGTGAAGACTGTGATAAATGGAACATCATCAACGAATATACCCCCGCCCGACTTGAAGCCTTCGAAACGGTAAAAGGCTTTTACGACTGCGCCTACTACAAGGAAAAATACTATCCTGATTTCCAGCGGGACCCCGCCAACTGCGAGGTGATCGAAACGGTATACAGCCGCCTCAAATGGGGCGATTGCCCGGAAACAGACCCTGCATTCAAGGAGGTCATCGCCGCTGCAAGAGCTAATTGTGTGGAGGAAAAAGCCCTCGCTTCCGCCTACGAAGCGCTGCGCGGCGCGCGCTACCGCGAGGCCATCGACCTGTTCAAGAAAGCGGCCGACGATGAGCCCGACCGCTCGAAAAAGGCCCAGATTCTCCTGACGATTTCCAAGGTGTACTACGCCCACCTGAAGAACTTTCCCACGGCCCGCCAATATGCCAGAGACGCCGCCGCCATGCGGCCCAGCTGGGGCGAACCCTATATGCTCATCGGCCGCCTCTACGCCTCCAGCGGTCCGCTATGCGGGCCGGGCCGGGGCTGGGACAGCCAGGTGGTCACCTGGCCGGCTATCGACATGTGGAACTATGCCAAGAAGATCGACCCCAGCGTGGCCAGGGAAGCCAACGAAATGATCAACCGCTATTCGGTATATATGCCCAATATCGAAGATATTTTCCAGAAACTGCATAAGGAAGGCGAATCCTACTACGTAGGATGCTGGATACAGGAAACCACGACCATCCGGGCGGCGCCGCGGCAATGACCGTCAATCCTCGCTGCCGTCTTTGGGCTTGTTGGAGCGCTGGAGGTACAACTCCAGCGCCCTCGTCATGGAGGGAGCTTCAGGAGTCGGCGCCTTGATGTTCACCATCAGGTCGGCCTCTTCGACGGCTTTGCCCGTGCTGTTGCCAAACACCGCAATGCGGGTTTCGTTCTGCTTGAAATCGGGAAAGTTGTCAAAGAGCGACTTGATGCCAAGCGGGCTGAAGAACACCAGCACGTCGTAAGTCACATCGCTCAGGTCTGAAAGGTCGGAACTGACCGTCTGGTACATCAGGGCGTCTTTCCAGTTGAAACCGTGCTCGTCGAGGTAAGAGGAAACCTCGGGGCTGCCCAGGTTGGAACAGGGCAGCAGAAACTTCTCCTTGTCCTTGTGCTTGGTCAGGTAAGGCCTCAGGTCAGCAATGTCGCGCACGCCGACGAACACCTTGCGCTTGCGGTAAATGATGAATTTCTGCAGGTAGTTGGCCACCGCTTCCGTCAGACAGAAATACTTGGTATCGGCCGACATGCGCACCCGCATCTCGTCGCACAGCCGGAAGAAATGGTCGATGGAGTTCTTACTGGTGAAGATCACTGAGGAAAATTCCTCCAACTTTACCTTGGATTTCCGGAATTCCTTGGCCGATACGGCTTCTACATGGATGAAAGGCCTCCAATCGATAGTGAGTCCATACTTCTTTTCCAGTTCGTAGTAGGGGGAGCGCTCATCAGGCTTCGGCTGGGATACCAAAATAGTCTTGACTTCTTTGTACGTCTCTTCCTTCTTCACTTTACCTTCTGCGGACATTCCACTTTTATGTTTTGTAATGGGATCGGGAGACCGGTCGCACTGCCTGCCTAACTTTTCGCAATTACCAGCATGACGGCTTTGGCGATTATCAGGGCAGGAGCAATTTCGACGGTGCAAATATACAACAAAAAGTGAAATAGATTAGCAGCCAGTACGCGACCTCCGATAAAGATGCCGCGAACGAACCGGAAAACCAGCACAAGTCCCAGCGCAACCAGCG
>JBAQQB010000084.1:0-12055 GCA_049306275.1 Saprospiraceae bacterium | reverse complement strand
GGCGCTCAACAAATCGCCGATTCAAAATAAAATATCTTCGCCGCCGAAGGCGGCGGAACACACTGGATAGAAATCAGGATTTTTTTCGATAATCAGGATAGGGGGAACGATGCTTTAAAAGCATCTTTCAAAAAGAAAACTTGTTATTAATCACGTTGATCCGACGAAATCCAATTAATCCTGTCCAAACCATGAAAACAACCATCCTATCCCTGCTTTTCCTGTTTGCCCTGCCTTTCTTCGCCTTGGCCCAGGACGACAAACAGCTCGAAGACGAACTCAAGGACGTCAAGGTCAAAATTGAGCAAATTTTTAAAGACCTCGAAGACCAGCGCGTTTTCCAGAAGGTAGACTCCGTTTTTCAGGCCCGCTGGCCGGAGCTGGAAGCCGAAATGGAAGAAACCTGGGAGAAGACCGAACCCAAACTGGAAGAGGTCGAAGCCAAGATCGAGCAGATCGCTGAGGAAATTCTCAAAGAAATAAAGGTGGAAGGGAAGCGAAAACCAAAGGAATTGTAGAATTTCTCCGGGTTTTTTCCTTCCTTTGCATACTTGCCTGATGACCAAAAGAACCTTTTGACCGTCACTTTGTTACTTCTCCAATTCGGAGAATCTTCAAACCCGTATCATGAAGGAACAGGAAAAGACCAACCTCATCATCTACCGCGTCAAGGACAAGGGGCTGGAGGTTTTTTTGGTCAAGCCCGACAAGGAAGGCGAAGGCTGGCAAATTCCCCAAAGCGAAGGCGCCACCGCCGCTGAACTCCCGCTCAAGGGGGATGAGCGCTTCATCGAGCTCGATCCCGTCGCACAGGAAGACGGCATCCTCGAGCAAGCCTATGCCGTGGAAGGCGACTGGCACGACATTCCTTCCATCAAATCCATCATCCAGCACGACGTCGAGTTTATGAAAGACACCATCCGCCAGATGGTTCCCGACGTCATGGAGAAAGGCGCCTTCGTCGCCATCAAGGAAGCCTTCAAACGGGTGCTCCCGCATCAGTACGATATGCTCAAGGAGCTGAAGGAGATCATTATCGACAGGAATCTTACTAAATACATGTAAAAAAGTTTATAAGTTTATAGGGGTATAAGTTTAAACTTCTAACCTTATAGACTTATAAACTTCTTTTTATTTGTTTCTCTTCCTCCAGTTGTAATAAGTCAGTGCGAGCAAGATCGTTGCCAGTATCAGAAAAGGCAGCCAGCTTCCGATTTGGTAGCCGATTTGATAGCCGATCGCGGAAGTATCGATTTGATCATTCATATGCGGGAATTCTGTCAGGATAATCCGTAATAATGCCGTCCACCCCCATTTTTATCAGCCTTTTCATCCTGGAGGGCTGGTTGACCGTCCAGGGAATCACTTTCAGGCCCCGGCGTTTTGCTTCCTGTATCATTTTTCCATTCACCAGCCGGTGGTCGGGGCTGAGGATGGCGGGCGAGAACCCCAGCTGGGTCTCCAGTTGCCCGAATGCAAAAGATTTTTCCACCAGATAGGAAAGCGTAAGCGCCGGATCGGTGCGGTGCAATTCGCGAAGTATCCTTGGGTCGAAAGACTGCAGGGTGGTGCGGGAAACGATGCCGAGGTCCTGGATTTCCTTCAGCACCAGGCGTGCAAAGGCCGGCGGGGAAGGCGTAAAGGTATCGTCCCATTCCGGCTGGGCCTTCAACTCAATGTTAAAGCGGGGCAAAGGGCGGCCTTGCAGTTGGCAGTACCGGTCTACTTCACCTACGACCTCTGCCAGCCTCGGTTTATATACCCCGATTTTTGCCTGTTGCGGAAAACGGGGATGCTTTTTCAGCCCGCAATCGAATTGCCGGATCTCTTCATAGGTCATTTGAAAAAGATTGGGCGCTGCGCCATCCACGGCGCAGATGACCGGCGAAAGCCAGGGTTCGTGGGAAACCACGACCAGGCTGTCTTTGCTGATCACCACATCCAGTTCCAGCGTCGTAATGGCCGGATATTCGAGCGCATGCAGGAATGCGGGGATGGTGTTTTCCGGCATGAGCCCCCTGGCGCCCCGGTGTCCCTGCCAGTCGAATGAGGGTATTTGCATCAGGAGAAAAGAGTTAACAGAAAAATAATATGCTATAAAACACCATGGCATAGGGACAAGATTAATAATTCTCAAAGATAGGCATTATCACCCATTTGCCCGAATGCCCCGGGCTTCGTATCTTGGCGGATTACAACCCCACGCAAATGCCAGCACAACGCAGTTTTTTTGTCTCCCTTGCCATATTGCTTCCCTTCGCCCTCTTTGCCCAATCAGATGGCCTCGCAGCCAGGGAAGAAGCGCTGAAAAGCCTTTCCGGAAACTCCTATGCGACCGAAGCGCTCGATCTTGCCGGCGCTTATTATCTTGAAAGATCATTTGACAAAGCCCTTAGCCTGGCCCAAATGGCGTATGCCGAGGCGGAGAAGGCATCCAGCCGCGAGCTCATGGCCCGCGCCCTGAGCATGGAATCCAAAGCCATGCTGGCCAGCCCGAAACTCCGGCCGGCCGACCGCTCGCGCATCGTGAAAAAATTGCTCGAAAGCAATGCCCTCAACCCAGACGACCCCCTCCGCATAGAAAACCTCAAAATGCTCAAGCAGCTTTACTACCTGATGGGAAAAGCCAAGGAACAAAGAGAGGTGGAGCGGGAAATCGCACAGTTGATCGTTCAGAAAAACCAGAATCTGGAGTCAGAGCTGGCAGAGGTGAGCTCCGAGCGCGCGAGGATGGAAAATCTACAGCAAAATCTCACACAAACCCTTCAGGAAAGGGAAGATGCCATACAGTCAATGTCGGAAAGCCAGGCCAAAACCCAACTGCTGCTGGCCCAGCAAAAGAGCATCCTCGATTCGCTTTCCTTTCTCAAAATGGTCGACTCCCTGAAACTGGCCCAGCAGGACATGGAACTCCGGGAACAGGAGGCCGTGCTGCAACACCAGCAGGCGCAACTCGGGCTGCAAAAAGCCCAGCGCAACCTGTTGCTCGTGCTCGTCGTGTCGAGCGCCGTCTTCCTGCTCGGACTGTTCTCCCGCTATGCAGCCATCAAGCGCTACAACAAAATGATCGCTGAGGAGAAAAAACGCTCTGACGAGCTCCTGCTCAACATCCTGCCCGAAAAGGTAGCCGAAGAGCTCAAAACCAATGGCAAGGCCAAAGCCCAGTTTTTCGACCAGGCCTCTGTCCTCTTCGTCGATTTCGCCGGCTTCAGCCAGTTCGCCGCCCACCTGCCGCCCGACGAACTGGTGGCCACCCTCGATTACTGCTTCCAGGAATTCGACCATATCATCGGCCGCCATGGCCTGGAAAAAATCAAAACCATTGGCGACGCCTACATGGCTGCCGGCGGACTGCCCAGCCCCGATCCCGCCAACCCCAAACGCGTCGTGCAAGCCGCCATCGAAATCAAGGAATTCCTCGACAACTGGAGGGTCGTTCGCGAAAAAGAAGGCAAGCCCTGGCTCAATGCCCGCATCGGCATCCACACCGGCCCCCTCGTCGCCGGCGTGGTCGGTGAACGCAAATTTGCCTACGACATCTGGGGCGACACCGTCAACGTGGCCTCCCGTATGGAGTCAAGCGGCGAATCGGGAAAGATCAACGTCTCCGCCACCACCTACGAACAGATCAAGGAGTCCTTCGATTGCCGGCACCGCGGCAAAATTCCCACCAAAAACCTCGGAGAACTGGATATGTACTTTGTGGAGAAGGAAAAAATCTGAATTAGTTTATAAGTTTATGAGGGTATAAGTTTATCACCTAAACTTCTACCCTCATAAACTATAAACTCACTATGAAGCTATTCGTCTCTCTGCTCCTCCTCCTCACCCTTCACCCTTCACTTTTCACCCAACAAGCCGTCCAATGGCCCGCCGCCGATCCCGCCCTGCCCCATTGGGCCCAGCTGATGTATGGCGACAACCCCAACGTCCGGGTGGTCGATAGCCTGTTTGACCTATACTATAACGAGTACGATTTCGAAAAATCCTACCACACCCAATACTACAAAAGGTGGCGCCGGCAAGTAGCCCCCTTTGTAGATCAACTGGGCTTTGTTTCCCTGCCCACGATACAGGAGCAGCTGGAACAGGAGGATCTGAAAAAATCACTTTTGCTCTCGGGCAACCGCAATACCGCACAGTGGAACTGCCTGGGCCCCTTCGAAACCGTCAACCTGGTCAACGATGGCCAGCAGCAGCCCGTTTCCTGGCAGGCCAACGTCTATGGCCTGGCCCGCTCCCTCTCCAACCCCGACCTGCTCTACTGCGGCGCAGAAGGGGGCGGCGTGTACAGATCAACTGACAAAGGCCTCTCCTGGACCTGTGTGACCGACCCACTGACACCCACCGGCGCCGTCCGCGCCATCGCTATCCATCCCGCTGATCCCGATATCGTCTTTTTTGGCACCGATGGCGTCATTTACCAGACCACCGACGGCGGGCAGTCCTGGAATCCCTCCCTGATTTTCAACGGCCTGTGGGTGCACGAACTCGCCTTTCACCCGACCCTGCCCCAAATCCTGCTCGCCGCTACCAATAAAGGCTATTTCCGCTCTGAAAACGGAGGACAGGACTGGGCGCAGCTGTTCACTGCCGAATGCTGGGACCTCGATGTCCATCCCGTTGCTCCGCAAATCGTCTATCTCCTCAGGACCAACGCTGCCACCAAACGCAGCGAGTTTTTGAAGTCCTATGACTTCGGGCAGACCTTCCAGCTCAAAGACAACGGCTGGTACAACAGCTCCGACCCCTCCCGCTTCGACGGCGGCGCCCGCATGAGCGTCACCCCCGCCGACCCCAACCGCATCTACTGCATCCTTATCGGGCAGTCCAAGCCCGGCGACGATGGCTTCATCGGCGTATACCGCAGCGACGATGCGGGGGAGAGTTGGACCCTGCCCTCCGGGCAGATCGGCGGGCCCTACAGCGCCTCCCACCCCAACCTCATGACGATCGACCCCAACACGGGCGGCTATCAGCAGGGTTTCTACGACCTGGCCATCTCCGTTTCCCATACCAACCCCAACCACCTGCTCACCGGCGGTACCAGCCTGTGGCGCTCCACCACCGGCGCTGCCACCTTCCAGCAAATGGGCGGCTACGGCGGCAACCTTTCCTGGGTGCACCCCGATATCCAGGACATCCGCACCTACGGCGCCGAGACCTGGATGGCTACCGACGGTGGCGTCAATTTTTCTACCGATTTTTTCTCCACCCACGAGGCCCGCAACAACGGCATCCTGTCGAGCCAGTTCTGGGGCTTCGACACGGGCTGGAACGAAGACATTCTGGTGGGCGGGCGCTACCACAACGGCAACAGCGTTTTTCATGAAAATTACCCCGAAGGGCTCTTCCTGCGCATGGGCGGCGCTGAAGCCGCCACGGGCTACGTCAACTTCGGCGACAACCGCCGTACCTATTTCTCCGACATCGGCGGCCGCATCATCCCCGCTTCACCGGATGATGAAGTGAAATATTTCTCCGTAGGCCTCTGGCCCAACGAAAGCTACGTGGAAGGAGAGAGCAGCGAGTGGGAATGGCATCCGCATTGCTGGAATATCGCTTACATCGGCTTTGAAAACAAACTCTGGAAAACGGAAAATGGCGGAGGTTCCTTCGAACTCGTCCACGCCTTCGGCCCCGTGGCAAGCGACAGGATTTCCGAAATCGAAATCCCCTGGGCCGACCCCAATACCCTGTACGTCGTGCAGCGCTCCTCTAACCGCAAGATATGGAAGACCACCGATGGCGGACAGACCTGGTCGATCATCACGCCCCCCTCGTCCTTGACCGGCAACAACAACTGGCGGAATATGTCGCTCGCGGCGGACAAGCAAAATCCGCAGGTGCTCTGGATGATGCTGACCTATGGCCCCAATGGCTATAAAGTGTTCCGCACTACCGACGGCGGCTTGTCCTGGGAAAATATGACCACGCCAGCCCTCAACGGCTTTTCCCCATACTCCATCCTGCACCAGCAGGGCGCCTCGGGTGTCTACCTGGGTTGCAAGGGCGGCATTTTTTACCGAAATGAGGAAATGAGCGACTGGGAACTCCACGGCGAGGGCTTTCCCATCAGCGCCGAGCCCAACGTGCTCAAGCCGTTTTATCGCGATGGGAAGTTGCGCACCGCTACCTGGAACCGCAGCATCTGGGAGGCCGCTTTCTCCGAACCTTCCCAAACCATCGTGCAGATCGGGGTAGATAAACTGCAATCGCACTGCCTGCGCGACACCTTCTATTTCGAAGACCACTCGGTGCTGAGACATGGACCAGGTGTGAAATGGGAATGGAGCTTCCCGGGTGCTACGCCCGCCAGCTCCAACCTGCGCAACCCCAAGGTGACCTATAGCACTCCGGGCGTGTATTCCGTCTCTCTCACCGTCACCGACGACGAGGGCGTCCAACACCCCCAGACCCTGGAAGATTTCCTGACGGTGCTGGACGGTTGCGGGGCCGATTCCATCCCCGGTTACGCGCTCAGCCTGGGCGGCAATGATGCGCCCGGCTACGCCGTCACCCCTTCTCTGGGCCAGGGGCAGAGCAATGCCTTCACCATCTCGGCCTGGATCAAGCCCGAGGGGCCACAGCCCTCTTACGCAGGGCTGGTCATGATGGACAACGCCAGCGGACTCAACCTCCGCGATAACGGCGAACTGGGTTTCCACTGGGGCGGAGAACACTGGTGGCTCGGGTCGGGCCTGACCGTGCCCCAGGACCAATGGTCGCACATAGCTCTGGTCATCCAGCCGGGCAATGCCTCCTTGTACCTCAATGGCAAGGGGGTGACCTTCAACGCCAACTGCGCGGCGGTTTCCCTCGAATCGAGTGTGCAGATCGGCAAAGACAGGGGCTGGGAAAGCCGCCATTTCAAGGGCGAAATAGACGAGGTCTGCATCTGGAACCGGGCCCTGAGCCTGGGCGAGTTGCGCGATTCCCGCCATCTCACCAAAGACCCGCTTGCCGACAGCACCCTGCTGGCCTATTACCAGTTCAATGAACAGGAAGGAGCGATCCTGGACAGGTCGAAGGTCTACCATGCCTCTTTGGCAGGCAGCGCGGCGCGTGCGGCATCTGACATGCCGGCGGGTAAAGGCCTAAGCGCCCGCCTTGCAGTAGAGACGGCGGGTAGTTACACCTTCGGCGCTACCGGCGTCACGATGTCATTCGGTCCCGTAATACCGGAGGGGGAGGTGGTGATCAGCCGGATACAGGTACCTGTTGATACGGTACCCGAACCTGCCTTTCCGTCTACCCTGGGGTATTGGATACTCAACCACTATGGCGCCAGCCCGTTTTTCGACAATGGAGAGCTGATCCTGGAGGGCGTGGGTTCCATCAGTGCGGCCGACGTACAAAACCCGGGCGGTATGCTGCTGTACAGGCGTTTGGAGAATGGCTTCGGCCCTGTGTGGTTCTCCTGGGACCAGGCCAGCGGGGCGGAGGAAGGCGGTAACGGGAGCGTTCTTTTTGAAAACGGTACGACAGTGGCGGGAAATTCGCAATGGCTTTTGGTAAACACCAATGAGCAGGCTTCTGCCATCTTTGCCCCGAAAGACGGACCAGGCGATCCGGTCAGGCTATTCCCCAATCCCCTGACGCTGGGGAGGCCGTTGACGATCGATACGGGGAAAGAGGGAACATGCAGGCTTTTGGTTTACGATGCGGCGGGTAAAAGAATAGGCCGGATCCAAATCCAGGGTCCCGAATCCACGGTTACGCTTCCTGTTTCAACTTCCGGGCAATACTTCTACAGCCTTGTAGGAGAAGATTTTATACGGAGCGGGGTGATTATTGTGCGGTAGAAAGTGAAAAATGTGGAAAAAAAAAGCAGCCATATATAGCGTCGTTTAGGCGCTTTGGTTATATTTGCAGTGCGCTGAATTTTATACAAGTTGTAATCTCAATCCAAGGAAATCGCATGAAATAAACTTTACACTTTCACTTTCAATTACTTAAGTGGCAAGTTTGCAGTTTTTTCATCGACAACTCCCTTAACCGATTTGTCCTTCCCGCTCCGGAGGGGCTTCCAATTTCAAAGACTTTGGAACTGAGATTCGGCTTGTTGAAACTGACAAGTTGTAATCCAAATGCAAAGAGCAACCAAGAAATCCTGGTGTTCCAAAAATGACCTGCTTGAACAAGGAAATGCTTGTTGGGGTGGGTTTTCTGCGTTTGGAGAAAATGCTGGCGCTTCCCTCCTTACAGACTGCTCTTCAGCTAAAGAATATTTTCGCGATCCCTTTTGTGTTGACCAACAATCATGCCAAAGGGATTTTTATTTTGAGGTTACAACCCCCCAATTTCCGAATCATTTTGCTTAATGAATTACAGTATTTTATGATGCCTACTTCAACAAATTATCTCATGAAAAGGAAACATTTACGCTTCGCACAGCGGATGGTTTTCGCCATGCTGCTGTTGATGGGTATGAGTTTCGGTTTACTTACGGAGAGTCTGCAAGCGCAGACCGATCTGCAAGTACTCAGTGTAACGCATACCACATCACCCCTTGTTCCCGGAGATTCCGAGACGTTTGTGATCGAAGTGAGGAATGATGGCATTCTCCCGGCAGCGGGCGCCATTATTAACTTCGATATCGTCGACGTCGATTGGGTGCATGACAATGCATCGTCGCCTGGCCCGTGGACGTTCCTGCTGAACGGAACGGCAACCCGTGTCGGACTGATGCCGGGTTTGACGACGGAATCCGTCACTATAACGGTGAGGGTTCCTTCCGATGCTTCCCACCAGGCGATCAATGCCCCTCCCATGGGGCCTGCCTGGGCGAACATTAGTTTTGCAGGTGTTGACACCGATTCCGGCAACAACGAGGCTTCGACCATCCTGACTTCCCGCCTCGAGGCCAACCTGACCATCCAGAAGAACCTGCTTATTCCGCAGGTGGCTCCGGGTGGCACGGCCCTCTATGACATTACCGTCTGCAACTCCGGTCCTTCGGATGTAGCAGGCATCGGCGTTACCGACACTCCCGGCGCTAACCTGGACTTCGGTTCGCTCGAAATGAGCCCCGGCTCCAACAGCCTTTACATTCCCGCCCAGCAATGCCGCACCGTATCAGCTACCGCTACGGTCAGCGCTTCCGCTCCCGTGGGCGCCAACTTTGGCAACACCGCCGACATCAACATCGCAGGCCTGATCCAGGGCCCCGGCGTCAACGGCGCGCCCGCCATCACAGTGGGCGGCTCCGCTGTCGACAACTCGGGGGTGGTGCGCGACCCGCTCGTGCCTGTGGATGTAGAGATCGTGAGCGTATCCCTGGTGGGCGGTGGTCCGCTGGTACCGGGTACGATCCGCAACTTCGAAGTAGTGGCCCGCAATAACGGCCCCGCCGCAGCTTACGGCGCCACCCTTACCACGAAGTTGTTCGATGTAGCTTTCATTCCTAATAATAATAACGTCCCGGCTGGCTGGCTTCCCCAGGGAAGCGGCGGAACGTGGATGCATCCGGGCGCCTGGGCTTCCGGCGCTACCACCACCTTTACTGTGGAATTGATCATCCCCTCCGATGCTCATTACCAGGCAGGACTGCCGATCGACGATTTCCGCGCGTACATTGCAGCGGCCAACCCCGACCCGAATACGGGCAATAATTCGGGGGTAACCTTCTTCGACTGCCAGGCTCAGGGCAACCTGACGCTCAACGTGCAGACCCTTACCTCAGGTGTTTCTCCCCAAGGTACGGCCATGTACTCCGTGACGATCTGCAACAGCGGCCCCTCCGATCTGGGCGGACTGGACGTGAGCCTCACTCTCGGCGCCGGCTTCGTGCCGGGCTCCCTGGTGCCGAGCCTCAATCCTAATAATATATACGTCCCAGCCGGACAGTGCGTCGATATAATCGTGAGTGGAAGGGTAGCTGCCGGCACTAACGTGGGCTCCACCGTTTGCCTCAACGCCGCGGTCGTAGCCAACAGCGCTAACGCAGGTGCGGGCTCTACCATGCCCGCACAGCACAACACGCCTTCCGATCAGAGCTGCGCCCTGGTGCAACACCCGCTGGCGCCTGCCGATGTGGAGATCGTGAGCATGACGCTGTTAGGCGCGGGCCCCTTCGTGCCCGGTACCATCCGCGAATTTGAAGTGGTGCTGAGAAACAACGGCCCCGCCGATGCATACGGCGCCGTGTTCAACGGCCAACTGTTCGCGCCCAGCACGCTGGACCACTATGCCGCCTCCGCAGTATGGCAAGTCGGGAGCACTGGCGGAACCTTCACGCGTAACGCTCCCTGGCCTTCCGGTACCGATGAAACGCTTGTCATCGGGTATAGCCTGGATCAGGACGCTCATTACACCTTGAAGTCATATTACGATATCCAATACTTCTATGCTTCGGTGAGCGCCGCCAACCCCGATCCGAATACGGGGAATAACTGGAATAATATGTTCTTCCAGTCCCGTGCCCAAGCTAATCTGACCATAGAAAAGACCCTCTTCACTCCGGAAGTTACTCCTGGCGGAACAGCCCTGTATGAGATCACGGTGTGCAACGACGGTCCTTCCGATATCGCAGGTGTCGGGGTGAACGACCTCCTTGGCTTCAACCTGACGTCCGTGATCCTCAGCGCCGATGCAAGCGATCTGTATATCGCTGCTGGCCAGTGCAAGGACATTCTCGTTTCCGCCCAGGTGAACATCGCCGCTGCTGCGGGCGATGACTTCTGCAATGCTGCGGAAGTGGATCTGACCAACCTGGATCAAGGCTCCACCACCTTGCCTGCTCAGGTCAATGCACCTTCAACTGCCGATGTATGCGGCGAGGTGATCTTCGCACTCCCTGAAGTAGATATGGAAGTGGTCAGCCTCTCCTTCCCGACCACCCCGATGGTGCCGGGTACCACGGAAACCTTCACCTTCTCCGTCCGCAATAACGGCCCCACCTACGCCTACGGCGCTACGGTGCTGGTCGATATCGTGGATGTCGAGTGGTTGGTCGACAACTATCTCGTGCCGAACGATTGGTACTTTTTCGGAGATGGGGTTTTCAAGCGCAACACCGTGATGGCCCCGGGCGTGGAGGAATTCTTCACCCTGGTCGTCAACATCCCTTCCGACGCTTATATCCGGGCGCGCCCTGACAACCTCGGGCCTATCTATGTGAGCGCCTCTTCCTCCAACCCGGACCCCAACGTCTTTAACAATACCGAGTCACTCCCATTTGCTACGCAGAATATCGCCGACCTGAGCGTCGAAAAAGACCTGCTCAATTCGGAGATCAGCCCCGGTGAAACCGCGATCTTCAACATCGTGGTCAACAACGCAGGCCCCTCCGATGTGGATCAGGTGTATTTGTTGGACTTCCTGACCGGCGACGCTACTTTCCAGTATTGGGAACCTTTTAATTTTAATAATTTTTCCTTTGAAGTAGAGGCCGGAGACAGCAAATCCGTTCTCGTGACGGTAGTCGTTGACGATGATGGCTGTGGCCTTGTCAACAACTGCGCCTGGGTGGTTAATCCAGGTTGGAATTTCGACCCCAATCCGGGCAACAACGGCCCGTCCTGCGAAGGATTCACCATTCTCGACGACGTAATCCCCTACATCATTGCATGTCCCGCCGACATCGAAGTAGATAATGACCTTGGCGAATGCGGCGCTGTGGTGAATTGCGACGTGCAATTCGGCGACAACTGCGACCCGGACCTCACCATCGAAGTGATCGATGGCCTGGCCTGCGGCAGTTTCTTCCCGGTTGGCTCCACCGAAGTGGTGTACAAAGCCACCGACGATGAAGGCAACTATATCCTTTGCGAATTCATCGTTACGGTCAACGACACCGAGCAGCCGACCATCGAGTGCCCGCGCGATATCGTCATCGATATCAACGCCAGCGGCTACGCTACGGTGACGGAAGGTTTCGCGAACATCTATTCGCAAGGCCCCTGCGGCGTAACGCTGACCTACGAGCCGCCGGTTGCCGATGACAACTGCGACTGGATCATGACCAACTACGCTGGTCTGGGCGCAATCGACAACTATACGGTACAGGGCTTTGGCAGCTACTTCAGCGCCGAGAACTGGGACATCAGCGCCG
>JBAQQB010000083.1:0-24576 GCA_049306275.1 Saprospiraceae bacterium | reverse complement strand
TTTCGATACTTCATCGGAGGTTCACTTGCGTTCAGCTCCTTTACACTTACCTGAGCGCCTCTTGCGGCACCCTTTTCCTTTTCCGTTCAATACGCTGCCCTCACGGCCAGCGCACCGAAAGGCGGTTTGCAGGCGGCCCCTGCCGGCAGCCTGCGGAGGGCCTACCTCCATCTCCATGACAGCTTGGCTGTTTTATTGGCCGTCAGGACACACTCAGAACCCAGATTCGTGTGATTCTTTTGATCCATCTGATTTCCATCAAGGCAATCAAATCAATCAGACGAATCATAGTTCAGACAAAAAGCCTGGCGCAAGGACCTGGCGGAGCTGAAACGAAAATCCTTGCCCCTGTGGCAGCGGAAAAAAATCACCCCCCCCTGCTCACCAACACCTTCCCCCGATAAAACACCCCACCCGAGGCCCGGCACTCCACAAAGTAAATACCTGCAGGAAGATGATGCACAGCTATCCTCCCGGCAGTTGGCTGAACAACTGTCTTTCTCAGGACGCTGATTCCCATTGAATTGTATACCTGAAACTCCCATTCCGACGGATGGTTTCCTCCGGAAAAGCTTACATCCAGAAATATTTCTTCCGAAGCCGGGTTGGGATAGACGCGAACATCCGCCTGTGTCAGACCGGCCTCAGTGGCAGAGGTGAAATTTTCAAAAAGAACTATTCCCGGATCCTGCAGTGGAAGACCGCATTCATCAGCAGGATTGATGGGTAAAAAAGGAGGTGGGCAGGTTAAGACCGGATTGGATCGCTGAATACGCACATGCCGGTCAAACGATGCGTCACTAAATAAACTTTTTCCGAGAAACCATAGCATCTGTAGCTCGTTCTGCTCCCACCAGCCCGCTTCAAACACATCATGCCCGTAATCCTGCCCGGTAAGCAGATATGTGTTACCTCCGGCCGAGCGATGCCGGGCGGTGATCGGACAAGCCCCCTCAACGGGAACTGCGTATGTATTGCAGCATGGATAAACCGGACCAGTCCCATAATAAACCACTCCGTCATGCGTGCCGTGGATGGTCATCAGATCAATTCCGGCCTCTTCCTGATCGATCCAGCTTGTGTCCAAAATGGCGCCTGACATATTGATCACAGCCCGGATACCCTCAGGGGTTTGCAAGGAATCTGCCAGATAATCAGGCCATGTACCGCATGAGGGGCAGATCTCCGTCACTTCATCCATATCCATGAATGCCATGTGTATGGAAGTCCAACCTCCGGCGCTGTGTCCGCCAACAACTACCCGGTCAGGATCAATGTGGTAATCCGCCGCATGATCCTGCAGCCAGCGAATGGCGTCAGCTACATCCACAGCCGCTACATAGGCGGAAGGAACGAGCGAATTCCCCCAGGAAACATTGCATGGGAACGATAGCCCCGCAGCCAGCAGACAGTCTACCCGCTCGCAAAGCCGGTACTGCACGGAAGCCGCGACAAAACCCAGCTTTGCAAGATCCTCCGCATCACTGAAAAAACTGGAATAACTTCCACCGATAAACCCGCCTCCATGTACCAGTACTACCAATGGCCGCTTTTCTCCGGGATCCAGGTCAACGGGGTAATACACGCGCAAGGCCAGGTTCTTATTTATCGGGAAAGTGAGTTCATCGATCGCAACGGCTGTCTTGTACACCAACTGATCGTATTCAACCTCGTGGGATTCAGGGTAGTAGACCGTATCTCCAACTATAATGGCCTGACTACTCATTCCTACCGGAAAAAAGACTGACTGGATCAGGAAAAACAGAATTGGAACAGGCTTTTTCATGTCATTGGTTTTTTTGAAGAAATGCCACGAAGGCTTCCATTGGCTATAATACACCAAAATCTAGAATTTCCCCTAGTGGATAACTTTGCCTATTTTTAACAAACGCCCTATCTTCACCTTCCAAAAACCCCGTTCTCATGCCCTTCAACAAAGGCCAGCTCGTCCGCGTCAAAGCCGGACAATTCGATGAAGAAACGGGCGTAGCCCTCTCCGGTTGGTCGGGTATCATACTTGGCGGGGAGGATGGAATGCTCGAAATCGAATGGGACGCCGATACCCTCGCCGGTATGCCCGCTTCTTATGTCCGCAACTCGGAAAAAAACGGCTTCGACCACACGCGCTACTGGATCGAGGAAGATTGCGTGGAAGCCTTCACCCCCCTGCCTCTGGGCGATGCAAAGCCGCTCTCCCAGCATCTCCTCTCCATCCTCGGCGAGGTGCGCGGAAGCGGGGCCTTTGCCGCAAGCGGCGCATCGGACTTCGTGCCGCCCGGCATGCAGGTCGAAGGACTGGGCGATATCGGCTTTCCCATCACCCCCAGCCAGGCCAAAGCCCTCATCGGCATCGCCCGGCAGGCGCCCTTCGGGCGGGGCAGCAAAACCGTCACCGACACCTCCGTGCGCAATACCTGGGAAATCGACGCCGGACTCGTCTCCATCCTCAACCCGGCCTGGGCCAAATTTCTCCAAAAAACCCTGAAAACGGTCAAGAAGGAACTGGGCATCAAAAAAGCCGAGGTGACCGCCTCTTTCTACAAATTGCTGATCTACGAAAAAGGCGGGTTCTTCCTTCCCCACAAGGATTCGGAAAAAGAGAAAGGCATGTTCGGCACCCTGGTGATCGGCCTGCCATCCGCCCATAGCGGGGGCGAACTACTCATCCGCTTCGATGGCAAGGAGGAAAGCATCGGCTTTTCCCAAGACGCCGCCAGCTACCGGATTCCCTACGCCGCTTTTTACGCCGATTGCGAACACGAAGTCAAACCCCTCCAATCTGGCTACCGCATCTGCCTGGTGTACAACCTTCTGCAAACCGACAACCAGACGCCCGTCAACAGTCCCCGCCTGAGCGGACCCGTCGCCGAAACAGCAGACCTGCTCCGCGCTATGGAACCCGATTTCGGCCCCTCGCCCAAAGCCATCCTGCTGGGCCATCAGTACACCCCGGCCAATTTCTCCCTGGCAGGTCTCAAAGGCCAGGACAGGGCCAGGGCGGCCGTCTTGATGGAAGCCGCCGAAAAAGCCGGCTATTTCACCCGGCTGGGACTCGTCACCCTCTACCGCATGGGCGAACTGGAAGGAGGGGATTACAACTATGGATACGGTTATGACAGGCGCCGCTACCATTACAAGCAGGAGACCAGCATGGGCGAAGTCTACGAAGAATACACCAAAATCGAACACTGGGCCGCCGACAACCCAGGCCCCAATCTCGGCGAACTCAGCATCGGCGAAGAGGATATCCTCTCGGGAGAACCCCTGGGCGAAGGAGACCCAGTCGAAAAACAGGAGGAAGGCTACACCGGAAACGCCGGTATGACCATGGAATACTGGTACCACTACGGCGCTATCTTCCTCTGGCCCCAAAAGGCCCACGCCGGCATCCTGCACAACCTCTCCGTACCTGCACAAATGGATTGGCTGGACTATTACGGACGCCACTGGCGTGATGACGATCTCTCCCCGGAAAAGCATACCAGGATATTGCTGCAATCCTTGCCAAAATTACCTGACGCCATTCGGGAAACCTGGAGAGTCAAAACCGATTACAAGCAAATTGCAGAAGCGCTGGTCCGCCTCCGTGACGAAGCTTTTCTCCAAACCGAGGGAATACCATTACTGGAGATCATCTTCCAGAAAATGGATGCCTGGCAATGGCCCGCCTTGCTGAAGGTATATGGGCCTGAACCCTTCGAGCCGCTTTTCCGGAAAATCGCCGCCCGCGCCTCCGTTCCCGATCTTGGCTGCCTGCTGGACGCCCTGATCGCACTGGAAAAAGCAGGCCAAAAAACCTTCGTAAGCAGCTTGCTACAATCACTGCCGCCTTTCCTCGGCAAAGTCAAGCTTTACGAAACTACCAAATCGCCTTTTTCGTCCTTCATGAAGGAAACCCTTTCCTCTCAAAAGGAAGCTGCTTCCTCCATCATTAAAAACCTCCTGTCTCTCAGCCACTACCATGAGGATCATGCGGAATGGATGGAGCAGGCTCTCCAAAGCCTTTTCAAAAAACACACGCGTCCCTACGTCAACGAAGTGCTGGTCCCGCTCCTGCGCTCCGGTTACCCGCCTTCCAACAAACTGGCCACGGCCCTGCGGGAAGCCGCCGTCGAAGACCTCAGGAAAAGAGCGGACGCCAAACCCTCACCCCCGGCCGACTGGTCGCGCAAAACGCCACGGTCGCAATACTTTCAAGGAATATGGGACCTCCTCCGCCCCTTCCTCAGCTCGCCCACCGAGACCACCTTCGACTATGTCGCCGTCAAAGCCGACCGCGAGCGCATGGAGCAAGCCATCCGCGGTGAAACCATCGACCTGAGCATGGAGACTATTCGAAAAGGGAGCCCGCATACCCTGCGCCTCACCAAAACACAAGCCGCTTTCCGGCTGTCGATGAAGGAATGGGAAGAAGATGTGAAACTGTTAAAAACCATGGAAAATTCTGCTATATGAATCCTCCTGCCCTCCACCACCCCGAACTGGAAGACCTCTACCGCTACGACCTTCGCATACCCGCCGAAAAAGTGGAGGCCATACTGCGCCTTCCCCGTGAAACGCTGGTCGAAGACCTCAAAGCCATTCTCCGCGACGCCGTGCAACGGCATGCATCCTTCCGGGAAAAGGAGTGGAAACAGGAGGAAATGTCCTTCCCCATCCACGCCATGTGGCTGCTGGCCGACATCAAGGACCCAAGCACCCTGCCCGAGGTACTCAACTTGCTGCGACAAGAGCGGGAAACCATCGATCTATGGATCGGGGACTTCATCACCGGGGACATGTGGGAGGTGCTCTATCACCTGGGTCAGGATTCACTTGATGAGTTGAAAGCGTTTGCCCTCGAAACCCTACCCGATTTTTACTGCCAACTCGCCGCAACTGATGTTGTGGCTCAGCTGGCACTCCATTATACGGAGCGCCGGGAAGAATGTATCGCCTGGTTTCGCGACTTATTGGAGCGCCTCCTTGCGCGGCATGAAGCAAAGGATTACCCCTACGACGGCGATTATATTTCCTTTATCGTCGGCAACCTCATCACCATCCAGGCATCAGAATTGCTGCCCCTCATCAAGCGCCTGTATGAGCTGGACCTGGTATACGACGGCATCATCGGTCCTTATGAGGATGCAGAATCCGACATTGTCTCCACCACCATCAAGCAATCGAAGAAGGTGGTTTGGAATACCATTTTCGAGCGTTACCAATATGCAACGTCGGAATGGTATTCCTATGAGGAAAACAATGACGCCAAAAAAGACTATCCAGCAATCACTTTCCCGCAATTCTCCACCTCCCGATTTCAACCCTCCATACGCCAGGGCCCCAAGATCGGCCGGAATGATCCCTGCCCCTGTGGCAGCGGGAAAAAATACAAGAAATGCTGCTGGCAAAAGGACCAACAACCCAATAACCTAACCACCTAATAACCTACCGCACCAACGTCACCCCCTGCGAACCCTGCAAACTCAACCCATCCAGAAACACCACTTCAAAAAACACGGCATAAACACCCGCCGGCAAGGGCTCTCCGCCCAGCGTACCGTCCCAGCCCTTGCCGGCGGCATCCTGCGCGCCGTCATACACCAGCCCGCCCCAGCGGTCGTATACCCGGAACATCCGCACCTCCTGCACACTCTCGCCCGGAAACACACGGAGGTAGTCGTTGATACCGTCCGCGTTCGGACTGAAAATAGTAGGCAGGTAGTAGGCCCGGCCCCGGATCACCAGTACCTCATAGGTGTACGCGGCGCTGGCGGTGCATCCTTCCGCAGTGGTCACCACGACCTGAATGGTCTCCGCCTGACTTGCCGTCAGGACGGGCGCCGGACAATCCAGGCAGCTCAAGTCGCCGGAACCCGACCACAGATAGATAACCTGCCCGGAGAAAGGGGGTGACACCACAGCATTCAACAGCACTTCTTCTCCGAAAAACAACCCGGACGAGGGCCCCTCGATCGCGACGACAAGCGGCGCCGGCTCTTCGATCGTCCATTCAAATGCCTCCTGACAGCCCTCGCTGTCTGTTATTTCCAAAAAGTAAATCCCTGCGGGAATGTTCTCCAACGCCGTCCCGGCGCCGAGCTGAGCGCCGAAGGCGTTGGTCCAGGCATAGGTATAAGGCGCCTGCCCTCCTACCACTTCCACGGCGATCGAACCGGTCGATTCGCCGGCGCACACCACATCCTGCTCTTCCTCAGACGCCAGGGTGAGCGCCGTGCCCTGGATGAGCGCGCTGGTCTGAGCGGCGCAGGGGAAATGATCCGCCGAAACGGAGACTTCATAGCTTCCCGGCGCCAAACTGCCGAGGTTGACTGCACCGCTGATCGGGCCGCTGGCGGCAACCTGTCCGCCAGCGTCCAGCACCTGATAGGTGTAAGTGTCGGGCAATAAGGCCGTAAAATCAATGGAAAGAGACCCCGTGCCCGTGAGGCAATCGGCATCCTGCGCCGAAACACCGAACTGGAAGGGATCGGAAGCGGTGATGTCCACGGAAGCCGAAGCAGGGCAACCGCCGCCGGCCGCACTCACCTCCACGGTATAGGAGCCGGCGGGCAGCCCGGTAGCAAGGCCGCCTGTATTGGGCACGGGTGTGCCGGAGGCGTTCAGGATGGTAAAATCATAGCTCCCCGAAGGGTTGTTCACGCCTGCCTGGATCACCCCGCCGACGCATCCATAATCGGGGCTGGCGTCGATGGTCAAATCGGGCGCGCTTTCTTCGGTAATGACGATATCGTCGGTGGCCGACCCGCAGGTGGAGGTGATGGTCACGGAATAGGCGCCGGGGCTTGAGATGCTGATGGAAGGCGTATTGGCGCCCGTCGACCAGGCGTAGCTGCTGTAGCCGGGGCCAGCGCTGAGTTCCAGGCTGCTGCCGTCGCAAAGGGTGGTCCCGCCGGTGGAAGTGGAGATCGCCACCGAAGCGTTCGGGTTGAGCTCGGTGCAGCAGGTAGCGGGCACGTCCAGGTTTTGCACCCCGCACCAGCAGGCGTATTGGGTTTTGAGAAAAAGGACTTCCCCGTTGAAATAGGTGGCAAAAAAATCGCCGATCTGCTCGGCGGTATTGACCCCGCCCTGGTAGGTGTCGTTAGAGCAGGTCGTGCAGCCGATGATGCCGCCGTTATTGCCCGCCGGTATCAAAAACGTGCTCCCCGGAAAAAGCGGCACATCCGGAGAGATCAGGGTAACGGGCGGGTAGTTGAGAATGGTGACCGTGGCATTGGGCGGCGCGGCCACGGTGGTCACCGCCAGGTCGTTGTCGCAGTGAAAATTGCCGGTTCCGGTCAGGGGTTGGTACCCAGCGTACACCACCTCGGTGATATTGCCGGTGAAAGCGCCAGTAAACACCACCGACACCGGTTCGTAGGTAGAGATACCCACTTTCAGGTTGGGAATATCCTGGTTGACGTCGATGGTCAGGTAGCCGCCGTCGTAGTTGGCAAAAATGACGATGTTGCCGTCAGACTGGCAGTTTTGGGCGGTGAGCGCTCCGGGTTGCAGAAGGAGCAACAGCGCAAGGGTAGAGACGAAATATTTCATGAGATGATAACCTGATTTAATTATGGCTGGTGCAAAGATAGGGGAGTAGATGTATTTTTTGACGCCGGCTCGCCAATGACCAGGGTTATCAGCAATCGGCCTTGTATTCGGGAGGGATAATAAGGTCTTTTTCCCAAAATTAGCCAACATCCCGTAACTTTCGGAATATTCTGCCAACCAACCCGTACTGTATGCCCTCCCCTTCCACCCGCTCCCAACACGTGCCGCCCTCCCCTTTCCGGCTCCTTATGCCCTATGCCGCGCAGGCCAAAGCCCGGGGCATCAAGGTCTACCACCTCAACATCGGCCAGCCCGACCTCGAAACGCCGGCCGAAGCCATGCAGAAAGTCAGGGAGACGGACCTCAGGATCCTGGCTTACAGCCCAGATGAGGGCAATGATTCTTATCGCGAAAAGCTGGTCAACTACTACCGGCGCTTCGGCATTTCCGTGACCGCCGATCAGATCATCGTGACTACCGGGGCATCAGAGGCCATACAGTTCGTCTTCCTCAGCTGCTTCGACGAGGGGGATGAGGTGATCATTCCGGAGCCTTTCTACGCCAACTACAACGGCTTCGCGCAGATGTACGGGGTGGTGATCCGCCCTATCACCTGCCGCATCGAAACGGGGTTCGCCCTGCCCGATATCGCCGCCTTCGAATCGATGATCACGCCCCGCACAAGGGCTATCATGATCAACAACCCCACCAACCCGACAGGTAGCTTCTACCCCGAGGCCGTGCTGCGGGAACTGGCCAAACTGGTGAAGCGCCACGACCTCTTCCTCATCGCTGACGAGGTGTACAGCGAGTTTTGCTACGACGACAATCCATTCTTTTCCATTCTCAACCTCGAAGACATCGCCGGACAGACCATCACCGCCGACTCCATCTCCAAGCGCTTCAGCGCCTGCGGCGCGCGGATCGGCTCGGTGACGACCCGCAACCCCGCGGTGCTGGAAGCCGTGTCGGCCTACGCCAAACTCCGCCTCAGCGCGCCCGCCCTCGGGCAGGTGTTGGCCGAGGCCATGCTCGATCTTGACGAATCCTACCTCCGCTCGGTCAAGGCCATTTACGACCGCCGCCGGCAGGTCGTCTACAACCGCCTGCAGCGGATGCCGGGCGTGGTCAGCTACCTGCCCGGCGGCGCGTTCTACTGCTTCGCCCGCTTTCCGGTCGACTCGGCCGAGCGTTTCTGCCAATGGCTCCTGGAATCTTTCAGCCACGAAGGCGCCACGGTGATGCTCTCTCCCGGAAAAGGTTTCTACGCCACCCCCGGCCTGGGTCTCGACGAAGTGCGCATCGCCTGCATGATCAGCGCCGAGGAGCTCGAAGGGGCGATGGATTGCCTGGAGAGGGGGTTGGAAGCTTATCCGGGAAGGTTGAATTAGTTATTTCGAATCGAAAGCCAGCTGCAATGAATAATTTTCACCATTTCCTCCCCATCCTGCTCCTCGCCGGATGTGTACAAGCCCCCGTTTCCATGCAAGACACACAAGCCGTACTCGAATACCGCATCGCCGCCCAGCTGGGCGAGGGCGCTTTTTGGAACCACCAGACCAATGAGCTCTATTGGGTCGACATTGAAGGAAAAACGCTGCACATCTACGATCCCGCCACCGGCGCCAACCGGTCGCTGGCCACGCCCTCCAGGGTTGGAACGGTCGTGCCAGCGCAAGACAAGCAAGCCGTCATCGCTCTGGAAGACGGCATTTACCTGATCGACACCCAAACGGGCGACATCCGGTCTTTCTGCCCGCTGGAGGCTGATATGCCCGGCAACCGCTTCAACGATGGCAAATGCGACCCCGCGGGAAGACTATGGGTCGGGTCGATGGACTTCGCCACGACAAACCCCACTGCCAGCCTGTACCGGGTCGATCCCGATGGGAAAGCCACGAAGATGCTGGATAGTATCACCATCTCCAACGGCATCGTCTGGACCTCAGACCGCAAGACCATATACTACATCGACACCCCCACCCGGCAGATCAGGGCCTACGACTACGACGACAACACAGGCAGCATCAGCAATGAGCGTGTGGCGGTCACCGTGCCCGACACCCTGGGCTACCCTGACGGCATGGCCATTGACGAAGAGGACATGTTGTGGGTTGGAATGTGGGATGGCGGCTGCGTGGCGCGTTTCAACCCCCTCACGGGGCAACTGGTCTCCAAAATCGAAGTGCCTGCCCACAACGTCACCGCCTGCGCCTTCGGCGGTGAAAACCTCGACACGCTCTACATCACCACCGCCAGCCTCGACATGACGGAGGAAGAAAAGCGCAGGTATCCGGATGCCGGGTCCATTTTCAAAGCCGTGCCGGGGGTGAAGGGGGTAAAGAGTCCATTTTTCGGAACGAAGTGAGGTGACACCTCCTACATCTCTGATAATCAACCATAAACGAGGTGTCACCTCCTACATCGCTGATAATCAACCACAAACGAGGTGTCACCTCCTACTTCACTGATAATCAACCACAAACGAGGTGTCACCTCCTACCTGCCCAACAAAAACTCCAGCGGAATATACAACCGCTCCGCCCAAGCCCGCTCCGAGTGATCCTTGCCCTCGAATTTCCGCGTCAGCCAGTTGGATGCGTCATAGCCTTTTTTCACCATCACGGTATCCACCAGCAGCTGGCTGGACTCGTAGAGGGAGTCGAGGGTAGCGGTGCCATAGTCGAAATAGAGCTTGTGCGTGGAAGGATCAGGTAATTGCTCTTCCAAATAATCGGCAAAAGACTGCGGGATCGGCGTATCGGGCGAAAAAATGCCGGGCCAGTGAGTCGACAAACAGGCGGCGCCGCCAAACACCTCAGGGTACTCGCAAAGGGCATACATCGAGATCAAACCTCCCATGCTGGAGCCGGCGATGAACGTGTGTTCGCGATCCCCCAGCGTGGCATAGGCGCTGTCGATGAAGGGCTTCAGCTCCTGCACGATGAACCTGAGGTAGTTGTCTGACTGCACACCGTTGGCAAATAGCGGCGTCTCCAGATTGCGATTGACCTCCAGCAGGGAGTCGCGGAAACTGGCAGGCAGGCGCTCAAAGGGCTTTTGCGGAAAATAATCCGAATGCCGGCCCGGTCCCGTATTCCAGATACCCACTACGATGCAGGGCTGTATCTGCCCTTCGCGGAGCAGGCGGCCCACCGTTTCATCCACGCCCCACTCCTGCTTGTTCCAGGTTGTCGTGGAATCGAAGAGCATCTGGCCGTCGTGCATGTAGAGCACGGCATACCGGCTGTCCGGATTGTAGCCTTCCGGAAGCCAGACATCGACGGTGCGCGGCGTTGCGTATTGGGAGGGAAAATCCGGATGGCGTTCAAGCGTTCCGGAAGAAAGGTTAAGAAGCTGCTGGTTTTCCGGCCCGCCGGAACGGCAGGCCCCGAAAACCAGCAACAAAAGCAGAAGTGAACCGGGTTTCATAGCAGTCGTTTACTGCGAAGATACCCTTTATTCCTCGCTCTTCAATACGGCTTTTCTAAACTGCCGTCCATCAGCCAATACTACCTGCAGGCCGTAAACGCCCGACGGAAGCCCATTCAGTGAAATTTGTCCTCCTTGCCCCTCGCCTACCAGGCGGCCCAGTTGATCGAACAGCAATATCCGCGCTACGATCTCCTTCGTTTCCACAAAAATCACCTCGCGCGCCGGATTGGGAAATACCCTGACAAGACCGGCAGGAACCTCTCCCGCCGAAGAAATCACCACTGTGACTGGAGGCGTGACTCCCTGGCAACCATTTATATCCGTATAGCGAAGACTGTATTCCCCGCTCTCCAAAGCCACCCAAACTGGTCCCGTCGCACCGGTAATCGGCTGCCCGTCCAGCAACCACTGCCACTGCAGGCCTGAATCTGCCGTGAGGGTGTCTCCGGAGAGCGTAACGACCGGCTCGATGAGTTCCGTGAAGAAAAAGCTGGGGCCGACGCCCGACGACAGCCACAGGTCGGGACATTCCTCATAAGCCACCTCCACCGTATAGGTGCCCGACTCTTTTACCCAGTAATGCTGCTGAAAAGCGCCGGGAATCTGTATGCCGTCGCGATACCAGCGGTACTTGAAAATACCGGGGCTCGGCGCCAGTATCTCGGTCGAATCGCCTTCGCAAAAGTCCGACTGCCCATCGGATTGTATGACCGGATTGAGAAAGACCCAGGAATCGATGTATTGGGCCGGAGAGGCCTCCGTACAACCGTCCTTCGTCGCTTCTACGTAAAAATAAGCGAAACCCCAGAAGGAGACATCAAGCGCAAATTGCTGGCCGATCGCGCCCTCGATCAGCGTGCCGCCGGTGTTGGAATTGGAGTAATTGTAGTACCATTGGTAAGAGTCGTAAGCCTCCGTGCTCAGCGTGACCAATGTGCCGGGACAAAAGACAAAATCCGAATCCGGTGGATCTACGGTAATGGTGGGGTCGAAATTGCACTGGCTATTTGCGTTTGTTGCCGCGAGCAGCGCCAGGAAAGGCATGAACAGTAATAGTAAACGTTTCATTTTTTGAAATTGGGGAATGAAAAAATGGGTTGTCCCTGCAGAGACAACCCATGCTGCGTTTTGGCTGCTGATGGCGGCTTTTTTCTTCGAAAAAAGACTTACTTCACCACCACCAATGCCAGCGCTACACGCCCTTTTTCCTCACTCGCCAGCCGCAGCCAGTAAGCGCCCGGCGCCAAAGGCAGGTCAAAGGCCTGCGACCAGCGGCCCGCGGAGGTGACAAACTCCCCGCTGTGCAAAACCCGGCCCGGCAGGTCCGTGATCTGCCAGCTCAGCTGCCGCGAAATGCCGTCGTGGCCTTCCAGCGCAAACGCACCGGGGTTGGGATTGGGCAGCAGCTTCAACTGCCATTCCGCCCGTAGGTCTGACAGTCCGGATACCATCACGGTGACGGTTTCTTCGGAACTGAAGCAACCATTCGCATCCCGGATCACCACCGGGTAATCGCCGTTGGCCAAGCCGGTGAAAGTGGATGCTCCCGAGAACGTAACGCCTCCGTCAATGCTGTACTCGTAAGGCGGCGTTCCGCCAATCGCTTCAACTTCAATAGTATCGCCCATGACGATCACGCCGATGAGCAACTCGTCGGGCTCGGAAATGACGATACCGGGCAGATCCAGGATGCTCCCCGCATTATCTTCGATCTGCACGGAATAAGTTCCCGCAGGCAGGTTGCTGAAAGTCGGCGAGGCCTGGCCAGCGCCTCCGTTCAGGCTGTATGTAAATGGGCTCACACCGCCGTTCACCGCGGCCACGGTGATGAAACCGTCATTTTCGCCGAAACAACTCACATCTCCTGTATCCAGCGTGACGCCCAGAATCTGGTTGATTTCAAAGGCAAAAGATCCCTGGCATCCGTTCGCATCTTGCACATACAGGGTGTAACTTCCATTTTCCAAATCTTCGAAAATATCGGAAGACTGGAACGTTAGGCCGTCGAGGCTGTAGGAATAAGGCTCCGTTCCGCCAAATACGAAGGCGTCCAGGGTCGAGCCGAAAATGGCTGCCTGAATGATGAGTTGTTCCGGCTGGGTCAGTTCAAGCTCAAGCAGAAACTGGTAACCCGCCGCATCCACCGCCACGATCTGGTAAATGCCCGCTGGCAGGCCGGCAAAGAGGGCTTCGGGCTGAAAATCCACGCCGTTGACGCTGTAAGAAATGGGTTCCAGGCCGCCCGTTACCAGTGCTTCAAGCGCCCCCGTGGCATCGCCGTGGCAAAGGATTTCCGCATTCACCTGCATAGAACCGGCAAGCGGGTTTTCCCCGGTGATCTGGATATCGAACTGCTGGTTCTGGATCCAGCCGCCCTGATCGTCGTAGACGTGAAAACGGAATCCATCGGTAGCCGTTGCGCTGCCGTCGTGCTGGTAAGCGATCTGCAAAGCGTTGATCTGCTCCTGGGTAAAGGTATCGCCAAGCGACAAGGGCGCTCCGTCTGCGAGAAGCTGGCCGTTGGCCGGCAACTCGAGCAGCATGTAGGTGATGTCTGACGGTGAGACGCCGGTGCGCTGGTATTGCAGGAAATAGGATAACACAATAGCCGCCCCCCCATTTTCCACCAATAACACTTTGTTGTTGAGTGCTGTCAGGACATCGGGCGAGGGCTGCCGGCAGATTTCCACGCTCCAGCTCACCAGCGACCCGCCGTCCTGGTCGAAAACGTCAGACAGGGTGATCTTCCAGGCGCCCAGCGAGGAGCTGCCGTCGAAAACCGACAGCGGATCGATGGGCTGGTAAGCGCCCTGGATGGCATAGGAGCCGGTTCCGCAGGCCGCTTCGAAGTCGGCCGCTGTCAGCGCTGCTTCATCGTCGAAGGTAACCAGCATGTTATCTTCACTGCAGCCATACTGCGAGCCCGGCACGCCCGGCTGGTCGAAGAGATCGGCCTGCTGGCCGCCCGGTCCCTCCAAAACGCCTTTGACATCACCCACCCAACTGTGAAGCAGGTTGAAGGAAACGTTGATATCGACGATCTCCTCGTCATCGCCGATGTTCAGTGTCGAAGACCAGCTGCCGGTCTGGTTGCCGGGAATGGTCAGGCCCGGGGCGTTATTGACAAACATTTCGCACAGGGAGCCCTCTGTCTGGAAAGAAAAGACTTCCAAAACTGGAGCGTTCCCGCATTCATTGGAGGGCGTCACCCGCCAGAAGTAGATGGTGAAAGGACTGAGCTGGGTGGCCTGGTAGGCCGCATCCGTCACTGTAGCCGTTTCAATCACATCTGCTCCGAAAGCGGGCGTGGTTGATATTTCTACGAAATATTGGCTCGCGAAAGAGGTTGGCGTCCACGACAAGGTCACATCCAGGGGGTTGCCCTGGCTGCCGTCGGCGGGACTCGCCAGCGCCACGGAAGAAGGCGCATCTGTAAAGATATTCAGCTTGACATTCAGCACATTGACGATCGAATCAGCGTCGCAGGTGATCTCAAGGTTGTATTCTCCCGGCGCGGCGGACTGAAGGTCAGTAATCGTCAGTGTGACTACGCCTGTCGGCACAACCGGATTCTGGCCGAAAACAGCGGTGGCGCCGGCAGGCAGTCCCGATACAGAAAGGCTAACCTCCCCTTCAAACCCGGCGATGCTGACCAGGTTGATGGTATACACAGGGTCGGGACCAACGCACTGGCTGATGATGGCCGGCGCCACCTGAGCCACGAAGGTCGGCGAAGGAGGAAGGGCGATCTCAAAATCTTCATTCGAAATATCGAAAAAGATATTGTCTGCACAAACCACCTGCACGCGGGCCTGGGTCGTGATCTGGTCAGGCACGAAGAGATTGAACGAACCGTTATTCGGCACATCGTCGGCCAGCTGAATGGGATAGGTCACCCCGCCGTCGAGCGACAGGAAGATATCAACCAGCTCGCAGGACACCGGCGCCTGGTCGGTATTGGCCACATCCCAGGTGATCACCTCGGGCGAGCCTACCGTCCAGGTCAGGGCGGTATTGGGGTTGAGCACGGTGAAGGGCCCGGACTGGCCGTCAAACGCGAGGCTCACGTTGGCCGAATTGACGCAGCCACCGAGCATAAAGTTATCCCGCACGCTGACGCGGAAATTCATGTTGCGGCTCACCGAAGGGAGCACCTCCCAAGTGGGCGTCACCCCCGTGATGATGGCGCCGAGGTTGGGAAAATAGCGCGTCGGGTCCGGAACCGGCAATAAGGAGCGGAAAGCCGGCCCTCCGGTATTGGCAGGCTGCGGCGGCATGGAGGCCACCTGGTTGTTCATCTGCTCCCAGCAATAGGTGAGCGAGTCGCCCTCCGCATCGGTGGCGATGGCGGTCAGGAAGAAGGGCGTCGAAACCGGCAGGGTATAATCTTGGGCCAGGGTGGTCACCGAGGGCGCTGTATTGCCGAGCGGGGTGAGGACCGGGCAGGCGCCGCCCGAGCCGTTTTCGATGTTGTTGGTCATCTCCTGGATGCTGATGGCGTGGAAATAGTCGTCGCTATTGCTCTGCACGTCAGGGGCACAGATTCCTGCGTAGCCCATGATGGTGGAGGCGCTGCCGGGCTCCATGGCCGTGGCGTTGTTGCGGTTGCAGGGGTTGTTCTGGGTGTGGTTGGCGCCGTATTGGTGCCCCATTTCGTGGGCCACGTAGTCGATGTAGAAAGGATCGCCGACAGGGCTGCCCAGACCCGTCACGCCCTGGGCTTTGTTGTTGTTGCAGGGTGCGTTGAGGCTGGCGATCCCGCCGCCGCCGGTGCTGAAGACGTGACCTATGTCGTAGTTGTTGAATCCGATGATATTGTTGCAGGTGGTCTGGTTCTGCCCCAGCATGGCGCCGCCGTTTCCATTGTTGTAGGGGTCTGTGGCCGGATCGAGGAAGATCAGCAGGTCGGTGTTGCCGACCAGTTCCATGTGCACCGTCACATCCCGCTCATAAACGCCATTGACGCGGGTCATGGCCACGTTGTACGCCGCCATCACGTCGGGCACATTGCCGCCATGGAAGGCGGCGTATTCGCCGGTGCAGGCCAGGGCCAGGCGGTAGGTGCGCAGGTTGCAGTCGCCCAGCAGCCCTTCCGGCATATCTCCAGGCGCAGGGGCCACCCCATCAGTTTTGGAGTCCTGTACCCCGCAGTCGAAGTGATTGCCGGGAATGCCTTTGTAGTCTTTTCTGTAATAAACCTGGTGGTAGCGGTTTTGCCCCGTGCTCAGCACATCGATATACACGGTGCTGTGGCGGGCTGAGCTGATCATGGCGTGAAAGCCCTTGTGAGTATAGCCGAAGCGGGCGTATGCCGTGCGGTCTTCAGGACTTTTGCCCGCAAAGGAGCGCATGCCCGGGTATTTCTTCGACAGCCCCTGGCTCATCACAGGCGCTTCCACCACCTGGAAGGCCCGGGTAGAGCCGTCGGGCATGGGGAAAGTAAGGACAATGGGATTGGCAGCTTCGGGCGTTTGCCAGAGCGGCGCCTGCGCCAGCAGGTTTTTGACTGCCTCCAGATCGATTTCTATGCTCCGGCAGGCTTCCGGCTGTATCCACCGCACCCCTTCCAGTTTCGGCATGCCCGACTCAGGAAGGTCGGTCCACCATTGCTGGGCGGAGAGAGGGTTGAGGAAAAGAGAACAAACGATAGCGGCAAAAAAGGCGAACAGTTTTTTCATACGATTTCTTTTGAAAAAATTTTCGCAAGGTAACACTTTCGGGGTTGAAGTGAACGGGGAAGAAAAGTCTTTTATAAAAGGAAAAAGAAACGTTGGTCGTCACTTGAATCAGTAATAAAAACGTGAGGTTCGGGTTCCCTGTGGGAGCCCGAACCTCACGTTAGAAAAAACAAAGTCGCAGGTTCTTTACTTCCGCCAGGGAAGCTTATTCACCTCCCTGCCAATATCTGTTCCAAACCGTATTCCCTCCTCGCAATCCATCCAGAAGTGGACGCCGAGGGGTACGCGTGACCAGCCATTTTCATAAGCCATGTCGTAAAGGCTTGGGAATGACCTGGGTTCGCCCCTGAACTCGGTCCGGCCTTCATGACAACGGTCGGTCATGGCATAAGAATAACCAAATACGCTGGCAAGCGCTTCGGCGCCAGCGCCGCCCATGGTGGAATGCCCGGAGGGGTAGGCCGGGAAAGAGGGAGTCATGCCGGTTTCACCCGTCAGCGGATTGTCGAGGCTGGGTTCCCAGTTGGGGTCGATGATCCGCTTGATGTAGGACTCGGGGCGTTCGAGGTTGTAGACGTATTTGGAGTGCCAGCAGGCTACGGCGGCATCGTTGAGCGCCATGCCGGTCTTGGCGAAGGCTTCCAGCGCTGTTTGAAGGTCGGCTTCCTCGCTTTCGATGATCTGAATCCCGATGGCGACCCAACGCGGACCAGGGCTAAAGGTCAGATTCAGCAGGTCGTCGCTCCAGAATTCGCCCACCCATTCATCTTCGTCGGAAAGCGTGGGGGTGTTGATGGAGTAGACCTGCAAAGCCTGGGCGTAGAACGACGAAGTCGGCGATTCGCTGTAAGGGATCGGAGGAGCAGAGAGTTTTTGGGCTTCGGTTATGGCAAAAGTGCGGAATTTACCGAAGAAGGGTCCCATTGGCGCACCGGGCCCCGGATCCGTTGGCACCCAATCGCCGGGGCCATCGTAGTGGGCCTGCCAGTCATAGGTTTCACCGGTGGTGAAGTTTCCGAAAGGATTTTTGTATGCATCGTGGCCGTAGGGATCAGTGGCCGACCAGTCCCAAACGGCTTCGCCTACGGCGATTCCGTAATCTTTCGAGCGCTGGAATACCTCGCTACCGGCCTGCGCAAGGTACTTGCTTTCCAGGTTGGAACGCAGGGCAATCATTTTATTGACGACATCCTGGGGAGGCTCCGGCTGAAAGAAAAGAGGTATCATCGTGGAATAGACGAAATGAACTACTGTCGGCCAATGATATTCCTCCCCGGCTACCGGATCGGGAATGTCAAGGCCTGCGTAACGGTCTCCGAGCGAATTGTAATCAGGCATTCCGCTGATGCATGCTTCGTAAGCAGCCAAACCGAGGTAGGCAAGGGCGCGGGGAGCAGGCGCCGGGCGATAGCCAGCGGCATAGCGTTCTGCCTCGAGAAAATACTTGTTCCATTCAACAGCCGCTTCGGCGTCGAAATCTGAAACAAGTTGCTGAACGGGATCGGGTTCATCTGGACGGCAGGAAGAGACTAGAAGCGCCAAAAGAATGGCAGCGCTCCAGAGAAAATGCGTAATTTTCCTGAAACTCATGGGGATCATTTTTCATAGATTAAATAAGAAGGTTCATTTGGTATTTTGGGATTAAGCAAGCACAAAGTTAGGTCCTGGAGGAGAGCCAGTGCTTAAGCGGATTTTAGAAAATCCTTAGAATTTCATTAGAATTCAACTACCTGAGGTTTTATTTGCTGAAATTTGGTGAAAGGCGATTCGCGAAGCAATGAAAATACTCCTGATCGAAGACGAAGTAAAAGTGGTTCAATCCCTGAAAAAAGGCCTCAACGAGCACAGGATTGAAATGGACTTTGCCTACGACGGCGCCACCGGCTGTATGTTGGCCGAACGCAATGAATACGACGTCATCATCTCAGACATCATCGTTCCGGGCCTGAATGGATTCGACATCGTGAGGCAGCTCCGGTCAAGAGGTCTCCGGACACCCGTTTTGCTCCTGACAGCACTCGGCGATACCGACGACAAGGTAAGAGGGCTGGAAGCGGGCGCAGACGATTACCTGGTCAAGCCCTTTGAATTCAGGGAATTGCTCGCAAGATTGAAAGCATTGTCAAGAAGGGGGAAAGACCCGGTCCAGCCGAAAAATATCCTTACCTTTTCCGACATTGAAATGCATCTCGACGCCAGGGAGTTCATGCGGGCAGGCAGGAAGATCGATCTCACCCCAAAAGAGTTTGCCCTCATGGAATACTTCATCCGCAACCAGGGAAGGGTTATTCCAAAGGCCGAAATAGCGGAAAAGGTCTGGGATATCAACTTCGAGATCGCTTCCAATGTAATTGAAGTGTACATTAACTACCTTCGCAACAAAGTCGACAAACCTTTTGAGAAAAAACTCATCCACACAATGTTCGGAACGGGCTATATCCTGAAAGAAGAGTGAACCGCCATGCAGATACGCTACCGCCTTACGCTCCAGTTCATCCTGATCGTGGCCTGCATCCTCGTCGTGGCCCTTTTCTTCATTCATTTCCAGTTCAAAAAAAATATTGAAAACGAGTTTTACGAAAATCTGCGGTCAAAAGCCATCATGACTGCTGAAATGGTCGTCGGAAAATTTGCCGGCGAAATGCCCCCGGAAATTCTTGCGGAAGATACAGAAAACCAGCTTTCAGGCGCCTACACCGAAAACATCTCCATCTACAACTCCTATGGCAAACTGATCTACTCCTTTAACCCCCTGCCATATCGCATCAACACCCCCACGCTAAACGACATCAAAACCGCAAATGAAAAGCGCTTTGATAACGGAAGGTTCAAGGCTATCGGAGTTTTATATGCCAACCGGTCGGGCGATAAATTTGTGGTCGTGGCTGAAGCAATCTTCAACCCCGGCGAACTCCACAACCTGACGCGCATCCTGATCTGGGTGTTTTTCATCTCCATTTCGCTGGTCGCCGCCGGTGGCTGGTTCTTCGCCCGGCAGGCGCTCGCCCCTGTCAGCCGCATCATGAACCAGGTCGACGAACTGCTGCCCTCCAAGCTGCAACACCGCCTTGAACACGATGGGCAGTCAGACGAGCTTTCCCGCCTGGTCATCACCTTCAACAAAATGCTCGACAGGGTGGAACATGCTTTCAAAATTCAGAAGATGTTCCTGTCAAACGTCTCTCATGAACTGAAAAACCCCCTCAACGTCATCGTTTCCCAAATCGAAGTTTCGCTCGACAAGGACCGCACGGGAGAAGAATACCGGCAAACCCTCGCCTCGGTTCTCTCCGACGTGAAAGAACTCAATCAGGTAGCGGACATGCTGATGCAAATGGCCCGGATCAATGCGGAAGAATCTGCCATCCAGTTCCAGGCAGTCAGGATCGACGAACTGATCTGGCAGGCGAAGGCAACATTACTGAAATCCAACCCCGATTACAGGATCAGCTTCGAAGTGGCTAACCTGCCGGAGAATGAAGAAAAACTTACCGTCAACGCTAATGAACAACTGCTGAAAACCGCGCTGATCAACCTCCTCGACAATGGCTGCAAGTTCAGCCCCGACCGCAGCGTCAAAGCCCGCCTCTCCTTTTGTTCCAAAGGCCTTCCTACCGTGGAAATACAGGACAACGGGCCCGGCATCGCTGAGGAAGAAGCCCGGCTTTTGTTCGAGCCGTTTTTCCGCAGCCCAAGGGCCGCCTCCATTAAAGGGTCTGGAGTCGGCCTGTCGCTTGTCGACAGTATCATGAAACTTCACCATATACGCCTTGGGCTAACGAGTAAGCAAGGGCTCGGTTCAACGTTCAGCCTGGTATTTCCGGAAGAACCGCAAAATGCTGCTTGAATATGCCCGCTGAAAAAAAACGACTTGCCGGCAGCAACGCTTTTTGGAGGCGCATCGTCCTGTTTGGCTCCCTTTTTGCGGCCAGCCTTCTTCTGGCCTGGGCCGCCCGCCGCACGACCTTCCAAACAGGAAAGAACGAATACTCCATCTCCCTGGACTGGAATCGCTTCATCCTGGACGCTGAAACTTACACGGAAGGTTTTAGAGGCCCTGTCGCCGCGCGCACCTACGCTTACACAGCATTGGCAGCTTATGAGGCTTCACTGCCCGGACTGCCCGAAGAATTTCAGTCGCTGGCCAGCCTTTACCCGGAACTCACATTGCCTCCCGCCCCAAAGGAAGGGTCTTTTCACCTCGCTGCGGCGCTCAATGCCTGCTACGCGGAGATCCTGGGAAGATATTTCCTCTCTGCGCCTGCCAATATCAGGCTGCAACAGCAACAGATCAAAGAAAAATGGAGCAGGATATTCTCAAGGGAAAGGGATCGGACCGCAATCCTTCAGTCGGAGGCATTCGGCCGAAAAGTGGCCGAGGCCGTTTATCAATGGTCGGCCACCGATACCCTGGCCCACATGGCGAATTTCCATAATTATGATAGAAACTATTCGCCGCCGGTAGGCAAAGGGCTTTGGGTTCCTTCCCTCGACTTCCCCATGCCGCCTCTTCTGCCCTCCTGGGGAAAAGTGCGTCCCATGGTGATCGAAACAGCTTCTTACCTCGCCGCTCCGCTCCCTCCTTACTCCAGCAGTCCGGACTCCGTATACTATGTACATTCCATGGAGGTTTTTTCTATCACCTCTCCTATTTCCGTTGAAAACAAATGGATCGCAGAATTCTGGAGCGACGACCACCCCGGTATTACCTTCACTCCGGCCGGCCACTGGCTCGCCATTGCCAATCAGGTGATCGAAAAAGAAAAGCCCGATATCGGCACAACCCTGGAGACTTATGTAAAAACGGGCTTCGCACTCTGCGACGCTGTCATAGCCTGTTGGCTGTCCAAGTACCACTACAACCTGGAGCGGCCGGAATCTTTCATCACCAAACACCTCTCCCCTGACTGGCGCCCCGTCAACCCCTCCCCTCCTTTCCCCTCCTATCCTTCCGGCCATGCCATGATGGGCGCCGCGGCCGCCAAAGCGCTGGCCACCATCTTCGGCGACCAGTACGAACTCACGGACAAAAGCCCGGAGACGAGAAGGGAATTCCGGGTCAAACCGCGCCATTTTCATTCTTTTGGTGAAATGGCCAGAGAAAACGCCATCTCCCGCATCTTGCTCGGCGTTCATTACCGAATGGATGTTGAGGAGGGCATGAGGCTCGGTGAAAAAATTGGCCTGGCGGTCAGCGCCATTCCGATCCGGAGCCCGGCGCCAGGTACTTTTGAACCGGATCACCGCATGAGTATTGAGTAAAGCACAATTCAAGCATGTATGGATAAACCTGTTTCCTACCTCGAGCCCCACCGCCCCCAGTTCCATTTCTCCCCGAAAGAAAAATGGATGAACGACCCCAACGGCATGGTCTTTTTCGAGGGCGAATACCACCTCTTTTACCAATACTACCCCGGCAGCACGGTGTGGGGCCCCATGCACTGGGGCCATGCCGTCAGCCGCGACCTGGTGCATTGGGAACACCTGCCCATTGCGCTGTACCCCGATACCCTGGGCTATATCTTCTCCGGAAGCGCGGTGGTAGACTGGCATAACAGCAGCGGTTTCGGCATCGATGGCCGCCCGCCGCTCGTCGCCATTTTCACTTACCACGACATGGACGGCGAAAAAGCCGGCCGCACCGACTACCAGTGCCAGGGCATCGCCTACAGCAACGACAAAGGGCGCAGCTGGACCAAGTACGCGGGCAACCCCGTGTTGCCCAATCCCGGCAATATCAAAGATATCCGCGACCCCAAGGTCTTCTGGCACGAACATTCCGAACAATGGATCATGACGCTGGCCGTGTATGACCACGTGGCGTTTTGGGGCTCCAAAAACCTCAAACAGTGGACCCACCTGGGCGATTTCGGCAAGGAATGGGGCTGCCACGGCGGCGTTTGGGAATGCCCCGACCTCTTCCCACTTGAAGTGGAAGGCACGCGGGAGATCAAGTGGGTGCTGCTGCTGAGCATCAACCCGGGCGGACCCAACGGCGGCTCGGCCACCCAATACTTCGTCGGGCAGTTCGACGGCAAGACCTTTGCGCTCGACGATACCTTCGCCCCTGCGGTCAGCGGAGAACGCGGGGTTTGGCTCGACCATGGCCGCGACAACTACGCCGGCGTCACCTGGTCGGACATAACCGGAGCAGATGGCCGCCAGTTGTTCATCGGCTGGATGAGCAACTGGCTCTATGCCCAGGTCGTGCCCACGGAGGCATGGCGCAGCGCCATGACCATCCCGCGGGAGCTTAGTCTGCACAGCACGGAACAGGGCTACCGGCTCTTTTCCCAACCCGTGGCAGAACTGACAACCCTTCGCAACTCGTCCAAAGGGCTAAGGGAGCCAGAACTTGTGCAAGGAATCAGCATTCCCGGTCAGGCAGAACTGGTCCTTGATTTTGAGCTCCAGGACGGCCCTCCGGCCGATTTTGGCATTGAATTGTCGAATGAAAAAGGCGAGCGCTACCGGATCGGCTACGACCAGGCCAGGAATGCATTTTACAGCGACCGCACCCGGGCGGGCGATCATGCCTTTTCAGAAAAATTCGCCGGAAATGCCATCTACGCTACCCGCCTCACTTCTGATAAAACCATCCGCTTCCACCTCTTTCTCGACGCGGCATCAGTGGAATTGTTTGCGGATGGTGGTGCGACGGTTGTGACGGAGATATTTTTCCCTACAGAAGAATTCTCAAAAGCCACCTGGTATCTGGAAAAGGGAAAGGTGAAGTGGGTGAAAGGGGAAATGTATGGGTTGAAGAGGATTTGGGAGTAGAAATTCGTAACTTCCCCCAAACCAACCTACATGACAAAAACCCTGATCTTCAAAGACGACGCCTGGTCCATCTGGCGTCACGAGGGCATCCCGCCCCATGTCATGGAATTCCTCGACGGCGTGGCCTGGGGCAACGAGGGGGCGGTGTACGAGCACAAAAACACCGCCGAGCACGTGCCTTTTCTCTCCAACCCCGCCCTTGTCACGCTCAACGACAAGGACGACAAGGTTCAGGGCACGGCGGTATTCGTCAACTACTCCATTCATGCAGGGAAAGCGTCGTACAATTCCTGGTACGTCCGGTACTTCGCCGCTTCGAAGGAGATCAGGGGGAAAGGGGTGATCAAGCAGTACGCGCCGCGGGTGATGGAAGCCATCCGGGTGAACGAGGAGCGGAAGTCGGTCTTTTTCGCCCTGGTCGAAAAGGGCAACAAGGCCTCCCTGAATGTCGTCGAAAAAGCCGGCTACCGCCCTATCGGGGTGATGAAAACCCAGGGGTTCAGCCGTTTTTTCCCCCGGCCCTACCCCCTGATCGAGCGGATCGATACGGAGAAGGGGAAGGCCGAGGTGCTGGCGCTGCTGCGCAAGCAATATGAACACCACTCGCTGGTGCATTTCAACGCCCTTTTCCAGCACGACAACTACTTCGTGGTGCGCGAACAGGGCGAGATTGTGGCGGGCTGCCAGCTGCACCGGGTGCATTGGGTGGTCAACAGCATGCCGGGATTGATGGGCAAGATCATCATGCACGTGTTGCCGCACGTCCCCCTGCTCAACCGGCTGTTCAACCCGCGGCGGTTTGAGTTCCTGGCGTTCGAGGGGCTGTACTTCAAGCCTGGCAAGGAGCGAAAGCTGCTGCGCCTGTTCGAGGGCCTGCTGGCCCGGGAAAAGCTGAGCTCCGGCATGTACTGGATGGGCGCTGCCTGCCCCTACCGCAAGCAGCTACTGCGCGCCGCCCCTATGGGTTTACTGCACCAGTTCGTCAAGGACTCCGATTCCAGCCTCATGGCCTCCTTCAAGGGTCTGAGCGAAGAGGAGATCGCAGATTTGCGGATGCGGCCGATGTATGTGTCGGCCTTTGATTTCACGTAAAAAAGCGTTTATCGTCGATCGTTTATCGTTTACGGTCCCATAAACGATAAACGAT
>JBAQQB010000082.1:0-20240 GCA_049306275.1 Saprospiraceae bacterium | reverse complement strand
GGATAGTACTGGTAGAAGTACGGCGGCGTCAGGAACGGATTCATCTTGGCAGCGTAGAAGTATACGTCGCCGCAGTTGTCATACGATCCGTCGTCCAGGTCGGAAGCCGGCAGCGTGCTGCAGCCTTCGCCCGATGCACCGTTGTTCGTCAGCGCCAGTTCCGTGATCTCGTCGCAAACCGGCACCGGCGGTACTTTGTCGACTACCGTGATGTCGTAGATACAGTCGCTCTGATTGCCGCATGCGTCGGTGAAGACGTGGCGTACCGTGTACTGTGCGTTGTTGTTGTTGAAGGGGTTGTCAGCGATCAGTTCCACGTTGAAGAACGTGCCGCCGTTGCCCGGTACCGTCTGGAGCAGGGTGCCTGCGCCCAGCGTCCACAGTTGCGTCACATAACCAGCCGGGTTCAGGCCGGAGCAGTCGTCGCCCAGAACCGTCAGCGGCGGAACCACTACGGTGCCGGTGCAGATCGTGTGCGGGCCGCCTTGCTGGTAGCTGGACTGGTATACGTTGATCGTCACGGGGCCATCCGGGCAGTCAACAGACGGGCCGGTCTGGTCGAGGACTTTGATCAGTTGATCGTAGGTTGCCTGCTCAGCGGTGCACCAGTCGATGATCAACCACTTGCGCAGGATCTTATAGCTGTCGCCGCAGATGTCGATCTTGACATCGGTGAAGCTGTAGGTCAGGTTGCAAACGTCGCCGTTGACAAACGGATACCCGCCGATCGTCGGACCGCCGGTCTCGCTGACATCCGGGTAGCCGTTGCCGTTGACATCCCAAAAGTCGCCGGAGCAGTCGAGCACAGGCTCGTCGATGCCGTCATAGTGCGGAGGCAGTTCCACGTCGCCAAGCGTCGGACGCTCGAGCGTGATGGTCTGCGTGCAGGAAGCGGAGTTACCGCTCTGGTCGGTAGCCGTCCATACGCGAACGATGGTTTGGCTCGGACCGTCGCAGTTACCGTTTGCGATGGTTTCGACGAAGTCCAGGTCAACAACCGTGCAGTTGTCATCCGGTTCGATCAGGTCGGCCTCGAAGAGGCTGGAGTAGGTGATGCGGCCGTTCCAGGTACGCGGGGTGAAACCGCCAGTCCAGGGTGCGTTAGCGGCATAACCGGTAGTAATCGTGATGTTGCCATCCGTGTAGGTGTTAGCGCCGTTGGTATAGTTGGCGGAAGCACCCGGGGTGATGATGGCGATACCATGGAGACCAGCAGGAATGACGAAGTTCGTCGGAGCCGGCGTCAGGGTGCCGTTGCCGGGGAAAGGACCGGAGAACGGACCTACAGTAGCATCAGCGGTAGCCGCCAGCGTCCATGCGGCCTGGTTCGTTTCGAAACCGACGTGCGTGCCGGCCTTGATGTATACCTGAGCAGTCGTTGCGCCGGAGATGTTCATCGCCAGTTCAGTAATCGTTACATCGCTGCCGGTCAGGTTTTCAACGTTGAAGAATACGATACCACCTGCTGCGTTACCATTACCACCAGCGGTCGTGGTTTGCAGGGAAGCGGGCGGAGATCCAACGGAGATCTCGGGGTGCGGGTGGTTGGGAATTTCATCGTACGGCCAGGTACAGGGAAGCGTGAAGTCGAGGCATTCGATAACCGGAGGCAGTTTGTCCATCACGGTGATGGTGCCCCAGCACTTGTTGCCCGTTTCCGGATCGGTCACGCGCACCGTGCGGGTCTGGCCCACCAGGTTGCAGCATACTTCGTTGCCGGCCGGGAAGCCGAACTGGTTGAGGACTTCTACGATATAGTAGTCATAGCAGCCATAGGGACCGCCTTCGAGGATCATGTCGGCGAGTACTTCCACGCAACCGTCTTCATCCAGGGAGATCTGCACGTTGTCGTTGCAGGCCAGGGTGTTGGTCGGGTTGGGGAATTCGTTGACGATGATCTGGAAGTTACAGTCAGCCGTATTGCCGGCGGCGTCGGTAGCCGTATAGCTCATGCCATAGGTACCAATCGGGAATTCGTCGCCGCAGTCATACGGTTCGCCGGTGAGCGGGTCGATCTGCGAGTTGTTCGTGAGCGGGATTTCGTCCTGGAAGATGTTGCCGTTCGGGTGGAACAGGGCGACAAAGTTGAAGCCCAGGGAAGTGAAGGTACCCGGGTTGGTCAAGCCACAGCCGGGAGCGGAGATATAGCTCGGGAAAGCTTCGCCGTTCTGGTTCTGGCCGGCGGGGCCGAAGGGAGCAACCGGGTTGACGGCTACTTCGATCACGAAAGTAGAACCTGCAGGCAATTGAACCGGAGCATCGAAGTCAATAGTGCGATATACGCCATTACCCGTAAGAGCCTGGGTCTTGGAAGCAAGCAGAGTCAGGTTTCCGAGCGTGAAAGCGCCGTTGAGGCGGTATGCACGAACCGTGAAGTTTGAGTTGTTGGCATTTACCACGGCAGTGGTCACACTGCGAAGCAGGAAGTCGGTGCTGACGCCCATCTGGTTGAGGTTGTACACGCGCCAGTAGCTCGTCGGTGCGAAGTAGCAAGCCAGCGCACCGGAGGTGCTGATAGCAGTGCTGTTATACTGCACCAGCGACTGCAGCGGGCCCTGGAAGGGGCAGTTGTCGATTGCTTTCACGTTGCAGTTGACAAACGCGGAGCAAGCGCCCGGATCCAGCGTGACGATGATGTCGGCGGGACAGGGAGCAAAGGTCGGATCTTCCTCGTCGGTTACCGTTACGGAGAAGGAGCAGGAAGCGAACCCGGAGGTAGCAGTCAGGACGGTAGTACCAACCGGGAAGGTGCTGCCGGAGGGCAGGTTCGGGCTCAGCGTGAAGCTGGGGCAGGAACCTTGGCCGATGGTGTAGTTGACTACAGCACCACAAGTACCCGGCGTGTTGGTCGTCGTGATGTTGGCGGGGCACTGCAGCACGCAAGGCGGAGGCAGCACGAACTCGCGGCACTGGCCGGCGGCTACGATACCCGTCTGGTTGAAGCCCAGTTGGGTTAAACCCGTACCGGCAGGACCTGCGATACCGATGGTTGCGCCGTTACCGGTCAGGCCATTGAGGTCCTGATAACGGAACTGAATGATGTTGGTGGTTTCAAACAACACCACTTCGAACTGGATCTGGTCGGAACCGCCGAAGAAGGGCTTGATCCATTCGATGATGAAGCGGCGGTTGGGAGCCGTACCCAGGGTCTGGGTAAAGATACCCGGCGCGCCGTTGAGGTCGTCCCAATAGGGGAAGATACCGTTTTGGCCAACAGCCAGGGCGGCGTTGGTAAACGGAGCACCCGCGATGGACGAGCCCGGGAAGGTCATGAAACCGTTGGTCGTGACGTTTGCCGTAGTTTGGTTTACGCCGTAGAAGTTGAAGGTAAAGGGCAGTGTAATGCCGATAGCCACGTCGTCGCCAGTAGAACCGCCTAGCAGCGTACCGGTAAACTGGATCGTCTCATACGCGTTGGTACACGTACTGACGGTGTATTGCGCCTGAAGAGCCTGGTTAAACGCAATGGGCAGCATGAGAGCCAGTACCCACTTGAGCGCTTTTGAGGCCAGCGTTTGTGAAGTATTTTTCATGAGAATCGTTGTTAAGGTGAAAAAATCGTCATCAATTGGTCAGCAGTTCAAGCGCTTCTTCATACAAGGCCTGCATCTGGGAAACAGGGGTATTCACGTAATCCGGATACTGGTAGAGCGTAAACCCTTCATTGAGGGAAACCTCTACATCCTTGCCGGAAACCACACCGGAGAGAATGATGGTGTAGTACGTGAAGCTGGTTTCTACCGTCTTGTAAGCCTGCGTACCGGGAACCAGGGTGCCGAGAACCGACTTGAGGCTCGCGGTCTGCCCGTCCAGCAGCGTAATGGCTTCAGGGGCGGAAACGTAGTCGAGAGGAGCCACAACGCCGTCATTGGCGGGGTTGCCTCCCAGTGGGAAAGCGGACGTAGCTATCTGCGCCTGGCTCTGCCCTGCAAAGAGCATGAGCGCAAAAGCAGCAAACAGTCCAGCTAGTACCACTCTGAATCTAGCTTTTCTCATGAGATCGAAAGTTTTGTTAATGAATAATGAATAGTAGCGAAACGCAACAGGCAGTGCAAGGTGAAACCCTGACACTGCCTGTTGCATATGTGGAAATAAAGAATATTCAGCCTGAAAAGCGGGATCTTTTCTAAGAATGGAGGAACGACAAACGGAGGTACACCCAATGGGCTGGTGTAGCCGTTGTTTCATGAGTTACAATTTTGTTAGTGTACAGCGCTTAAACACGGATAGCGCTTCCCTACCGGGAAGAGCCTTTAAAAAGTAGTTTCGTGTTTGCGTTTGGGTAAGCTGGGAGCAGGCAATAGCCTACAGCCAATCTGGCTCAAATATATCGCGTTTTTGTTGGAGTTCAAATGGAAGTCAAATACTTTTTTTTTCAAACCTCACTTCAACACCCTGAACCTTTGGATCAGGGCATCGCGGAACCCCTTTCCCAATGGAAGCCGGAACGAGCCGATGCAAACCTCATTCGTATTGGTATCGATGAGGTCGAGCCGGCTCAACTGCACGGCGTAGCTCTTGTGGATCTGTACGAACAGGCTCCTGGGCAGCCCTTCCAGCAATTGCCTCAGGGATATCTTGAGGGCGTATTTCCGTTCTTTGGCAAATACGGTGCAGTAGTTGCCCTCCGACTGTATGAAGTCCATGTCGGTAAACCGCACATTGTGGTAGACTCCTTGCGCCTTGATCAGCAGGGAGTCGCTGCGAAGGATGTTTTCCCCGAGCGCATCTTCCAGCTGTTTTGCATCTGCGCTTCTCTGGCGAAGGGCTACCTCAAGGGCCGCCTGCAGGGAAATGCGGTCAAAGGGCTTGACCAGATAACCCGCCCAGTTTGATTTCCGGGCGTTTTCGAAATACTCCGGCTCATCGTGCACGGTGATGAACAGGATGGGAATGGCCGTATGCTCCAACTGGCGGGCCAGTTCCAGCCCGTCCATCTCCCCTTCCAGGTTGATATCCATGATCACCAGGTCGGGTTTCAGCCTCGGAATATCGAGGAAGGCTTCTTCTCCTTTCGACCAGATGCCGAGCACTTCGTAGCCCATATCCGCGACGTTCATTTCCATCTCCAGGGCGAAAGAGCCGTTGTCTTCGACGATCAGGATTTTTGCTGCCTCATTCATCTTGTTTGAGATTGTTTTCCAGTTGTAAAGAAGGTTCAATATCGCGCGGGGGAAATAAAAGGGAAAAGGTCGTGCCCCTCCCCTCTTCCGACACCACCTTTATCGTTCCGCGGTGAAGGTCCATCAATTCTTTCACCAACAATAATCCCAGCCCGCTACCTCGCTCTCCGGCCGTTCCCAGTCCCGGTTTTCTTCCAGGCTGGAAAAGAGAAGCCAGCTTTTCCGGTTGCATGCCGATGCCTGAATCCTCGGCCGTCACCTGCACTCCTTCGCCCGTTTTCCGGGCGCTGAGGCGGATTTCTCCTCCAGCCTGTGTAAACTTCAGGGCGTTGTCGGCCAGGTTGCGCAGGATGATCTGCAAGGCGGCAGGGTCGGCCCAAACAAAGACTTCCTCCCCTTCTACACCGGCAAAAAAGTGAATTTTCTTTTCCTCCGCCCGGTCGCTGTATTCCTCAATCACCTTGTCAAACGCCTCTTCCAGTTCAATGATCCTGGGGTGCATCGCAAAGGTGCCGCGCTGGGTTTTTGCCCATTGCAGCAGGTTGTCCAGCAGCTTGTGGGCGTTGGATGCCGTGCGGTCCAGTTCCGTACCCAATTGGTCGAGCCTGTCGGCCTGCCCTTTGTTGAGCAGGTAATTGATCTTTTGGGAAACGCTGCGGAAAGAAAGTACGGGGTTTTTCAATTCATGGGCCAGGATGAGGAAGAGCTGGTCTTTGGTTTGGTTGAGCCGGCCCAACTGCAGGTTTTGCTCCCTGATCAGGCGCTGGCTCTGCAACAGGTCGGCCGTGCGCCGGTCTACCTCCGCCTCCAGCCATGCCCGCTGGGTCTCCAGGCGCCAGAGGTTCCAGCGGTAGTAAAGAAACACCCCGATACTGAGAAGGACGCCGATCGCGACCCAAAACAGCAGACGGAAATAGAAGGGCTTTTTAACCCAAACGGGAATGCGCAGTTCCTCGCGCGACCAAAGGCCGTTGTCTCCTCTTCCGTTCAGGTGTAAGACGTACCTGCCCGGAGGCAGGCGGGAGAGGTGAACCTCGGGTTTGCTCAGGAAGGTCCAACCGGGCTCAAGGCCCTCCACCCAATATGCATACTGGTCCTCCCGCCTGGTTTGAAAATCGAGCTGCGCAAAAGAAAGGTGAAAAGATTGGATAGGAGGAGCAAGAACGATCTGTCCTTTTTCCTTCAACAAGGCGGTCTTGTCCGTCATCCTGCCCGATTTGGGTGTCCACTCCATAAAGGATGTCACCTTGATGGGGATATCCAGCGCCTCGGATACGCGAACGGAGTCGGAGTGAAATGCGGTAATGCCTTCTACCCCTCCAAAATAAATCAGCCCATCGCTTCCTGTGATGGAGGCCAGGTAGTTGAATTCGCTATTGGCCATTCCGTCCGCTTCGGAAAAATAGGTAAAACTGCCGGTTTCGGGATAAAACCGCATCAGGCCCTTGTTGGTAGGGAGCCAAAACCGGCCCCGATCATCTTCTATCACTGCGTAAACCACATCGCTGATAAACCCGATCCCGGAGTCGTATTTCCTGACCTGCCCGCTGCGGGGATCCCAGCAAACCAAACCGTCCCCCCTGGTCGCCAGCCAAAACAGCCCTTTTTTATCCTGATGAATGTGGAAAATGTAATACCTCGAAAGTTGCTTCACTGAAGCGGCAACCTTGCCGGAATAGTCCAGCCGGTACAAGCCGCCCGAGGCGCCTGCCCAGATGCCCTCTCTGGTTTCGAGAAAGGTATTGACCGTTAAATCCATCAGATCGGAGAATGGTGGTTCTGCCTGCACCAAACGGATGTGGCCCCTGCCTTCGTCCCAAATCCCCAGGCCTTTCGACAAGCCAAACCAAAGCCCGCCCTTACTGTCTGTGAAGGGTACGATGGCGTCGGCCGAGGGCCGGGGCATCCGGGAAGGCTCGGGGAAGAAGGGGATGACCTGGAAAGTCGAAAAATCAGGGGAAATGCGTGTAAATCCTTTCAAATGGCTGCCAGCCCAAAAATTCCCCTTTAAATCCCTGACCACCCCCAAATCCACAATCTGGCGATCACCCACCGGGGTATAGACGCCGGTACGGACATTCAACAGTAGTTGGCGGCTGTAATTGGAGACAAACATGACAGAGTCGTTCACCCAAGCCATACCACGGATACTAAAGGGGGGATGGTGGAGGAAATGGCGGAAGGGGTTGCGCCGGAGGGTCAGCCGCACAACCCCTTCCGGCTGGGCGCCCCAAATAGCCCCGCTGCGGTCGATGTACAGGCTGCCCGGGGATCGCCCTATTTTATCTTCTGCCAGGTTGTCGCTCAGGTCGATCTCCAAAGCGCCCGTATGGTCATAAAGCCCCAGAAAGCCAGTGTATCCCAACACCCAGCCCCCCTCCTTCCGGAAGGCCAGATTGAAATTGCCCAATTTCATTCTCTGGATTGCCGGGGGGAGTACCAACTCCTGGACCTGGCCAGACTTGATGTGAAATATCCTGTAACTGCCCCGACCTGAATTTTCCCGCACCAACATCCAGGCATTTCCCTGCGAATCGAGAGCCATCTTCCAGATATTGACGTCTGGAAGTAATACCCTGGCTTTCACCTGTCCTTTCAAATCAACTGATACGAATTCCCGGCCGGCCACCATCGACAGGAGGCCGTTTCCGTGTCCGCGCAATTCAATCACCCGGCGCCGGCCAGGATCCTGGTAGATCTGAAAATAGCCCCCATCATACCCAAATACCTGCCCCTGAACGGTGCCTATCAGGATCATGCGCCCCGGAATATGAGCTATGACCGAAATGCTGTCGGCATGCACAGGCAACCCTACCTCTTTGGTAATAATGCGCCGGGAAAAAGGATCCAATATATCCACTTTCCAATCGGTACGGATTAGCGCCCCGGAAGACGGATCCAAATAACTGGAAACCAGCCAGATGTGGTTATCGCAGTCTTCCAGCAGCGTATAAGGGGCTTCTACCTTTGCCCCCATCTGCCGGGGAATAAAGACCTCCATCCGGTAGCCGTCATAGCGGTTCAGCCCTTCGGAAGTCACAAACCACATGTAGTCTTCGGTGTCCTGATAGACCTGGGTGATAAACCTCGACGACAAACCATCGTCAAGGCCCAGATGCCTGATTTTGACCACCCAACCGGGATCGTGCGCCAGGAGGGACAAGCACCACATGAGCGCAGCTACAAAAAGAATAGCTTGTTTAGTGACCAGTTTTTTCACAAAGGAAAGATACTGTAAAGTTTTTGAGTTTTGAGGTTGGAAGTTTTTGATAAAAAGCATAGGTTTGTAAAAATTACCCATTTAGGTAAAAATGAACAGAGACCTCGACACAGAAGGCAGGATACTGGAAGCAGCCAAACGGGTGTTTGTCCGGAAAGGTTACGCAGGCGCGCGCATGCAGGAGATCGCCGACGAGGCCGGGATCAACAAGGGGCTGCTGCACTACTATTTCCGCAGCAAAGACAACCTCTTCAGCGCCATCTTCGAGCAGGCCTTCCGCGACTTGGCCCCCCGCACCATGGAAATCTTCGAATCCGACGCCCCCCTGTTCTCCAAAATGGAACAGTTTGTCGACAGATACCTCGACTTCCTGACCGAACGCCCATACCTCCCCGCTTTCGTCATCCAGGAGATCAACCTCCACCCGGAAGCCCTCTTCAAAAAAATGGAGCAGATCGGCTTCCGCCCCAACCCCATGAAACTGGTCATGCAAATCGAAATGGAAGTCCAGAAAGGCAACATCCGCCCCATACACCCCATTCACCTGGTTGTCAATATCATCTCCATGTGCGTATTCCCCTTCGTGGCCAAGCCCATGATGCAGCATATCCTGCAGGTGGGCGACGCGGAATACCTGGATTTTATGAAAACCAGAAAGGGCGTGATTATGGAGTTTGTGAGGAATGCGTTAACGGCATGACCGTAGGGGGAAGGCTCGCCCTTCCCCGTGAAAAGGTGAAAAGGTGAAAAGGTGAAATAGATATTTATGGAAAAGCTTTTAAGTGTTTTTTTGAGTTTTGCTTTTGGGATAACAGGATTTACCCAAACGACTAACCCTGTGAGCCTGGAGCAGTGCTATGCCTGGGCGGAAGAATCGTATCCGCTGAGGGAGAAACTGCCTTTGCTGGAACAGGCTTCGCAGTTGCGAATCGATCAGATTCGCACTGAGCGGCTGCCGCAACTGGAAGCGGCGGCGCAGGCGAGCTGGCAAACAGAAGTGGTCGACTTTCCGCTGGAAATACCGGGCATGGGAGATCTGCTCGACCTGCCGCTCTACCGCGCCCAAGCCACCGTGCAAGCCGGCTACCTGATCTACGACGGCGGACTGGCAAAGGCCAGGGTCGAACAGGAAAGGCGAAGCCTCGCAGCTGAAAAGCAAGGAGTTGCGACAGATCTATACAAGCTGAAAGAAACGGTTAACCTGTATTTTTTCAATACCCTCCTGCTCCAGGAGAAACAACAGGTGCTCCAAACCACCCTCGCCAACCTGAACGCCCAATCCAAGCGGATCGAAGCGGGTATCCGCAACGGTGTGGCACTGCCTTCGGCAGCCAGCCAAATTCAGGTGGAGATCCTTAAAGTCCAGGCCCAGCTCTCAGAAACCATCCTGGCAGAAGGAAGCATCCGCCGGCAACTGTCAGACCTTACCGGGCAGGAAGTGGAAAAACTAAAAACACTGGAAATACCCAGCATTGACGCCTCACCCCGCCCTCTTAACCGGCCTGAATTCCTGTTCATTGACCTGCAAAAAGAAAGCCTCGCCCAGCGCGAAGCCCTGCTGGAAGCCTCCCGCCGCCCCAAGGTCAACGCTTTCGTATCAGGCGGCCTGGGCTACCCCAACCCCCTGAACTTCTTCGACGAAGAAATCGCTCCCTTCGCCATGGCAGGCATTAATGCCAAATGGATGATCTACGACTGGGGCAAACTCAAAAAAGACCGGGAGTTGCTTGCTGTACAGCAGTCAATCCTCGACAACCAACGCCAGGTGCTGGAAACCAACCTCGACCGGGCCGACGCCCTTTTCCTCCAGCAAATGGCCTCCCTCGAACAACAGATCGTTTTTGATCAACAAATAGCCGAACTACAGGCCAATCTCCTCCAAACCATCTCCGCTCAGGTCGACAACGGCGTGGCTACCACCACCGACTATCTGCTGCAATCCAACGCCGAAACCATGGCCAGGCTGCAGCTCAAAACGCATGAAATTCAGCTGGCGCAGATCAAAGCGGGGTATGCGGTGCATCGGGGAATAGTGGAGAGTGGAGAGTGGAGAGTGAAGTGAGGCCTCAGTCCTGAAAGGACCGCGCCTCCCCATCACTTTCAACTATAAACTATAAACTCAAAAGAAAAAGAGATGAAAATACATTTTTTACTGGGGGCCGGAATGGCTCTTATCGGATTTTCCGGGTGCTCGAATCAAGAAAACGGGGCGGATGCTTATGGGCATTTCGAGGCCAAAGAGATCGTCGTGTCGGCGCAGGGGAACGGGCAATTGCTTTCCCTTGGCTTGGAAGAAGGCGATGTGCTGAAAGCCGGGCAAGTTGTCGGGCTGATCGACACCACTACCCTGGCGCTGCAGCGAGCACAGCTGCTGGCCACCATGGGCACGGTGCGGAAAAAGACCCAGGACCCCAACCCGCAGATCAAGGTGCTGGAAGAGCAGAGACGCAGCCTGCTGACCGAAAAAGCCAGGGTGGAAGCGCTCCTCAGGGAGGAAGCCGCCCTGCCCAAACAACTCGACGACATCAAGGGGCAGCTCGCCGTAATCGAAGAACAGATCCGCGCAGCCCGCGCCAACGCCGACCGCTTCAACCAGGCCGTGCTGGCTGAAACCGACCCTCTGGCGGCACAACGCAACCTACTCGAGGAGCAGATCAGCCGCTGCTACGTCAAAAACCCCGTGGAGGGTACGGTCATCCTGAAATGGGCTGAGCCGGGCGAACTGGCCAGCATCGGCAAACCGCTCTACAAAATCGCCGACCTCCGGCGCATGGAACTGCGCGCCTACATCAGCGGCGACCAGCTCTCGGCCGTGAAGATCGGTCAAAACGTGACCGTCCATTTCGACACCGGCAAAGACCAGACGCAGTCCCTGCCCGGCACTGTCTCCTGGATTTCCCCCCAGGCCGAATTCACTCCCAAAATCGTGCAGACCAAAGACGAACGCGTCAACCTCGTCTACGCCATCAAAGTGGCCGTCGACAACGATGGAGCGCTGAAGATCGGGATGCCGGGGGAAGTAGTTTTTTAGGTTGTTGGGTTGTTAGATTCCACAACCCAACAACCCAACAACCCAAGAAATGTCAATAGCAATCAACCATATCTCCAAATCCTACGGCGCCGTCCGGGCGCTCGGCGACGTCTCTTTTGAAGTGGCGGAGGGCGAACTGTTCGGGCTGATCGGTCCCGACGGGGCGGGCAAGACCACGCTGATGCGCATCCTGACCACCCTGCTGCTGCCCGACGCCGGAGAAGCCAGGGTGCTGGGGCTGGACCCGGTCAAAGACCTGACGGCACTGCGCAAAAAGACCGGTTATATGCCGGGGCGGTTTTCGCTTTATCAGGACCTCACGGTGGAGGAAAACCTTCGGTTTTTTGCCACCATTTTCGGAACGACCATCAAAGAGAATTACCACCTGATCAAGGATATCTACGGACAGATCGAGCCTTTTAAAAAAAGACGGGCCGGGCAGTTGTCGGGCGGGATGAAACAAAAGCTGGCGCTGAGTTGCGCCATGGTCCACGAACCCGAGGTGCTGGTGCTCGACGAGCCCACCACAGGCGTCGACGCCGTTTCCCGAAAGGAATTCTGGGAAATGCTCAAAAGACTGAAAGACCGGGGTATCACCATCCTGGTCTCCACGCCTTACATGGACGAAGCCAGTCTTTGCGACCGGGTGGCGCTCATTCAGGACGGCCGTATTCTCCAGGTCGACACGCCGGCCTCCATTGTAGAAAGTTATACACGCACTTTGCTGGGCATCAGGGCAGCCAATACACTCCGGCTCATTGAAGACCTGCGCGCTTATCCGCATACCCATTCGGCATTCCCCTTCGGCGATTCGGTACACCTGGCGCTGAGGGACGAACCCAGGGAACAAGAGATACTCGACTACCTAGGGAGCAAGGGGCACCAAAGCCTGCACCTTGAACGCATCGCACCCAACATAGAAGACTGCTTCATGGAATTGATGACACACAAACCCACGGAGAAATGATGAAGGAAGCGATTTGGGCGGAATCCCTGACCAAGAAATTCGGCGACTTCACCGCCGTCGACGCTATCAGCTTCGAGGTTGGGCAGGGAGAGATATTCGGGTTCCTGGGCGCCAACGGCGCGGGCAAGACCACGGCGATGCGCATCCTGACGGGCCTCTCCATGCCTACTTCCGGAAAAGCCCGGGTGGCAGGGTTCGACGTCTACCGCCAGCCGGAAAAAATCAAGCGAAGCATCGGGTATATGTGCCAGAAATTCTCCCTTTACGAAGACCTCACCGTTGGCGAAAATATCCGGTTTTACGGGGGAATCTACGGGCTGACAGGCAAACAGATCAAGCAAAAAACGGGGCAACTGCTCGAAGAACTCGGCTTGCAGGAGGTGGCTAAATCGCCCGTGCGCTCCCTGCCCCTGGGCTGGAAACAACGCCTGGCCTTCAGCGTCTCGCAAGTCCACGACCCGGCCATCGTCTTTCTCGACGAGCCCACCGGCGGAGTCGACCCCATCACCCGCCGCCAGTTCTGGGAAATGATCTACCGCGCTGCCGACCGGGGCCGCACCGTCTTCGTCACCACCCACTACATGGACGAAGCCGAGTACTGCGACCGCATCTCCATCATGGTCGACGGCCGCATCGCCGCCATGGGAAGCCCTCAAGAACTGAAGACTTTAAATAACGTAAGGAGTATAAACGAACTGTTTGTGCAATTGGCAAGGCATTCAAGTACCAATGGGTGAAGGGGGAAGGGTGAAGGGTGAAGAGAAAACACCCATCACCCTTCACTCTTCACCCTTCACCCTTCACCTGCAATGAAACCATTCTGGGCATTCGTCTTCAAAGAAACGCTTCACATCATGCGCGACCCGCGCACGCTGGTCATCCTGTTGGGGCTGCCCACGGCGCAGGTGATCCTGTTCGGTTTCGCGATCACCAACGAGATCAATGACGCACGGATTGCGGTATACGACGGATCAAAAGACGAAGTGACCAAGGAGATCACCGACAGGCTTACCGCCTCCGATTTCTTCCAACTCTCCGTGGAAGTGGAAGACCCTGAAAGGCTGGAACGCGCCTTTCAGCACGAAAGGGCCAAACTCGCCGTCATTTTTCCGCCCGGCTTTCAGGAGAATTTTTTCCTCAACGACAAGCCCCAAATCCAGCTCATCGCCGATGCCACCGACCCGAATACCGCCACCACCCTCATCGCTTATGCCAGCGCCATTATCCGGCAATACGAGCAGGAGAAAAAGGGAAGCGTAGCCATGCCCCTGGCCATCCAGACCGAAGTGCGGATGCGATACAACGAACAGCTAAAGGGAGTATTCCTTTTCGTGCCCGGCGTGATCACCATCATCCTCATGCTGGTCTCCGCGATGATGACCTCCATAGCACTGGCACGAGAAAAAGAACTGGGTACCATGGAAGTGCTCCTGGTCTCGCCCCTCAAACCCGCCGTGATCGTCGTAGGCAAGGTGATACCCTATATCGCGCTGGGGCTGGTCATCATGAGCATCATCCTGGCCCTGGCCGCCACCGTGTTCCAGATGCCCGTCAGGGGCAACCTGGGCTTGCTGGTCGCAGAATGCCTGCTCTTTATCCTGACCTCGCTCTCGATCGGCATCTTTATCTCCACCAAAGTCAACTCCCAACTCGTGGCCATGCTGATCTCCCTGGCCGCCCTGCTGCTGCCCACCATCCTGCTCTCCGGGTTTATTTTCCCCATCGAAAACATGCCAGGCCTGCTCCAGGCCATCAGCCATATCGTGCCTGCCCGCTGGTTCATCATCATCGTAAAGGCCATCATGCTCAAAGGCGCCGGCATGGAGATTGTCTGGAAAGAAACCCTCATACTCGCAGGCATGGCCGTATTATTGATTGGCGCCAGCGTAAAAAGTTTCAAGCTAAGACTTGAATAAAAAACTTAAAATTAAAAACCTAAAATTGAAAACTATTTTCTATATTATCCAGAAAGAGTTCATCCAGATCTTCCGCAACAAGGGGATGCTGCCGATTCTCTTCGTTATGCCCTTTGTGCAGCTCTCCATCCTGCCGTTTGCGGCCGACTACGAGATCAAGCACATCCGCCTGGCGATCGTGGATGAAGACCAGTCGGTATTATCGCGGCAGCTGGCAAGTCATTTTCAGGCGTCGCCATTTTTCGAAGTAAACTACCTGCCGCATCAGCAGAAGGCAGAGTTGCAGATACAAAAGAACAAAACAGACCTCTACCTGGAAATTCCTGCGAGGTTCGAGTACCGCCTGCTCAAGGAGCAAACAGCTCCGCTGCACCTGACCATCGACGCCATCAACGGGGCGAAGGCAGGGGTGGCTCAGGCTTATGTGCAATCCATTTTTCGCGACTTCAACCGGGAGGTAGTCGCAGAATGGGCTCCCAAGATCAATTCCCGGGCCATAGCCGCCGTAGGCTCTCCGGTCGACATCACTTACCAAAACTGGTTCAACCCCGGGATGGACTACGACACCTTTATGGTACCCGGCATCCTGGTATTGCTCGTCACCCTGATCGGCGGGCTGCTTTCCGGCATGAACGTGGTGCGGGAGAAAGAGGCCGGCACGATTGAGCAGATCAACGTTACGCCCATCCGCAAATACCAGTTCATCGCGGGCAAGCTCATCCCCTACTGGATCCTCGGCATGCTGGAGCTGGCCTTTGGCATGGTGCTGGGCAAATTGATATTCGATATCCCCTTTGTAGGCAGTATTGGGCTGGTCTTTTTGTTCGCTGCGGGCTATCTGTTGCTCATCATGGGCTTTGGCCTCCTCATCTCCACTTTTGCCAATACCCAGCAGCAGTCCATGTTCCTCACCTGGTTTTTCATGGTGATCTTCATCCTCATGAGCGGCCTGTTCACTCCGATCGAAAGCATGCCCCACTGGGCGCAGGTCATCACCTGGTTCAACCCCATCGCCTATTTCGTGGAGGTGATCCGCTCCGTCATGCTCAAAGGCGCCGGCTGGGCGGATATACAAACGGCCTTCTACAAAGTGCTCGCCTTCGCCGTGGTGATGAATGCGCTGGCGGTGTGGAACTATCGAAAACGAAGTTAGTTTTCAGTCTTCAGTTCTCAGTTTTCAGTTATCTTCAACTGAAAATTGAAAACTAAAAACTGAACACTATCTCATGCCCATCCTCACCATCTCCTCCCTCACCAAACACTACGGCCGCATCCACGCCGTCGACGGGCTGTCGCTGAGCGTGGAGGAGGGCAACGTCTACGGCATACTAGGGCCCAACGGCAGCGGCAAGACCACCACCCTGGGCATGATCCTCGACATCATCCGTCCCGATGGGGGCTCGTATGAGTGGTTTGAGGGCAGGTACGGCAGCAACCCCAGGCGCAACATCGGCGCCCTGCTGGAAACGCCCAATTTCTACCCCTATCTGGGCGCGGCTGACAACCTGCAGATCATTGCCCATATCAAAAAAGTAGCAAACCCGGATATCGGGCGGTTGCTGGAAATCGTCAATTTGACAGGACGGGAAAATGACCTGTTCCGCACTTACTCTTTCGGCATGAAGCAGCGCCTGGCCATTGCGGGCGCCCTGCTCGGCGACCCCGACGTGCTCATCTTCGACGAACCCACCAACGGGCTCGACCCCAAAGGTATTGCGGAGGTGCGGGAAACCATCATTCAGATCGCGGCCCGCGGCAAGACCATCATCATGGCCAGCCATATCCTCGACGAGGTGGAGAAGATCTGTTCGCACGTGGCCATCCTCAAGCGCGGCAAGCTGCTGGCCACCGGACAGGTGGGCGCCATCCTGAGCAACGACCACTGGATCGAGGCGGAGGCGGCCGACCGCGAAAAGCTCAAAAACCTGCTTGCAGGCATCCCGCAGGTAGTGTCGGTCGCCGACAAGGAGCACTTTTGCCTGCTCACCGTACAACCCGGTTTTGAAGCCGCCGAGCTCAACCGGCTGGCCTTTCAGAACGGACTGGTGCTCACCCACCTGGTAGCCCGCCGCAAAAGCCTGGAATCGGAATTCCTCGAAATCACCAAAGAAGAACTCGTCTAATCTGCAAGCCTATGTTCTATCTCCTCCAACTGGAATGGCTCAAACAGAAAAAGCACCGCACCTTTTTGCTGCTGGCGGGCTTGTACGTCCTGCTGCTGCCCAGTTCCCTGCTCATCGCCAAGTCGATCAAGCAATGGCCGCCGCCTATCAATACCTCCGACACCTTCTTCCGCTTTCCCGACGTGTTTCAGTACCTGGGCTATGCGGGCAACTGGCTCACTTTCTTCCTGCTGGGCTTCCTGGCTGTCGTTGTCATCACCCAGGAGTTTAGTAGCCGCACCTTCCGGCAGAATATCATCAACGGGGTGACGAGGGCGGACTTGTACCTCAGCAAAATGTACTTCATCATTCTGATCGCCCTGGCGGCCATGCTCTATTTCGGCGTGGTGTGCTTCGTCTTCGGCTACACCCACACGGACACTGTCTATTCATCTGTGGTGATGAAAAATATCGATTACCTGCCCCGGTATTTCCTGATGTGTCTGGGCTACATGAGCTTCGGCCTGCTGCTCGGCACGCTGATCAGGCGCACGGCAGCAGCCTTGTTCATCTATTTCTCCTATGTGTTTTTCCTGGAACCAATCCTGCGCTGGGGAGTGCACTACAACATTTTCAGGCACGGCAGCATGCAGTACTACCCGATGAACGCCATCGAGGATCTCACGCCGGTACCGTTTGCGCAGATGACGCAGCCGATGGAAAAGGATTTGAATTTCCCCTTTTTCCTCACGCCGCAGCAAGCCATGATCACCGCAACGATCTGGATCGTGTTGTTCCTGGCAGGAGCGTACTGGCTGACGAGTAAGCGGGATTTATAATATCAATTCTTCACCCACTTCACCACTGCCTGCTGCCCGTTTTGCCCCTCGATCACAAAGGCGTACAGGCCGGGGAGCAGGTCGCCGGTACCGGTAGTCCAGGAGGCGCCGGAGGCGGCGTATTCGCGCAGGAACTGGCCCCACACGTTAAATAGCCGTATGCGGACTGAAGCGGTTCCGTCGCCAGGCCATTCCAGGGTGATCTGGTCGCGGGCAGGGTTGGGGAATACGCGGGCGGGGGCGACAGGCGGGACATCGAATGCGGAGACGGGGTCGGTGGCGTCGAGGTCGGTGGCGAAGATGCTCAGGCCGCCGCGCGAGTTGCCCACCACCAATTCCAGCAGGCCGTCGCCGGTCAGGTCGGCCAAAGCCACGGTGCTGCGCTTGCCTTCCTGTGTACCGCCGAGGTTGGGCGCCGCCAGGGTGAAGGTACCAGAGAGGTTGCCTTCGATGCCGGTATAGGCCTGCACCGGCCCCACCTGGGTACCGGAGAGCAGGAGGAAGGAGTCGCCATAGTCGAGGATAAACGGCGCCGAGTTACCAGCGGAGAGGTCGCCTGGCAGCTCGGTGGACACGTTGCCGAAAAGCTGGTTGTTGGGGGCTTCGGCGGGGTTGCTGTTGAATTCGGGCGCATTGGCTGAGCCCACATTCTGGAAATAGTTGAAATTGCCGTTGCGCTCACCCACCACCAGATCGGGCAGGCCGTCGCGATTGAGGTCGGCAATGGCAGGGTGGCTGTTGAGCCCCACATCTATATTTTTCCAGTTAAAGGTGATAGGCGCCCACTGAACGGGGTTGCCGGGGCCTGCCAGGTTTTCCACGAAGAACAGGCGGCCATCCTGCTCTCCGATCAAGAGGTCCGTGTCGCCATCCTTGTCCAGGTCGCCGGCCGCGGGGGCGAAATTCCAGGTCTGGTTGCCGTACTGGCTCATCTCCAGGTAATCGTCATCCACCAGCTCGAAGGCCGGGCTGGTGGGCGTTCCCACGTTTTTCAACAGTACCAGCCGGGGATCGCGTGTGCTGGAAAAAGCTTCCGAGTAGTATCCGTCCGTTCCCACCAACAGGTCTTTCAACCCGTCGGCGTTGTAATCGAGGAAGGCCGGGTGGCTTCCGGCGCCGAAGTCCAGCATTTCGGCGACGAGCGCGTTTTTCTGTACCAGCTCGAAAATGGGCTGTGCCTGGGTGTTGATATTGCGGTAGAACCACAAAACGTCGTAGTTCGGGGTCCCTCCCAACTGATTGGGCGCCGCGACGAAGTCGTCTTTCCCGTCGTTGTCGAGGTCGAGAATGAACGGCGTGGGGAAAATCGGGATATTGACCGGCACGTCGTACAGCGGGAAAGTGGAATCCTGTGAAACCATAAAGGCATTCAGAGGCGTACCTCCGTTGGTCAGGAAAATGACCTTGGGGAAATTGACGTCCCCCAGAATGATCTCCAGGTCGCCATCGTTGTCGGCGTCGAAAGTGACGAGCGTGGAGCCCGGGTGGCGCGCTTCGACGTTGGGGTCGCCGGTGAGCTCAGTGGCGCACTGGTTGGGGTTGGCGCTCAGCACGATATCTTCCGAAAAAGAGGATTCATAGAATTTGCCCCAGCAATTGTCCTGCTTTTTGAATATAAGGCTGTCTTTGCCGAAGCCCAGCTGCACGGAGCGGTTCTGGAAATACTCCACGTAGCCCCCGGCTACCGCGAAGGTCAGGATATCGGTATCGCCGTCCCCATCCACGTCGTCTACCACCGGATAGTCGACCGGGCTGACATAGACCTGGGTGGTCGAGCCGTTGGCCAGTTCGTAATAGATGGCGTTGTATGTTTCCTCCCAGAAAGGAAAGGGCTCAAAGGCGATTTTGTTATCCGGGGTGTAATAGCCGGTGTAAACGGTGATGCCCTGTATGGGGGTAAAGAAATGGGTAAAAATGTCCTGGATACCGTCGCCGTTGTAGTCGCGCAGCAGCACCCAATTGGCCATGGGGGGGAAGTTGGCGGCGTATTCCGGCGCGTAGGTATAAGAAGGCTCTCCTGGCTGGCCGCTGTGCAGGAAGGTCATGGCAATATTGCCAAAGCGGTCGAAGATGAAGAGGTCGTCGACCCCGTCGTTGTTGAGGTCGACCTTCGACGGCTGCGGATTGTTGAGGCCGCCGGTAAAGGGATTGTCGAAGGCATTGCCGTTGGCGCTGACAGGAAAGGTCAGGCGCGCAAAGGTGGTTTGGGAAAATGCATTTTCAGCGATGAAGCCGAGGAAAAGGAGAAGAAGGGTAGCCGTTCTGGATTTCATGGAATGTTCGGATTGGATATCATTTTTCTTAACAACTTAAGCATCCGAACGTTTAGCGTTTCGCTCGCGTGGAAGAATATTCCGTTGATGCTCAGCCAGCCGCTTTCTTTCTTCACTTCTTCCACATCAGTATAGAAGATTTTCCGGGCTCTTTCCAGCGGGGCTTTCCAGTAGAGGGCCCTGTCGGTCATGGCGAAGCCTTCCTTGCAGTTGCCGAGCAGCGACAGGTCGCAGATGAAGAAGATCGGCTCGTTTTTCTCCGGCGTCAGAAAGGCCTTGCTCGCGTTGCGCAGTTTGTCGACCGGCATGTCGAGCAAGTTGGTGTACACCGTTTCGGGCTCGGATTCCAGGTGCAGGAAATCCATGACCATGCGGTAGGTGTCGGGCCGGCCGGCATCGGTCAGCTGGTACTGCAACACTTCTTCGGGGATGAAGATGCGGTTGATGTCCTTGCAAAAGTGGATGATGAAATAGTCGCAGAGGTCGCCCAGCCGGGGCGCCAGATAGGCCATTGCTTTTTTTTCGGAGAAAGACCGGACCTCTCCGGCCAGTTGTTCCACCCGGATGTCGAAGGTGCGCTGGAAGTCTGACTCGCGGAAACGCCGAATATAATGATCGAGATCGGCAGGATCTTGTTCTTCCGCGACCCTTTCCTGCAGCAGGGCAAAAAAGCTGGCGGCGATCTCCCCGGGTCCCGGGGCTGCGCTGGCAGGCCTGGGCTCTTCCACTTTCGCGCCACAATGGTGGCAAAAGCGGGCATCGTTGGGAA
>JBAQQB010000081.1:0-4263 GCA_049306275.1 Saprospiraceae bacterium | reverse complement strand
GGGCTCCAGGTCATTTCCGGCATGAGGGCGGCCGCTTCGGAAAGCAGTGAGTCGCCGGTAATGACTTCTTCCGGCATCCAGACCTCCGCGGGTGTGCCGCCCCAACTGGTATTGATGAGGCCGATGGGCACTTTGAGCTCGGCTTGCAGTCTCCTGGCGAAAAAATAGGCCAGGGCGCTGAAGTCGATCATGGTTTCCGGGGTACAGACCTTCCAACTGCCGTTCAGTTCGATCTGGGGGCTCAGGGCAGTGCGGTGCTCGACCGTAAAAAAGCGGATGTCGGGATAATTTGCCTTACTGACTTCCATCTCGGCATTATCGATGCCCAGTCGCGCCGACCATTCCATATTGGATTGGCCGGAGCAGAGCCAGACCTCTCCGATGAGCACATTTTCCAGCACGATCTCGTTGTAACCGCGGATGGTCAGGGTGTAGGGGCCTCCGGCTTCGGGCGTGGTGATTTGCAACTTCCAGGTCGCGTGATTGCCGGTTTCCGTCTCCACCACCTGATCGCTCCAGCTTCCGGAGACGCTGATTTTTTCAAAGGGCTTTCCCCAGCCCCAGATGGTCACGACTTCGCGTTGCTGCAGCACCATATTATCGGAGAAGATGGAGGGGAGGGTGACGGCCTTCAGCCCCTGGGCGACCAGGAGCAGGAAAAGCAGGATGGGAAATTGGAACAATTTTTTCATATAGGAAAAGTTAAGCAGCTTTACAAATCACCTGCCGGTACCCTGCCTGAAACGATAGCCTCCGTCTGTCCGGCAGAAAACGGCGGCTCAAATAAGTCCTCCTCCCGCTGCCTCGAACGGAACAGATCGAGGATGAAATTCAACCGCTCGGCCAGGCTGGTCCAGTCATTGGCGCCGCTGCCGCTGAGGGTACCGGGGGTGTAGTCGAACTGGGCTACGAGTGCTGTAGCCTCCGGCAGGGTGAGCTCGCGAAGGATCTCCGGGTACATCTGCCCGTTGGGCAGAGGAGGCACGTCCTGCCCAAGCCGGAACAGGCCCAACGGCGTCGCCATGGTCATCAGCATCTCGGTTGAGGCTTGAAGCCAGCGCTTTTCCAGGCGGGTGATGGCGGGGCCGAGCAGCACTTCCACTTTGAAGGCCACCAATTGCCGCAACCAGTAGGGCAGGGGTAAGTTTGTCCAGCGCCGCTCCGGATCGCCCAGGGCTTGGCGGATGGGCGACTTCATCGCTCCCTCAATCGCCTCTTGCAGGCGTATTTGCTCGTGCTGTCCGATGAGCAGGTTGGCGGCGAAAAACAGCTCCGCCCGTACTTTGGGGTCTGGTTCGGAGAGACAGCGGTAATAATAGGTGAAAGCGTTGACAAGGCCCTCTCCCGTTGAGTCGTCTTCGTGCATTTTTTCGATAAATGCAGCCAGCCTTTCTTCCGAGGGCCCGGGCTGCTCCCGCACCATTTGCAGGAAATCCGCGAAAATGCGGGCCAGCTTGGCATACACCTTCAGGTTGCCCCTTGCGATGTGGTCGCTGGTATCGGCCACCGTCATGCGCGCATACGCGAGCACCCTGGGGTGCCGGAGGATGCGCTGCGGCACCAGAAACCAATACCAGGGCCGAGGCGAGGGCCGCCCGCCGGCATCCATGCCAAGTAATTCCAGAAAAGCTTCCGGCACCTGCTCATTGCGGATGAATTTCCCCGCCTGCTTCGAGGCCCAGGTGGCAAACCCGCACCAGCACAGGTTGTCGCGGTCTACCAACTCCCGGAAATCAACCGTGATCTGGTGATAACTCTGCGTAATTTGCAAATTGCGCAGCACGGGAATCGGATTAGCCGCGATGGCTTCCACGTATTCGGGTGCAGAAAAGGAAGGGCTTCTTTCCATACTTAACAGGATTGAACAGGATTACTTCGGATCGTCAGGATTCCCCAAATATACCCTTTCCCCCTTTCACTTTTTCACCTTCTCACCTTCTCACCTTCTCACCTCTCACCTCTCCATATGTACGTCCAATTGCGGAAAAGGGATAGAAATGCCCTCTTTGTCGAAAGCTTTTTTGACGTGTTCGTACATGTAGAAATAGGTGTCCCAGTAGTGTTCGCTCTTGCAGAAGGGGCGACTGGCGAGGTGGACGGAGTGGGGGCCCCAGGAGGCTACGACCACGCCCTGGGCGGGGTCTTCCAGGATGTAGGGGCATTCTTTTCCTACTTGCAGAATGATATTGCGGGCCTTGTCGATGTCCTCGCCGTAGCCGATGTTGAAGGTGAATTCCACGCCGATGATGCCCTGCCCGGAGATGTTGGTCATCACGTTGCTGGTGACCACGCCGTTGGGAACGATGATGTGCTTGTTGTCGAGGGTGACGAGGACGGTGTTGAACACCTGAATTTCCTTCACCGTGCCGGTAAATCCGCCGCCGATGGTCACCAGATCGCCTACTTTGTAGGGTTTGAAAACCAGGAGCAGTACGCCGCTAGCGAAGTGGCCAAGGCTGCCCTGCAGGGCCAGGCCTACGGCAAAAGCCAGGGCGCTGAAGATGGCGATAAAGGAGGTGGTTTCGATGCCAAACATGCTCGCAACACTAAGCAGGAGCAGCACCTTGAGGCCTACGTTGACGATGGAGGCCAGAAAGGGCCGGATGGTCGGATCAAAATCCCGCTTTTCCATGCTCCTGCGCAGGATCGCAGTGATCTTTCCGATGATCCAGAAACCCAGGACGAGGGTGATAAGGGCGCCCACAACTTTTGGGGCATAGGTGGTGAGGAGTTTCCCCAGCTCTTCGAGGTTGAACAGTTGGTCCATGGTGGTTTATATTTTTATCCGCTCACAAAAATATCAAAACCCGTGCAGATTCTGCTTGACAAAATCGGCGGGAAACTTCTCCACCCCAGGGAAGCCCAGCCGGATATCGCGCCCGTCGTGGGGGATGACGGCGGTGCCGAAGATGTAATCCCACAGCGCCAGCGTAATGCCGAAGTTGATGCCGGCCGGCCTGTCCTTCGGCAGCTCGTAGGCGTGGTGCCAGATGTGCATCTCGGGGGAGTTGAAGATTTTTTTCATGAATGGCCCCAGCGCCAGCGAGCCAAGGGCCGCCGTGCCGGCCACCACGGCCAGTTGCAGGCCCAGACCCGGATCGCTTAGCAGGTTGATGTCGAAACCGCCCGTAGCTATGGCGATGCCGATCAGCAGTCCTACCACGCCGCCCGTGATCCAGCCGGACACGGAGATGTTGGAGTGGTTGTAATGCCCCACCGCCAGGGTGAACAGGTGGATGATGAAGAAGTCGTAGAGCCCCACGCCCAGCAGGGCCAGCGGGATGTATTCGATGCTGCGGTACACCACGTTCTCCATCCAATGGTAGCGCAGGTGCGCGGCAAAGCCCATCTGTTCTACCGAGTGATGCACCTTGTGGAATTCCCAGAGCCGCGGCGACCAGTGCAGCAGGCGGTGCACCCACCATTGCACGAAGTCGCGAACCAGAAATCCTGCCAGCAGGATCAGCCACATCGGCGAGCCGTTGAGCGGGTTGGAGGCCTGCAGGTTGAAGCCCGTCAGCGCCTTGATGCCGTTGTTGAAGAGATTGACCACTACGTCGGAGGCGGCGTTGTAGACCACCAGGGAGAAGAGAAAGAAGTTGAAGAACATATAGAAAAAGTCCAGCCAGAAATCCTTTCGGAATTTGGGCTGGTCGACGCGCCAGGGGCGCAGCAGCTCGAGGCCGTAGAAGAAGGCCGAGACCAGCAGCAGCCAGTAGAAGTAGTTGTGCCAGGAAGGGTGCGTGATCTCGTGCCAGAGGTAGTTAGCGTATCCGGTGTAGCCGTTGACGAATATTTGCCAGTAATTCATGTTTCGGAAAAATTTCTGCAAAGATAGGGGAGTGGTAAAATCCCGAAGGTGATGAAAATCACAACTGCGCCAGCAGCCATTCCCGCTCGGCCAGGGCCATGGTTTGTTCGATCTGCCGCTTCAGGGCCTCCCGCTGCCCCCGGTCGTAGGGTTTGAGGTTGACCAGTTTTTTGGTGATGGCGATGGTGTTGAGGTAGTTGCTCCGGTGGTATCCGATGATGCCCTTTCGCCGGATGAAGGTGCGCATGGCCTCCAGGTGGGAGTCGAGTACGTCGAATTCGCTCAGCTCGTACAAGATCTTCATTTGCAGGGTTTTGGCGGCGAGGTTGAGCAGCAGGTCGCGGTATTCCGATTTTTGGAGCAGGTGGATGGCCTGGGTGTAGTTGTGGCGCTCGTATTCCAGATTGGCCAGGCAGAAGCTGAAGATGCTGTCGCGCATGTCGGGCTTGAGC
>JBAQQB010000080.1:0-6776 GCA_049306275.1 Saprospiraceae bacterium | reverse complement strand
AGTTCGCCACCGCCTCCGACATCCTGGCCCGCCGCGACGAGCTGCTGGGCGCCGGCTGGAATTTCTCCGAAGATCCCTCCCTGCCGCCCCGCCTGCTGGCCCTGACCCGGCTCGAAGCCCTGTGGGCCGCATCCGGCCGCGCAGAATTCCCCGGCTTTGCCGACCGGCTGGAGGCCGTTCTCCAAAGGCTCTCCCTCCTGCCCCACCCCATCAGCCAACTTCATCTGCTCGACCCTTTCGAACTCCTTCCCCGCCCGGCGAAACGGCTGCTCGGCGCACTGGCCATCCGGCCGGAAGCCGTCGACCATGCCGCCTCTTTTCCCGATAGCGACCTGGGCGCTTTTCAGGAGGCCATTTCGCTGCGCGGAACGGGAAAAAGGCCGAAAAAACAAGCACGCGGCGACGGCTCGCTCGTGCTGCTGCACAGCGCCACGGCCACCGAAGGGGCGGAATACCTCGCCCAACTCTTGCGCAAAAACCCCGGATTCCGGCCTGCCCTCCTCATTCCCGAAAAAAACCGCACGCTCGACGCCGCCCTCGTGCAGGAAGGACTGCCCAGCCTGGGCATTCAGTCAGCTTCGCTGGCGCGCCCCAGCCTGCAAATCCTCAAGCTGGTGCCCGCTTTTATCTGGACGCCCATCGATCCCTACAAGATCCTCGAATTCGTCTCCCTGCCCCTCAAGCCCCTGCCCGACGACCTGGCACAGGTTATCGCCACCCAAATGGCGCAGTCGCCAGGCCTGCAAGGGGAAGACTGGAACCGCGCCATCGCCCGCTATTTCGACGACCTGCGGCAAACGGCGCCCGGCGAGCGACGCACCTCCTACGATGAAGCCAGCGAACAGTACCGCTTCTGGTTCGGCCGCAAGAGATACCCCATTGGCCAGGACGTGCCTGTCGAAGAAGCCATCCAACTCTACGAAAAAGTACGGTTCTGGGCCATGGAAGCCCACGGCGCCGGCAAGGGCAAATCGCTCCTCGTGCTCGCCGAACAGGCGCGCCGCATCGCCGAGCTGCTCCGCGCCCTGCCCGAAGAAGGCCTCAGCCAGCTCGACCTGGAGCGCATCGTGCGCACCATCTACGAACCTTCTCCCCTGGTATTTCAGGAAGCAGAATCCGGCCACCTGGCCTACACCCACCAACCCGGCGCCTTCCTCGACCCCGTAGAAGACCTGGTCTGGTGGAACTTCGTCGAAACCGAGCCCGTGCAGTTTTTCTCGCGCTGGTACCCGGCCGAAATACAGTACCTGGCGGGCAACAACGTGCATCCCGAGCCCCCCTCCCTGCTCAACCAGCGGCACCTGTGGCGCAGGGCGCAGCCTGTTCTCAATACCACACGACGACTCATCCTGGTCATTCCCGGCAACCTCAAAGGCGAAAGCACCACCCCCCACCCGCTGATGGGCGACCTGGAAGCAGCCTTCACCGGACTCGGCCCCTTGCGTTTTTTTTCCGAAAAACCCCTCGCAGGCCTGGATTTCCAGCTGCCCGGGCAGGTTCCCCTGGCCTTTTTCCGCCTCGGCCGCCCCGTGCCCTTCATCCAGGCGCCGGGACTCAACCGGCTGGCGGCTCGCGACAACGAGACCTTCAGCAGCCTCAACGCGCTGTTCTACTACCCTTACCAGTGGGTATTCCAATACAAACTCAAATTCCGCAAGTCCTCCATCCTCAGCATCGTGCCCGATGAGACGCTCATGGGCAACCTGGCCCACCGCGTCTTCGAAAAACTGCTCCAGGAACCCTTCCTCCACTGGAGCAAAACCGAGCTCGAACAATGGGTCGATCAGACCGCCGGCGACCTGTTCCACCGCGAGGGCGCCGTGCTGCTCCTCTATGGCCGCGAGCCCGAACGGGTGCGCTTCCTCAAGCTGGTGCAATACGCGGCCTGGTCGCTCGTCTGCCATATCCGCGACAACCAATGGGAGGTGGAGAGCAGCGAGCAGCCGCTCGAAGGGGTATTCGAAGAAACGAAAATCAAGGGCATCGCCGACCTGATCCTGCGGCGCAACGGCGGCGAAAAAGCCGTGATCGACCTCAAATGGAGCGGCGCAGGCTACCGCGCCGACATGATACGCAGCGAAGAGGACCTGCAACTGGTCCTATACTCCCACCTGGCCTGCGAACAGCAAGATTGGGCCCATACCGGCTACTTCATCATCAGCCGCGGGCAGTTGCTCGCGCGCACCAACGACGCTTTCCGGGATATCATTCCCCTGACCCCGCAGCAAGACCCCCGCGAGGTCAGCCGCCGCATCTGGGAGCGCATGGGCGCCACCTTCCGCTGGCGGATGCGGCAGCTCTCCTCAGGAACTGTCGAGGTGAGATGCTCACACACCCTGCCCGATCTGGAGCTCACCTATCAGGATGAACCCGGCATGCTCGATTTTCTGGAAATGAAATCGGAAGACGCCCGGTATGATGATTACCGCACCTTGATCAATCTGTTGGTTTAGTGAAGGGTGAAGGGTGAGGTTATTCCTTGGCGAGTTGGACTACCAGGCCGTGAATCTCGGGGCTGAGGCGTATCTGGCAGCTGAGGCGGGAATTGGGTTGGACGAAGAAGGCCTGATCGAGCATGTCTTCCTCATCGGCGGAGGAGGCGGGGAGGTGGTGGTCGCTGAGCACGTAGCAGTGGCAGGAGGCGCAGAGCGCCATCCCGCCGCAGGTGCCTTCTACCGGCAGGCCATAGGCCTTGCACAGCTCCATCAGGTTCATGTTCATATCGGTAGGTCCCTCCAGGTTGTGGGAAACGCCCTCCCTGTCGACTACCGTAATGTTGATCATTTCCATCCGAGAAAAATGTTGAGGTGAAGAGCATCTCGCTCCTCACCGTTTAAAACCCGGGCACTCCCGTGACCGTGGTGTATTTAAACGACAATTTCTTTTCCGGGTTCACGATTTTAAAAGCTGCCTGGCACATCAGGGTGGCTTCGTGGAACCCGCAGAGGATCAGTTTGAGCTTGCCCGGATAGGTGTTGATGTCGCCGATGGCGAAAATGCCGGGTATGTTGGTGCTGTAATCCAGCGTATTGACTTTGATGGCGTTGTTCTCGATCTCCAGGCCCCATTCGCCGATCGGACCCAGCTTGGGAGAGAGGCCAAAGAGGGGGATGAAATAGTCGGTTTCCTTCCACCAGTCGCCTTTGGCGTCTTCCTGGATCATAACGGAATCCAGGGCGCCATTGCCCCGCAGGCCGACCACCTGAGCGTTGGTCACGATCTCGATTTTGCCTTTATGGTTCAGTTCCATGACCTTCTCCACCGAGTCGGGCGCGCCGCGGAACTCGGTGCGGCGGTGTATGAGCGCCACCTCACTGGCTACATCGGCGAGGAAGATGGACCAGTCGAGCGCGGAGTCGCCGCCGCCGGCGATGACGACGCGCTTATCGCGGTATTTCTCCGGGTCTTTGACGATGTAGTCGATGCCCAGGTCTTCATACTGCTCGATGTTGTCGATCGGCGGCTTGCGGGGTTCGAAGGAGCCCAGGCCACCGGCTATCGCCACCACGGGGGCCACGTGCACGGTTCCCTTGTTGGTGGTGACCTTGAAGCGGTTGTCTTCCAGGCGTTCGAGGGTTTCGGCCCTTTCGCCCAGGGTGAAAGTCGGGTGGAAAGGCTCGATTTGCTTCATCAAGTTGTCGACCAGATCGCCGGCCAGCACTTCCGGGTAGCCGGGGATGTCGTAGATGGGCTTTTTCGGATAGATCTCCGCCAGCTGCCCGCCGGGCACGCCCAGCACATCGATGAGGTGGCAGCGGAGTTTCAACAGGCCGGCTTCAAAGACGGCGAACAAACCGGTGGGGCCGGCGCCGATGATGAGGATATCCGTTTCGATCATGTTCGGTATTATTTCCCTTTAAAATCGGGTTTTCGTTTTTCGAGAAAAGCGCTGGCCCCCTCGCGGAAGTCGTCTGTTCCTGCCGTTGAGCCGAAGTTGGCCACCTCGAATTCAAAACCACGGGCCGCAAATTGGAAATACATATTGACGGCTTCTATGACTTTTGTCACAGAGACGGGGCCTTTTGCGGTAATTTTTTCCATGAGCTCGCGGGCTTTGGCAAGCAGGGCGTCCTGAGGCACGACGTGGTTGACCAGCCCGAGGCGCAGCGCTTCTTCTGCGGAGATCATATCGCCGGTGAGCAGGAGTTCAAGGGCTTTGCCTTTTCCGATGAATTGAATGAGGCGCTGGGTGCCGCCGAAGCCGGGGATGATGCCCAGGTTGACCTCCGGCTGGCCGAAGCGGGCGTTTTCGGAGGCGATGCGCATATGGCAGGCCATGGCCAGTTCGCAACCGCCGCCCAGGGCGAAGCCGTTGACCGCGGCGATGACCGGCTTGGGGAAGCGCTCGATGGCGAAGTAGGCGTCGTGTCCGCGCTGCGACAATTCGCGAGCGGAATCGACGGTCAGTTCGAGGAACTCGGAGATATCGGCGCCCGCGGCGAAAGCCTTCTGCCCCGCGCCGGTGAGGATCACGCCCTTGATCGGCCGCGCCGGAGCGTCGGTCTCGAAGAGGTACTTGATCTCTTTCATGGTCTGGGTGTTGATGGCGTTGAGCGCCTTCTCGCGGTTGACGGTAACGAACAGGATGCCGTCTTCTTCGTGGAGGAGGAGGTTTTCGTAATTCATGGTTATCAGGTTGTTGGGTGGTTAGGTGGTTGGGTTTTGGCGATGTACATGAATTCGGCGATGCGGAAGTCGATTTCTTCGTCGATGTCCTGGGCTTCTTCTCGGGTGATTTCGAGCATGTAGGGCCTGTCGCCGAGGCGGTTGTGCTTTTTGAGCAAAATATCGCGGGAGAAGATGTACATGCAGGAATTTTCCTCGTAGATCGGAGGAAGGTCCTGGGTGCGCAGCAGGATATTCGGGTTGTGGTTGACGGCGCGGGCCAGGCTGTCCCACAGGCGGGTTTGCAGGCGGGTCACCGTGAAGAGGCTGTCGTAGATGGGGAAGTTTTTGAGAAACAGCTGCACGCCTCTTTCAATGGTAGCGGCAGAAAGCAAGGGGTTGGTGCTGTGGGTCTGGAGGAAAAAGTCGGCTTCGAGCTGGCCGGTGGTGTGCAGCAGCACGTCGTTCATCGGTATTTCCCCTGCCCTCAGGTGCTCGGGGCGTTCGAGGAGGCGGACGGCGGGGAAGTGTTTCGCGGCGTCTTCCAGGATGAAGGGGCTGTCGGTATCGATCACGACCTGCTGGATGGAAGGGCAGGCGAGCAGGCTGCCGACGATGTGGTGGTAAAGGGGTTTACCACCGAAATCGCGGTAATTCTTGCCCTTGACCCTTTCGCTGGAATGCCGCATGGGCACTATGGCGGCTATAGTTGGCATAATCGGGTGCTATTTTTGCGCAAACATACGCAAAAAGCCTATGTCTTTTGCTTTTTCTTCTTGGCTGCCGGGAATAACACGTTGTTGAGAATGAGCCGGTAGCCGGGCGAATTGGGGTGCAGGTTGAGATCGGTTTCCGGATCGTTGACGAAGTGCCGGTAGTCTTCCGGGTCGTGCCCTCCGTAAAAGGTCCAGGTCCCTTCATGTACCGTGCCGTGGATATACCGGGCCTCCGCAGCCGGTTTATTTTCGCCCAGAATGAGGATATTGGGCTTGATGGTCTGGTTGCGGAAGGCGGTGGTCTGCCCCATGAAGCCTTTCACGGTGCGGGTGTGGCACTGGGTGAGCATGGTGGGCACGGGGTCCCATTTGGCGGAGAAGTCGAAGAGGGTGAAATAATCCTGCTCCGGTGGCACATTGCGGCCGAAATTGTGGTCGATGGTGGAAAATTCGTACTCCAGCGGGTTTTTCGACAGCTCAAAATTCTGGAAGGCGAAAGTATTTGCGAAGCTGAGCCTGGACTGGGCATCGGGTTCGGCCGGGTCGCCGTCGTAGTATTGGGCACAAATGTCGACGCCATCGGATGCCAGGGCAATGTCGTAAGTATCGGTAGCCGAACACATGGCGAACATAAACCCGCCGCCGACTACGTATTCCCGGATCTTCTTCACCACGGCCAGCTTGAGTTGGGAGACTTTCTCAAAGCCGTTCTGCCTCGCCAGGTCTTCCATTTTGGCCACGTGCTCCTTGTACCAGGGGAAGTTGTGGTAAGAGTTGTAAAACCGCCCGAACTGCCCGGTGAAATCCTCGTGGTGGAGGTGCAGCCAGTCAAATTCGGAGAGCCTGTCGCTGAGCACTTCGTTGTCGTAGAGGGTTTCATAGGGAATTTCAGCATAGGTGAGCACGAGGGTCACCGCATCATCCCAGGGTTGTATCTTCTCGCCCTGCTGGTTGAAATCAGGGGTATACACGGCGATTTTGGGCGCTTTCTCCAGCTTGATGGCATCCATATTGACCTCCGGATCGGCGATCTCGTCGAGGATCTGGCTGAAGGCGGCGTCGGGCAAAATCTCAAAGGAAACGCCGCGGGTCTTGCATTCTTTTTCGAAAATAACATTGTGCCGGAAGGCAAAACTGCCGCCGCGGTAGTTGAGCAGCCACCAGGCTTCCACGCCGTTTTCCAGCACCCAGTAGGTAATGCCATATGCCTTGAGGTGGTCGGATTGCGATTCGGCGTCCATGGGCAGCAGGATATAGGCGCCGCGCATGGAGGGCAGGGAGGAAAAAAGGACTGCGAACAGGAACAACCATTTCTTCATAAAAGGATCTATTTTTTGCGGGTCTAAAAAGTTGAGCCGTGATATTAAACGAAAGTAAGCAATTGGAAGTTTTAAATCTTGTCTAACTTCACGCGTCAAACGCCAAGCATGCAGCAATTAAGCTTTCAATATCCTG
>JBAQQB010000079.1:0-36602 GCA_049306275.1 Saprospiraceae bacterium | reverse complement strand
CAAAGAACGCCAAGAAAAACAAATCAAAATTTGCTGGCAATTTTCATTAACGGACGCCCGCAAGAAAATGAACCGGCACTATGTTAAGGTTAATTCAGGTAACGAAAAATATAAAGTTATTTAAGTTGCAATGTACTTAGTATTGTTCCGGAAATTAATTCCGGATTTGGGGTGGCTCTTTTGTAGTGTCGAAGTCCTCTTCGACACATGCCAAGTAAAAAATCACAATGCTATGCTTTGCTTGAAATGTACTTTTTCCTTGTTGAAAAAGTACCAAAAAAACAAGGCTTTCGCCACTTTGCCTAAAACCGGCTTTCATTCCGCCGGCTGGCTAAACTCGCACGGACTGTTGAAGGCAAGCCCTGTTGCCGTTTTGCTCAGACAGTAGCCAGCCAGATCGAGTCATCAGGAGACGGCATATTGAATGGGGCTTCATTCCAGCCGGTTTCTTGACGGCAAACCGGCTAAGGCCGGATGGAAACATCCCGTACGCTTGAAATCGGGAAATTATTCTCAAAACGGTCCTAAAAACTAAACACTACCTCATCAGCTCCATCAACCCCGCACACATCGTCACCACCCCCGTCTTGATCGCAGGCTCGGGGAGGGGTGTGTATTTCGAAGAATGGAGGGAGGGCAGCGGCCCGCCCGCCTTCACCTTTTCGGGGTCGACGGAGCCCAGCCAGTATTGGAGGATGGGGACGCGGGGCTCGGTGCGGCCGAAGCGGCCGAAGTCTTCGCCCACCATAGAGGCGGGCACAGTCACCACGTTTTCGGGGCCGATCGCTTGTTCGAATGCCGTTTTGATCCGGCTGGAGAGTTCCGGGTCATTGTAGAGGGAGGGCGTGTATTCGTCGCGGATTTTGATGGTGGGGTACATTTCTTCGGGCAGTCCGGCGGCCATGGCTTCGCCGCGGCAGATGCGGGTGAGTTTTTCGATCATGGCGTTGCGCACCTCGTCGGTGTAGGAGCGCAGGGTGAGTTCCATCTTCACTTCGTCGGGAATGACGTTGCCTTTCGAGCCGCCGTGGATGGCGCCGACGGTGAGCACCGCGGGTTCGCTAGGCGGCAGTTCGCGGCTCACGATGGTCTGGAGGGCCAGGATGATGCGGGCCGAGAGCACCACCGGGTCGATGGTCTGGTGGGGCAGGGCGCCGTGTCCGCCCTTGCCGTATACGGTGATATCGACCATATCGACGTTGGCCATGGCGTAGCCGGAGCAGATGCCCGCCGTGCCCGCCGGTAAATTGGCGTTGACGTGGAGGGCCAGGGCATAGTCGGGGCGGGGAAAACGCTCGAACAGACCGTCTTTCAACATTTCTTTTGCGCCCCCGCTGCGCTCCTCGGCGGGTTGGCCGATGAAGACGAGGGTACCTTTCCACTGCCCGCGCATGGCAGCCATCGCGCGCGCCGCGCCCACCCATACGGTCATGTGCACATCGTGTCCGCAGGCGTGCATGACGCCCTCGGTTTTGCTGGCGTAGGGCAGTCCGGTCTCTTCTTTCACCGGCAGGGCGTCCATATCGGCGCGCACCAGCACGGTGGGGCCTTCGCCGTTTTCCAGCACGCCTGCCACGCCGTTGCCGCCGACGTTTTCGGTCACTTCAAAGCCCGCGGTGCGCAGCTCTTCCGCCATGCGTTTGGCGGTGTTGAACTCCTGGAAAGACAGTTCGGGGTGGGTGTGACAGTGGAGGTAGAGGGCTTCGAGGTAGGGGTAGTCAGAGGCGGCCTGGGTGTGGAGGGACGAGAGTGAATCATGCTGGGCATAAAGAACCCAGGGAAATAAGCAAAGAAAAAGGATTGTCGCTTTCATACAAAATGGGGAAATGATGATAAATATCATTGTTTTTTCCTTCCGTTTTTATTACCCTCCTCAATTAATTCCCATCTTCAGAAAACCTGATAAATTTTTTCTATGAGAAATCTTGGTCATTACCCAGTTATCAGAAGAATGAGCAGGATCATATTCCCATTTCTGATCCTGTTCATCAACCCTTTAGCATCGCGGGCGCAAAATTTTGACCCCAACATTTATTACCGCCTCATTGCCAAGCACAGTGGGTTGGTGCTCGACGTCAACCTCGGGCAGGGCGACCAGGCCAATGTGGTGCAGCATACCTGGCATGGCGGCGACAATCAGCAATGGAAGATCGAATCGGTGGGCGGAGGCTATTACCGGTTGGTAGCCAAGCACAGCGGATTGGTGCTCGACGTCAACCTCGGGCAGGGCGACCAGGCGAACGTCGTGCAGCATACCTGGCACGGCGGCGACAACCAGCGCTGGAAGCTCGAGTCGCTTGGAGACGGCTCTTTCCGTTTGGTAGCCAAGCACAGCGGGCTGGTGCTCGACGTCAACCTGGGGCAGGACGACCAGGCGAACGTCGTGCAGCACACCTGGCATGGCGGCGACAACCAGCGCTGGGTCATCGAACCGGTGGGTGGTTCGGGTTTTTCCTCCAATCCTTTCAAAGCCAAGGCTTATTACCGGTTAGTGGCGAAACACAGCGGCAGGGTACTCGATGTGAACCTGGGGCAAGGCGACCAGGCCAACGTTGTGCAGAACGCATGGCACGGCGGCGACAACCAGCGTTGGAAGCTTGAACTGCTCGAAGACGGTTATTACCGCCTCATCGCCAAGCACAGCGGGCTGGTGCTCGACGTCAATCTGGGTCAGGACGACCAGGCCAACGTCGTGCAGCACACCTGGCATGGTGGCGACAACCAGCGTTGGAAGATCGAACCCCTGGGAGACGGCTATTACCGCCTCATCGCCAAGCACAGCGGGCTGGTGCTCGACGTCAACCTGGGTCAGGACGATCAGGCCAATGTCGTGCAGCACACCTGGCATGGCGGAGATAACCAACGCTGGAAGATTGAGGAGGTGCAATAGGAGGTCTATTCTCCATTTCAAAAAATCATTGTTGGCGTCCGGAGGTTCAGCAATCTGACCGGATGGGACTCTCTTTGCCGGAAATCAACTAGTTCGAAGAAAAGGACGGCCTATGCATTCAAGAGAAATGCCGGGGTTATATAAATATTCACCGGAAAATACCACCCCAAAACCCAGGAAGTCATTACGCCGGAGAATTTTATGAACCTTGTAATGGCTTCCGCACCAGGCTTATGAATTAGAGAAAATCTCCCCGGCAAATATCCAATATTTTCTTACTTTTAGCAGCAGAAACCAACTGCTCTAATCATATGTCAGAACATGAACCAACCACGAGAAGCCTTCCCGAAAACGCATACCGGGAACTGAAAGAAGGCGAAGACTACAAACCCGTCATGCCCGCCAGCCGGACCTACCCGGAGGTGACCTGGTGGTCGCTGGTGATGGGCTTGTTGATGGCCGTGGTCTTTTCAGCGGCCGCAGCCTATTCCGGGCTCAAGATCGGGCAGGTCTTCGAAGCTGCCATCCCCATTTCCATCATCGCGGTGGGCGCTTCGGCGGCCGCCAGGCGGAAAGACGCCCTCGGGCAAAACGTGATCATCCAGTCCATCGGCGCCAGCTCGGGGGTGATCGTCGCAGGGGCCATTTTCACCATTCCGGGTTTGTACATCCTGCAGCATAAGTACCCCGAAATATCGGTCGATTTCTGGCAGATATTCTTCTCCTCCCTTTTGGGCGGTTTTCTCGGGATTCTCTTCCTCATTCCCTTCCGGAAATATTTCGTGAAAGATATGCACGGCAAGCTTCCCTTCCCGGAAGCCACCGCCACGACGGAGATCCTGATGACCGGCGAAAAGGGCGGTAAAGACGCCAAGTTGCTGATCATCGCCGGATCGATCGGCGGCTTGTTCGATTTTTGCGCCACCTATCTGAAACTGTGGGGGGAAGAATTTACCTCCAGGGTATTACCCTTCGGCGCCCAACTGGCCGAAGAGGTCAAAATGGTGTTCAAATTCAACATCAGCGCCCTGATCTTCAGTTTCGGGTACTTGGTGGGACTGCGGTTCTCGCTCATCATTACCGTGGGTTCGCTGTTGTCCTGGTTCGTTTTCGTGCCTTTGGTCAACGAGATCGGCAATTTCGTGGCGGCCAGCGGCGGTACCAATATCTTCGCCGCGATGTCGGCAGAAGACATTTTCAGGCAATACGTGCGTCCCATCGGTATCGGCGCCATTGCCATGGCCGGGATCATCGGCATCATCAAGTCGGCCGGCGTAATCAAGAGCGCGTTCAAACTGGCCACGGGCGCAGGCGGTAAAGTGGAAGGCGCCGCACAGGTGGAGCGGACGCAAAGGGACCTCAACATGACCTTTGTCATGCTCCTTATCTTTTTGACCCTGGTGGCGATATTCATCTTTCTGCTGATTGGCGTTAAAGTTACTTTCATACAGGCTGTGGTGGCGCTTGTCACTATCCTGATCATCGCCTTCCTGTTCACTACCGTCGCGGCCAACGCGATCGCCATCGTGGGCTCCAACCCCGTGTCGGGCATGACGCTGATGACCTTGATCCTGGCTTCGGTGGTCCTGGTATCGGTAGGCCTGAAAGGCTGGGAAGGCATGGTGAGCGCCCTGATCATCGGCGGTATCGTCTGCACCGCGCTGTCGATGGCCGGCGGTTTTGTCACCGACCTGAAAGTGGGCTACTGGCTGGGGACGACGCCCCAAAAACAGGAGAGCTACAAATTCCTCGGCACGCTGGTTTCCGCGCTGACGGTCGGCGTGGTGATCTATATCCTGAACGACGTATTCGGCTTCGTCGCGACGGAAACGAACCCGAACCCGATGACGGCGCCCCAGGCCAATGCCATGGCGGCGATCATCGAGCCCCTGATGTCGGGACAAGGCGTGAGCTGGGTGCTTTTGGGCGTCGGCGCCGTCATATCCATTCTGGTGAACTGGCTGGGCATTTCCCCGCTGGCATTCGCCTTGGGTATGTTCATCCCGCTGCCGCTGAACACCCCGCTGATCGTAGGCGGTTTGCTCAACCACTGGTTCAACAAGAGCACGAAAGATGAGAAAGTCAACAACGCAAGGCATCAGCGGGCCATCCTGATCTCCTCCGGTTTCATCGCGGGAGCGGCCCTGTTTGGCGTCATCGGCGCTGTCATCCTCTTCTTTACCGGCGACCCCAACTCGATGAGCCTGGTGCACTGGGATCGGATCGCGAACGGGGAAAATATCGCCCAGATACTGGCGTTCGTGGCTTTCGGCGGCCTGATCGGCTATTTCATCTGGGAATCGTTCCGCGCCAAGGCAGAGGATTGATTTTCGATAAAATTCTTTATTATGAGACAAGAAGTGTTAGAACGCTTCCTCAGATATATCGCTATAGATACCCAATCTGACGAAGATTCGGCGACGACGCCCAGCACCGCCAAACAGTTTGACCTGGCGCGGCTGCTCGTGGAGGAACTCACCCAAATGGGCCTCAGCGACGTCTCCATCGACGACAAATGTTACGTCATGGCCACCCTGCCTGCTAATACCAGCAAGAAAGTGCCGGTCATTGGCTTTATCTCCCACGTAGACACCAGCCCCGACATGCCGGGCAAGGACATCAAGCCGCAGATCATCAACAACTACGACGGGAAAGCGATCGTGCTCAACGACGGCTTGTCGCTCGACCCGGAGGAGTTTCCGGAGATGAAGCACTACATCGGAGAAACCCTCATCACCACAGACGGGACCACCCTCCTTAGCGCCGACGACAAGGCGGGTGTGGCGGAGATCATGACGGCCATCAACTACCTGGTGAACCATCCTGAAATTCCCCACGGGACCATCAAGATCGGGTTTACTCCCGACGAGGAGATCGGGCGCGGGGTGGATCATTTCGACGTGAAAAAATTCGGCGCCGAGTTTGCCTACACCATGGATGGCGGCGGCGCCGGCGAGCTGGAGTACGAGAACTTCAACGCGGCGAGCGCCAAGTTCCACATCCAGGGGCGCAACATCCACCCCGGCTATGCCAAGGGCAAGATGATCAACGCCATGCTGGTGGCCATGGAGCTGAACGCCATGCTGCCCGTGAACGAAAGGCCCGAATTTACCAGCGACTACGAAGGATTCTTCCACCTGACCAGGATGGAAGGCACGGTCGAAAAGGCCTTCCTGCAGTACATCATCCGCGACCACGACAAGGAGAAGTTCGCCAACAAGAAGCAGCTGGTCCAGGATGTGGCCGATTTTATCAACAAGCGCTACCGCCCAGGCACGGTGGAACTGGAGTTGAAAGACCAGTATTTCAACATGCGCGAAATGGTGGAGCCGGTCTTCCACGTAGTGGAAACCGCACGGGAAGCCATGGAAGAACTGGGCATCCCGCCCCGGATCGTGCCGATCCGCGGAGGCACCGACGGCGCGCGCTTGTCGTATATGGGGCTGCCCTGTCCCAACGTTTTCGCGGGGGGGCACAATTTCCACGGCAAATTCGAATACGTCTCGCTCGACAGCATGGAGAAAGCCTGCCACGTGATCCTGAAGATCATCGAGCTGTATGAGAAAAAGGCCGTTTGAGTTTAGGATGTAGATGAAAAAACGCCTTTACCCCTTGCTGTTCCTTCTGCTGGCGGCATCCGGGGTGCGGGGGCAGTATATCGTGACCCGGGAGATGCTGCTGGCCGACAGCTTGTCGCTGTACGGCATAGCGGGGTATTTGTGCGATACGACCGGGCGCCTGGGTTTGGAAGACCTGGCGCCCGGTGGGTTCGCTCCGCTGGGTCCGCCTTCCAGGCGTTTTGAAACCCGCCTTCTCCACTGGATCTATTTCCGGATCGACAACCGGGATGGGGCGGACACCCTCGATTTGAGGCTGCACGTGGTCAAGCCTTTTCGCACGGCCATTTACGAGGTGCTTGAAACCGGCGAGGTCGTCAAAAAGCGCTCGGGGCAGGTGAACCGGCCCTGGCGCGGCTTTTTGGGGTACTACAACGTGAGCGCCACGCAAATTCCGCCCGGACAGGAGGTGGAATATTACCTGCGGCTGGACAACAGGGCGTGGTCTTTTCGGGAAAAATCAAACCAGTACGAGCTGGCCCTGGTTTCTCCTGCACATGCGGCCATACTGGCTCAGCGGCTGGTGGTCAAACAAATGGATTTCAAGATTTTCACGGCGGCCTTTTTGGCTGTGCTGTTTTTCCTGGTTGTATTCACCGGGTTGATGTATGCGCAAAACAGGGAGTCTGTTTACCTGCATTACATGCTGTACATCGCCATTATTTTCATTTACTACCTGCTTCGCCGTTCGGCCATTCTGCATACGCCGTTCAGTTATTTGAACGCCTGGCGGATGCACATCGAAGTACCTTTGTCGCTGGTTGTTTTTCTGGGCTATCTCAATTTTATCCGGATCTTTCTGGATGTTGGGATACAGAGCCATCCCCGTCTGGCAAGGGCGCTGAAAGCGGGATTTGTAGTGGTATTAGCGGCGCTGGGCCTTTACGTATTGACGTCGTTTTTCGTTCCATTGTACCAGCTGCTGACTGCGTTCAACTGGATTCGCGCGGCGTTGTTTGTGGGGGGAGGCTGGATCATTTACCGGGTGTATCAGGAGGGAGGGCGTTTGGCCCGTTTCATCATCGGAGGCACGATGGCATTGGTTGGGGGCGGGTTGATGGTCGTGCTGAGCGATTATTTCAGAAAAGAAGTCGGAATAATAGTTGACCTCCAACCCTTGTCTTACACCCAGATGGGGGTATTGGCCGAGGCCCTCATCTTTGCGCTGGGCCTGGGCTATCGCACCCGCATGATCAAGGAGGAGAAGACCCTGGCGGAGATCAGGGCGCTGAAGGCGCAGCTGCACCCGCATTTCATTTTCAACAGCCTCAATTCGATCAAGGACCTCATTCAGAAAAACAAACCCGACGAGGCCGTTTCGTACCTGACCAAATTCAGCCGCCTGATGCGGGGCATCCTGCACCACAGCGACGACATGCTTGTGCCGGCGTCGGAGGAACTGGAAATGTGCAGGAGCTACCTGACGCTGGAGGCGCTTCGCTTCGACCACCGCTTTTCTTTCGAAGTGCATGCGGAGCCGGAGTTGCTGGACCTTCCGATTCCGCCCCTGATCTTTCAGCCATTTCTGGAAAACGCCATCTGGCATGGGCTGCTGCCGAAGCAGGAAGGAGAGCGCTGGGTGAAACTCGAGCTGTTCGCGAGGGGAGAGCGGGTGATCGGAAGGGTGGAAGACAATGGCGTGGGCCGGAATCATTCCGGGCAGGCGGGGGGAGGGGCCGGTATCCGTCTCATCCGGGAGCGTTTGCGGCGGCTTTCTCCGGACGCTGAGGTCATTTTTTCGGATAAATTTGATACATTTGGAAATCCGGAAGGCACTGTTGTAGAGATTGTAATACCTAAACCTTGAGCCTTGACCCGTTACAGAGCTGTATTGATCGATGACGAGCAGCATTGCCTGGATACCCTGCAAAACGACCTGGCGCGTTATTGTCCTGACATTGAGGTGATCCAAACCTTTCATTCTTCCGAAAAAGCAAAAGACTGGCTCCTGGCGCACCCTGCCGACGTACTTTTCCTGGACATCGTCATGCCCGGGCTTACCGGTTTTCAGCTGCTGGAGGCCCTGGCGCCGGATACTTTCCACGTCATTTTCACCACCGCTTACTCCGAATACGCAATCAAGGCCCTGCGGCTCAGCGCGGTGGATTACCTGGAGAAGCCCGTCGACAAAGACGAGCTCATTGCCGCGGTGGTAAGGCTGCGCGAAAGAGCGGGCGGGAAAATGGTCCCGCAACAACTCAACACCTTGATTCACAACCTGGAAAAAAACAACAAGACCAAGCGGATCGGCTTGCCCGACCGCAGCGGGTACGAGTTTTTCGAAGCGGGAGACATCCTTTACTGCGAGGCCGACGGCAATTACTGCACCGTGTATTTTTCAGACGGAGGGAAAAGGGTGATTACCCGTTCGCTGAAGGACATGGAGGAGATGCTGGACGATGTGCCCTTTTGCCGCATCCACCACGGCGTGTTGATCAACCTCAACCAGGTGAAGCGCTACCTGAAGGGCGACGGCGGCTCGGTGGAGATGACCAATGGCGTTTCCCTGCCCGTCAGCCGCAACAAAAAGGAGGAATTCCTGCGGCATTGGCGGGTGTGAAATGTGAACAGTCATCCAAAATCTGCAAGTTGTCCTGGATTTCCTGCAAAGTAGATAGTGTGTCCGGGGGGTGCGGCCGAAAATCCGGATATTGTCAGGTAATCGGCCCCCAGGTAAACGGACCTTTTACCCTCAGAGATCGAACAAACGCGTTTTATAAAAGAAGGCTGCCTTTGGAAACGGAGGCAGCCTTCTTTTTTAGCGCAGCATCCACTCATCCAAAAACACCCAGGCCTCGTGCCCTGCTCCCTGCGCCCCTTCGGCGATGATGCCGTGGCGTTTGACGGTCAGTTTCCAGTACCTGGCGTTGGTTTTCGGGAAGGTTAGTTCCAGGGGAAAGACCTTACCGGTGAATTGAGCGGGGAGGGTCTTTTTTTCCAGTGTGGTATATTTCTCGCCATCGTCTGAATATGCTATTTCCACCTCGCGGGGCAGGTAGATCCACTCGCCCTGGCTTTGGTAGAAGCGTAGCTTCAGCTCGCTCAATTCGCGGGGTTCGTCCAGATCGGCGGTCAGCACGATATCCTTGCCCCACCAGCCGAGCCATTGGCCGTCGCCGAAGCGCTCGTCGCTGCCGAGCAGGCCGTTGCTCAGGGTTTGTGCCCCGCCGGTTAGGAAGTAGTTGATGTGGGGCGGTTCGGCCCAGCTGATCCGTTTGCCGAAAAGGGCATGGGTGTGAAAGGCCAGATCCAGCGGCTTGCCGGGGAGATCGTTTCGCCAGGCCTTCAGGCGGGAATCGGTAGAGATGGAAATGGGCGAGGTGTAGGCTTCCTGATTTTTTTCTCCGAGAATATACGACATGGGAGCGCCGGAGCGGTTCGAAAGGGTGACCTCATTTCCGTGCATTTCAAAAAAGATGTCAAACAGGTGATCGGCGTAATTGGCTGGCAGGCGGGGCAGTTCCCGCTCCAGGCGGCTGAGGAAGTCTTTGTAATTCCGGTTTTCCGGCTGGGTCCACAGCACCTCCGCCAGAGCGATGGCCCGAGGGAAGGCCATGTATTCGACCTGCTCGCTGCTGGGCATGTACTCGGTCCAGACATTGCCCTGTGCGCCGAGGATGTGTTTGGCTTCCTCCGCTGTGAGTTCGGAAGGCGTGGGTTCGAAGATGTAAACCTTCTCCAGTGGCAGGAATCCGCCTATGGCGAGCGGTTCGTCATTGCGCATGGATTGGTAATAATCGAAATAGCAGAACGAAGTGGGCGTCATGATCACGTCGTGTCCGGCCCTGGCCGCGTCGATACCGCCCTGTACGCCCCGCCACGACATCACGGTGGCGTTGGGCGAGAGGCCGCCTTCGAGAATCTCGTCCCAGCCGATCAGCTTCCTGCCATGGCTGGTCAGGAATTTGTCGATGCGCCGGATAAAGTAGCTTTGGAGCTCGTGTTCGTCCTTCAGGCCTTCCTTTTTCATCAGTTCCTGACAGAATGCGCTGGCTTTCCACTGGGCCTTCGGGCATTCATCGCCCCCGATGTGGATGTATTCGCCGGGGAAGAGGTCCATGACTTCGAGCAGCACGTTTTCCAAAAACTCAAAGGTCTCTTCGGTGGGGCAGAGCACGTTTTCAAACACGCCCCATTTGGTCGCCACCTCGACGGGTTGTCCATGGCAGCTGAGTTCGGGATAAGCCGCCAGCACGGCCTGCGAATGCCCCGGCATCTCGATCTCCGGCACGATGGTGACATGGCGCTGTTTGGCATAGGCCACCACGTCTTTGATTTCCTCCTGAGTATAATAGCCGCCGTAGCGCTGGCCATCGAATTGGTGTGGCTGCTGGCTGTAGTGCCCTACGAGGGTTTCCTTTCGCCATGCCGCGACCTCCTGGAGGCGTGGGTATTTTTTGATTTCGATGCGCCAGCCCTGGTCTTCGGTGAGGTGCCAGTGGAAGCGGTTCATTTTGTACCTGGCCAGCAGGTCGATATATTTTTTGATAAATTCGACGGGGAAAAAATGGCGGCCGACGTCGAGGTGCATACCGCGGTATGCGTATCTTGGGGCGTCTTCGATGTCGAGGCAGGGCATTACGCCATTGGGCGTAGCCAGTTGGTTGAGGGTTTGCACCGCATAAAACGCCCCCGCCGGCTCCCGGAACCTGATTTTGATGCCCTCGGGCCTGATGCTCAGCTTGTACCCCTCTGGGTGTGCGACAGTCGCGTCGGGGATGAACTCCAGTCCGTTGGGGCCTGTGGGTTGGTAGACGCCCTCCAGGTAGACCAGTTTTGCAGGGTAGGGGATGAGCGGTGGCTGGGTGGGAGTCTGGGATTGAATTTGGAGCATGTTAGCCAGGAGCGCTGCGAAAAAGAGGACTTTTTTCATCACACGAAATTTTGCACGAAGATAGGGAAAAGGGGGCAGTTGAGGTGACACCTTTTAAATAGCTGATTATTAGTTTTTTACGAGGTGTCACCTCCTAATCCGTTTGCTGTCAGGACATTGTGAGGTGTCACCTCGTTTGTGCTTGATTGCCAGTGATATCCGAGGTGTCACCTCAATTAGTGTTGATTATCAGCGACTTAGGAGGTGACACCTCGATAATTATTTGATTTTCAATTTGTTATACGACCTTTTTATGAAATCATACGACCTCATTCTCCTCACCGAAGCCCGCTACGAAAACCCGGTCGAGCCCGACTGGTACAAGCAGCAGATACTCCTCGAAGACAGCTTGCTGAGGGCTGCCCTCGAACAGAGAGGCCTGAAAGTCAGGCGGGTAGACTGGGCCAGGAAGGACTTCGACTGGAGCAGCGCCCGCTTTTCCATGTTCCGCACTACCTGGGATTATTTCCACCGCTTTGCGGAGTTTTCGGGCTGGCTGGAGCGGGTGTCGGAGCAGACAACCCTTATCAACCCCCTGGAGCTGGTGCGATGGAATATGAACAAACACTACCTGCGCGAACTCGACCAGCGCGGTGTCCGCATCACGCCGACGCGGTTTGTGGAGGTGGGAGATATGATCAGCCTCGCCGAATTGCATGCCGAAACGGGCTGGGAAAAAACCGTGCTCAAACCCGCCGTATCGGGCGCAGGGCGGCATACCTATCGCCTGGATGCCGCTAAGCTCGCGGCGCATGAGCCCATTTTCCGCGAATTGCTGGCCAAAGAGGCCATGATGCTCCAGCCGTTCCAGGAAAAAGTGATCACAGAAGGGGAGAAGGCCCTCATGGTCATGGGAGGGCAGTTCACCCACGCCGTGCTCAAAACAGCCAAACCGGGCGAGTTCCGGGTGCAGGACGATTTCGGCGGCACGGTGCATCCCTACACCCCAACACCGGAGGAAATCCGCTTCGCGGAAAATGTGTTCGCGGTGTGCGACCCGCAGCCGCTCTACGGCCGGGTCGATCTTATCACCGACAACGACGGCCAACTCGCCGTGGTGGAGCTCGAACTGATCGAACCCGAACTCTGGTTCCGCTTTCACCCACCGGCCGCCGGCGTATTGGCCGATGCCCTGCTCTCCTGGTTCTGAACCCAGAGGAAGACCGCCGCATTCGCTTCGCGAAATACCTCCTCCACGCTGCCCAGGCGCCGGAACTGCGCGAGTTCCTGCTCCATTTCGCCGAGCGAACTGCTCGACATGAGGTGGTTGTAGACCAGCCAAACCCGCCCCAGGGCGGGCGTCCCATCGCTGAGACGCTGCAAATCCTCGCCGAAGCGCTGCTCGCTTTTGACGAGCTCCGCTACCTCAAACGACATGGGGTGCTCATGCAGCCGGGTGTAAAAATCGTACCCCGGCACAGCCCATTTCCACAGGTACAAGCCATCGGCGGGCTGTTGCCGGGCCTCCACGAAGGCCAGGGCCTGACGCAAGCCGTCGGTTTCATAAGGTTGCCGGAAAAAACGGTACGTATCGTGCCCGCCCGCCATCAAAACCAGGCAGGCAGCGACTACCGCCTTGAGCCGGGGCCCGGCCTTTTCCCACAGCACATGCCAGCCAAAGGCGCTCGTCAGGAGCAGGATGGGAACGAGGAAAAGGGTCAGGCGGGAAATGAGAGAGTAGTATTGCAAACCCGAGGCTACCAGGCAGGTCAACAGCGGCACGCCGAACAATAACACCAGCTCCGGCCGCCGCCTGGACCAATGCATCCAGGCTGCGAGCAACCCCAGAAGCCCGATCGCCTGCGCCACCGCCGTATGGCCCGAAAAACTCTTGAGCAACTGGTGCAAAAGCCCGCCCCACTGCTTCCAGTCCTCAGCCGATAGAGGGAGCAGGGGCAGAAAATAAGGCTGATGGTATTGCCGCAGGTAGTCGCTCTCCGCATCCTGTTTGAGCATAGTGAAGAAAAAGACGGCAAAACCCGCCAGCCAAAACGCTATGCTTGCCGCCACCAGGGCCAGCGACTTCCGGTCTTTTTTTCGCCAAAATATAAAAAGCCAGTACAGACCCACCCCGCTCAGGACAAATACCACCGGCATCGAAAACCATATCAGCCCCAGGCCCAGGAGGGTCCAGCCAGCGGCCTGCTTCGGTCCGAATGAGCGCTGTCCCTGCCCCAGCGCCAGCCAGATGGCCAGCACCGCAGCAAAGACATCCGTGCCGTACTGTTTGCACTCGGTGGCGTAGCGCAGCAGTCCGGTGTGGAAGGCGAAGACCCACAATGCCAGCCAGCGGGCGGGAAGGGATGGAATGAGGCGGGCGGCGATTTGGTAGAAAAGGAGAATGGCCGCCATACCTGCCAGCAGCGGCAGCAGGCGCAAGGCGTGTTCCGTATTACCCAGCAGCAGGGCGTTTATTTTGGAAATCCAGAGAAAAAGAAGCGGCGCAAACTGCTCGTAGTGAAGCGGTTGGGTGAGATCGCCCAGGCTCCTCTCCGCGATGTTGCGCGCCAGGTTGGCCTCGTCGAGGAAAAAGGAGCGGTTTTGCAGGAAAACAGCTAGCCGAACCCCGGCGCCCAGCAGGGCCGTGAGAACCAATAACCACCGGCCAAGAGCGGGGGTATTTATTTTTTTGAGAAATGGAAATACCATAAGCGGCTGAAAATTACGCCAATGGTTTTGAAAAAATATGACCTCGTGTTAGCTTGCAGGGCAAAAGTCTCTCTTCCCATGAAAAAAACCGCATTACCCGTCTGTTTTGTCCTTTTCTCCAGCCTGTCTCTCTTTGCCCAACCTGCCTTTCAGGAAATTCCCGGCCTGCCCTTCCTCACCAGCCAGGGCTACTTCCCCGGCGCGACCTGGGTGGATGTGGACGGCGACAACGACCTCGACTTTTCCATCTCCGGCAGCGCCGCCGGCGTCAACGGCACGGCCATTTACATCAACGAGGGGGGCGGGGTCTTCACCAACACCGGACTGATCTCCAGCTCACAGAATAACCCTTACGCCCAGGGTTGGGCCGATTACGACAACGACGGCGACCTCGACCTGTATATCGGGGCTACCTGGAACAGCGGCGGCATCAATGAGCTGTGGCGCAATGATGGCGGCGCCGGGTTTACCCTGGTAACCAACAGCGGCGCTACGCCCAACGTGGCCCAGCCATACGAAGGCACGGTCAGCTGGGGGGATTACGACAACGACGGGCATGCCGACCTGATCCTGGCACTGTGGAACGACCTGCCCAACCGCCTCTACCACAATAATGGCGACGGCACCTTCACCCAGATCAGCTTCGTTGACCCCGTCGCCGACCCGGCATGGACTTCGGGTTGCTACTGGGCCGACTACGACAACGATCGCGATCTGGACCTCTATGTGGTCAACTACCAGATCGGGGCTTCCCTTCCTGGCGCCAACGATCTGTTCCGCAACGATGGCGGCGGCGTTTTCACCAAACTTTTCACCGCAGGCGAAATCGCGACCGATGCCCAGAACTCCCGATCGGCCAACTGGATCGACATCGACAACGACGGCTGGCTCGATGTCTTCGTGGGCAACCAGTTTTCGCAAGACAAGATCTACTTCAACAACGGCAACGGCGCCTTCACCACCCAAAACCTCGGCGACCCCGGTTACACCACCTGGTCGTCGAACTGGGGCGATGTCGACAACGATGGCGACCTCGACCTGTTCACCATGGGTTTCTGGGGCTATGAAAGCAAGTGCTGGCGCAATGAGGGCAACAGAATATTCACCGATATCACCGCCGTTCTGGCCAACGTCTACCCCCTGCAAACCAGCGGCTCCACCAGCAACGGCGTCATCCTGGCCGACTACGACCGCGACGGCTGGCTCGACCTGCACATCATCCAGCCCGACAATATCGCCGACCGCCTCTTCCGCAACCTGGGCGAACCCTGCCGCAGCTGGCTCGAAGTGGAGTGCATCGGCGTGCAGAGCAACCGCGCCGCCATCGGCACGACCATACGGGCCAAGGCCACCATTAACGGCGCGGCGGTGTGGCAGATGCGGCAAGTGTCGGCGCAGACGGCCGCAACCGCCAGCAACCCCCTGTGGCAGCACTTCGGCTTCGGCGACGCCAAATCGATCGACTCGCTGGTCGTGGAATGGCCCTCCGGCGCCACCTGCGTGTTTGAGGATGTAGCCGTCAACCAATTGGTAGAGATTGAGGAGTCTTGTGCGGTAAATACGATCCTCTCCGCTCCCCTGGGCTACGCCGGAGAAGACGCCGGGGTCGATCTCTGCGAAGGAGCAGGCCCCATCGACCTGTTTCCTTTCCTGGGCGGCGCTCCCGATGAGGGTGGGCAGTGGGCCGACGGCAATTTTAGCCCCGCCGCCATGCCCGTGCAGGGCGCTGGAACCTGGTACTACCTGATCGGCGGCAATTGTCCGGATACCGCCGCAGTGAAGGTGACCCTCCGGCCCAAGCCCGTCGTGACCATACAACCGGGCGATACCACGCTGATGTCGGGCGAAACGCTACAACTGCTGGCATCGGGGGCGACGGTTTACACCTGGACGCCCAGCGGCAGCCTCAGTTGCGCCAACTGTCCGGATCCGGTCTTTACGGCATCGGAAACGGCCATGCTAACGGTGGTGGGAGAGAACGAATTCGGCTGTCGCGACACGGCCTTCATCAACATCGAGGTGACCGTTCAGGATCTCGCCTTTGAATTGCCCAACGTCTTTACGCCCGACGGCGACGGGGTCAATGAGACCTTCAGGCCCTTGTCGGCGAGCCCGGTTTTTCAGGAATTCCGGATGCGCATCTTCAGCCGCTGGGGTGAGCTGGTATTTGAGACCACCAACCCGCAGACCGGCTGGGACGGGCGTTTCGGGGGCAAGGCCATGCCTTCTGATGCGTATGCTTTTTTCATGGAGTATACGTTGTTGGATGGGATGAAAGGGAACAAAAAGGGAGAGATCACCCTTTTGAGGTAAAGAAAAGCACCGGATCAAAGGGGGCACAAATGTTATCTCCGGGCACACCGGCAATTATATTTATAGGTCTTGTTGCCAATGGCCGGGCTGTTGGATTCGAAGTACCGCCCCCAGGCGTAGCCGCCATCGCGCTCAGAAGAACTCCAAAAGAACCCCTGGAGTATTTGGCCGCTTCCGTTTGGGCCTAGTTGTTGGTTAATTTCATTGAGTTCGCCGGCCGCCGGCAGGTACCAGTCGTCGAAGCCGTACGCCACCAAATCATCACATAATTTGGCGGCGTATGCCGTTCCGCCATTGCCCCCTAGCTGTGATACTATGGTCATGGTATTGACTTTGCCGTTGAAATCCAGGATGGCAGCATTGGCAAGCGGAAAATTCGGCAGAGCGGTAATATCTGTTCCAAATGGACCCCATGAAATGTCGGCTATGCTATTGTCCGTTGGGTGGACATACAATAATGCGCCATTTGGCAAGGTGACTTCCAACAGGCTATCGGTTGAAAGCCCGTTCCAAACCGGCGTGCCGTTATTGCGCAGTGTAAGGATTTGCCCGCCTTTGCCCTTTGGTATGCGCTGCCAGGTGGCGCCGTCGTAATAAGCCATATCCCCGGCCTCCGGGTTGGCAGGCAGTTCCAGTTCGTTAGCCGGGTCGGCATCGGCATCGGGGCCGCCGTTGGCGGCGTACAGGGCGTAGGGCACGCTGAGCAGTTCGGAAAAACCCATGACCTGGTAATTGGCGCCTCCGGTGGCGTCCAGCAAAATCTGGATGAAGGTCTGCTGGCTCCAGTCAATCGTCGAAAAATCGCCGGACAGTACCGTTCCCCGGCCGATTTCCAGGTTGACGAGACCGAAAGCGTTGGTGGTGACCTGGTGCGTTTCGGCGTAGATCGTGCCGTCTGCAATCACGTTGATCTTCAGGGCCACATTTTGATTGGCCAGCACCTGGCCGGCAGCATCGCGCACCACGGCCTGGTATTTGAACGCCTGGGGGACCTGGGTTTGAGCGGTAACCATTAAGATCATCAGGAAAAAGAAGGGAAATAATGCGTTTTTCATGGTCATTTGAGTTTAAGGATCATGAAAGTTTGGATGGCGTTATGATCTTTGGCGCGTATCTGTAAATAGAAGATTCCTGCGGGGTAGCCCGACAGGTCGAGCGAATGGCACAAGCGTTGCGGCAAGGCAAACTGCTGCGCCAGGACCCGGCCGGTTGCGTCGGACAGTTGGATCTGCAGCGAACCCGCGGTTTCGGGCGCCTCGATACGGATCAGACCGGCAGTGGGGTTGGGAAATACATTTACCGGAAATGCCTCCACAGGATGGTCCACGGCGACAATCAACAACCTGGTTTGGTGGAAGCCCTGGGTGAGTTGGTTGACATTAAGCCCGGAAAAGGTTTCGGTAACCGGCTCCCCGATCGTCCAACTGATTTGGACTGTGCTGTTGGCAAAATGGGCGCCGGCCGTGGCGATCACTTCCGGGCTGAGGGACTGGGCGTTGCCCCAACTGCCGCACAACAAGATGGCAAAAATCAATAACGATTTATTCATAAACTGGCTACTTTTGATAGATTAAAAAAGATTGAAAGAGCGAGCACAGCCCATCTTTTCAGCCTTTTTAATCAGGGCTCGTCAAGGCCGCCTCGGCCGCATCCTTTAATATTTCTCCCCCTTCCCTTGCGGTGAAATAGAGGTGAAGGGTAATTTGGCTGATTTGTATACCGGAATTTTGGGGGAAAGTAATCCGCCAGGAACTTTTTGCTCCTGCGCCTTCAAAGGGCAGGAAACGCTCGTCCTTCCAGTCCAGGTTGAATAATCCCCCGTCGTACTGGCCGTGGCTGGTGGCGATAGACTGCACCGGGCCGAAATAATCGATGAAACGGGGATCGTCTTCCGATTCGGAACGGATATACTTTTCGTTCACCAGGGGCGATTTGCGGATCGAACTTTCTAGCAGGGTCAGCGTGCAACTGATGTTTTCAGCGTTCTGCCCTTCGTTCTCCAGACTCAGGCAAGCGTGTTTGATCCTTCGCATATAGTGGCCGGGAAAATCCAGGTCGAAGAGGGATTCCTCCAGGGTGAATTTGATTTCTTTGACCGAGTTGTCAATTATTTCACAATTATCAATAATTACCCCGGCTTGAGCTGCCCAATTTGAGGAGCTATCCGAAGACAGGGTAATGTGTTTTACGATCTCATACTCCCGCTTGTTATAGTCGTGGTAAGCCAGTTCGAGGCGTTTGAGGTCGAGGTAGAGGGCTTCGCCGGAGAGCAATCCTTTGCGGCCGCCGTCCCAGTAGTTGAACTGGATGAAATAGCGTTCGTCGAGTTCGGGGCGCAAGAGTTCGTGTTTCATGGTTCGCTCGGCCTTGCTGGCCAGGTCGAAGGCGAGTTTGTAGTATTCGTAGTACAATTTGGAGAGTTCGCCCTGCATCCAGCCGTAAAGTTCTTCATTGGAGAATTTGCCGCGCAGGAAATTATCCACTTCTTCTGCCTGCCCGATTAGTTCTTTCTGCGATTCGAACCCGTGCCGGGCGATCTGTTCCCGCAGCAGGGAAGCCAGGATGCGGCGGCCGATCTCCATCATTTTGGCGGCGGCGATGTTGGCCTGAAGCGACCAGTCCTGGCCTCGGCGTTCCATCTCTGCGGTCCTGGCGGCAGCCTTTGCCTTGTGTTCCCGGAGGAAAGCCATGGAGCGGTATTTATCCATGACTTTCCGGGCAATCTGGTAGAAGAACTTTGCGCCTGCGATCTTGGTGGTTTCCCCGATGCCCTGGGGCGCCTTGCTGACGGTAAATTCAGGTATCCAGGCCTTGCGGTCAAAATTTTCCGCTTCCCCGCCGATCTTTTCGAGGTTTTTCAATATTTCCGGGAAGTGCTCGCCGAGTTCTTTCGCCTCGTTGCGGATGAGGTTGAGCAACCCCTTCCCGGAGCCGCCGGATTGATTTTTGGGGTTGCTGTCTCCTTCCTGGGGCGGGATGGGGTAGGATTCCAACGGAAAGTCTTGCGCGTATTGGCCGATGAGTTCTTCATACAACTCTTCAAAGTTTTCCTCCGAAATCTCCTTTCGTTCGATGCTCAGTTCTTTGGGGACCTTGAGGTCCTGTTCTTTTTTACCGAGTTGAAGCTGGTAGTACCGGTAGCTTTCGTATTCGACAGAACGGCTTCTGAGTAATGTCTCTGTGTTCTCTTCTTCTTTTTTCCATTCGAGGAAGCGGACTTCCTGCAACAGTTGCCGGATCCTGATCTCATGCCCGGTTTTAAGAAGCGCCAGTTTTTCCCGGTCCCTTTTCTCAATGATCTCCAGAAGGTCTTTGCCCAAAGTTTTTACTTCTTTCGCCAGTTCCTGCGCCTGATGAATCAACGGCAACGCCCTTAATGGGGAGACAGGCTGGTTCAAGCCGCTGACGAGGCTGCTGATGTCGATGCCAGCCGCTGCGGCGCGTACCAGCAATCCGGGATCGATCGGCGGCTCGAAGAGCGGCAACTGCCGCACCACTCCTTCTATGTTCATGCAGTGCCTGATCTTGAACAGCCGGTCCGCTACGTTGTCCCAATAGGATAATAACTTGTCGTTGCGGGGCAAACAAAAATAGGGAACCCTGGAGATGCCCAAAAGCGCTTCCCCCTCACCTGCGGTGGAACTTTCTTCTGCCCCTTCGAAGGCAAGAAAAGGAAATTGATTCTCCATGTTGACGAGCGTATTGCTCAATCCTTCCCCAGGATTTTCTTTCAGGTCCAAATAGCGAAGAGGCTTCCTCTTGCCCGCAGGTGGATATTTTTGAGGCCGGGGCCCCAGAATGTTGGCGGCCATGACGTAGAGCTGGGTGGCTTCGTTGATCGTCTCGATGCTGTCTTGCCGAAACAGGCTGTCGCCCCAGGCAATGAGGTTATCGAGGTATTTCATGACGACCTGCATCTGATACGCCGTGAAGCGCGTGCGGGCTACGGCATGCGGCATAAAGGGCTTTCGCAGGATAGCTTCGTAACCGTTCAGGATATCGGCTTTTTTTTGCTTGTTGATTTCCTTTTCTTCCTCCGGCCAGTCTTCTTCATCCTGGCAAAGCAACAAAAGCAGGTCTTCTATTTGGTCTTCGGGCAAGTGTTGCCTGAAATAAAGGAATTTCCAGCATTGGAGGCTTGGTTCTCCGGCGTCATCCGTGCTGGTGGGGTCGAAAATGAAGTGGAACCATTTCTGGGCTTCGGCAAAGCGCTGGTTCTTGCTCAGGTGCACGGCTATGGAAAGGGGGACGTGGAAAAACAACTCCCAGTTGTACACCGAGAAGGACCCGCCAACGCTCCAATCGATCGTTTTTTTCTGGTACTCCACCTTCCTGATGCTTCCCCCGGTTTGCGGATCATAGGTTTTTTTAAAGAAATCCTCTTCCAGATCCTTGAGTTTATTGGCGTCAAACAGCCCCTTTTCCGAATTTTTGTTAAATAGTTTCAAAAACTCTTCCGCGTAAGGATGGAAAAAATTTTCGAACCGGTAATCCAGCCCGGGTTCTTTTGGCAGGGCGGTTTGCGGATTATCGGCGAGATTTGCTTTCTCTGCGGTATAGCCATTTAGCCTGGTCATCGCTGTTGTTTTTTGTTGTTTATAAGGCATCCGTAAAGGGCGAATTCCCGAGGATGTTTTCAGCCTGGTTTTCAAAAAGTGATCGGGACACCGCATCCTGGACGCCGATAATATAGTCGTCGAAAACAAGCAGGTGGTCGCCGGTCAGCAATCTGGACGGGCCCTGCCCGATGAGGATGGTTTCATCCTTGCTTGGGCCCTGGAGATTGGGGCCGTCGGTGATATCTCCAAGGAGGGCGTCCCTGAACTGTACGTCCACCGGGTCGGGAAGGAACCGGTCGGGGCGGAACCAAATTTTGAGCGGTTCTGGCGGTACGTTGGTCAAATAGGGGGGTAGTTCAACCAGATTCTGGCTGCCGCCATGTACGGGGGAGACCGTTACCATTCGGAATTTGGGCCAGACGAGGAAGACGTGTTGCCGATCCAGGAAAAAGAACGGAATGTCGAAGGGATTGCCGGAGTCGTGGCGAGGAAAAACTGCACGGCCGGAGGCTTTCTCCAGAAGGGTGTGCCGGGCTATTTCCCACATATTCTCCCGGAAGAGGTCCACCAGGCTGCCTTGCCTTGGTTTATTGTTATGGTCAAAAAGGAATTGCAGTTTTCCAAAGAAAGGCCGGCGCCACTCGCCCCGGAAAAAAGCAACGTCAAAATTATTCCTCGAATTTGTAAATACCCGGTGGCGGAAGGCCTCTTTGTTTTCCGGCAAATCTGTCAGTTGAACGGAAGATTGCTCGGGGAAACCATGTTTGGAATACAAAGTAAAGCGCTTGAGCTTCATGGCGCCATAGTCAGCCAGGATAACCAAGGCTTCCTGGTTGTCCATGGTTTCAATGTGGGAACTTAGCCTGATCTTCTTCAGGAAATCTTCGGGCTTGAATTTGTCCGAATCGGCTTTAAACCGGTTCAGGAAGACGGGATCGCCCAGATCGGAGTTATGCACGCTTTGCCATTTTCCCTTGTGGTATTCGCTCCAGGAGAGGGCCACGGAGAGGGTGATGAATAGCCGGGGTTCGGATTCCAGTTTGTTCTCTTGTTCAAAAAGAGCAGCCAACTGGTCCTTATATGATTGCAAAGCATTTTCAATACGTGGGTTGATTCCTGAAGGGACCCCTTCTAAAACTTTTTCGACGCCTGAAATACAGGTATTCAGCGTTTCTATATCCTTTTTGACATCCGCCAGTTTGGGATGATCCTCCTGTTCACTGGTCACCATCAGGTTGAGCCAGAACAGGAACAACCTGCCATTCCAGACTACCGGCAGCACGGGTTCGCCGTCGATTTCCAGCCCGATGGGTTCCCAGGGCGACCAGACGCCGAATTCCTTCCGCCGGTAGAAGAACTGATTGAGGGAGCCGGGCGTTTTGCCGATCACGTGCATGACGCATTCGCCGTTGGCGGCCTGGTTTTGTGATTCGTCATAGCAAAGGGCAACGACATCGAGGCGGGCTATGTCGTCCAGTTTTTCAAGGTAGTGGTAAATGGCTGTAACGGCGCTGTCTTCGGTGATATCCGATTCCAGGAGTTCGCTTTCGAACTCGCGGAAGATGGGCGATTTGTCGTCCCGCAATTCGGGCTCAAGCCAGTTTTCAGGGAAGAGGAAGACCTTTCGGTTGGCCTCCCACACGCGGTACCTTTTCATCCACGCCCATCGTTCCCCGTCGATACAGGAGGGGGCGGCTTCGGGTTCCAGGTTCATCAGGCAGCGGGTGATAAAGAGCTGGGCGGAGGAGATGGCCTGTTTGAGGCGGGAGGTTTTCATGCAGGCGTCCATGCTCACGTCGATGAGCAGGTGCTCGAAGAGTTTACCGGCCGTGTCGATATGGCATTTTTCGCTTTGTTGCTGCATGTGGCCCAGGAGGCAGGCCACCAGGGCATCGCGGCTGCGGTTGCGGAGCTCGTCGTTGAAAGGCGTGATAATTTTGCGCCAGCCGGCTTCGATGTATTTTGCCCGAAGGGCGCCCTTGATCTTCCCGATCGTCTCCTGTTCCGGCTGGTTGGTGACGCATTCCTCCAGCGCAGATAGCGCAATGCCCAGTTGATGGGCGAGTTGGTTCTTCTCCATGAAGGGAAGGAAATGAGACAAACGCTCCCTGGGGGCCTTCCCTTCAAAAAGCAGGGCAAGGCCTTCGGTATCCGGGTCCATCCAGCCTGTAATTTTTGACAGGAGATTTTCTCCCGCTTCATTGGCGGCTTTCGGGTCCTGAAGGATCTTCATCAGGCTGTCATCTTTTATTTCCAGGGTTTTGCGGGCCAGGGTGTATCGCATCAGGTCATCGAGCCATTCCCAAAGATCCTCTCTACAGAAATACAGCAACTCCTCCGGCTGGAGCTTCAATTGTCCGGCAATAGCGGCTATCTTCAATAACTGCAGGTAGGAAGAGCGGAAGGCATCCAATATTCCGGCGGGATAAAGCTGCTCCGATGGAATCGGTCCTTTGGGGATGCCCAGAGCCTGCCAATTCAAAGTGAAGTTTGCGCCGCCGCCGAAGGTTTTTACATCGAGTTGGTACAAACGGCCTGCTTCCAGCCAAATGGCATCCTCTTTTTCCATTTCGGGAAATTCAACTATTCCGCCCGGTTCGACGCTGAATTGGAAGTACTCATTTTTGGGGACTTCCAGGAAAAAATGTCCTTCCGTAAGGGGGGCTGCGCTTCCCCGTATTTCCAGGTTCAGGAAGTCTTCGATAGCGCGGGCATCATTGTTTAAAAGCCCCGGCGTATTGAGCAGCGCGTCCAGAAGTTCGGGCGCCAGCCCCGTTTTTGAGCCGAGGGTTTGCTGCAACTGGGTCTTTTTCAGTTTTTCTTTTAAGCCCAGGTTTTCGAAAAGATACTCGAGGAGCACTTTGTATTTCTCTGGAGCGTTTTTATCCCCGTTTTCATCCCAGCAGTCCAACATGAGTTCCAATTGGGGATACCTGCCGAATAAGTTTTCTGCCTGGCCGACCTCGCCCCCAAGTATCTTAAAGAAAATGCCGGTAGCGCTTTCTTCGAATAGCAGGACCATCTTTTCCCGCAGTATTTTGCCTTCGGGATCATCTTTTACTTCGTTTTCCGACTCGATCCGCTTCAGATCATCCCTGATGGTCCTGGCCATTGCCCGGATATCCTGTTCTTTGGGAGAAGCCTCTCCGCTCCAATCCTCTCCCAGCAAGAGGTAAGCCAGTTGGGAGGGTTTGAATCCCGTTTCCTTGATTCGTTGCACCAGGTTGATGAATGGTAGTTTGTCGTTGGGCGCCAAAAAGGGATCGGCGCCTGAAAGCCGGATAAGGAAGCTCAATTCTTTGATGCTGATTCTCAGGGAACGGGCCAGGAAGGCGTGCCGGTAGAACAGGCTGATATTTTCAAGCGACAGTTCGATATCGGAGAGTTTGGTGTTTCCTGCAACCTGCTGAAGTTCTTCCGCCGTGAGATTCAGGGCGGCGAGCAGGGCTTCGCTATGGCTTTCTACCGAATCGAGTGGTTGTTCAAAATGGTTTTCCAGGTACTTCCCAAATACGGGATCCAATTCAATTACGGAGGGATTCAGGAATAATTGCCGGTACAGGGAATTGGGGCCGAAGGTATCCATCGGGGCCCAAAGCGAAAGCGCCTTGACCAGGTCTTTGGCCGGCGTACTCAATTTTTCCATCACTGTTTTTACCCCTGCGAGGCTGGCCAGCAATGCCTCCGCTTCCTCGCTCCGATGATCGCCGGAAAAAAGCGGGGAAAAAGAAACCACGGCCTTATCCAGGCTTTCCATGTCCCATCCCAGTTTTTTCCAAAGGCGTACAAAGCGATACATCCTGACATAGGAAAGAGGCCTCAGGCAATTGCCATCCGCGTAGCGCAAGGCCAATTGGCCGAATCCGGAGGGTTCCTCAGCCGTGAGGACGATGATGCCATTGATGATCCCCTTATTGGAGTTCAACCATGCTATCTTTGCCTCAACATCCTCTGCATTCAATTTTTCGAGCAGCTTTTCCCTGAAATCGCTTTCCTCTACCGCTCCATTGAGAAAACCGGCAATGGTCTGCAACGGGATATCGAGCTTTTCCAGATCAGGGATCAGTCCGGCGCCGGGATTGACAAAGCGGGTCTTCAGCAGATCCACCAATTCTTCATAACTCATGTCCAGTATGCGGACGAGCTCTTTTGCGGTTTTGTTGAACAGATCCTGTTCATTCTCAATGGGGATGCCAAAATATTCCGTATAGAGGTGGCTGTTCATTTGAGTGAGTATGCGGTACTCCTCCGGTGAAAGCCCCAGGGTTTCCTGGATGATAGCCTTGGTTTCTTCCGGTTTGATCTTCTTCAAGGCCTCGGGCAGCGAAACATCCATCGCCCCGAAATAGAGGCGCAGTTCCTCCAGATGCCGGTTGAAGGGCAGCGCCAGGGGGAATACCGGCTCTTTCAATTTGGAATAAGCCGCTCTGTTCACGTGCTGCGGGTTGGCCAGCAGGTCTTCGGTTTGGACGCCGGGTTCCATATTATATCCGGTAAAGCCATCCAGCGACAGGTTGTTCACCACGTGGTATTCCAGTATTTCATTGACGAGATCGACGTAAGGGAGAATGATGTCCGTATTTTCGCCTGAGAGTTCCAGGTATTCCAGATCGGGCCGGCGCTTCAAGAGGACATCCCTGGCTTCGGGGTTTCCTTCTTTCAGGAACTCCAGCAGTTCCACGAAATAGGCTGCCGGGCTGAGCAGGCTGGCGTTGTGCTCACACGACGGGAAATCGAGGCTGCCAAAAAGGTTTTCGAGTTCGAAACCTTTCCCCCGTCCATTTCCGTTGGGGAAGTGAGGGAAAAGTGGAGGGGCTGATTTATGGGCCAGGCAGGTGCTCGCAATGTTCAGCACGGCGTTGCAGACGTTTTTGGCCCGGGCATACAACCGGCGGGCGCTGTCGTCACCGCCAAGGGCGTCCTTGTAGGTTGCCAGAAAGCGCTTTTGGCTGTATTTCATGACCGCCTGGGCCGAATCGAGGCCGGCGCCCATCATAAAACCCAGCGCGTTATCGTCCGGACACAGCCGGATAGCCCGCTGCAGGCGTTTCAGTTCCTGCATCAAGGTGGAAGACACCTCCAGTCCTTCTTCCTGGACAAATTTGCCGATGGATTGGGCGGCGAGGATTAGTTTGTCTTCGCAGTCATACAAGAATTGGCAAACTTGCGTGGAAAGGCCATTTTGGATCGGAACTTCACCCAGTTCTATCCTCCGGGCCAGGACCGTTGCGGGGTAGCTGATCTTCAACTGGTTGGCCAGGAATGCTGCATAATTCCGGCGCTGTTCGTTTGCCGTTTCGCCCGGGAAAAATTGCAGGGATTCCGCATCCTGGTCGTGGAGATATTCCAGCCAGGTTTCGGGTTTGTGGAAATCATTCCTGGCAAGCTGCCGCAAGTCCTTTAATGCTCCCTGATCGTCCAAACCTGTCTTTCGGATGAGGGAGACGTTATTGGCCGTCTGGGCCGCCCATTGCCAAAGGCGCACGAGGCTTCCGAGCTTTTGCTTCAGGAGCGGCGATTTAGCAACTGCTTCGAAAAAAGACAGTTCGCTTCCTTTTATTTCATAGAAGATCCGGGCATAGGCGTCCCTTTCTTTTTGGTTCAAAACGATGCCCAGCAGCTCTTTGCTTCGGGCAAGGCCAAAAAGCGGGGCCTCTTCGCTAACCCAAAATGAAGCGCGGCGCTTTTGGAAAAGGTCGTACATTTTTTCGAGCTGGCGCTCCGGGATCGCCGGAATGATGTTTTGTTCAATGGCTTTTTCCCAGCACTCCAGGATGGTTTCCTTTTCCAGGCGGAACAAAAAAGTCTCGTTAGCGGGCATTCCGGCACGGAACAGGGCGTAAAATAATCCAGGTTCGATTTTCGTCCCTGAACTGAAGCGGTCAGCCAAAGCCACCATGGCGACAAGCCGGGAATCCCATCCTGATTTATTTCCCAGGTAGGTGATTTCCTTCTTTCCTTCTTTCTCCCGGAGCGTTCCGAAACGCCGGTCTTTCCGGAGGAGATTCGTCAAGGTCCCGGTGATTTGTTCGTATTCAGAAGGGAGTCCGATGGTTTTCGAATCTGCGACGACATAAATGGTAACTACTGGCGCGGCGTTATAGCGCACGGGAGAATGGCCCAATACCCTGTTGCCTTCGGAGGAGATTGCCTGGACCTTGAGGTCGGGTCCCCTTCCTTTATTTTGCTGCTGTGTCCACCGGTAATTCAATTCAAAATATCCGTTTTCATCCGCTTTACCCTCGGAAAGTACTTCTTCCTGAAGCGCTTGACTTTCTCCGGCGATACTCACATTGAGCAGTTGGATGTTCACCCCGGGCAGGGCTTGACGGTCGGTGGTGAAAACTCTGCCCTGTACGGTACGGGCAGCATTATTCTCCTGGGATAAACGGCCGGCCGTTTCCTGTTTTTTTTCTCCGTGTCTCATGCTATTGTCTTTTTGGCCCATTCTTCCTCCATGGCCTCGTTTAGGCTGCACTGGATTGAGCAATTAAGGTACTGCCGTTAATCCGGAGATAATTGTATTGGATGGCCAAAGTGGGAGGGTCGCGGCCTGACTTGTTATGGCTTTGCGGTATTTTTTGCGGGAATTTCCCATCCGAGCTGGCCTGCAAGTCCGGGATGGTTTTTCAAAAAGGCATTCGGAGATGCTCCTGTAAAAGCATGAAAATCGTGGATAAAATGCGCCTGGTCAAAATACCCCGCAGAGTAGGCAAGGTCTGTGAGGGAGGAGAATTGCCTGGAATTCAAAAGCATGAAAGCGTGGTAAAATCGAAAAATGCGCATGAAAGTACGCGCATTCATACCCGTATGTTCCAGAAACAAACGCCGAAGGCTGCGACCGCTCATTCCTGTCCTCCGGCTGAGTTCATCGTGCATCAGTTGCCCTCTGCTTTTGTAAATTTCATGGAGGATGAAATCCATCACAGGACGGAATATTGGTTTTTCCGGCATCCTTCTCAATAAAAAATGGTCGATCAGCAAGATCTTTTCCGGAAGTTCTTTTGTCTCATACAACTGCTCTTTTAACTGGCAAAAGCTTTTCCCGTATTCCGTCTCTTCCAGCCCCACTGAAGTGTTGAAGAAAAGCCTTTGCGGCCATCCGAAAAATTCGGAAAATTTACCCGGGAAAAACTGGATGCCCAAAACCAAATTTCCTTCCGAGCTTTCGGCCAGGAAAGGATGGTCGGTGACGGGAATAATGTAATTGTCCGGCAACCTGATTCCTTTGCCCTGGAAATGAATATGCCCCGTTCCTTCCAGTATGAATGCCAATCCGGAGGATAGGGTAGGGGGTATTTGTGTTTTTTTTACCGCTGATTCACTTTGAATAAAATTGTAACGCCAGATAAATGACCTCAAAGCCGGGGATGGTAAAAAGACGTTCTGGGAGGACATGTTTGGTTCTTTGCCATACAATAATACGAATTTATTGGTAGTGAGCGGGTGGTGCAGCCCGACCTTTCAACCGGTGAAAAGTATTTTATCAAGGCCGTACTTAAATCAGTTTTTTATATTTGTGACACGGCCCGATGCCGAAAACCTCTTGCGCAACGCTAACAAATTATTTTCCTATGAAAACCAGCTCTGCCCGGTTTGCTCTATGGGGGCTTGTAGTGTTCCTCGTTTCTCTTTCTCCCTCCCGCGCATTTTCGCAGGACGTCATTTTGCAAGGATTTTACTGGAATACCAACCCCGGCGATATTTCTTCCAACTCGGGTGTCTGGTGGGATACCATCGCAGGGATCGCTCCCTATCTCCAGAATGCCGGCTTCGAAACCGTGTGGACGCCGCCGGCCAATAAAGGCTTCGGCAACGTCTACGACATGGGCTATGGGGTCTATGACTATTACGATTTTGGAGAATTCAACCAAAAAGGCTCTATCCGTACCCGCCACGGCAACAAGGCGCAGTTGCAGAGCATGATCTCGGCCCTGCACGGCAACGGCATCAAGGTGATGGCCGACCTGGTGCTCAACCATCGCGGAGGCGGCGATGCCCTGGAGCCGGAAGACTGCAACGACGGGGTGAACCCGACCGATGCCTGGACGGATTTCAACCCCGCCAGCGGCCGCCTGCCGATGGATGCGGCCGATTTCCACCCCAACTTCACGCACTGCGACGTCTTTGCGCCCTACCACGACCGCCTTTTCTTCGAAGACCTCTGCTATTTCAACTTCCTCGACCAGACTCTCGACCCACCGGCCAACGACTGGTACTTCGGTCCCCACAACCTGGGGAGGGCTGGCGACTCGCTCATTGTCTGGGGCCGCTACCTGCTTGATGAGGTGGGCTTTGACGAGGTGCGCCTCGACGCGGTAAAGCATATAGAGCCCGGCTTCCTGGCGCCGTTTCTGGTTGAATTGGCCACTCCAGACCAACCCTTCGCCGTAGGCGAACTGTTCGACGGCAACCTTGGCACACTGGTGAACTACCGCAATGAAGTAGAAAACTTCGTCTCCAATTACGGCATCGGCAGTAAAGACGCCAACCTCGCCATCTTCGACTTCAACTTGCGCTACGCCCTGCGCGATATGTGCAACGGCGGTGGCGGATTTAACATGTGGAATCTGAACAGCTCCGGCCTTTTGTTCGGCGGCGGCCTGCCGGGTGAAGACGTGGTCACTTTCGTAGAAAACCACGACGTCGACCGCATCGGCTGGCAGGTAGTCAGCTGCGCCACCCCGCACCAGCAGCAGGTAGGCAGCACCTGTTTGGCACTGTCTATCGACAGCGGCCACGATCCCGTTCTTTCCGACAAGGAAGACATGGGATATCCCTACATCATGGCAGCAGAAGGACGGCCCACCGTATTCTGGAAAGACCTCTTCTGGTACGGCCTGAAAGAGGACATCGAATGGCAGATGGCCCTGCGCGAAGCCACGGCTACGGGAGGCTCGGGGCGCATACAGGACCTCAATCCTTTCTTCACCGCCGGCAACGGCGGCGACCTGTTTGTGATGAACCGCTACGGCACGACCAACGGCGCCAGCGACGGCCTGGTGCTGGCGCTCAACGACAACCCTTCCTCGGAATCGTCTGCCTGGGTCAATACGCCTTTCTCCAATAAATATTTGAAAGACTATTCCGACGGCTACCTGTTCGTGACCACCCAGGCCTTTGCCGACAGCCGGGCCAACGTGAAGGCCCAGTCGCGCGACTACGCCTGGTGGTCGGTAACGGGCTTGTATCCGCAGTTGCCTGGCGCAACGGGTTCGCATTTCCAGATGGATGCCGAGCCGGGCGGATGCCCCCATTTCATCGCCCTGCGCGCCGCCGACGCGGCCAACCTGCTCGTCAACGGAGCGCCCATTGCAGTGGGCGACGAGGTGGCGGTGAAAAACGGCGCCGGCGACATCGTCGGCATCGGCCGCATCGGGCAGAGCTTTCAGTGGGACGGCGTGCACGACATGATCATCGAGGTGCTGGGCGCGCCTTCGGCAAACGGGATGAACAACGGTGAGCAGTTCAGCTTCGTGGTGTACGACGCCAGCGCGAGCGCGGAGGTGACGATCGGCTATGTGCAATACGCAACTGCGGGCAGCACCTTCACCTTCTCGCCCGACCGCGCGAATTCGCCTAACCGCAACGGCAACTTTTCCACCTTCAACCTGACGGCTTCGGCGACAGGGTTGTATACTTGTGGCGGAATTACGCGGGTACTGGCTTTCGGGCTGCCGGTTGTGCCGCTGGAGGATCTGTGTGGAGCGGCATCCCAGGCCAATGCCGGTGTGTATGATAATGATGGCAACCAAATCCAGAACGGCGATAACGATGGCGCCCGGTTTTTGCCCTGGACAGGGCGGAACCCAGCTTCTAATAATGGAAACGCGGGACTTTTTAACGGTAATTCCGCGACCAACGGCGATGGCGACGGAAACAGCGATGGCGATATCAATACCGGGGGAGAGGCCTGGGGTTTTTATGCCAACAGCTCAAACCTCTCCGAGGCCATCCGGCCTTTTTCCAGCCCTCTCTCGGTCGGCCAGACCTTCACTATTTACATGGACAACGGCTGGATCAACAATGGGGGCACCGTAGGACTCGGCTTGCGCAACAGCTCCAACAACAACGTGTGGGAATTTTTCTTCGTAGGAGGGCAAGCAAAATATCAGATTAACGCCAGTGGCGGTGTGTCGAATACTTCGGTTGACTTCACAGATGAAGGCTTGAGACTGGATTTTCTGCTTACCTCTTCCACCACCTGGAAATTGACGCTCACCCAACTTGCCAATGGTAACGTCACGACCTATACGGGCACATTGATGAACCCCGCCGGAGGCTCCACCATCGACCGGGTGCGTTTGTTCAACTTCAACGCAGGTCCTGACGGCCAGCGGAATGCCTTCTTCAACTCCATGCAGATCTGCGACTCACCTGCCCTGGTCATCAACGAAGTGGACTACGAGCAGCCGGGGGCTGATAACGGCGAGTTCGTCGAGTTGCGCAATATGAATACCACCGCTATCAATCTGGATGATTTTACCCTCCAGTTGGTCAATGGGACGGGGGATGCCGTGTATGAGAACTTCAACCTGCCAAACGTCAACCTGGCGGCAGGCGATTACTACGTGGTTTGTCTGGGAGGGTATTCCGGTCCCGAGTGCGATCTGAGCTATGCGGCTTCTATCCAGAACGGCGCTCCCGATGCGGTCAGACTGATGTGGAACGGCGTCAGGGTCGACGCCCTGAGCTATGAAGGTGACGTGCCCAGCGCTGTGGAGGGCTCCGGAACCGGCCTGCTGGACCCGGACACTACCCCTGGCATAGGCCTCTCCCGCGTCCCCGACGGTTCCGACACCGATCAGAATAACGTGGATTTCGAACTGACCTGCATCACCCCAGGCGCCGCCAATGCGCCCGATAACACCGATACGGACAATGACGGGGCGCCGGATGGTTGCGATGATTGCCCGCTGGCCAAGAACCAGGGCACGATCCCGAACTTCAACCTGGCGGAGTGCGCCTGCAACCAGGGCTATTACGCCGTGTATGCCACCGAGAACGGACAACAGGTGATCGCAGGGTGCCAGCCTTGTCCACCGGGCTTTTTCTGTCCCGATGGCCTGAGTGCATATTCCTGCCAGATTGGAGAATACAGCTCCGCATCAGGCGCAGTATCGTGCCAAAACTGTCCGACAGGAACCTACAGCGGCGTTTTGGGAGCGGCTTATTGCGAGACCTGCGAGCCAGGCTCCGAAGCCCCGTCGCAGGGCAGTTCTTCCTGCGAAAATTGCGACCCGCCATCGTTTAGCTCCTGCCCGGCGGTGACGCCGGTGAACAGTACGCCGGGGCAGTGCGATGCTACTGTGACTGTGCCCTCTCCGGTTTTGTCGGGGCTTTGCACGAGGAATCACGCGTTGAATTTTGATGGGGTGAATGATTATGTGGATCTGGGAGCAACACTGGGAAACTTGGGTATTCGCACCATAGAAATGTGGTTTAAGCTAAATGCGGATATCACCCCGACGTCAAATTCAGGTTATTCCACACTTATTTCAAGAAACAGTACGGGAGAGGTTTGTGAATATGCGCTGTTTTTCTCTGAAAATAATGATGCCAATGACGGTAAAATTTCCTTTTCCGTCAGAGCCCCAGACGTGAGCAACCACCAGATTTTCTCCGATCAGAATAGTTGGACTGCGGGCACCTGGTATCACGTTGCAGCGGTAATTGATGGCGCTACTGGAATGAAATTATATATTAACGGCGTCCTGCAAGCAAATACAGATCCCTACGCGAACCCTCCATGCAATACCAATACAATTACTGCACTGGGTCGTTGGGGCGATTTGAACATAAGACACCTGAATGGAGCCCTTGATGAGGTGAGAGTATGGAATGTGGCTCGCAGCCAGTCCGATATCCAGGCTGCGATGAATGTGGAGATCAACCCCACCTATCCTGGCCTCATCGCCTTTTACAACTTCAATCAAGGCATCGCCTGCTGCAATAACAGCGGCCTGACCACCCTAACCGGCGGCATGCCAACGCCAAACAACGGTACGCTCAGCGGATTCTCCCTCGCCTCCGGTTGTACCTCCAACTGGGTAGCCGGCGCGCCGGCCCTGGGCGACCCGTTAACCCTGGTCAACGATGTGACGGGCAATTGCAGCAGCGCCTCTGGAACCTATCCCGTGGGCACGACTTCGGTGACCTGGACCGCCACGGGCGCCAACGGGCAGACGGCGACCTGTACACAGATAGTAACGGTGAATGACAACCAGGCGCCGGCCATCGCATGCCCATCCAATATCACGCAAAACACCGCCCCGGGCCTGTGCACCGCAGCCGTAACCGTACCGCAACCCACCGTGTCAGATAATTGCGGCCCATCCACGGGCACTGCACTGGCCTTTGACGGAACGGACGAATACGTGCTCATCGCTCCGGTTGCTGGGTTGGCCGGAACGGACTATACGATCGAAGGCTGGTTTAAAACCAGTGTCAGCGGCGTAAACCAGGTCATTCTGGATGGATATGTGCCCTCAACCACCAATAGCTACCTGCATATCATGGTGATGGGCATTGACGGGAAATTGCGTTTCCTCCACAGGCAACCGCCCGGAATTTCCGGAGGGGAGAATGTTTATTCAGCAGCGGCTGTCAATGATGGTAACTGGCATCACTTCGCAGCGGAGAAAGGGCCCGATGGAAAAATCCGCCTGTACCTCGACGGCGTATTGCAGGGAACATCCGCAGGTACTGTGCCCGATCTGGGCGGCGCCCCCGAGTTGAACATTGGCCGCAACCATAACCTCGATTGGTATTTCAACGGTCAGCTCGACGAAATCCGCATCTGGAATACGGCCCGTCCGGCAACAGCTATCGCCTGTGGCAAGGACCAGTTGGCCAATCCCAATGATCCCGGCCTCATCGCCTATTACAGAATGGATGAAGGAGCGGGCAGCGCCCTGAATGATATTTCCCCCAACTCTCATACCGGTACGCTTCAAAATATGGAAGCCTCGGATTGGGTCAGTTCTCCGCAGCCTGCCAATTATTTCTTTGTAAGCAATGATTTTAACAGTTATTGCGATGCCTCCGGCGATTACCCGGCAGGTACAACCAACGTTGGGTGGACGGTGACCGATGCCGCAGGCAATCCGAATACCTGCGATATGACCGTGACGGTGGTGGACAACGAAGCGCCTGCGCTGACCAGCCCGGGCAATCAAAACCTGAATACGGCGCCGGGCCTTTGCATGGCCAATTACACCATCGCCGATCCGGTGTCGGACAACTGCACGGGCGCGACCTGGGGCTACACGCTCAGCGGCGCCACGACAGGTTCTGCAACAGGCATTGCCGACGGTGCGGGCAGCGGTGTTCTTACCTTCAACCAAGGGGTGACGACCGTGGAACTCAGTGCTACCGACGGTACGAACAGCGCTGCCACAGTGTCGTTTACGGTGACGGTGACAGACAACCAAATGCCGGCGATCACTTGCCCGGCCAATATCGTGGCCAACACCGGAGTAAATACAACTGAGTGCACGAGTTTGGTAGACGAACCTGCCGATTTGTTGACAACCCCGGGGGTTGTTTTCCCGAATGGCCCGGTTCCGGCTTCCGGAACAAGTTTGCTCTTCCCGGCAAGTAATCCGCCGAACCAGATCAAAATCATTATTCCCGTTATCCCGGCTGGTCTCTTTCAAACTGGCGACGAGGTAACGCTCAGTTTTAATTCTACCTGGACCCGCAACGGGGCCGATAACGATGTGCGTTGGATGTTTGCCGATGGGGATCAGTTGCATCTGAACGGTATTTTCCTGATCGACAATGACGGGGGCACGGTGGCGCGTTCCCAAACCGCTTCCTCCCCCGGGGCTACCATCGCGCCATTCAACCTCGATAACCCGATTTTGTGCGGAAGTTGTTTCCCTTCGATCGGTGGGCAATACGGCGCCGACGTAACCCTGAACGTGAATGCGCTCGGCCAGGTGACCATTTCCGGCGTCATGTTTGGCGACGGCTCGGGCAATACAGCCGTTTTCAACTACACCTACACGGGAACCTTCGATGTGGCGAAAGGCATCAATTTCCTTTTTGTCAATGAAAATTCGGTAACCGGCGCCACTACCCAATTGGATGAACTGGACTACACCTGCGACCTGGCAACGCCAAGCGCTTGCGGCGCCATTGTCTCCTGGTCAGCCCCCACGGCTTCGGACAACTGTTCGGCTACCGTAACCCGGAGCGACGGTCCCGGCGACAACGCAAACCTGACCCTGAACAGCGGTGACGAGTTCCCTTTGGGGCTGACAACCATTTGCTATCAGGCAACAGATGCCGACGCTAACTCCAGCGAATGCTGCTTTACCGTAACCGTGTTAGACAACTCCAAGCCGGATGTAACTTGCCCGGCCAATACCGCCGTGATCAACACCGATGCCGGCGCCAGTTGCCAAATCACCATCCCGGATTATGTGACCTTGCTCAATCCAACAGACAACTGCACGGCGAGCGGCAGTATTGTGGAGCATCAGGATATCCCGGCCGGAGCATACAGTGTGAGCGGCGATGGCGCTACCGTGACGGTGAACTATACAGCGACCGACGGCGCTACACCCCCCAACACTACTACCTGTACGGTCACGATTACGGTAATCGACAACCAGCCACCCGCGATCACCTGCCCCTCGAATATTTCAGTAAATAACGACCCTGGTCAATGCTGCGCCGTGGTGAACTACACCGCTCCAATCGGCACGGACAACTGCACCGGCCAATCGACAGCTCAAACGGCTGGGCAGGCCAGCGGTTTCTGCTTCCCCTTAGGTGTGACCACCAATACCTTTGTGGTCACAGACGCGGCAAATCTGACTGCATCGTGCTCGTTCACCGTGACGGTGACGGATAGCGAAATCCCGGTGATCACCCTTCTGGGCGATGCCAGCCTCGTGGTGTGCGCTGATGTCGCCTACATCGATGCAGGAGCTACGGCTATGGATAATTGCGATGGCGATATTTCCGCCAACATTGTAGCGGGTGGCTCGGTGAATACCTCCCTTGCAGGGGTTTACGTGCTCACCTACGATGTCATGGACGCTGCGGGGAATCCTGCAGTGCAGGTGTCGCGTACCGTGACCGTTGTCGACCCACAAGCGGCTTCGCCCGGCGCACTTGCGGAAATGTTCTGCAGCCAAGGCACAACCACCATAACCGTTGCCCTGAATGCGGATTCGGATGCCTTCCACGTCAACGCCAGCCTCCAATCGGGGACGGCTTCGGGATACACCCCTTCGCAGACCAACCTGCCCGGGGGCTCCTTGTTGGATCCGGCAGCGATTTCGAATACCGGTGGAACGGATGCCGAGATCGAATACACCATTACGCCTTATCACTATGGCCCCGATGGGCAAAACGACGATGGCGGCGGCGACGACTGCACAGGCCCGGCAACCGTAGTGACCATCACCGTCAAGCCGGAGCCGGTGGGCACAAACAAGACCTACAAAGTATGCTCCGGAACCCCGCTGAGCATCGACCTGCAGGGCCTCGTCGACACCGATGGCAACGGCGTGCAGAGCACATTCAGCTGGGTGGCAGCCAACAACGCGGAGGTGGACGGCGAGAACAGTCTTCCCACTGCAGGCAGCGTGATCAACAACCAGTTGTCTCTGGTCGTACCCGCAAACGGGGTGAAAACGGTGGTCTACACAGTGAGCCCGACAGGCCAGAACGGCTGTGTGGGCGAT
>JBAQQB010000078.1:0-22955 GCA_049306275.1 Saprospiraceae bacterium | reverse complement strand
GAGCAATAAAACACTTCCTACGCATGGCTGTTTGAAAGAAAAAAAACGAAGCATATGACGCACTTAAAAGCAGGAGATGTTGCGCCGGCATTCACCGGACTCAACGAAAAGGGCGAGCAGATGAGCCTCAGCGATTTCAAGGGGAGGAAGCTCGTGCTGTTTTTCTATCCGAAAGCCAATACTCCCGGCTGCACCGCCGAGGCCTGCAGCCTGCGCGACCACTACGGCGAACTCAGGGCAAAGGGTTTCGAAATGCTGGGCGTAAGCCCCGACACCGCCAAGGCGCAGCAGGGCTTCATCGATAAATTCGAGTTCCCCTTCCACCTCATCGCCGACAAGGACAAGGAGGTCCTCAACCTCTACGGCGTCTGGGGCAAGAAGAAATTTATGGGCAAGGACGTCACCGGCGTGCTGCGCACCACCTTCGTCATCGACGAAAATGGCGTGATCGAAAAGGTATTCGACAAGGTGAATACCAAGGAGCATGCACAGCAAATACTTGAGGGGTGAAAGAGTGAAAAAGTGAAAGAGACATCTCTTTCACTTTTTCACTCTTTCACTTTTTCACTTCTCAAAAAGGAAGGTCGTCAAACGATCCGCCGGAGGAATGCCCCGGATCGTCTGAAGCAGCGGGAAAGTCGCCGTCGCCGAAATGCGGCGCCGGTTCTTTGGAGGCGGAAGAAGAAGATGCCCCTGACGACGGGCGGTCGAGGCGCCAGGCGTTGAGGTTGGTGAAATATTTGCCGTTCCACTCCCGGCCGCGCAGGTCGAAGGAAACCTTGATCATTTCCCCTTCCTGGTAGGCATCGATCAGGGTACAGCGATCCTGCGTCAACTGGAACTTGACGAACTGCGGATAATTGCCGCTGCTGATTTCGATGACGAATTCGCGGGCCTGAAAAGACCCCGTTTTGTTTTCGGTGTCGTACTTCTTGATGAGCTTGCCTTCTACTTCAAATGACATGGTGGAATGGAATTTGTGTGATCGGGTGCAAAGGTAATAAACCTTGACCAACGATCAAAAAACACTTACCCCACCTGCACGGCTTCCGTCAATTTCAGGATGTCGGTGGCGTTGTGGCAAAGGATGGCCCTTTTACCCCGGATAGCGATAGGCGCCTGGATGAGGTCGGGGTTGTTCTGAATGACCTTGATCCAGCTGTCGAGGTCAAATTCACGGCCGCGAATGTGGGCCTGGTAGTACGGGTGGGCTTTGTTGAGCAGTTCTTTCGGATCGTCGAGGTTCAGTGCGTGCATGATTTGCTGCCAACTGGTCTCTGTCGAAGGGGCCTGATCAAAGGCGTAGGCCCTGACGTACCTGCAAACAGACTGTGCATACGCCACCGTCCGGCGGTGGGCGCCGGAATCAGGGTTGTAATAGACCATGAGTTCTCTCTGATTGGTTCTCATAAGCGATCGATTTTTGTCAAATTTAAGGAATAATTTTTTAGTATTCCTCTGTATGTCAAAATTAATTTTATTTTTTATTCGAAAAACGCAGAATTAAAATAAAGATGACTCTATCCGCCCGCAACTACCCCTCCAAAGTCCTGCTTTTCGGCGAATATGTGATCATTCGCGGGGCAAGAGCCCTGGCCGTGCCGTATCCGGATTTCAGCGGCCGCTGGGCCTGGGCGGCCGCTGACAAGCCTTCCCCCGAACTGGCAGGGCTGTTGGGCTACCTGGAGCAACTCTACGATGATGGCGCCCTGCTGGCGGAAATGGACCTCCATACTTTCGCCCGCGAGCTCGGCAAGGGGCTGTTTTTCGAATCCGGCATCCCCGTGGGATACGGACTGGGCAGCTCGGGCGCCGTGGTTGCCGCGGTGTACGAAGCCTTCTGCACTGCTCCGGAAGCCGGACTACCGCAGCTACGGGAGCAACTGGCCCAGATCGAGAGCTTTTTCCACGGCGCCAGTTCGGGCATCGACCCGCTGGTCTGCCTGCTGGGAGAGCCCTTGTTGCTGCAAGGGAAAGAGGAAGCGGAAGTCGTTAGTGCGCAGGAAAGCAGGAGCGGGCTGTTTCTGCTCGACACCGGCATGAGCCGCGAAACGGCGCCCCTGGTCAGGATCTTTTTGAAGAAATGCGAAGACCCCGCCTTCAGCAGCCGGATCGAAAGCGCTTTGCTGCCCGCCAGCGACGCAGCCATCCGCGCCTGGCTTGCGGGCGATCAGGCTGGTCTGCTGCAGGCCTTCGAAGCCATCAGCCGCTTTCAGTGGCATGATTTTCAGGAAATGATACCGGAAACTTTCCGGCCCCTCTGGAAAAAAGGCCTGGATTCCCCCCACTACAAGATCAAACTCTGTGGCGCCGGCGGCGGCGGCTTCCTCCTCGGTATCGCCCCCGACTTGGAAACGGCCCTGAGAGAGTTGGGCGGACATAATATTCGTCTCGTTTATCGTTGATCGTTTATCGCTTACGTAAACGATAAACGATCAACGATAAACGTCCCTATAGGTCTTCCAAATGCTCCGCCGGATGCCAGAAAAGCCGGTCAAAGTCCTGCACCTTGTTATCCACGACGGAAACGCCTTCGCTTTCCAGCAATTCCTGCATACGGGTGGGGGTGGCGAAATGGAGGCGCCCGGAGAGCTCGCCCTTTCGGTTGACGACGCGGTGGGCGGGCACGTCGTCGAGCCGGGCAGCCTGGTTGAGGGCCCAGCCGACCATGCGGGCAGAGCCCAGGGCCAGGCTGTCGGCAATGGCGCCGTAGGTGGTCACCCGCCCGGGAGGTATCCTGCGGGTGATGTCAAATACCCAATCGAAATAGTGTTCGTCGGACATGAGATTGGTAAATGGTTTGTACCTTTGCAAATCTAAGAATAGCCTACAAGCTTTTTATGTTAAAAACACTTGTCAAAGCAAACGCCATTACCAACCTGACCGATGCGCGTTACTTCGCGGCCTGGGAAGTCAAATGGCTGGGCTTTTGCCTGGACCCCTCTTCGCCCCACTTCATCAACCCAGCCCAGCTTCTCGCCTTTCGCGAATGGGTCGGCGGCGTTGAGCTGGTGGGTGAGTTCGGCAATCAGGACCTGGATTTCATCCTCAAAACCACCACAGACCTGCAACTCGACGCCATTCAGATATCCCGGCCCCTGCCGCCCGATTGGGCGCCCGAGCTGGGAGATATTCCCATCATCGAAGAGCTGGCGCTGTCGCCCGGCCTTTCTGCCGACGCGCTGCGCACCCGCCTGAGCGGCTATGAGCCCGTCATCTCCCACTTCCTGCTCGACTTTACCCGCCACGGGCTGAGCTGGAGTTCTATCCGGGAAGAGGGCGCTCCCCTCCCAATGGGCGAGCTGCGCTCCCTCTGCAACGAATTCCCCATCCTGCTGGCTTTCGACTGGTCGCCCGAAAACCTGGACGAGATCCTCTTCCACCTCGGGCCTGTCGGCATCTGCGTCAGGGGCGGGGCTGAGGAGAAAACGGGCGTCAAATCCTTTGAAGAACTCGACCAACTCTTCGAGTTGTTGCAAGTGGAAGAGTGATGCCCGCAAAACGCCTTTCCTTCGAGGAAGCGCTTGTCAAAGCCCAGCGCTTCTGCGCCTACCAGGACCGCTGCCATCAGGAGATGCGCTTCAAGCTCGTCGAGTGGGGCGTCTACGGCGACGAGTTGGAAAACGTGCTGGCCGAACTGATCCAGGAGCGCTTTCTCGACGAGGAGCGCTTCGCCCGCTCCTTCGCCCGCGGGAAGTTCCGCATCAAGCAATGGGGCCGCCTTCGCATCCTGCAGGAACTGAAAAAACGCGATATCTCCGATTACTGCATCCGTGCAGCCCTCTCCGAGATCGAGGAGGAGGCCTACCAGGAAACCTTGAAAGGATTACTCGAAAAAAAACTGGCGTCTCTCGACGGCGACAGCACCCCTTTCGAGCGCTACCACAAGCTCCTGCGCTACGCCATCTCCCGCGGCTTCGAATCCGACCTGGCAGGCAAGATTGCAGAAGAACTGAAAAAGAAGTAACTTGGGCCTGCGGCCGCCGAAAGTATCATTAAATAAGGGTGGGCGGGCGCAGCCCGCCCACCCTTATTTAATAAATTTATTTATGCTCCAATATACTCAGGAAGCTGACTTTTTCAAAAATCTTGTACAACTGGCGGAACTGCAATATTTAGTTTTGCTGTTGAATGATAAATTAGGGGGATTGTATTCGGAATTCTCCCCTGGCAAAAAGAAATTGATATGGCAAAAAAAGTGACAACTCTCCAAAAGTTTGAGGTCGTAGCGCTCGGCAAGGAAAAAGCCCAACAGATCAAAGGCGGATACATGGACATCTCGCAGATGTCCTTCATCCAGACCGCTCCCAACTTCGTGGGATGGGGTGAGATAGAGATCCGCAGCAACGGTTTCGCCGTGGCTTCTTTTGAATCGCCGGTTTCTTCCGCGATCACCCCCGGAGGATGCCTTAAGAGGGGGCGTTGATCCTGGCGCGATAGCGCCTGCGAACCACCTCCGCAAAGGGTATCTGTAGGATTTTCCCCTCCACCCAGGCCCTGATGTCGAATAATTCGAGCATCGGGCGCTCGGAGGGCAGCGCGTACAGGCGCTCCAGTTGTTCCTGAAGCAGCTGGAGCGCCTGTTTTTCTTCCCGCTTGCCGGCTGCCCGGATTGCCGATTTGATAAAATGCAGCATGGCCTTTTCGTAGGCATACATGTGGTCTTCCTTTTTCAGAAATCGCTGGGTGGAGCGCACCAGCGACTCCAGCAGCAGGGTATTGCCCATTTCATAGTGGATGACCAGGTTGAGTATCCGGGCCAGGCTCTGCAGGTCCTTGCGCTCTATATTTCCCGACAGCGACAGCCATTCGTTGAGGTAGGCGAGGGCGTTTTCATAGTCGCCGTTGCCGAAATAGATGTAGAAGTACTGGTAGAAAAAGGTGTTCTTTCTGAACAACTCCTCGCTGAAGCGCTGCACCTCCTGCTGGTGTTCTTTCAATGCTTTCAGCCCTTCTTCAAATTCTCCCTGGTCGATACACAGGCCAAACTGGTTCATGTAATACTGCCGGTGGATCTTGAGCTCGTCGTCGAGGGTGTTGGGCTGTAGCTGGCGGAATTTTTTCAAAACCTCCCGCACTTCGCCGTATTTGCCGAGCAGGCCGCAGCTCAGGGTCATGTTGCTCAGTGCGGAGATGTACTCGGATACGTCTTCCCGCAGCAAGTCGGGGCGCTCCTCCATCAGTCCGATGAGCTGTTTGTTGAGTTGGTAGAAGCGATCGTGCTCCTTGCGGGCATAGCTGGCTATCGAAAGAATGCGGTAGTAATAGACCCTGGCCAGATGGGAGGTGGCCTGTTGCACGTCCTGCAAGCGCGGATCGCTGAGCAATTCTCCGATAAAACGGGCTTGTTCCTCGCGGCGCATGGAGGCGTCCTTGCGCAGGCTGGTGAGCAGGTGCAGGAAAATGTTGCGGTAGTTGGTCAGGTTTGACAATTGGGCGAGGTATTCAGCCTCTTCCTGCTCAAGCCTGGTCATTTCCGCATCGAGAAAGGCAATGTCGGTGCGGGCGTAGGCGATCTGTTTTTCCCAGTTGACCACTTCGAGCAGGGCGGCAAACTGCTCGTGTTGCCGGGCCGTTTTTCTGGCCCGTTCCAGCAGGTAGAGCGCGTCTTCAAAGCGCGAGCGGCGGAACAACGCCCGCACGCTCAGCAGGGCCGACTTGATGCGGTAGTCGGCCGATGTTTTTTCGTCGTAACCCTGAAGGCCTTTCAGGATGCGCTCCAGCAGGTAGTTTTTCAACTCCGAATACTTCTTGCCTTCTACGGGGCGGTCGCCGTACACCGCTTTTTTCAGGGCTTCTTCATCGAATTCCTCCTGTCGCTCAATAGCCTCGAAGAGCTGCAGGTATTTGTTGTCGCCACCCTCGCTCTCTCTGGCGCTGAGCTTGAAATAGCGCTTCTCGCTGCCCGTCAGGGAGCGCACCAGCCTGTATAGCCTGTCTGATGGAGTTTTGGGCATCAACGGAGTTTTGCCCTCTAAAGATACGTGGATGCAATGGGATTTTCCAGCAGGTTGCAAAATTTTGAAACCTGACTTTACAGGATAGACAGATCCACGTAACTCTTTTTCTCCGGGTAATCGGTCGTGTAGTGCAGGCCGCGGCTCTCGGTGCGCATGCTCGCCGAACGAGTGATGAGGTAGCCGATGGTGATGAGGTTGCGCAGCTCGCACAGCTGTGGGGAAATGGTGGTGGCGTGGTAGAGGTCCTCCGTTTCCGCGTAGAGCAGGTAAAGCCTGTCGAGCGCTCTTTTCAGACGCACATCGGAGCGCACGATGCCCACGTAATAGCTCATGATGTCCTTGAGTTCCTTGAGGCTTTGGGTGATGAGGACCATCTCCTCAGGGTCGGTAGTGCCCCGCGCGTCCCAGTCGGGAATGCCTTGCTGGATGGCAAGGCTGTCGATCCGGGGTAGCAGGTCCTCCACGATGCGGTGGCCGAAGACGAGGCCTTCGAGCAGGGAGTTGGAAGCCAGGCGGTTGGCCCCGTGCAGGCCGGTGCAGGTGCATTCCCCGGCAGCATACAGCCGGTCGACTGAGGTGCGGCCCATCTCGTCTGTGCGCACGCCGCCGCACATGTAGTGGCAAGCGGGGGTGACGGGGATGTACTGCTTCATGGGGTCGATGCCTATGGAGAGGCACTTGTTGTAAATAGTTGGGAAATGCGCGATAAAGGCCTCTTTGTCGAGGTGGGTGCAGTCGAGGTACATGCAGTCTTCGCCGCGCTGTTTCATCTCGCGGTCGATGGCGCGGGCCACGATGTCGCGCGGGGCCAGGGAACCGCGGTGGTCGTATTTGTGCATGAACTCTTCCCCTTCCCGGGTGCGCAGGATGCCGCCAAAGCCCCGGACGGCTTCTGATACAAGGAATGAGGGCGTCTCGCCTGCCGGGTTATAGAGGCTGGTGGGGTGGAATTGTACGAATTCCATATTCTCCACCCTGCCCTTGGCCCGGTAGACCATGGCAATGCCATCGCCCGAAGCGATGGAGGGATTGGTGGTGCTTTTGTAGACTTGTCCGGCCCCGCCTGTCGCCAGCACGGTGACCCTGGCGAGGATAGCCTCGATGATGCCGGTGCGCTTGTCCAGCGCATAAGCGCCGTAACATTCGATGCCGGGCGTGACGCGGGTGATGGTGTAGCCCAGGTGGTGCTGGGTGATGAGGTCGATGGCAAAGAAATGCTCGTGGAAGTCGATGTTGGGATGGCGCTCCATTTCCTCGATCAGGGCGCGTTGTATTTCCCAGCCGGTGAGGTCTTTATAGTGCAAAATGCGGTTTTCGGAGTGACCGCCTTCCCTGCCCAGGTCGTATTGGTCGGTGGTGGCTTTTTTGTCGAATCTGGCGCCCCAGTTGATGATCTCCTGAACGCGCTCCGGACCTTCATGCACGACGATATCGACGATGTCTCTGTTGCAGAGGCCGTCGCCAGCGTCGAGGGTGTCTTCGATGTGCTTTTGGTAGGAGTCGTGCTGCTTGTCCCATACCGCGGCTACGCCGCCCTGGGCCCAGGCGGTATTGCTTTCGTTTTCGTTGGTCTTGGTCAGGACGCTGATATGCAGGTCGGGACGGGCTTTCGCGAGTTTGATGGCGGTGGTCAGGCCGGCTACGCCTGCGCCGAGAATGAGGACATCGGTTTGTGTCATTGGAAAAGAATTTGATCTGGTATGACAAATGTAAACTTTATGTGACCTATTTTCGAGCGCGGAGGGCCTCTATTGGACTCCTTTGGCAGAAAAAAATGAAAGTAGCCGTCAATGCCCGATTTTTGTTACCCGGCAAGCTGGAAGGCATCGGGTGGTATACCTGGGAGGTGGTGCGCCGCATGGCCGCCGCCCATCCGGAGGATGAGTTCTGGTTATTGTTCGACCGGCCTTTCGACGAGCGGTTCCGGCTGGGGGGCAATGTGCATATGAAGGTCGTGTACCCGCCCGCCAGACATCCTGTTTTATGGTGGCTTTGGTTTGAGCTTGCCATACCGCGGGTGCTGAAGAAAATCGGGGCTGATGTATTTTTTTCGCCCGACAACTACTGCTCCCTTCGTACTTCCAGGCCTACCGCCCTGGTAATGCACGATGTGGCGTACGTCCATTTTCCGGGATACATCCCCTGGCTTTCGCGGCAATATTACCGCTATTTCATGCCCCGCTACCTGCGCCGGGCCGAGCGGGTGCTCACCGTGTCGGAATTCACCCGGCAGGATTTGGTCCGCTCCCTGGGCATTCCTGCGGAGAAGATTTCGGTAGCGTACAATGGTCCGCGAGAGGTCTTCCGGCCCTTGCCGGAAGATGCGCGCCGGGATATCCGGGATCGGTTTGCCGCGGGTGCGCCTTATTTTCTCTACATCGGGGCCATTCACCCCCGCAAGAACGTGCCCCGGCTGATCCGGGCTTTTGACCGCTTCAAGTCGGAGACCGGTGCGCCCCACCAGCTCCTGCTGGCCGGCCGCTGGGCCTGGCAGACGGGCGAGGTGCGCAGCGCCTGGGAAGGCGCCCGGTTCAGGGATCAGATCCAATTCCTCGGTTATCTCGACGATGCCGAGCTGGCAAAAGTGCTGGGCGCCGCGGCGGCGCTGGCCTATGTGTCGCTTTGGGAAGGCTTCGGCCTGCCCGTGCTGGAGGCGCTCTACGCCGAAATTCCCGTCATTTTTGCCAATACGACCTCGCTCCCCGAGGTAGCGGGCGATGCTGGCCTTCCGGTTGATCCCTTTTCGGAAGAGTCCATCGCTGCGGCCATGGCCCGCCTGTCATCCGAACCGGCTCTTGCCGCTGATATGATCGAAAAAGGTCGTGAACAGCGCCAGCAATTTGATTGGGACCGGACGGCGGCGGAGGTGTATCAGGCTCTTTCCCGGCTGGTCAAGAAATAAGCATCCTGACGATCCGGCGAAATCCTGAAAATCCTGTCAAAATATCCTGTCAATAGCTGAGTTTTATTCTGAGAAAGAGGCCCTGGATGGGGCTGCGGAACTTTTTCCCCTCTTTTTCAAAGGCCAGTTGCCCGATGAGGTCGGCGTCCCAGTTTTGGGCGATGGAATAGGTGAGGGTGGGGTTGAGGAAGACGGCGTGCACTTTTGAGGGACTGTAGATCAGGGCCAGGCCGCCGTTGAGCAGGGGGGTGAAGGGATAGCCGCCCTGGAGGAAGATGGAATATTTGTAGGGATAGAGGTTTTTCGCCGATAGCTCAAAGTCGAACAGGCTGGCAAGGCTGCCGCTGTTGGCGCCGTTGGAGTTGAAGAGGAAACCGGCGCCCAGGTACAGGGATTTACCGGTCATATAGTCGAGGCCGAGGGTGCCCGCAAAACTGGATTTCTCGCCTTCGTCCAGGGGCAGGAAGAAGGTGAATTCTCCTTTAAACCCCGCATTTTTGATATTGCCTGCCCAACCGCCGCCGAGGGCGATCTCGTTTTGCACCAGGCCGGCGAGGGCCTGGAAGTCGTAGCCGCCGGTATTGAACCGCCACATGCCGGCCATAACGGCGGCTTCGAGGCTGTCGGCCATTTTGGCGGCAATTTCTACGCTGCCGGCGAAGCCGGTAAAGTAGCGCACCCGCAGGGCGTCGGAGCCCGGGCGTTCTTCGTAGTCGAAGTCGGTGAAGGCGAAGGCGTTGAAGATGTCATTGGGGTTCCAGACCGTGCCGATACCCCAGTTGACGCGCTGACGGCCCAAGCGCACTTCCCAGTTGCCTTTTGAAAACTCCAGGTACAGCCGGTCGATCATGGCGTGGTAGGCCAGCCCTTTGTCGTTGCTTCCTCCAACCGACAGCTCGAAATAGTCGTTGGCGGCATCCAGGCCATCGATGAAAGCCTGGGAGGTGAATAACTGGTCGCCCCAAAAGACCCGGTTGCGCAGATCGGCTCGCAGCAGCCAGGAGGGCGCCGCCTGCCAGCTGAAGTTGACGCGGTTGTGGATCTGGTTCTGGCTGTATACAAAAACCTCGCCCAGGGTGGATTTGGCGTTGAAAATGAAAAGGGTTTGCAGGTCTTTGACGTAGCCGCCGACGGTGAGTTTGGGCGGTTCCTCATCCTGGGAAAAAGCGGCCGTTGAGAGGCACAGCACAATGATCAGGAGTCTTGCCTTCATATCATTTCAGGGGCTGTTGCTCCACATCCGAGGCGATCTTGCCGTCGACCAGGGTGATGACCCGGTGGGCGCGCTCGATGACCCGCTGGTCGTGGGTGGAAAACACGAAGGTCATGCCCTCCTCATGGTTGAGCCGGGACATGATGTCGAGCAGGTTCTCCGTGGATTTGGAGTCGAGGTTGGCGGTGGGCTCATCGGCCAGGATGAAGTCGGGCTTGGGCGCCAGGGCTCGCGCTACGGCTACCCGCTGCTGTTGCCCGCCGGAGAGCTGCGAGGGCCGTTTGCCTTTTTTGTCCATCAACCCTACGGCCTCCAGCAATTCCTGGGTGCGCCGCTGCCGCTCCTGGGCGGGGCGGTTCTGGAGCAACATCACAAATTCGATATTCTCCTCGGCGGTGAGTACGGGGATGAGGTTGTAGGCCTGGAAGACGAAGCCGATGTGGTTCTTCCTGAACTCGATCAGCTTGTTGTCCGACAACTCGTTGATCTGGGTGCCGGAGATGGAGATAGTTCCATCCGTAGGCCGGTCCAGCCCGCCGATGATGTTGAGCAGGGTGGTTTTGCCGGAGCCCGATGGCCCTACAATGGCGGTGAATTCGCCCTGTTCTATCTCGAGGTCCACTCCGCCCAGCGCCACTACCGGTATGGTGTCGGGGTTATAGACCTTGGTGATGCCGCGGGTGATGATGTTTTTCATTAGTTTTCAATTTTCAGTTTTCAGTTTTCAGTTCAGTTTTTAGTTTTCAGTTCACTGAACACTGAAAACTAAAAACTGAAAACTAAATCCTCCGTATCGCTTCCACGGGTCTGAGCCTGATGGCTTTCAGGGCGGGGTAGATGGAGCCGATGAGGGCGGTGACCAGCACTGCTACGGTCAGTTCCAGGAAAAGATCGGGCTGGATAACGGTGTAGACCAGGCCGCCCATGCCGAATTGCCGCATGGCTTCCGACCAGGACGACAGGTCGATGCCATGGGTGTTGAAGTATTTTACAGTGACGAAGGCCAGGGCGAGGCCGATGGGGGTGGCTACCACTCCCAACATGACGGTTTCCAGCATGATCATAGAGAACACCTTGCCCTTTTTCATGCCTACAGCCATGAGCATGCCTAGTTCCTTGATGCGCTCCAGCACCGCCATCAGCATAGTGTTGATGATGCCGAAGATTAGGGCCAGCATCAGGATGACGGTGAAGATGCTGGTGGAGATGCGCATGGAGGAATCGAACAGGGCCATTTCCGGGGCGAGTTCTTCATACGACTCGGCCAGAAGTGCGGGATAGCTGGCTTGAAGCGCTTGCTGTACGGCGGGCAGGTAGCTGGGGTCATCGAGAAAGATGGCGGCTTCGTGGGCGATCCCTTCCCTGCCGAGCACCTGATTGAAGTCGTCGCGGGTTACGAACACCTGGGCGTCGTCGACCAGGGTGTTGTTGGTCTTATACAACCCTGCTACGCGGAAGGCGCCGGCCGTGATATCTCCGTCGAGGTTGGTGAAGGTGAGCACAACTTTGGAGCGTAGCTTCACGTTCATCTTTTCGGCCAGGCTCTTGCCCAGAAGGATCTGGTTGCGTTTACCTGCCTCGAAATACGTGCCTTCCACGATCTTTTGATCCAGTCCGGTCACGGCCGATTCAGTGGCGGGGTCAACGCCTTTTGCCTGCACACCGCGAGCGCCTTTGGCCGAGGAGAGCATGGCGCCCGAGAGGCTGCGCACCGTGGCGGCTTTCACATGCTCGGCAGATTCGAGGCTTTGCCGCAGGGCGCCGGCGTCTTCGATATAGTATTCGATCTCTTTTTCCTTCTGAAATTCGGGATGGTGAAGCTGGATGTGAGAAATTTCGTCATGAATGGCGTTGTTGATGTAGCTTTTCATCATTCCCAATGAAAAACTCATCAGGAAAATTTCGGCCCATACGCCGATGACGATAGCGCCAATGACGACCAGGCTGCGGGTGCGGCTGCGCCAGATGTTTCGCCAGGCTATTTTGAGCAACATGGTTTTTCATTTATGCCCGCATGGCCTTCACCGGCTGCAGGCGGTATATTTTGATCAACGGGTAGAGGGCCAGTATGGAGGTGATGAGGAAAACAATCAGGGCCTGGTTGTAAAATACCGGGAGCTCGAAAGCGGTAGGAAATATCGGGTCGAACCCCCATTTTTCGTAGATATCTCCCATGTTCTCCCCAAAGCTGTCGAAGTTGAGGGGTTTGACGTGGAAATAATAGACCAGGGGGATGGCGCCCAAAATGCCCGCAATGCTCCCCAGGATGCCCAGGATGATCACCTCCAGCCAGATGGTGAGGCCCAGTTTCAAGCGGTTCATGCCGATGGAGACCAGGACGCCGAACTCGTACTCCCGCTCTTTGGCCATCATCAGGATGGTGCCGTAGATACCGAAAGAGATGATGAGGTAGAGCACGAAGAGCATGACGTAAGCGCCTGCCGCGTCTGCCTCCCTGGCTTCCAGCAGGTCGGGGATGAGCTCTTTCCAGTCCATCACTTCGTACTCCTCTGCGGGGAGCTTGCTTTGGAGGTCTTTGACCGCCTTCGGCGCGGCGTCCTTGTCGTCGAGGTCGAGGGCCAGGGTGGTGACGAGCCCCTCGGCGCCGTATAGTTGCTGGGCGGTTTCCAGCGGCAGGTAGACCATGCGCTTATTGAGGTCGGGAGAGGGGAACTTCACGATCCCTGCGATGGGGTATTTGCCTGCGGCATTGACGCCGTGATAGCCCTGGCTGATGAGCACGATGGTGTCGTTGACGCCGAGCTTCAGGTTTTTGGCGATGCCCTCGGCGATGAGCGCAGCGGGTTCATTTCCCGAAAAATATTGGCCGCTCACCAGCCGGGTACTCAGCTTGCTCAGCGAGTCCTCCGCCGCAGGGTCGGTACCTGTGACCATCACGCCGGAGGTGGCGTTGCCCGCGGAGGCCAGTGCGAACGACTCGATGCGCGGCACGTAGGCGAGGTCCATTTCTTCAATTTCGGCAGGTACGGCAAAGGCCTTGTCGATCGATTGCTCGTTCCAATACCCTTTCTGGTGCACCTGCACGTAGCCAAAATAGTAATTGACCACGTTGTCGATCATCCTGTCCCAGCCTCCTTTCTGAAATGCCACCATGAAAGCCGAAAACAGGACCGCAAAGAATATCGACGCCATGGTGATGTACGTCCGGCGGTGGTTCCGCCAGATATTGCGCCAGGCTAGTTTGAAAATTGTATCCATTTCACCCTTTCACTTTTTCACCCTTTCACTATTTCACCCTCTTCATATTCTGCACCGAAAAAAACGCATCTTCCATCGGTTTATCGAACTCGATCCAGAGGTATTCCAGAATGGTCTTGTTACCTTCTTCATCGGCGGGGATGACCTCCATGCGGGCGGGGAGCAGCTTGCCGCCCATGGTTTTGATATTCTTGCCCAGCATGGTGTTGACAAGGTAGCCGTCTTCGTCGTAAAACTCGGTTTTGAGCTCCAGGTAATCTTTCTTGTCGATCCACGAGATGATTTTACCCCAAACGACGGCGGCGTCTTCATCGGGGATGAGCTCGATTTTCCAGCAGTCGCGCCCTTCGATCTTTTCGCTGCCCAGCAGCTTGTGGGAGAAATCGTCGACGATGGAGGTCTGCTGTACCAGGTCGTCGTTTTTCAGGTCGGAGCCCAGCCAGGATTGGCTCATCATGGAGGGCGGCATTTTGATCACGCGGTCGATGGTGGGCTGCCAGTTCCAGATCTCCTTGCCGCGCTTGAGGAAGGCTGCGCCCTTGTCGCGCTCGGGCGCGGTGACGAGCACCAGGGCATAGTCGTCGCCCTTGCCCCAACTCTTGAGGGTCATCTCCCGGGTCCAGGTGGGCCGGATGATAGTCATCTTCATCTCAGCGCGGTTGGTCTGGCCTTTGAGTTTTTCGTCGGCCTTGCGCACGATCTCTTTGGGGTCGGGATTCTGCGCGGTGGAAAGGGAAGCGGTGAAGAGGCCCAGGAACAGGAAGATCAGTGTTTTCATTTCAGCATGGCGTTTAGGATGCACCATTAAAATTTTGAAAAAAAGGTAATTTGGCCAAAAATGTGGGACAAACCTGGATCAAGACTAGACGAAAGGCGTCTTCAGGGCTTTTTGCAGTCGTCGGAAGGAAGAGAACCCTGCCTGGAGTGCGATGGCTTTGGCGCCCTGGTGCTGGTATTTGGGGTCTTTCATCTGTGACTGGTAGGTCTCCAGGCGTTTTTTCAGGACGAATTTGGAGAAGCTCAGGCCGCTGCGTTGAAGGATGGCGCTCCTGGCCTGCGAAGGCGGCAAGCCGCTGAGGAAGGCCAGCCGGCGCAGGTTGAGTTCGGGGTCCTGATGCACCCTGTCCTTGCCGAACCAATCGAAAAGGCGCTCCTGGGGTTCGTTTTTGGTCCATTCGGCAGTTTGATAAAAAGCGGCCAGTTGCCCCGTCGTGGGGTAGGCTACGCGGAAGGCGTACAGGTAGCTCCTCCAGACCAGCCAGGCGAGCATGGCGGCGAAGGAGAGGTCGCCGAGGTAGGAGAAGCCCTTGACGCTGTGGAGGTTCCAGCCCAGGAAGTTGTAGACCACGAAGTCCATGATGATATAAGAGGTATTGACCAGGGAGAGGGCGAAAAGCACCTTGATGGTCCACTGCAGCCAGATGGTCTTGGCGTGTTCGAGGAAGTAGCCTTTTTTGCGAACGACGGCCTGTTTGTACTTCACATAGCGGTACGACAGGGCCAGGTAGGTGAAGAGCAGGGTGACGTACAGGATGCCCTCGAAGGTCTTGAAGAAGGGCTCGAGGAAATTGTCCCATACCAGTTCCTGGGTATTGGGCCCGGAGAAGTAGAGGGTCCAGTAAAAAAAGGCCTGGGCCATGGGCAGGATGAAGTGTTTGGCATCGGTGGGCCGGAGTTCGTAGGCAGGGTAGAGGGTGAATTTGATGGCGAAGAAGAAGGCTGGTCCGATGGCCAGGGTGTACCAGATGGGGATGAAGTATTTTTCGTGGTAGTGGACCAGCAGTCCTGCGTGCGCGAGCAGGTTGTCGAGCACACAGAGGGAAAAAAGCAGCAGCAGCAGCGCGTATTGGATGTTGGCCTTCCGGTTTCCCCTTTCCCGCCAGAGGAAGATCCAGCCCATCGGCCAGGCGGCAGAGATGGTCAGGGTGAGGAGCAGGGAAACGATGAAGTCTGCCATATCTGCTGACATTTCTGTGGTGGCGCTGTTTAGGAAGGCAAGATAAGAAAGAATGCAAAAACAAATTGTTTGAATATTTTTAAAATAAACAAAATGTTTCTAAATTAGTGCCGAGAAAAGACACCCCCATGGAAAAGCTCTTCAATTATTACTATGCCCTCCTGCTTGCCAGGTTGAACAACTGGAAAGAGCAGGCGCTTTTCTGGTTCCGGAAGAACCAGTACCGGCTTTACTTTCTGGCCTTCGCCTGTTTGGTGGTCTACACCAAAGACCTGCAGTTCACCATTGGCATGGATGGCTACGCCATTGCCAATTTCCAGGCCATACGGCCCCTGCCGCGGCTGATGTCGCAGACCAAATCGCTGTTTCATTCCGAAGGAAGCGGTGATGGAGGGACCTCCATTTCGTGGGATCAGGTCCTGAAAGAATCAAAATCGCCTGGTGCTCCCGGAGCCAAAGCTCCTGCGGTTAAATTGCCCGCGCCGAAGACCGACGGGCAGCGCAGGCAGATCGAATACGTGAAGCGGTTTGCCCAGGTGGCCCGGATCGAAATGCAGAAATTCGGCATTCCCGCCAGTATTACCCTTGCGCAGGGCCTGCTGGAGAGCGATGCGGGCGCGAGCAAGCTGGCCAGGAAGCACAACAACCACTTTGGCATCAAATGCCATTCGAAGAGCTGCCCCAAAGGGCATTGTGTCAACTATCACGACGACTCGCCCAAGGATTTTTTCAGGCAGTACGGTACGGCCTGGGAGAGTTTCCGGGCGCACAGCGAGTTCCTCTCGCGCGACCGCTACAAGCCGCTGCACAAGCTGAAATCTACGGATTATAAGGGATGGGCCCGCGGGCTGGAGAAGGCGGGCTACGCTACGGGATCGGAATATGCGGAAAAGCTCATCCGGTTGATAGAAGACCTGAAACTATACCAATACGACCGGATGTGAGCGTATGCCGGCCGAGGGCCGGCATACGCCTATGAGGCAGGCTTATGGTTGTTCTTCCTGGTTTTGTGCAGCCTGCTTCTGCTCCTCCTGCTTTTTCTCCAGCTGCTTGCGCTGTTCAGCTTCCCGGACGCCTTCCTTGAACTCCGTCTCCAGCGAACGGCGGGCGTTGTTGAATTCTGCGATACCCCGGCCGATGCCGCGCATCAGCTCCGGAATCTTCTTCCCTCCAAACAGTAACAGAATGGCGAAGAAGATGACCAGCATCTCCGGCCCGAAAAAGTTGAACAAGAAAATGGTATTCATGATCGTAAAATTTAAGTGTCCTTTATGATTCTTAACCTGCCAGGGGGTTTAACGGTTCGATTTTTTCCGTCATATCCACAGGACTTCAAAAAAATGAACGGTTACTGATTTGGCGCAAAATTATTTTTTCAGGCCGATTTCCCGCAGCCGTTCGTCGAGGTATTGGCCTGCCGTGATCGGTTCGTAGGCCAGTGGATGCGCCTCGTCGACGCAAGCGGGCAGGCAGCTCAGGTCCATTTCACCCTTCGGGTGGAGGAAGAAGGGGATGGAAAGCCTTGGCACATGCCACTCTTCCCTTGGCGGGTTGACCACCCGGTGGGTCGTCGACTTGAGGTAGTTGTTGGTCAGCCGCTGCAGCATATCGCCTACATTGATGACGATCTCCCCCTCTTCGGGCATGATGTCGATCCAGGCGTCCTCCTTGTTGAGCAGTTGCAAGCCGCCCGCCGAAGCGCCCACCAGCAGGGTGATGAGGTTGATGTCTTCATGCTGCTCGGCGCGGATGGCGCTGGCCGGCTCCTGCGTAATCGGCGGGTAGTGGATGGCCCGCAGGATGCTGTTGCCCTTGTGTATTTTTTCGTCGAAATAATCTTCCGGGAGGTCCAGGTGCAGGGCGATGGCCCTGAGCAATTGCCCACCTGTCTCTTCAAAGGCTTCGTAGAGTTTGCGCCCCAGCACGGTAAAAGCGGGCGTTTCCCTCGTGTGGACGTTGGCAGGGTACTCATCCGGATCGCCGTCGGCGACTTCCTGGCCAATCTGGAAGAACTCCTTCAGGTCGGCTACCTTCGACTGTTTGGCGTGCTCCTTTCCGAAAGAGGTGTATCCGCGTTGCCCGGCGAGACCAGCTATCTCGTACTGTTTCTTGATCTCCTCCGGTTGGTTGAAGAATGTTTTGGCCTGAAGGTAAAACCCTTCGATGAGCTCATCAGGTATGCCGTGGTTTTTGACGCCCACGAAACCGATCTCGTGAAAAGCATTTCCCAGGGCCTCGACAAATGCCTTGCGCTCGGCAGGGCCGCCCTGCGTGAACTGTGAAAGGTCGACAAGCGGTATGGCGCGTGTTGCCATATGAACGATTTGATTTTTGAAACAATAGGCAAATTTACAAAAAAGCTTGGGTCAGAGGAGACGATCAGGGTTGTCCTGGATAAATGCCGACCAGCCCTTCTTCCTGCTTCCCGCAGGGACGGGCGACTGGCGTTGCAGGTGGTGGCACACTGCGGTCGCCAAAGCATCGGTAGCGTCGAGCGCATGATCATCTAAAGGCGTTTTCAGCAGGTGGGTCAGCATCGCGGCTACCTGTTCCTTGGTGGCGTTGCCCTTGCCCGTGACCGATTGCTTGATCTTCCTGGGCAGGTATTCGGTGATACTCAGCCCCTTGGTCATGGCCGCGGCGATGGCTACACCCTGTGCGCGGCCCAGCTTGAGCATCGACTGGGCGTTGTTGCCGTAAAAGGGCGCCTCGATCGCCATTTCCTGCGGGTGGTAGCTGTCGATGAGTTCCTGTACCCGCTCGAAGATCGACTTGAGCTTCTCCTGCGGGCTGTCCAGGTGCCCCATCGTCAGCACGCCCATGACCGTCAGGCCGAATTTCTGCCCTTCGGTCTGTATTACCGCGTAGCCCAGCACGTTGGTGCCCGGGTCGATGCCCAGGATTCTGAGAGGTTTGGAAGGTTTTTTCTCCATATGTGCACAAAGATATGTTACCTTTAAGGCTTTCCCAACAAAACGATTATCTGTTGACCAAGTCCCGTCCCTGGATTCCCTTGCTCAAGATGGCGCTGCTGGCCGCCCTGGCCTGGGCGATCTACCACCAGGTGTGGTCGCGCGAGGATTTGGGCGGGCTGTACCAGACCTTTCTGGCGCACTGGCGGGGACCAGAAAAGTGGTATTTCCTGTTGGCCCTGCTGCTGTCGCCTGTCAATTGGGGCATCGAGACCCAGAAATGGCGCTGCCTGCTCCGGCGGTTCACACCCGTATCGTTTTGGAAAAGTTTTCAGGCCGTGCTGGCGGGCGTGGCCATCTCCCTGTTCACCCCCAACCGCATGGGCGAATACGGCGGCCGGGTATTGGCCGTAGAGCTCCGCCACGGCTGGAAGGCCGTGCTGGCAACCCTGGTAGGGAGCATGAGCCAGTGGCTGGTGCTGTTTGCCGGCGGACTGCTGGGGCTGGCGATCTTTTCCTCGTTCATCGTTTTCAAAAACGAGGCGGCTTTGCCCTGGGTTTTCGCAGGCGGCGGCCTGCTGCTCGGTGCGCTGGCTTTCCTGTTCTCCCACCTCTATAAACTGCCGCTTTGGCTGGCGAGGCTGCCTTTTTACAAGCACTTCCGCCGCCGCCTGCGGCTTATTTCTCTGGTACATCGCTTCCGCAAGCGCGACCTGGCCTCGGCGCTGGGCCTGGCAGGATTGCGCTACATGACTTATACCCTCCAGTATTATTTGTTGCTCTGCTTTTTCGGTATCGGCGTCTCGCCGGTTATCGGATTTGCCGGTATCTCTACCCTCTTTCTTTTTCAGACCAGCCTGCCCCTTCCTCCCGTGGTGGGGCTTTTCGCCAGGGGAGAGGCTGCCTTGTTTGTATGGGGGCAGTTCAGCGATCAGTCCCTTGCCATTCTGGCGGCCAGCTTCGGGCTTTTCATAATAAACCTCACGGCGCCGGCGTTACTTGGTGGGATCGTGATCGTCCAAACCAATGTGAGCAAACTACTGGGTTATGAAGAAAAAGAAGCGGTTGAAATGGATATTGGCAGCGTTTAGTTTGCCCCTCCTGATGGGCTTTGTCTCCCTTTCCTTTCCCGCCACCGGCCAGCCGGAAGCAGACAGCGGACAGGTCATTGACGCTTGTTCCATTTTCAACAGTTCTTTCCAGCACGGCGAAGAACTGACCTACAAGATCTACTACAACCTCAACTTCGTCTGGGTGCCCGCCGGGGAGGTCGTCTTCCGGGTGAATGAAGAAGACGCGCAGTTCCACTACTCGGTAAAAGGCTCTACCTATAAGTCGTATGAATGGTTTTTCAAGGTGCGCGACTATTACGACACCTACGTCGACAAGAGCAGCCTGCTGCCCCGCGTGTCGATCCGCGATGTGCAGGAAGGGGGGTATACGCTATACGACAAGGTCGATTTTGATCAAAAGCGCAATACGGCCTTTTCGACACGGGGGCGTTCGAAAGACAATATCAAGGAGCGCAAGGAATTTTCGGTCGATCCCTGCATGCACGACCTCTTGTCGATGGTCTATTTCGTGCGCAACCTGAAGTACGACCAGATGAAGAGCGGCGACCGGCTACCCGTGCGCATCTTCATGGACAAGGAGGTTTGGCCGCTCAGCATGACTTACAAGGGCAAGGTAGCCGCCAAACCGATCAAAGCTCTTGGGAAATTCAACACCATCGAGATCAGCCCCGAGGTCATCGAAGGAGGGTATTTCCCCGAAGACACCGAAGTGCGGATCTGGGCTTCCGATGACCGCAACCGGGTGCCGCTGCTGATCGAATCGCCCCTGGCAGTAGGGTCGATCAAGGCTGTGCTCAAATCTTACAAAGGGCTGAGAAGCGAATTTTCTTCTAAAGTCGAATAACAATTTCTTATAACACTCTTCGCGGCAGTAGGCCGCGAAGAGTGTTATAAACAATGGGGGCGGCCGCAGGCCGCCCCCATTGTTTATAAAGTAAATTGAGTTACCAAATAATAAGCCTTTGGGGTTTATTATTTTCACGGAAAAATCTTTCATGCAAGAGAAACAGGGTTCGGTGAGGATAGACGGCTGGATGGTCGCATTGCTCCTGCTGGTGTTCATCGCCGGCATTTGGGTGGCTCGTTCCTGGTTTGTTGACAAAAACGAGGCCGGGCCTACGGAACAATCGGAAATACTGCTGGAGAAGATCCGGCAGGTGAGCAAGCTGGTGACCATCGAGGGCGATTTTGTGGAGTATTACAACTATGAAAACCGGCCCTCTTTTTACAATTCCCACTACTGGCTGACCGATCAGTTCAAGAAGACGGTTGAGATGCGCGTAAAGGCTAAGGTGCTTGTCGGATACGACCTGCACCAGCTGCGGGTAGACGCTTACCCGGAGGAGCGGCGCATCGTGATCAGCAACTTGCCGGAGCCTGAGATCCTGGCCATCGATCACCAGATCGATTTTTTTGAGAAAGATGCGACGATTTTCTGGCCCTTGTCGAACGAGGACTACCTGAAGGTGTCGAAGGGAGCGGAAGAGGCGATACGGGAAGCTGCCCTCAACAGCGAGCTGATGCAGCGGGCCCGGACGGAGGGAAATGAGTTGTTCGACATCATGGCCTTCATGGTGACGAGCACGGGCTGGTCGCTCGAAATCGAAGGCCAACCGCTGCATCCGGTGCAAGATTCCTTGTGGTTGGACTGAATCAGATCAGAATATTCATTTACCAAGTAGTTGTTTACGTCCTAAAAAAACTATATTTGGCGGTCTTTGCCATTTTAATCTCAATAAAAACAAACCAATTATGCATCCAGCATATCAGATGATGCTTATTGCCTGGGTAGCTGTTGCTGCCTGGGTGGCATTTGTGATCTTTACCAACCGGCATATTCATCCCCGGGCGCTTTTCGCCCTGTTCATGGTTGAGCTCTGGGAGCGTTTCAGCTACTATGGGATGAGGGCGATCCTCGTGTTGTACATGACTTCCGAGCTGCTCAAGGGTTCAGCCAAAGGAGGTTTTGGCTTCGACGACGCCAAGGCATATGGCATTTATGGGGCCTGGGGCGCCCTGGTTTACCTGACGCCCATTATCGGCGGTTATTTCGCCGACAAGATCATGGGTTTCCGGAAAGCCATCATCTGGGGGGCCCTTCTGATGGCCGTCGCCCAGTTTACCCTGTTTCTGGACAACCAGACGACCTTCTTTATCGGTTTGGCCTTGCTGGTAGTCGGGAACGGTTTTTTCAAGCCCAATATTTCCAGTATGATCGGGAAGTTCTATCCGCAGGGCGACCCTAGGCGCGATGGGGCTTTTACCATTTTTTACATGGGGATCAACATCGGCGCTTTCCTCACGCCGCTGACCTGCGGCGCCATTGGCGAGATCGAAGGCTGGCGCTGGGGCTTCCTGACTGCGGGTGTTGGGATGATGGTGGGTTTTCTTCTCTTCCAATGGGCTAAAAGGAGCGGATGGTTTGAGGGCGTTGGTCTGGAACCGGAGGATACCGGCCAATCCAGTATGTGGGGCATGAATACCAAGGCGCTTCCTTACGTCGCAACGATCGTGCTGGTTGGTCTGGCCTGGGTGTTGCTGAAGAACGACGACGTGGTCGACGTCATGCTGGCCATTGTGGGCGGCGGTATCATCCTGTACCTGCTTTATGCGGCCACCAAATACGACGAGGTGCAGAAGCACCGCATCTGGGTGGTGGTCATTCTGTTGTTGTTCACTACGGTGTTCTGGACCTTCTTCGAGCTCGCGGGCTCGGCGCTCAACCTGTTCACCGCCCGCAACGTCGACAAGACCATCAACGGCGCTGAGCTGACGACCACTTTTTTCCAGTCTGTCAACCCGCTGTTCATCATGATCTTCGCCCCGGTTTACTCCTGGATGTGGATCAAGTTGGCGAAGGCTAACCGGGAGCCAGCGGCGCCTTACAAGTTTGCTACCGGTCTGGTGTTGCTGGGCCTCGGTTTCCTCGTGCTGAACCTGGGCAAAGGCGCCGCCGTGGCAGGCCTGATTCCGGCTTTCTTCCTTGTAGGCCTTTACCTGTTGCACACTCTTGGTGAACTGACCCTTTCCCCGGTGGGCCTCTCGCTGGTGACCAAGCTGTCGCCCGTGCAGATCGTAGGATTTCTGATGGGCATCTGGTTCCTGTCGTCTTCCATCGCTCACCAGGCAGGCAAGCACATCGCCCGGTTTACGGCGGTGCAGGAGACGAGCATCCTCACCGGCGATTCTTTCCAGGGGTGCATGCAGAACGCAGACCTGAAAGAAGGCGTCAAGCAGGAGTTCTTTCTGGATTGGCTCGCATCCGATACCAAGACCCTGGACGGCGCGCTGGTAGATCCGGAGTTCGTCGGCTACCTCAACACGCAGGCGGGCGCCGAAAGGTACTATGCGGGAAAGATTCAGATCCAGGAACTCAAAGAGAAGGCTGAAAAGCTCCGGAACGCGGAGGCCAAGGAGGAAAAGCTGGAGGAAAGCTACCTGACCTTCCTCACCACCGATCCGCAGTACGCCGATCCTGCGAAAGTGCAGGTGCTGCCCAAGGCAGAAGCCCGCGCGATGATGGATCAGACCGATTCCGGCTTGCTGATCGCGTGCCTGCGCCAGGATTCAATGGATCTGGCCCTGAAGGTGTTCAGGATGCTGGGGCTCTTCGCGATAGGTTGCGGGGTGTTGCTCTTCCTGCTCGGGCCGCTCATCACTAAATGGATGCACGGCATCAAGTAAAAAAAGAAGGGCCGTCTCGCGAGACGGCCCTTCTT
>JBAQQB010000077.1:0-3881 GCA_049306275.1 Saprospiraceae bacterium | reverse complement strand
CCTTCACCCCCTCTCCTTTGATGCAGATTATTTAGTCCAGAGAAACTGCGCTGTAGCGCTGCACGAACTCCCTCATCTCATCGACCATTTCAGGGGAGCCGATGGAGATGGTGACGCGCTGGTGCAGGGCTTCCGGCTGCATGTCGAGGATGCGTTCGAGGTTGCCGCTGAGGGCTTTGCCGCCTGCCTGTTCGACGATGAAGGCCAGGGGGTTGCACTCGTAGACGAGGCGGAGCTTTCCCTGGGGGTATTTCCGGGTGGAGGGATACAGGAAGATACCGCCCTGGAAGAGGGTGCGGTGGATGTCGGAAACCATGGAACCGATGTAGCGCAGGCGCAGGTTCATTTCGGAGCAATGGTCGATATAGCGGCGCATCTCGACGTCGAACTTGAGGTAGTAGCCCTGGTTGACGGAGTAATAGCGGCCGCGGGCCGGGATCTGGATGTCGCGGTGGGAGAGGCAAAACTCGCCGATGCTGGGGTCGAGCGTAAAGCCGTTGACGCCGCGGCCGGTGGTGTAGACCAGCAAGGTGGAGGTGCCGTAGAGCACGTAGCCGGCAGCCACGAGATCGGAGCCTTTCTGCAGGAAATCCTCCATGGAGCAGGCGCCATCCTTGGGGCTCTTGCGGCGGTAGATGCCGAAGATGGTGCCCACCGAGACGTTGACGTCGATGTTGGAAGAGCCGTCGAGGGGGTCGAATACGACGACATATTTGGAATCTTTGCCATGCACGGGCGGGATGGGGGTGAAGTCCTCGTTTTCTTCGGAGGCCACGCCGCAGCATTCGCCGCTGTTTTTGAGGCATTCGATCAGTTTTTCGTTGGCGTATAGGTCGAGTTTCTGGACCTCGTCGCCAGAAATATTGGTGCTGTCGGCGACGCCCAGGATGCTCACCAGGCCGGCTTTATTGACCTCCCGGTTGACGATCTTGGCGGCCACGCCGATGTCGCGCAGCAGGCCTGTCAGCTCTCCGGAAGCATAGGGAAAATCCTTTTGTCGGTGGATGATGAATTCATCAAGCGTGATGATCCTGTTCATTGTTTGTGGTGGTTGATGATTTGCGAATAGTGTTGGTCAGGGCAGTCATTTGCCCCAAATATAGTGGATTTTCCCTTGCTTTGAATGAAATTCCTACCTTTGAGTGCTCAACATAATCTGCTCCCCAGCCGTTAATAGAGCATTGGCAAATTCCAATAACCCATTGTGAAAGACCTTCGCTTCCTCAACAAATATTTCGTTCAGTACCGCTGGCTGTTGATCTGGGGTATCGTCTTCGTGGCGGCGTCCAACTATTTCCGCGTGCTGCAACCGCAGGTGATACGCGACGCCCTTGACCTGGTGGTGGAGAACATATCGATATACCGGCAGTTCGAGGGTTTTGGCCTGCAGGAAGCCTTCTTGGGTCAGATCGGCCGCGTGTTGTTCTTTTTCGGAATGCTCGTCCTGCTCCTGGCTCTGTTGATGGGCGTTTTTATGTACTACATGCGGCAGACCATCGTGGTGATGTCGCGCCTGATCGAATACGACCTGCGCAAGGAGATATTCGGGCACTATGAAAAGCTGCACCTCGCATTTTACAAGCGCAACAACACCGGCGACCTCATGTCGAGGATCACGGAGGATGTGTCGAAGGTGCGCACCTACCTGGGCCCTGCGGTGCTGTACGGCATCAACCTGGTCACCCTCTTCGTCATGGTTATTTATGCCATGTTCATGGTCAGTTGGGAACTCACGCTATACAGCCTGGCCCCCTTGCCCATTCTCTCCTTGTCCATTTACTACGTCAGCGACCTGATCAACAAGCGCAGCGAGGTGATACAGCAGCAGCTGGCGAAGCTCAACTCGATCGCGCAGGAGGTTTACTCCGGGATCCGCGTGGTCAAGTCGTACGTGCAGGAGCGGTTTATGGGGAAATACTTCTCCGAACAGAGCGAGGTGTACAAGGAGAAAGCGCTTCGCCTGGCCAGGGTCGACGCCATGTTCTTCCCCCTGATGATGCTGCTCATCGGCGCAAGCACGGTCATCACCGTGTACATCGGCGGCTTGCAGGTAGCCAGCGGGAAGATCACTACAGGCAACATCGCCGAGTTCGTCATTTACGTCAATATGCTGACCTGGCCGGTGACCTCCATCGGCTGGATCGCCTCTATCGTTCAGCAGGCGGCGGCTTCGCAGCGCCGCATCAACGAATTCCTGGACACCAAGCCGCAGATACAGTCGCCCGGAGACGACAAGAGCCCCATCAAAGGCGCCATCCGCTTCGACAAGGTGTCGTTCGTGTATCCCGATACCGGTATCCTGGGCCTGGATCAGGTTTCTTTCGAATTGCTGCCAGGCCAAAAACTGGCTGTTATCGGCCGGACCGGCTCCGGCAAGACCACGCTGGCCGACCTGATGGTGCGCATGTACGACGTCACGGAAGGCTCTATCCAGATCGACGGGCGCGATATCCGGGAGATGGACCTGGCGCACCTGCGGCAGCGGGTGGGCTATGTGCCGCAAGACGTTTTCCTCTTTTCCGACACGGTGGCGAACAACATCGCTTTTGGTTACCCCGAGGCCACCTGGTCGGAGGTACAGCTCTTCGCCCGCCATGCGGCCGTTTACGAAGACATCGTTGGGCTCTCCCAGGGTTTTGAGACCATGGTCGGCGAAAGAGGCGTGACCCTTTCCGGCGGTCAGAAACAGCGCGTCTCCATCGCCCGCGCCCTCATCAAACGCCCCGATATCGTGCTGCTCGACGACTGCCTCTCCGCGGTCGATACCAATACCGAGAAAAAGATACTGGGCTACCTCAACGAAGAGCTGGCTTCCAAAACCGCCATTATCATTACCCACCGCATATACTCCCTCCTGCAATTCGACAAGATCATCGTGCTCGAGCACGGCCGGATCGCCGAGGAAGGAACCCACGAAGAGCTGCTCGCCAACGGCGGCTACTACGCCGAACTCTTCGAGCGCCAGCGCTCCGAAGACGAAGTGGACGCCTGATCCGGATGCCCTGCCCTAAGCCGGCGAAAAGTTTTGAAATTTTGTTTATTGTTTTACTTTTGTGTAGCAGGCAAAGGCCTCTAAGGATTGCTCTGGCAATAAATTCCGGATTTGAAGCGACCCCGATGTAGTGTCGAAGTCCCCTTCGACACATGTTCAGCCTCCCCTGTATGTAAGGTGCATGCTGAAAATTCTCTGCACCCGGGCGCTTTGTGTCGAAGAGGACTTCGACACTACATTTTCTCAAATCGGGAGTAATTTTCGCAAGACGGACAGCGGGAACCATCTTATTTTAAACCAAACCAGGGAGTAAAGTGGAAAACGAGAGAAATTCAAAAAAACCAGAAAGCGTCTTTTCGAGAAAAGTGAAGGCGGGACGCAGGAGGACGTATTTCTTTGATGTTCGCCAGACCAAGGGGGACGACTTTTACCTCACCCTTACGGAGAGCACCAAGCGGTTTAACGGAGACGGCTATGAGCGGCACAAGATCTTCTTGTACAAGGAAGACTTCAACCGCTTCATATCCAACCTGGAAGACGTCATCAACTACGTCAAGACGGAATTGATGCCCCATTACGACTACGACGAGTTTTCCCGCCGCCAGGAAGAGTGGGAAGCGCGGCAGGCTGAAGGCCATGACTACGACGACGATGATTTTGAGGAGGATCGCGGCAACCGTCCGAAAAAGATCGACAGCGAAGACGAGATCGAATGGTAGATACGGCAAAAAGAAAGGCGGGCAACAACCCGCCTTTCTTTTGGCATCAATACGCTCCGAAATAGCGCCTGAGGAACCACTCCAGGAACAACAAGCCCGCCAGCAGCAGGAAGAGCCAGCGATAATGCAGCACGTTTTGCGTGCGGGTGGTTTGGTAGACCACGGGCTTG
>JBAQQB010000076.1:0-10640 GCA_049306275.1 Saprospiraceae bacterium | reverse complement strand
GCTGTTAATCCCTTGAATGCCAAATAGGCCGAGACAACATAAAAACATGAATAATACATCCGGTTGGCGGCTGCATTCCACCGCTCCTCTTTGACAAGATATTCTGCGTCCTCAAAGGATTCTTTTGCGCGATCAATCCTGTATCGGACCAATTCTTCCTTGGAGTAACTCATGCCCGCTTACCTTCTTTTTTGATAACCTTATAGATAGGGGTGACGGAACGTTCCTCCCATTCAGTTTTGGTATGGATGATCGTACTAATAACCGAATCCGTTTGAAGTTCCAGATCGTACAACTTGTCAAGAATGAATTCCTTCAAGTCTTTGGTAAGTGGCTGATTGAGCAAAATCAGAAAGTCCCAGTCCGAATCCTTACGGTAATCTCCCCTGGCCCTGGAACCAAACAAGATGACCTCCGCTTTCGGGTCTATCTTTATAACTTCCTGCTTTACAAGTTTTACGATATTCATTCCTCAGATCAGGTTTCCATAAACAACATAAAGATAAGGGTTTTGCCTTCGCGTGTCAATTCGCCCCTTGACTTTTCATTTCTTAATGGCCACTAACGTTTTCGGGCTTGGCGAAGGTGGCGATTTTCACCACAAATGTTGATGCGGAGAACCAAACTTTGATTAACCACAAATGTGTCTGCGGAGCACTGAACCGCCACTTTTGCCAAACCCGTGTTATAGGCGGTTTTTCTTTGTCTGTCCACCACTATTGTTTTAGTTTTTTAATGACTTTCTCATAAATTTCCCTGTAAGTTCCGTCCTTCTTTAACCAGTTGTTGGTGTCGTTCGGTATCCAGTCGGCATTTGCAAATTCTTTCTTTGCTTCTTTTTTTACGTCAAGTATATTTTGAACTAAACCAATTTCTTTAAGGATAAAGTCGTCAAATGTTGGGTCAAGATTTAATGTGTATTTTTCAGTTGCGTTAATATGTGGTTGTCCTTTTACTTCTTTGAGTTTCTCTGTCAAATCTTCAACAGTCGCAATTTTTGTGAGGTTATCTTTGAAAAAGTATATACCTGCTAAGGCTACAAGAACATCATTGATATAGTTATTCTGAAGAATTTCGTAGCTGTTTAATTTTTCAGTCTTAATACGATTTACTCGTTCTGCAATTCTGTAAGCCAACATTAGCTTGTAAAATTGGTCGTCTTCGTTTGTCGTCATACTGAAAATTTGGTCATAGTATATTTCAGAGAAAACAAGTTTGTGTCTACCAGCCGTTGAGATTGGAACTTGTAAATAGAAAGAGAGATATGCAACACCCAAGTCCGTGTTGTGTATTTTTAAGTGCATTGGACTGTTCCCAAATGGATTGCGATATTTCTTTTTTGAAAGTGTCGCCCATTCTCCATCTTTTTTGTCGTAGAAGATACCAACTGCATCAAGGTTGGCGAATATTTTATTTTGTATTCTGTCGCCCGAATGCAAGTCCCTTGCACTAATTGCATTTTGGCTGTTGCTCGCAACAGCAATGTCCATTGATATTTTTGAGGTTTGTGTCTTGTCTTTGATTTTTGTAAGTCGCATTAATATTTGCACTTCATCAGGCAAATCATTTACAATTCTTGTAAGTGTCTTTGTTGTTTGTCCACCGTTAACGATTTGAAAGTTTTTAATTTTTAAAGAACCGTTGTCAATTTCAAAATCTTCACAAACTGCATTTATACCATTGTTCAAAATCCAAAAATTAGATTTTTTACCTTTGGAATATTCTGTCTTAATTTTTGAGTTTATGTCATTTTCACCTTTGTAGTAGCGAACATTCAAGGCAAGTATTAGTTCTTTCTTTTCTTCTATTATTGGCTTCAATGAATTAGCCATAATACTTGTTACAATTGTTTCAACTGGCGTTTCAATTGTGTCGTGATAGCTTACCTTTTTAATGAAGTATTCATTTGGAACAACTTTTAACGTTACTTCATTTTTAGGGATTTCTATGTCGTCATAAAGTTCTTCAAGTTCTTCATAGTTGTAGAACTTGATTTGAAAGTTAATGCCCTTGTCATTGTAGTTGGTGTAAAGAGCTTTAATATCTGTTTTTATTGTTCCTTCAAATCCGTTGTCAATGTAGTAGAAGCTAACACTATAATTGTTTGTTGCTATATTTTCAGGCGTTAGAATTAGCGAAATTTCTTCATCAAGTATTTTTTTTAGTTTTGGATTTGGTGTCAAATGGTCTGGGCTTATGTTTAAAATCCAGTCAACGAATTTTTTATTTTTCTTGATTTCATTCGTGTTTAAAAGTTGTCCATTGGAATACTTGAATTGAAAAACAATTATTTCACGGTTTTTCTGATTGGTAAAAATTGCATCATTCCCCAAGTCGTTTGCCATATCAACAATATGGTCTTTAATAAAACTGTCATAGTCCGTTCCATCATATTCAAAGTCTATGATTTTGTTGAAGCACTCACGTAAAATGAAATGTCCGAATGCAGTGCCGTCATTTGGGTAGTTGAACTGTCCAGTCAATTCAGTTACTTGGTCTTTGATTTTTGCGTAAAAACTCATTTTTATTTTTTGTCTGTTTGTTAGTAGTAGTGTCGTCCTTAAAATCGCCTATAACGGGGGCACTAGCGCAGCCGGCGCATTGCCCGGACCTAAAGTTAATGAATTTGTGATTGCCGCGCCAGGCTTATTGCCCGAACGAGTTTTCAATTGCGCCGGTTGAGCTAGTGCATTGTTGTGGGGAAGCCCACTCCCTCCGTTCTTTCAGGGAGGATTCCGGCTCCTGGTTGTCTAAAACCCTTATAAACCGGGCAAAGGCAAACGATTTTTTGCCAGGATTCCTGCGCGCCGCCCTGAATAAAACGGCACCCGGCAAAGACTCCTTCAAAATCAAAAAACTCAGGTTTCCCACAACGTTTGTACTTACGCAAATTGCGTATATATCCCCTCCGTGTGATCCCCGCCAACCTCTTTACCAATAACACTTCAAGCCTCATCCCCATACGCAAGCTTTCCAAAAATACAATCTTGTACATACAAAAACAACCTTATGGTAAATTAAATATCCAAAGAGTCCAACGGGCTGGCAGGCGGCTGCCGGTCCGTCAAATGTGTGTATATCTCCGTGGTCTTGATCGACTCATGCCCCAGCAACTCCTTGATCTGGCGGATGTCCATGCCGCTTTCATATAAGTGGGTCGCAAAACTGTGCCGCAGCGAATGGACGGTTGCATATGGATTTGCTTCCGCTTTCTCGACGGCGCGACGCAGTATCTGCTGTACGCTCCGGGGCGAGTACTGCCCCCCATCCTGTCCCTCAAATAACCAATATCGCGGCTTGTATTCAGCCAGATATCGCTTCAATGTATCCATGAGCTTCGGGGAGAGTACCGTGTAACGGTCTTTTTTGCCTTTCCCTGCCTTCACAAAAACCTGCCCTCTGTCTGGGTGAATATCCGCTGCCCGGAGCCTGGTCAGTTCTCTTAGCCGCAACCCCGATGAATATATCAGCATAAGTATGCTGCGATGCTTCAGATTGCCCGTCACCTGAAATATCCTGACCACTTCTTGCCTGCTCAAAAAATCTGGCAATTGCCTCGGCTTTTTGGGACGCTCAAGATCGTAATACGCCCTTGGTCGCCCCAATACTTTCTCATAATAAAACTTTATGGCATTGATAATGCCGTTTTGCGTCGACTCCGATATCCGTTCCTCTTTGATTCTTCTCAATACATACTGACGAATTTCCTCTTTCTCTACCTCCTGAGGCATCCGGCCCCCTGATTTACTCAAAAAAAGCCTGAATTGGGAAAGGTAATTCTTAATGGTTTCCGGACTGTATCGCCGGATCATCAGCTTGTCCTTCATCTTTTCAACTTCTGCCTCCAATTCGGGCGACAAGGGCGGAGGCGCCATTTCTTCCCGCTTGAAACGAACTGCCTCCCCCCGATCCTTCGGCCTCTTGACTAATAAAGGGGGTAAAGGCTCATTTATCGTCTTCACCTCCTGTCTGACCCGCATATCCACTCCCCTAAAAGCACTCCGCAAATCCCTCCACGATTCAGCCGAATAGGGAACCAACCAGCATTTGGCGCCAACATGCCACCGCCGCCCCTCCACCATCTTTACCTTGGCCACCATACCCGGCTCCGCCGGCATAAACACCGCAATCCACTCCCGCCCCTCACAACGGGCTTTCTGACAGGTTATCGCTTCCATTTTTTTCTTTTTTTCACCCAATCTACACCCTGGAGCGCCTTCCTGCCACTTTTTCCACGCCCAAGGAACCTGATAAGCGTTTGGAAACGGTTATTAGCGCTTTTAGCCGGTAAAAGCGTTTTGAAATGCTTCTGGAATTCCCTATTTTTATCCCTCGCCCCGCCCCCTGTGGAGAATGTAATTTGTGGAGAATGACCTGCAAACACTGTGGAAAATCGTTCCGGGGACGTACAGATAAACAATACTGCTCCTCTGTCTGCAAAAATGCCTTCCACCGGCAACGCAACATCGACGCCAATCTGCATTTCAAAGCGGTCGACCATATCCTGCACCGCAATTATGCCATCCTCGCCAACCTGCCCTGGGGAAACGCAAAATCCCTCCTTTTCCCCGAAAAGGAACTCCTGACCCTTGGCTTTCGCCCGGACTATTGCACCCGCCTCTTCGTCAATAAAAAAGGCCGCCACTTCCTGGTCCTCTACAATTTCGCCTGGTCAAAAATGGAAAATGATATGATCTGGATCATTAAAAATCTGGAATAATCCTGCCCTCCGGCCTTAACCGATTTGCCGTCAAGAAACCGGCTGGAATGAAGGCCGGTTTTAGTCAAAGCATTGTGCTCTTGCTTCCTGCACATGCCGAAGGGGACTTCGACACTACATCAGAATCGCTCCAAATCCGGAATTATTTTTCATGTATCAACTGCGAGCCTCCCCCCCTACCTCAAAAACCGATACGTCGCCTTCACCAACAATATATTCGTAGGCCGGGAATCGAACAAATTCCCGAAAAGACTGCCGGGCAGCGGCGTGTCCAGATCGCCGTAGGCGTTGGGCAATGCGCCTTGCGACCAGACCAGAAACAACTCTGATCCGGGCACGTACTCCCAGCGCACTACCAGGTTGGACCTGAACTGCACGAAGTTGAAATCGGGCAGGCTGAAAGCGTAATCCTCCTGCCCGTCGCCATTCTCGTCGATGCTGAATTGGCCGTCGTTCAGGCTGATCTCCTGCTCGCCGTAGGTGTGGAAACGCGTGTCGTAATAGCGGTCCAGGGGATTGGCCACGTAGGCGAAATGATCGTATAATGCCCTGAAAATGAAGGGCTGCCCGTAGTACTGCACCGTCAGGGTGGGCGTCAGGTTCCAGGTCAGGCGGGCGGTCAGGGCCAGGCTGCGCTGGTCGACTTCGCTGACAATGGTGCGCTCCTCACCGTTCCAGTCGGCCGTGGCCACATACTGGTCGCGCTTGCGCCATTGGTAAGAGTACGACGGATAAAAGCTGAGCCGCAGGGCGTCGAGCACTTGGTAATCGAAGCCCACGGAAATATTCCTGTTTTCCACCACCCCGCCGAATGCCTGGAAGAAATTGAGCTCGGTCCAGTAGGAGAACTTCTTGCGGGTGTCGGAGCCGTAGTACAGCCAGCCGCCCATGCCCGCAGGCCTGCGCAGCGGCGAGCCGCCCCGCAGGGCGTTGTTCGACACATCGTGGGTGTTGAGGTTGAGGCCGCCGCCCAGATTCCAGTTTTTCAGGAATTGGGCGTTGAAATTGGCGATGTACAATTCAAAAAGATAGCGGCCCCCGAAATCCCACTTGTGCCATTGGGCGTAGTTGAAGCGCAGCGAGCGGAACACCGAGTGCTGCCGCTGGATGTGATACCCGCCCCAAGCATAGAGATTGATCTCGTCGGCGGCCTGCATGAAGCCCAGGTCGTTGACCTCGAAACCGGGCGAACGCCAGGTGTTCCCGATCTCGAATTTGATCACGCCGCCCCGCTTGTCCATCTTGCCGCCGAATTTAGAGAAACGGAATGTGCCGCTCGTGCCGCCGAGCGAGGTGCGCGCAGAGTCGATCTCCACATGCGGCGCGCCGGGGCGCTGGAAATAGCGCTCGAAACTCTGCTGGGTCAGCAAAATGGCCTCGGGCGTGCCTTCCACGCGGCTGAACAACACTTTGCCGCCCGCCTGGTACCAGCGGTTTTTCCAGAGCCGCTGAAAGTCCAGTCCGCCGGAGTATGCGCTTCGGTGCAGCCAGTCCATCCCCTGCTCGCGGTTGACGGCGGTGAAGACGGCCCCGAAAATGGTGTTGCCCTGGTCATAGTCCTTCATCAGGCGGCCCGCAAAGTAGCTGGTCAGGGGCTCCACCAGCTCTTTCCTGCGCTCGCCCGACAGGTCGATCTGCGCGTATTCCCGCCGGGTCACGCTCTCCAGCAGGCCGATCGACCAGCCGTTTTTGGTCTTTCCCGAAAATTTCGCCGCCCCCAGAATAGCGGTGGCCTGCGGGGTCTGGGCATATTCGCCCTGCTCCAGGTTCGCGCGCCCGTGCGGCGCGCCTCCGATGCGGCGCGAGTAAAACAGCAGGTCGCTGTCGAAATCCAGGCCCACCGCCGAGCCCGTGATCGTGTAGTCGAACAGGTTGCGGCTTTCCAGAAAAAAAGGCCTTCTTTCACTGAAAAAGACCTGATAACCGTCGAGCCGCACCGCCCCCGGGTCGGCTTCCACCTGCCCGAAGTCGGGGTTGAGGGTATAGTCGAGAATGAGGTCGCGGGTCACCGAAAATTTGCCGTCCAGCCCCGCGTTCAGCTTCTGCCGCGAGCCGTCGGCGAAGGGGTTGCCTTCTTCTTTTTCAAAATGCTCGGTCTGGGCCACCACGTAGGGCGCGATCTCCACGCCTTTGTTGCGGGGCAGGTCTTTCAAGCCGTGCAGCTCGGCCATGCGGCTGACGTAGCCGGTTCCGTTTTGCGGCAGGGGCTGGTAGCTCGATCGCTCGTTGTTTCTGAACACGATGCGGTTGACCTGAAAGCCCCAGACCTGCTCCTTGTCGCCGTTGTAGCGCAGCTGGCTGAAGGGGATCTTCGCCTCCGCGGTCCAGCCCGACTCGCCGATATGCGTCCGGGCGTCCCAGATCGGGTTCCAGGTCACATCCCAGTAGTTGCCGTTGTCGCTGACGTATTCGTCGCCGCGCACCCCGCTGCTGGAAATGGTGAAGGAAAAAGCCGTGCGCAGGTCGTGGTAGCTGTCGAAATTGATCTCCATCCAGTCGCCGGGAAACTCGTCGCGCCGCCCCATACGCCTGTCGATCGAGTCGGGCGAGGTATCCAAAGCCCGGAAGCCGACGTAAATATATTTGTCGTCGTAGAGAATGCGGAATTCGGTCTGAAAGGAAGGGGGCGCCTGGTCTTTGGGCGTGAACTGGGTGAAGCCCGTCCCCGCTTCCACGGTCTGCCAGATGGCTTCGTCCAGCCGCCCGTCAAATTCGATCGTGCCCGAAGGGATCTTTTGCGTGGTGTAAATTTTCTTTACCGGATCGGCGCTGGAGCTGGCAGGAGATTGGGCCTGCAAGGAGGCGGAAAGGAACAAGAAGGGCAGCAGAAGCGTTGTTTTCATAACAGGTGACAGTTTCGGGGTTTGTTATCCGGGTAAAGACAAGGAGGGGGGCAGCGGGTTGCAAAAAAGAAAATGCTTAGATTTGCCAATATTGCATTCACATCAAAAACATCCCATTTTATGAAAAAGAATCTACTTCTTATCGCAGCCTTGTTTTGCTCTATCTCCCTTTTCTCCCAGGCCAGTTTCAGCACGGGAGCGATTACGGTCGATGTCGGTGAGTACGGCTCCATCCAACTGTTTACGCCCGATGGCCTTTACCAGATGGACCGCGCGTCGATCCTGGTGGGCACGGGCACTGAAAATGTGTTCGATTACTGGAACGACGCCGATGTAGAGGAGCTGACTGCTTTGGTTGGCAGCCCTACGCAAAGTGACTTTGAGATTTATGGCTCCATCAACAACGCCTATTCCGGCGCTGCCCCGGACGTGATCGTCGCGGTAAATGCCTACGGCTGGACCGATGGAGCTTATGCACTCTTCAAGTTCAATATCAAGAACAATGAGGCAACAGCCATGAATGCCATTGCGGGCTTGGACATCCTCCCCTACATCGACGAGGAATTCGGCTTCGACAGCGTTTCCTACAACGCCGCGGAAGAGGTGATCCGCTTCCACCGGGGCGCGCAGACCAACATCGGCGTGAAACTGCTCTCCGCGCCGCTGCAATCGCTCTACTCCTTTGAGTGGTACGATGGTTACACCGTCGATACAGACTACTGGACCTGGATGAACCACGGCTCAATCGATCCGCTCTACGCTTCGAATACCGCAGACGGCCCGGTGAGCATCACCTCTCAGGCTGCCGTCATGCTTGCCTCCGACGAGTCTTTCGACGTCTGGTACGCCATGTCCATCGGCGCCGACGAAGCGGCCATGCTGGCCAATATGAATGAAGCGGTGCAAAAATACCAGGGCCTCATCTCCTCCACCCGCGACCTCGCCGTCAAGGGCCTCGAACTGGGCCAAAACCAGCCCAACCCCTTCTCCGGCTCAACGACCATCTCCTACAACCTGCCCATTAGCGGTCAGGTATCGCTGAAGGTCTACGACATGCTCGGCAATGAAATCGCCACCCTGGTCGAAGGAAACCAGGCCGAAGGCCCCCACGCCGTTGCGTTCAACGCCAGCGACCTGCCCTCCGGCGTCTACTTCTACTCGCTCCGGTTTATGGATACCGTGAAGACGGGGAAAATGATGGTTAAAAAATAAAAAAAAGAAGGGAGTGCCGGTGGCACTCCCTTCTTTTTATAACCTGATCCACACCACCGCCATCGCATGCGGACTAACCCCCGTCAGCCAATCCTCCGGATTCGAGCCGTCGAGGTTGGCGCGGATGATCTTGCCGTCGGGGTCGGCATTCGAGATCTTGTGGCCCCAGAACAGCTTGTTGCGCTCATAGTCGATGGTGATGCCCCAGGTAGCCTTGCTACCGTAATCGCCGATCTGCGTCAGGTCGCTGCCGTCGAAATTGCACATGAAAACGCCGTTCTCCGGCGCCACCGTTCCCGCCGATCCGTACAGCACCAAATAGGCCTTGTTGTTGACGAAATCCATCTCCAGCGCCGTGCCGTCCACATCGGGTATGATCTGGGTCAGACCCGTGCCGTCAAAATTGACCGACCAGAACCCGCCGCTGTAATCCGTCTTGTCGTTGACCAAATAGATCTTGCCGGTCGCGGGCTCGTACTGCATATCGATCGGGTACTCCGGCGGATTCCCGCCTGTGTTGATAAACACCTCCGGGTCTGTGCCGTCAAGGTTGCAGCGATAAATCCCTCCCGTTCTGCCCCAGTAAAGCTTGTCGCCCAGCACGAACATCCCCTGGGCATCGCCCACGATCTCCTGGCCTGGCACGCTGGCGTCGAGTATTTTCTCCGCGTTTTTGCCGTCAGGGTCGAAGCGGTAGATGGTCTCGTTCAGGTAATCGGACACGTAAACCTTGCGGTTCGCGGTGTCAACCGTGATCCCATACGGACGGTTCATATCCAGCGGCACAAAATCCTGCACCAGGGGCGGACCGTCGTCGAGGATGACCAGGTGGCCGTTGCCGGGCGTGCCGCGTGATGTGTAGTACAAAACCTGCACCGCCCCCGCACCGGTATCCTTGACGTTGATCACCGCCGTTTTCACCAGCTGGTTGTAGTAGAGCTGGTTCGGCGGCGTACAGGTCAGGGTCACGACAAAGAGCCCCGAAGAGGTGTAGGTGACGGTAGGATTGGCCTCCGTCGAAGTCTGTCCATTCCCGAAATCCCAATGGTAACCCGTAGCGTTCAGCGACAGGTTGGTGAAGGTCACCTCGCAAGGGGCGTAGCCCTCGTTGGTGACCGTGTATTCAAAATTGGCGACCGTACTGGCGGCCGGCACGTTGAAGTCGTCGTCCTGGCAGCCGCTGCCGAGAAAGAAAGCCGGCAGGAGGAGTAGCCAGAGGAGAGGATGTATTTTCATTGTATGTTTTTTTAATTGCTTAATTTATTTTGTCTGCTAGAAAACCACTCACCCCCGGCCCCTCTCTCCCGAGAGAGGGGAGCTCTTGGCACTTAAAGGAATTGCATTAAGCTCAAAAAGCTCCCCTCCCTGTTTGAGGGAGGGGTTGGGGGTGGGTCGGATCAATACCCCGGATTCTGTTCCATCAACTTATTAGTCTGCATCTCACTTAAAGGTATGGGGAAAAGGGTGAATTTTTCATCGATGCCCAGCACCTGGGTTGCCCTTTTCGTCCTGACCAGGTCGCTCCAGCGGTGGGCTTCAAAGGCGAACTCATACCTGCGCTCATTCTCGATGGCCTGCTTCAGCTCCTCAATGTTGTTGGCCGGCGTTTGGCCAAGTCCCGCCCGCAACCTGACCACGTTCAGGTCGGATTTGATGTCGTTGACATTGCCATTGGTATAGGCCAGCGCTTCGGCCCGGATGAGGTGCATCTCCGCCAGGCGCAATACGATGACGCGGTCGGTTCCCGACAAAATGTCGCGGTACTTGTAGCAGTAGGGCTTATTACTCGCATCGAAGGCTACAGAGGAGGCGAAGCGATCGTCGCCCAAAGCCTGAAATTCCGCTACAAAGGCTTCGTTAGGCGA
>JBAQQB010000075.1:0-5727 GCA_049306275.1 Saprospiraceae bacterium | reverse complement strand
GCTGCACAGGTCTTTCCGTTGCGAGTCACCAGCGTGTTGCTCTTGATGCGGATATCAAAGGGGATTTGATGCTCAATGAGCCACTTGAACCACTCCTGCCCGATGAATTCCCGGTCGGCCGTAAGGTTATAAATGGACTGCGCCCCAAATATCTCTATGAAAAGCCCTAACAGGTCAATTCGCTCTTCCTGGCTGGAACTCCCTTCTTTTTCCAATAGTTCCCACAGCAGAGGGACAGCTTTACCCTGCCATTGCACACTGAGCATTAGCACATTGATGGCCTTTTGGCCAAACTTCCAGTTGGTGCGGTCTATGGCGATGGTCATTGGCCCCTCAATGCCTAGCAGATGAACAATCAGGCGCGCCTGGCTCTGGCGATCCAGGATATCTTCTTTGGCCAGGAAGCGTTGAATGCGGCGCACCACACTGTCCTCTTTGGCACGGCTTTCAAAAGCGCTGGCTACCCGGCGCAATACCACGCTGGAGGCTTTGGCCAATGCTGGAATCATCTTTTCAAGGAACTTGCGCCGCGCGCCGTGTAATTCGGGAAAAAAGGCTTGCAAAACCTCTGCGAATCCCTTACCTTTAAGGTTGACTGTCATGTCTTACTTTCTATTGGTTACCAACCTTTAAGATATGGCAGCTTTTTTTATTCGACAACTTTTGTCATGTACTTAGGGCTTTGACACTGGAGGTCGCCAGATCGGAGATGACGAGGTTGCCCAATTGGCCTCCGGATTTCAGAAGGGAAATGGCTTGTTCGAGTGTGATTTCCATAAAATTAGCCGGGCTTAATTTCTATTTCCCTTTCATCATATTTTAACAGAATTCCATTTAGCAATTTCAGGGAGTAGAATCTTTTCTTTTGCAAAAACGACTCGAACAATGGCCTCAATTCCTTTATCTGGCCTCTTTCCTTTGCGATGGAAAGAACGCCTATGGTTCCGATGCACTGTATCCCTAAATTCTCTGCGATGTCGCGGGCCTTTTTGTCGTCAATCAAGAGATAATCAGCATTCAACTCCTTAAAAAGCAGAACAGATTCTGATTCACCAAAATCCATAATAAAGGTTAGTTCATTGAATCCCGATATTTCTTTTACTTTGTTCTGGAAATATTCATTTATTTTCGGATAATGCTCGGAGCTTTTGTCCTTCGTCAATTCCAACCAAACCGCCTTGGGGATGAAAATTTCCTCGAACAAGCTGTCCAATACCCAGAGCTTATCGATAATTGCCAAAGAAAAAACCGGCCCCGAATCAGAAACTACCAGTCCCTTCTTCATACTATTTCAGCTTTTCAATATCCCTAATTACATCTTCGATCTCCAGTGTGGAAATGGGTATTTTGATTTCCGAAAGGGCGGACTCGAACTGAAACCGTGACATCTCGGCGATTTGCGCAGCTTTGCCGACTGTGATCTTTTGCTGGATATAGAGCTGAAGCGCTAAGGAAAACTTAATGCGCTTCTTTAACTCCGTCTCTGTTTCGTTTAAAGTAAGGAGGATATCCGATGGCAATTCTATTTTTATGGTTTGAGAAGTCATGGATCCGTTTTTTTCTCAAATTAACCATTTTTCTCCAATCCTGGTTCTGTTTGTTGAATTTTTTGAGGTGAGATGGGCCTGCCTGAACGTAGCGAGATGTTACCTCCCCCCATACATCCCCCTCGCCACCTCATACTCCTTCTCATAAGGCAGCCGCAACCCGGCGAGCATCTCGGGCAGGGCGAGCGCCCAGCATGAACATCACCACAGCCATGTTGGCGCCGCAGGCACCCCGTGCGTTTATGCAAAATGCGCTATGCTCTCCGTGCGCCGGACAAACAATCCCAGCAACGCTGTGCACACGCTACCCCTTCAACAACTGCTCCGTCTTATAAAAGTACTCCAGCAGTTTGCTGACGATCTCGCCGAGTTTGGCCCGGTTGCTTTGCAGCCATTCCTTCATGTAGTCGTCTTTTATCTGCATCCTGATTATCAGTTCCTCTCCGTATGACAGCTTCTCCAATTGTTCTCTCTTTTCCTGAACGGAAAAAGGCTTCCCCCATTCCACATCGTCGAAGTTTGGGTCGTATTGGGTGTCGCTGTCGCGGTTGCCGAGTTGGCCGCCGGATTTCAGAAGGGAGATGGTTTGAAGTTGAAATATGCTCCGCTCCGTAGCGAGGATTTTGAAAATCCTCGCTACGGAGCGCTCATACTCGTCGTCCTCGTCCAGGCCTTCTTTCTCCTGACCTTGTCCATCGTGAAGCCGCGCTTGCTGAACTGCTTGCGCCAGGCGGTGAGCTTCTTGAAAGGCAGCATTTGCAGCCGCCTATTCTGATCAAACTGGGAAACGCTATCCAGGAGGCTCGTAAGGCCAAGGGGGGCGCAGGAATAGCTGGCTTTCCAGGCCGCTAAATCCCCGGAATTTCAGAAATATTCCATATTCCAATACAGAATATTTCTACCCAAACATTTGTTTATCAAATAATAAATATGCAATATTGCAAATCTGAATATGGAATATTGCAATGGCGAAGCAACAGATCATGAGTCCGCACGATATAGTGGTGTTGTTAAAGATCATCGCTTATGGCGACGAGGCGTGGCAGCAGAAGCCTATGGCGGAAGCCCTGGGCATCAGCCAATCGGAGGTGAGCAAATCCGTGCACCGCTCAAAATACGCCGGGTTGTTAGACCACACGGGTAAGCGGGTGATGCGCATGGCCCTCATGGACTTTTTGCAATACGGCATGCGCTATGTTTTTCCGCAAATGCCGGGCGCATTGGTGCGGGGAGTGCCCACGGCGCATTCGGCGCCGCCTCTCAACAGGGAAATTCAAAGTTCGGAAGCATACGTTTGGCCCTATGGGAAAGGAACCGTGCGCGGACAAAGTATTATGCCTCTGCACCCCGGCGTGCCCGAGGCCGCCCTGAAAGACCCCGTCCTGCACGAACTGCTGGCACTGGCAGACGCCCTGCGCGCAGGCCGCGCCAGAGAAAGGCAATTGGCGATTGAGGAACTGAAAAAACGATTGGGAATTGAAGGATAGAACTATCAACCTGCATACAGTGGCCGAGGTAGCCCGGTCTCTCAAACACCTCAAAGACAAAATGGTATTTGTAGGCGGAGCAGTGGTCAGTTTATACACCGACGATCCGGCAGCCGATGAAATTCGTCCTACCAGCGACATCGATCTGACGGTGATGCTGATGAGCTATGGTGAATGGGTACAGATGCAGGAAGAATTGGCATCCCTGGATATTTTCCCCGACCCGGCGGGTCCCTCCATTTTCAGGTACAAACTGCGGGATATCCCGCTTGATATCATACCCTTTCAGGATAGCTCATTAGGCCCGTCAAACCGCTGGTATGCGTTAGGAATGAACGATTTGTTGAATATTGAAGTGCACGGAGAGCAAATACAAATATTTCCGCCGCCATGTTTTTTAGCCACTAAATTTGAAGCATTCAATAGCAGAGGGCGCGACTATCGCACCAGTCATGACATTGAAGACATTGTTTATGTGCTTGACAACCGCGCTACTATTGCAGAAGAAATTATAGACGCATCAACGGAAATCAGGAGCTTTATTAAGGACTCGATCAGGAAAATATTGGACCGGGGATTATTGGATGAAGTACTCACCGCTCATATCAATCCCTTAATGCTGGAGGAAAGACTGCCCATACTCCAGGAAAAGATCGATAGAATCCTAACGGAAAGTGCGTGAAGGGATAATCACCTCCCCCCATACATCCCCCTAGCCACCTCATACTCCTTCTCATAAGGCAGCCGCAGCCCGGCGAGCATCTCGGGCAGGGCGAGCGCCCAGCATGAACATCACCACCGCCATGTTGGCGCTGCCGGACTTCTGCGACTCCTGGAATTGCTCCATCTCCCGCTTTTTGTAGGGGTCTTTGGACGCCAGATCGTAGGGGTCATTCTCAATGGATTCCAGCATGCCGTCGATATCGGTGCGCCGGGTGCGGTATTCGGTTTCGTTCACCAGCTCGAAGAAGGGGTCGGCTTTCAGGTCCTGGGCCCAATGCAGCAGCAGCTCGTATTCTTCCGCGGGCTTCCGGTCGTCCTTGTATTCGAGGTATTCTTCGTAGAATGCCTCCGCCTGCTTCAGCTCGCCGGGCGTGGCCTGGAAGTCGCCTGTGAGGTCGAGGCCGTACAGGGCCTTGAATTGAAGGGCGCCCACCAGGTTGTAAATCCTGCTTTTCGAGAGTATTTCCTTCGGCGAAACCTCGGCGGCCTTTTTGTCCGTCACGGCATGGATGCCCTCCCGGATGATGTTGTACAGCGACAGGAACTGCCAGGCCCGTATTTCCGGAAATTGGCGATAGAGAAATTCTTCGATGAACAGGTCGATCGGGGCGTTGAACACCTGGCGGTTGAAGCCTTCGAACAAGGCGTTGCAATAGCCGGCGATGTTCTGCTCCGAAACGCCCATTTGGCGGAGCTTCCCGAGGGTGGGGCCGATGCGCTTGACAAACCTGTCCCGGTGCTCGGAGGTGGCGACGAACAGCTGGTTGTCGTCCGTCTTGCGGGCCTGGATGACGAAATCCAGGTGCGCCAGCTCGTGCATCACCAGGTGCTCTACCGCCGGATGATCGGGTTTATACCGGATCACGTGCTTTTCGCGGCCGTAATTTTCGGAGAATTCCATGCGGGCGGCGGTGGGAATGTCCTTGTCCGCGACGGATTCCACCAGCCGGCCGCCTTCGAACTCCAGTTTGTGGAGGTAGGCGCTCACCGCCTTTTTCCCCTCGCCCTGCCGGATGATCTTCGAAGCGGCGTCGAATGCCTGGCTGACGGCATTCTGGTACAACACATCTTTCGCCTTGCTGAATTTGGCGGCCTGGATGCTGTGCTCCAGCGCCGCCTGCAGGTCGCCCTCCGTCAGCGCGATCATGCCGAGGGCGAAATGGGTATTGGGGTATTCGCCGTTGATCTGCAGGGCCTGCCGGAGGTATTCCTTCCCCTCCGCGATCTTCCCCTGCCGCATCAGCTGGGTTCCGATGTGGTTCATCGCGATATGGTCGCCGGGGTTCGCTTTCAGCGCCTGGCCGTAATACTTCAGGGCGGTGGGGACGTCGTCTTTGTATTTGGCGAAGATGTTGCCCATCATGAGCAGGGCGTAGCCGTTGTTGGGGTCCCAGCGCAGGGCGTCGATCAGGGCGTTGATCGCACCGTCCTGGTCGCCTTCATCGGAGCGTATCTGTCCGAAAATGCGGTGGTATTCCGAGACGGAGGGATTCCGATTGATCAGCCCCTGCAGGAGGGGTTTGGCTTCGGCGTAGCGCCCCTTTTCGCAAAGCATTATAACTCTTTGATAATCAGTTCTTTCTAGTGGAATGGGGGGGGTAGAACCGAACGTCACGACGGCCCGGCCGTCCTCGATGGTGACGCTGGGTTTGAACGCCCCCACGGTGTAGTATTCGGTAAGTCTTTGAACCAGTTGATCTTCAGAGCTTATATCGGGAAAGAGGGAATACAGGAAGTCGTCTATTGGAAGGATAATGCGCATCCGGGCCTTGTTTGCGGGCTAAATTAGGGAATTTGGGGGAAGGGAGCAAGGAAGAGAGCACACATCTAGGATTAAAAAAGGGTAACTACTCAGTATCCTCCGGAAAAATTTCCAGAAGAGGATAAATTTTTTAAATTTGATGCATGAACATTGACCAGATAAAAGCTGCATTTGAAGTATACCGGCCGGGCTTGGCGCCTGAGGTGCA
>JBAQQB010000074.1:0-31212 GCA_049306275.1 Saprospiraceae bacterium | reverse complement strand
CGTTTATCGTTTACGAAGCGTCAACGATAAACGATCGACGATAAACGTTAATTAAGTGTAAAGTAAACCACAAAATAATGAAAACCGTTCACCTTGCCATTTCCGCACTTCTGCTTTTCACCTGGGCTTCCTGCACCCAGCCGCCCGACTACCCCATCGAGCCGGTCATTCAATACGAACGGTTGACGAAGAATACCATGCTTCAGGGAGACGGTACCGAAGACCAGACCTGGATCACCATCTCCTTCACCGACGGCGACGGCGACCTGGGCTTCTTCCAGGAGGGCAGCACGCAGGTCGAGACCGACCTGTTCATCCGCGACCTGCGCCTTGACGCCGTTACGGAGAAGTTCACCATCCCCTTCGTGCCCGAACTGGGCGCCGCCAACGGCATCTCCGGCGAGATCAACTTCCGCCTCTTTACCACCTGCTGCATCTTCCCCGAATGGGTGACCGGCCAACCCGCCCCCTGCGATACCTCGCCCGAGTACCCCATGGACACCGTGCAGTACGAAATCTACATCAAGGACCGCGCCGGGCACGAGAGTAATCGGGTGGTGACGGAACCGATTTATTTGATTTGCCAATGATTAATAAGATGAGAAGGTGAGAAGGTGAGAAGTGGAAAAGAATCCACTTCTCACCTTCTCATCTTCTCAACTAAAGGTTTATCTTGCAGCCCATGAAACAAATACCCGCATCCGAGCTCATTCTCAATAAAAACGGCGCTATTTACCACCTCGACCTGTACCCCGAGCAGATCGCCGATACCATCATCACCGTGGGCGACCCCAAGCGGGTGCCGATGGTGTCCAACTACTTCGACAAGCTGGAGGTGAGCGTGCGGAAGCGGGAATTCGTGACCCACACCGGCGAGATCAAAGGCAAGCGCCTGACGGTGATCTCGACGGGCATTGGTCCCGACAACATCGACATCGCCCTCAACGAGCTCGACGCCCTGGCCAATATCGACCTCTCCACGCGGACGCCCAAAGAGAACCCCGTCTCCCTGACCTTCATCCGCCTGGGGACCTCGGGCTCGGTGAGGGCCGAGCTGCCGGTCGACAGCATGGTGATCTCCGCCTTCGGCATCGGACTCGACAACGTGATGGACTTCTACCCCTGGTCGCCCTCCCACATCGAAAAACAACTCGAAGAACAAGCCCAGCGTCTGGTCAACGGCGGGCGGATCCACCCCTACGCCGTGCAGGCTTCGCAAGAGTTGCTCCACAGCCTGAGGCGTGGCGAAACCGTGGGCATCACGCTGACCTGTCCGGGTTTTTACGGCCCTCAGGGCCGCAGCCTGCGCCTGGAGAACCTGGCGGCGGAGCGCTTCCTCAAGCAGGTGCCGGAATTGAATTTCCAGGGTCTTTCCATCACCAACATTGAGATGGAGACCTCGGCCATCTACGGCCTTTCGCGCCTCTTGGGCCACAAAGCCCTCTCTTTCAATGCCATCCTGGCCAACCGGGCCACCGGCGAGTTCAGCGCCCACCCCAAGCGGGCGGTGCGGGCTATGATCGAAAGCGTCTTGGAAAGGCTGATCTGAAAGCTTACCTTTGGGTCCATGCAACTGATCCGCGAAATAGGCTTCCTGTTACACAAAGAGTTCACGCTGGAGTGGCGGCAGAAGTACGCCCTCGGAGGCATCCTCCTCTATGTGCTGGCGACGGTCTACGTGGTCTATATTTCCTCGCTCAAGACCGAGCCCGAGCATTGGAACACCCTTTTCTGGATCATCATCCTCTTTGCCTCGGTCAACGCCGTGGCGCGCAGTTTCATGCAGGAGCACTCCGGCAGGCAGCTCTACTACTACACCCTGGCCAACCCCATCGCGGTGCTGCTGGCCAAGATCATCTACAACTTCCTGTTGCTCCTGCTGCTCAGTTTTCTGACCCTCGGCGCATACGGCGCCGTGGCGGGTTACCCCATCCACCGGCCCGAGCCTTTCTTCTGGGCCATCGGCCTGGGCAGCCTGGGATTTGCAATTGCCCTGACCTTCGTGTCGGCCATCGCTTCCAAGGCCAGCAATACGGCCACGATGATGGCCATCCTGAGCCTGCCGCTGCTCATCCCCATCCTGGCCACCGTGATCCGCCTGGCCAAGGTTGCGCTGGCGCCTGTGGCGGGCGTTGAGATACCTATTCAAGGAGATTTGTACATCCTGGCGGGCATTGATTTGCTGCTGCTGGGGGCAGCGTTGATATTGTTTTCTTTCTTGTGGAAAGAGTGAAAAGGTGAAAAAGATGAGTTGGATAAAGAAACATTGGTGGAAGGGGCTTGGCGTCCTGATTTTGTTGTACACATTTACCGCGGGCTTGCTGGTGCCTTTGAAGACGGGCATCGAGATGGTGGCGCCGCAGAGCCTGGTGGCGGGGCGCAACTGGTCGCTGCGCGTGTATGGGTACAATACCGATTACAAGGCGTCTACCGGGCAGATACGGGCCTGGTTGAAAATGGACGACAACCACGTGTTGGCGGCGCATACCATTCTGGTGCAGAACGAAAGGGAGCTGAAGATGCTTTTCTTCATCCCGGCCTACCTGCCCACGCAGGCCAAGGTGACGCCATTCACCCTCATCATCGACGACCCCGTCAACGGGGCGCATGTGCTGCCCAGCGCGGTATTCGTGACGCAGTCATTTTACAACCAGGAACTGGCCGACCTGCAGTGGCCGCCGGAGCGGATCACCGATCTCCATGTGCAGAAAGGTTTTTCCTTTCCCTTCCGAAACATCCTGAAAGAGACCATCCGCAACACTTACTACCACGTGCCGTTGTGGTTTGCCATGATCCTGCTGTTCATGGGCTCCGTGTTTTACAGCGGCAGGTATTTGAAGCGCAAGAACACGGCCGACGACCACCAGGCGCTATCGCTCATCCGCGTAGGGGTATTGTTTGGGGTGTTGGGGCTGGTGACGGGCGCCATTTGGGCCAAAAACACCTGGGGGGCTTTCTGGAGCGGCGATATCAAGCAGAACATGACCGCCATTTGCCTGTTAATCTATATGGCCTACTTCGTGCTGCGCGCCGCTTATGAAGACCCCGACCAGCGGGCCAGGGTCGGGGCAGTATACGCCGTGTTTGCCTTCGTCGCCATGATCCCGCTGCTCTTCGTCATCCCCCGCCTGACCGACAGCCTGCACCCGGGCAGCGGCGGCAACCCGGCCATGGGCGGCGAAGACCTCGACAACACCATGCGCCTGGTCTTCTACCCTGCCATTATCGGCTGGTTCCTGCTGGGGCTCTGGATGGCCCGGCTGAGCTACCGCATGGAGCGGCTCAAGGAGCATTTATGGGAAAGAGAACTGGGTTAAAAATTTGGACGAGATGAAAAATAGCGCGACTTTTGGCCGTCAATTGAAACGAATGAACAAAAAGACAAGCCTGCTGCTTTTCCTATTGATCAACGCTTTCTCTTGGGCGTCCGCCCAGACGGCGCCAGGAGACGACTTCATGCGAAGCATGGGTAAGATGTACGTCGTCGTGGCGGCCATCGTAGCCATCTTTATCGGCATCGTCGTCTTTCTGATCTATCTGGAACGTAAACTAACCAAATTAGAGAACCAAACAAGAAGTAATGAGTGATCCGACTTCAACCGTGAGCTTTTATCAGAGCGTTAGCAACTTCTTTGAAAAAGCAGCGCCGCACACGGGCCTCGACAAGGGGCTCCTCGAGCAGATCAAGGTCTGCAATTCCGTCTACCGCATGCACTTCCCCGTCAGAATAGGCAATGAGATCAAGGTGATCGAAGCCTACCGCGTGCAGCACAGCCACCACCGCCTCCCAACAAAAGGCGGTATCCGCTACAGCAACCACGTCAATCAGGAAGAAGTCATGGCGCTGGCCACCCTGATGTCCTTCAAGTGCGCCATCGTCAACGTGCCCTTTGGGGGCGCCAAGGGCGGGGTGAAAATCAACCCCTGGGACTACAAGCCCAGCCAGTTGGAACGCATCACCCGCCGCTACACCACCGAGCTGGTCAAGCGCAACTTCATCGGCCCGGCTATCGACGTACCCGCCCCTGACTACGGGACCGGCAGCCGCGAAATGGCCTGGATTTACGACACCTACCGCGCCTTCAAAGAAGGCGACATCGACGCCGCCGGTTGCGTGACCGGCAAACCCGTCACCCAGCAGGGTATCCACGGCCGCGACGAAGCCACGGGCCGCGGCGTGTTCTACGGCATCCGCGAAGCCTGCAACTTCAAGGACGACATGAAAAAACTCGGCCTCTCCACCGGCGTCGAGGGCAAGACCATGATCATCCAGGGCCTCGGCAACGTGGGCTCCTTCACCGGCAGGATCTCCCAGGCAGAAGGCGGCATCAAGATCGTTGGCGTCGCTGAAATGGAAGGCGCCCTGTACGATTCCAAAGGCATCGATATCGAAAAACTGCTGGCTTTCCGCCGTGAAAAAGGCTCCATTATCGGCTTCCCCGCCGAGAAGACCTTCGACAAGGAAAACCGCACCAAAGTGCTGGAAATGGAGTGCGACATCCTCGTGCCCGCAGCGCTGGAAAACCAGATCACCAACGAGAACGCGCCCAAGATCAAAGCAAAGATCATCGCCGAAGCGGCCAACGGCCCCATCACCTCCAAAGGCGAAGAGATCCTGCTCCAGAAAGGCGCCCTCATCATCCCCGACGTATTCCTCAACGCCGGCGGTGTGACGGTTTCCTACTTCGAATGGCTGAAAAACCTCTCCCACATGCGCTTCGGACGCATGGATAAACGCTTCAACCAGAATACCTACGATAGCCTGATCAACCTCATCGAAACCACCACCAAGTCGACCGTTGGCGAACGCGAACGCCGCATCATCGCCAAAGGCGCCGACGAAATCGACCTGGTGCGCTCCGGTCTCGAAGAAACCATGATCACCGCTTACCAGGAAATCCGCGAAGTGTTGAAGCGCAAGAAAAAAATCAACGACATGCGCACCGCCGCTTTCGTTAGCGCCATCGGCAAAATCGGCAACGACTACCTCAACATGGGCGTGTTCCCGTGATGCAGGCCGCATAAAGAACCTCAGAGGCCGGTTCCGGAAAGGGCCGGCCTCTTTCTTTTACCCCAAATTTCTTTAAGCATTTTTTGCGAAATAAAAGAAATGGAAAAATAAACATGGGTTTTTCAATCAATGCTTTGCATTTAATTTCCTTTCCGCTATCTTGCACGCACAAAAAACTGCTATAAATCACACGACAATGGCTGAGAAACTGGACAAAATTGATTTGAAAATCCTACGCATCCTTCAGGACAATAGCAAGATCACCAACCTGGACCTCTCCAAGAAGATCGGTTTGTCTCCTGCTCCTACCCTGGAACGGGTGAAAAAACTGGAACAGTCGAACGTCATCGAAAGCTACCACGCCCAGGTCAACCCGCAATCCATCGGCCTGAACGTCAAGACTTTCGTGCTCGTCTCCCTGGCCTGGCACAAAGAAAACGCCCTCAACAATTTCCTCGAAAAGGTCAAGATGATCGAAGAGATCGTCGAATGCTTCATCATCACCGGCGAAGCCGACTTCCTGATGAAGATCATCTGCAAAGACCTGCCGACCTACGAGCAGCTACTTTTCAAGACCCTTTCCCAGATCGAGGAGATCGAACGGCTTAAAACCCTGATGACCCTTTCCACCGTGAAAGACACCAAGGTGCTGCCCTTCAACTACGGGTAAATCGCCCCCCTCGCCCTACCTCCTGTCCTGACCAAATAACCAACCAAAAACAAAAAAAGCCTGAATGGGCGGACAAATCCGCTCATTCAGGCTTTATATAGATGAATCCCCACCAATCGCTGCTCTGGAAACTATCGCCGCCGGGAGAGAGTCCCCCTTCTTTCCTGTTCGGCACCATGCACATTCGCGACCAGCGGGCGTTCTCAGGCCTGGAGCGCGTGTATGCCTGCATTGAGAGCTGCCAGTTCTTCGCCCTGGAGATCGACCTGGAGGAAGGCCTCCAAAATCCTTCCGCCTCTTTTTTCCGGCTTCCCGGGCACTCCACGCTGCATGATTACCTGCCCCACAGGAAATACCAGCGATTGCGCAAGATCCTGCTCAAAGCTTTCGGCGCCGACCTCGACCGCCTGTCCCGCCTGCAACCCCTCGCCATCATCGAAATGCTGACCTCGGCGATCATCAGCGAAGACTACCCCCTGGTGCTCGACGCACATTTGTGGGAATTTGCATCGGCCCGGGGGAAAACCACCGGGGGACTTGAAACGTTAGAGGAACAGCAGAAAGCCCTGGAGGGGATCACCCTGGAAGTACAGGTGAAAATGCTGCTCGAAATCGGGAGGAACGTGCGCCACTTCCGCCACATGCTCGACCGCATGGCCTCGCTCTACGAAACAGGTGACCTGAAAGGGCTGTACCGCCTCTCGCGCAAGAGCGCTGGCGGGCTGCGCGAGCTACTGCTCTTCAGCCGCAACCGCACCATGGCCGGCCGAATAGCAGCCATCGCCGTGGAGCAACCCGGCTTTTTCGCCGTAGGCGCCGCCCACCTCTGGGGCGGAAAGGGTATGCTGCGGCTGCTCAAGGGGCAGGGGCTGCAGGTGGAGAAGGTCCGTATATAATCGTTTATCGTATATCGTTTACGTAAACGATATACGATCGACGATAAACGAATTGACCTGAATTGGTAAATTTGTATTACTACTTGAGCTTAACACTATGCAAATCACAAAAGACCGAAAAACAGCCCTCCTCATCGGCGCCACGGGGCTGGTGGGCAGGCAATTGCTGGCACAGTTGCTCGAACACCCGGCTTACGGCAAGGTAAAAGTTTTCGCCCGCCGGCCGCTGGACCTTCAGCACGAGCGGCTGGAAGAGCACCTTACCGATTTCGACGACCTCGCAGCGCAGCGCGAGCATTTCAGGGGCGACGACCTGTACAGCGCCCTGGGCACTACCATCGCCAAAGCGGGAAGCAAGGAGGCATTCTATAAGATCGACCACGACTACAACCTGGAAGCCGCCAGGCTGGCCAAAGAAAACGGCGCAGCCCAGATGCTGCTGGTCTCTTCCGTCGGCGCCGACCCGGAATCGCTCTTTTTCTACACCCGCGTGAAAGGCGAGCTGGAAAAAGCCATCGTGGATCTGGGCTTCTGGGCATACCATATCTTCCGGCCCTCGGTGCTGCTGGGCGACCGGGAAGAGATGCGCCCGGCAGAAGCCCTCGCTGCCCGGCTCACCCTGGGTTTCGACCGGCTGACGGGCGGAAGCGTGCTCAAGGGCTACCGGCCCGTGGAAGGCGCTACCGTGGCCACAGCCATGATCGAGGCGGCCCAGCGCATACAACCCGGGGTGCACTACTATCCTTCCCACCACATTCACCAACTCGCAGAAGAAAAATACCATGGATAAAAAACCCGTTTCACATTCCGATATCCGGGTCCGCGTAGGACTGGATGAAAAAAAATGGCCGGTCAGCATCGAATGGGAAGCACAGGGGCAGGAAGGCCCGCAGCCCAGCAAAGCTATGCTGCTCTCCCTGTTCGACGGCGCCACCAAGGAAACCCTTCGCATGGACCTGTGGACCCACGAGATGCAGATCATGGAGATGGACCGCATGATGTACCACACCCTGCGGGGGCTGGCCGAAACGTACTATAAGTCTACCAACAACAAGGAAATGACGGTCGCCATGCAGCAATTCGCACAGTACTTCGGAGAGAAAACAGGAATCGTACCGCCGCTGCCGTCCAACCCGTAGCGATATGAAACTTCTTTGGATACTCAGCATCGGCTTATTGTTCCTGAGCTTCGCGGAAAGCGACGGACCGGATTACCACAAGGCGCCCGCCTTGCAGGGCGACGGCGTGTTTTCGCTCCTGCGCCGCTATCAGCTCGACCGCCACTCCTGCAACCACGAGGAGTTCTACCGCATCAACAAGATGACGAAAAAGGATGGCCTGGTGGTGGGTAAATACTACGCCCTGCCCATCCTCCTGTACACCTACAACGGCAAAACCATCCGCTCCAGCATCGGGATCAACGACTGGAACACAGCCAAGGCGATAGAGACCTACAACGACCAGATGGCCGAGGAGGGGTATCAGAAGGAATCATTTCGCACCAGCAAGGTTTTGTGGGTGCCCTACCATTTTCTCAAGTGCCCTACGCCTGATATTCAAGCCTCCGAACCTGAGCTCGAAGGCCCACAGGGAGAGGAAGCGGCTTCCAACCTGGCCACTGAGAAAGGCGGTTCACGGAGATTTCCCATTTTCGGAAAAGCCTACGAACACGTGCCGCAGGAGAGCACCAGGCTGAAAGGCAAGATATTTTACATCATCCCCGGCCACGGGGGTCCCGACCCCGGGGCCCAGGGAAAAAAAGGCAACCACACGCTGTGCGAGGACGAATACGCCTACGATGTTTCCCTGCGGCTGACGCGCAACCTCGTGGCCCACGGCGCCATCGCCTACGTCATCGTGCGCGACCCCAACGACGGCATCCGCAGCGGGCAGTACCTCAACTGCGACTCCGACGAGGTGGCCTACGGCAACAAGAAGATGCCGCTGGGGCAAAAAGAGCGGCTGGGACAGCAGGCGGAAATCGTCAACGATCTCTACGCCAAATACCAGCGCGCCGGTATCCGCGAGCAATACGCCATCAATATCCATGTCGACTCCCGCAGCCACCGGCAGCAGACCGACCTGTTTTTCTACTACCAGAACGGAAACGAGGCCAGCAAGAAACTGGCTACCAGCATGCAGCAAAAGATGAAGGAGAAATACGAGCAACACCGCAGTTCGGGCCAATACTACGGCACGGTCTCTACGCGCGACCTCTTCATGCTGCGCGAAGTGAAAGTTCCTTCGGTCTATATCGAGTTGGGCAACATCCGCAACGCTTTCGACCAGCAGCGCATCATCCTGGAGAGCAACAGGCAGGCGCTGGCGAACTGGATGCTGGAGGGGATATTTTAACTCATCCCCCGGCCCCTTCTCTTTCAAGAGAAGGGGAGCTTTTTGAGCCTAATGAGCTCCCCCTCTCTGATGAGAGAGGGGGCCGGGGGGTGAGTCGTATTCACCTTTCTACAGCGACTTGAGCTCAGACACCAGCTTGCTGAGGGAATCTTTGGCGTCTCCGAACAACATCTTGGTTTTGGGATGGAAGAACAGGGGGTTTTCGATCCCTGCGTAGCCCGGGCGCATGGAGCGTTTGAGCACGATGACGTGCTTGGCGTCCCATACGCGCAGGATGGGCATGCCGTAGATGGGCGAGCCGGGGTCGTCGAGCGCTGCGGGGTTGACCACGTCGTTGGCGCCCACGATCACGGCGATATCTGCGCCGGCGATGAAGTCGTTGGCATCGTCGAGGTCGAGCAGTTTGGGATAGGGCACGTCGGCTTCAGCCAGGAGCACGTTCATGTGACCGGGCATACGGCCGGCGACGGGGTGGATGGCATAGCGCACTTCCACGCCGTTGGCTTCGAGGATATCTTCAATTTCTTTACAAACTTTCTGGGCCTGGGCCACGGCGAGGCCATAGCCGGGCACGAATACCACCGACTGCGAGTAGTTGAGCTGGATGGCCGCGTCGTTGAGGGAGACCTCTTTGACGACCAGATCGCCCTGGGCTGCTTTCGAGGGGCCGCCACCGCCTCCGAAGCCGCCGATGAGCACGTTGAGCAGGGAGCGGTTCATGGCCTTGCACATGAGGGCCGTGAGGATGAAACCGGAAGCGCCTACGAGCAACCCGCCCACCACCATGATCTTGTTGTTGTAGATCAGGCCGGCAGAGGCTGCGGAGAGACCGGAGAAGGTGTTCAGCAGGGCGATGACCACGGGCATGTCGGCGCCGCCGATGGGCACTACGAAAGATACGCCGTAATAGAGAGCGACAGCCATAAACACAATGGCCATCCACATTTCCCCATCGGGGCCCTTCATGACGATCCAGACCGCCATGCCGAGCATGACCACCAGCAGGAACATATTGAGGAAGTGGTGGTACTTGGGAATGACCAGGAAATTGTCCTTGATGATCTCTTCCAGTTTGAGGAAGGCGATCATACTACCCGTGAACGCGATACCCCCGATGATCAGGGCCAGCGCGCTCGACACCAATGCGCCGACGCCGCCTTCCGGATCGGACGCGATGAAATAATAGTTGAATTCCACCATGGCCAGCAGCACGGCGCAAGCGCCGCCCAGGCCGTTGAAGATGGCCACCATCTGGGGCATGGCCGTCATTTTCACCTTATACGAGGCATAGTAGCCTATCCCGCCGCCGATCAGCATGGCGATCAAAATCCAGGCGTAGTTGTTATTGGCGCCTTCCATGGGGAAAAACATCGAGCCTATGATAGCCAGACTCATGCCGATGGCGCCTGCGTATATGTTGCCCTTGCGAGCGGAGTCGGGATTGCTGAGCATGCTAAGCCCTCTTACGAATAAAATGGCGCCGATCAGAAATGCCAGGTTGGTTATAGCGAGTAACATAAATAGTTTCTTGAAATGGTAAGGAAATAAACGATTGAACCGTGATTACTTCGAGGGCTTCTTCTTGAACATCTGAAGCATCCTGTCGGTGACGAAGAAGCCGCCTGCGGCGTTGACCATGCCGAGCACTACGCCAAGGAAGCCCATGACCAGGGTGAAGTAATCGTCCGGTTCGGCCATGCGTACCAACATGATAGCGCCCACTATCACGATACCCGAAATGGCATTGGAACCCGACATCAGCGGGGTGTGGAGAATGGTAGGAACCTTTGAGATCACCTCAAACCCGAGGATGGAGGTGAACACCAGGAGGTAGATCCACAGATAATTCGCCGGTGTATTAAAAAATTCAACTGCAACTTGCATAGTAACTAATGTTTATTGTTGTAAAAAGAATGTTCAAAAAGTTTGGCAGCCCTGCCGGCGGGTATTTCTGCCCCTTCCGCCCACCAGGCCGTTGTCGAGCAGGTTCCAGGAGACGGTGATTCCCAGAAAATAGTACCAATCTCCGCGGGCCTGATCGCCGCGCGGGGTTCCTGTTTCGACAGAGACCGGTCCCGTACCGAGGTATTCGCCGGTGCGATTGCCCAGGGCTGCGGCTACCGGGCCGTTGCCCGCCAGCAATACCTCGTAGGCAGCATAGTCGCCGCTCACATCGTCGAGGTAGTCGGAGAAAGAGCGGCGCAGGCCGAGTTCGAGGCCCACGTTGAGCAGGTCGGTTACCGCGTATTTGACGCCCAGGCCGAAGGGGATGGAAAAGGCCACTCTGCTGTAGCGATCCCCAAAGCCGGGTAAGCCCTGGCCTTCCGTGCCCAGCGGCTGAAGCGCGACCCATTCGCCGTTGTATTGGGTGCGGGGATTGAAATAAGCCCCGGCGATACCCGCAAACAGGTAGGGCGACAGGGGTTTATCCAGGTTATAGGGCTGGAAGCCGGGGATGTATACCTCCCCCACCAGGGCCCCTTCGATGAGCATGGAAAGGAAGCTGAGGTTGCGTGCCCGAATCTCCTCGCCCGGTGCGTTTGCGTCGCTGCCCGAGATGTTGGCGTACTGCGCGCTCAGCCGCACGGCGAACAGGTCGTTGAGGTGGTAGGAGCCGAAAAGGCCAAAGCTGATCTTCGTCTCGCGCAGATAGAGGGAAACGGAGTTGTTCGACAGGTCGCCCCGGTAGTTGGACAGACCGAAATTACCGCCCAATTCGAGGAACTGCGCCTGGCCGGGCAGGGCCATCAGGAGTTGGGCAATAACCGCGATAGCCAGTACGCGGAGCCGTGATGTTGGATTCATTCTCATATACCTTGCAACCTATACGTGTGTTTTTTGTCTACAATGAAGGTTCATTAACTTGCAAGAACATCAACTTCTTCCGAAAAACCTGACTTTTTTCCTATTTTTCGCCACCTTTTCAGAAGCGTACGAAAAATAGGACGATTTTGAAAAATATCCATCAATCTGTTCGACATTTTACCAACTTTTATTGTTCTTTTCATGCAACAAAATCCTTTTATATGAAATTAAAACTGCTGTTGTTGCTTGCCGTGCTATTCTCAGGCCTTAACCTGATGGCTCAGGGCAGCGACGTGAAAGAAAACTGGTTTAACCTGGATCGCGCCTCCGACGGCGTCCAGGGCGTCAGTACCGAGAAAATGTACCAGGAACTGCTCAAGGGCAAGAAGAGCCAGACCGTCATCGTAGCGGTGATCGACTCCGGCGTAGACGCAGAACACGAAGACCTCAAGGACATCATGTGGGTCAACCCCGGCGAGATCCCCGGCAACGGCATCGACGACGACAAGAACGGCTACGTCGACGATATCCACGGCTGGAACTTTATCGGCGGCAAGGACGGCCGCAACGTGGGCCACGATTCGTTTGAAGGCACCCGCCTGTACAAGAAATACATGCAATACTTCGAGGGCAAGGACGTGACCAAGCTCTCCAAGAAAGACAAGGCCCTGTACGAAAAATACCAGCAGCTCAAGTCGGATATCGAAGCCAAGCAGGAAGAGTTAGGCGGCAGCGTAGCCCTCTACACCGGCCTGCTCGAAGGCGTGCGCTCCCTCAAAACGGCCATGGGCAAGGACGAAGTGACCAAGGAAGACCTCCAGAACTTCGAAACTGAAGACCCGCAGCAGCAGCAGGCCCTCAACGTGCTCAATAACATCATCGGCGACGAAGGCGGCAAATTGTCGGAAGTAGAAGAACAGCTCGAAGGCGCCGTCGACTACTTCAGCGGCCAGTACGAATACGGCTATAACCCCGACTTCGACCCCCGCGACATCGTGGGCGACAACTACGCCGACTCCTATGAAAAAGGCTATGGCAACAACGACGTCAAAGGTCCCGACGCCGGTCACGGCACCCACGTAGCCGGTATCATCGCCGCCGTGCGCACCAACGACATCGGCATCAAAGGCGTAGCCGACAACGTGCGCATCATGTCCGTGCGCGCCGTGCCCGATGGCGACGAGCGCGACAAGGACGTGGCCAACGCCATCATCTACGCGGTAGACAACGGCGCTTCCATCATCAACATGAGCTTCGGCAAAGGGTATTCCTGGGACAAGGAAGCCGTCGACAAGGCCGTCAAGTACGCCCTCAAAAACGACGTACTGCTCGTCCACGCCGCAGGCAACGATGCCGAAAGCAACGACACGGAGCCCAACTTCCCGAACGATATGTTTGAGAAATCAGGCCTCTTCGGCCCGAAAAAGGCCGCCAACTGGCTGGAAATCGGCGCCCTCTCCTGGAAAGGCGGCGAAAACTCCGTAGCCAACTTCTCCAACTACGGCAAAGACAACGTCGACGTCTTCGCCCCGGGCGTAGACATCCTCTCCACGACTCCCGACCAGAGCTACGACACGTACAGCGGTACGAGTATGGCCTCGCCGGTAGCGGCAGGCGTAGCGGCGGTGCTCCGCTCCTACTTCCCCGAGCTCAGCGCCGAGCAGGTCAAGGAGATCATCATGGAAAGCTCCGACAAGCAGGACATCAAGGTGAAGAAGCCGGGTTCCAAGACCCTCGTTCCCTTCAGCGAGCTGAGCGTCAGCGGCGGCGTGGTCAACGCCTACAAAGCCGTGGAAATGGCTGCCAAGACCAAAGGCAAGAAGAAAGCCAGCGGTGATGCCGGCGCGGCAGGTAGCGGCAAGGCTGGGGATAAGACCCGGGCTTGATCCTGGCAAGTGAAAGGGTGAAAAAGTGAAAAAGTGAAAGGGGGGCCAAATTGGCAAAGCCAATTTGCATTCTTTTTCACTTTTTCACCCAACAATGACTTCCTCCACAAACCTCTCCCCCAACTCCTCATTCAGCATATCGCGGATCTTGTCGCGCGAGAAGGCCATTTCCTGGCGCAGGGAGGCAGAGGCTATATGCAGATAGACCTTATTGCGCACCACTTTGATCTCTGTGGTGTACTGATTGATCGTCGCGCCCATTTTTTCCTTCCAGATGGTTTCGATGCGGTACTGATAGACCCTGTGGCGGATGGGGCTGTTAGCCAGCCATTCCTTGAGGAGTTCGCCGAGGGATTGGTCGTTTTGGCGGCGCATGGTGAGGAGTTTTCAGTTTTTAATTTTCAGTTTTCAGTTCTGTTCCACCGGGCTGCCAAATCCCATCGGGCTGCCAAATTTATTTGGCAGAATGGTGACGCCAAATTTATTTGGCGCAATGGTTGCCCAAATTTATTTGGGCGTTGGAACTACGCTGACCAAAAGCGCCGGATAAATCCAGCGCCACCAGGCGCCAAAAAATTTTGGCGCCCCCATTATTCTATCTCCCCTTTCCTCACCTCAAAAAACCGGCAATGGTCCGTCTGCGCGCCGACGACGCTGGAGAGGCGCTCCAGCTCCGTATCCGAGATAAACACCTGGCCGAAGGAGCGGCCGGTGATCCAGGCCATGAGGTGGCTGACGCGGTGGCGGTCGAGCTTGGCGAAGAGGTCGTCGAGCAGGAGGATGGGGGGCTGGCCGGTCTCGGCCATGAGCAGGTCGTATTGGGCCAGCTTCATGGCCAGCACGTACGATTTGAGCTGCCCCTGCGAGGCGTACTGCTTGACGGGGTATTCATCGATGAGAAAAACCAGGTCGTCTTTGTGAATGCCGGCATTGCTTCGCTGTAAGATACGGTCCTTTTCCCGCATGGCCTCCAGCCATTCGGGCAGGGGCTGCTCCTGGAGCTGGGAGCGGTAGGTGCACGACACCTGCTCCTGGTTGCCGGAAATGGCGGCGTAGTGCTCGTTGAACAAGGGCACAAAACGCCCGATGAAGCGGCTGCGCGACTCGAAGATGTAATCGGCGGGCGGCAGCAGCTGCCGGTCGAGGGCGGCGAGCAGGTTGGCGTCCCAGGAACGGGGCGACTCGGCGGCCTGCTTGAGGAAGGCGTTGCGCTGCCGCAAAACCTGGTTGTACTGGATCAGCGCGCCGAGGTACTGCGGGTCGACCTGCGAGAGGGTGTTGTCGATGAAACGGCGGCGCTCCTCGCTGCCTTCGAGGGCCAGCTGGATATCGTCGGGCGCGATCATGACCACCGGGTAGCGGCCCACGTGCTCACTGATGCGCTCGTAGGGCGCATCGTCGCGCTCCAGGGCCTTTTTGCCGCCTCTGGGCAGTTTGGCCACAACCTTCTCGCTCTGCCCTTCGCGCACAAAATGCCCTTCCAGCCGGAAAAAGTCGGCCTCGTGCCGGATGAGCTGGCGGTCGGTTACCGGGAAGCGGCTTTTGCACATGCACAGGAAATAGACCGCGTCGAGCAGGTTGGTCTTGCCCATGCCGTTAGGCCCAACGATACCGTTGATGCCGTCGGTAAATTTGACCGACTGCGAGGCGTAGTTTTTAAAATGGGTCAAGATCAGTTTGGACAGGTACAATGTGCAGAGGTTTTGCCAGAAGGCGAAAATAAGGAATTCGCCCAAAGAACCTTCCAAAGGCGGGTTTGTTGTGTAATGAATCTGAAAAGTTCTATTTTTGCACCCGATGACCGCGACTAAGGTCACCCATTACAACCTCGATACTATGGTAGAAAATAAGAAAAAGCCCATGGCGAAGAAGAGCAAAGGCACGACCTATTCCAAGGAGCAATACCTGCAGTGGTACGAACTGATGCTGCGCATCCGCCGCTTCGAAGAGCGGGCGCTGGTGATGTACGGCCAGCAGAAGATACGCGGTTTTTGCCACGTGTATATCGGACAGGAAGCCATCACCGCCGGCATGGAATCGGCCCTGCGCCGCGAAGACGCCATCGTGACAGCCTACAGGCAGCACGGCACGGCCATCGGCCGGGGCATCGCGCCTCGGGCGGCCATGGCAGAACTGTTTGGCAAGGCCACCGGCTGCAACAAGGGCAAGGGTGGCTCCATGCACTTTTTCTCCAAAGAACTCCGCTACTTCGGCGGCAACGGCATCGTCGGGGCGCAGATCCCGATCGGCACGGGCATCGCCTTCGCCGAGAAATACCGCGGCACCGACAACCTGTGCGTAACGATGTTCGGCGACGGCGCGGCGCGGCAGGGAGCGCTTTACGAATCATTCAACATGGCCATGACCTGGAAACTGCCCGTGCTCTACGTGGTGGAAAACAACCATTACGCGATGGGTACCTCGGTCAAGCGCACCAGCAACGTGCACGACCTGTACAAGCTCGGCTTCTCCTTCGACATGCCCTCCGAACCCGTCGACGGTATGCGTCCGGAAGCGGTGTACGAGGCGGTAACCCGCGCGGCAAAGCACATCCGCGACGGCAAAGGCCCCTATTTCCTCGAAATCAAGACCTATCGCTATAAAGGCCACTCGGTGTCCGACCCCGCCACCTACCGCTCCAAAGAGGAACTCGAGGAGTACAAGGACATGGACCCCATCTTCCACACCGAGCACCTACTGATCGAACAGTTCAAGGCAACCGATGAGGTCAACGCCATCAAGGAAAAGATCAAGGCCGAGATCGACGAAGCGGTGGAATTCGCAGAAGCTTCCCCCTATCCCGATCCTTCCGAACTGTTTACGGATAACTACGTGCAGGAGGATTATCCTTACATTGTAGATTAGTGAAAGAGTGAAAGAGTGAAAAAGAAAATTTTCTCTTTCACTTTTTCACTTTTCCACCCTTTCACTCCCCAAATTGTGTATTTTTGCGCCGTTTCTTAAATAAATACCAATGGCAAAACGCAAAAAACAGGCAACTACCGATACACTGGTAGATCTCGTGGAAGCAAGGGAACAAGCGCAGGACTTCTTTGAGCACAACCAGAAGTACATCCTGGGTGGTCTGACGGCGATCGTGGTGGTCATCGGAGGGCTTTTTGTTTACAAAAACCTCGTTGTCAAACCCAAAGAAAAAGAGGCTATCGCCCAGCTATGGAAGGCGGAAGAGCAATTCTTCCAGGATTCCTTCGCACTGGCACTGAGCAACCCGGGCGGCGGCTATGCCGGTTTGATCGACCTGGAGAAGAAATACGGAGGCGTTCGCTCCGGCAACATGGCCAGCTACTACGCCGGGATCAGCTACCTCAACCTGGGCCAGTATGATGCCGCCATCTCCTACCTCAAGGACGTCAAGGCCAAAGGCAACATCCTGCCGGTCATGAAATACGGCGCTCTCGGCGACGCATATTCCGAACAGGGCAATTTCGATCAGGCGCTTTCCTACTACAAAAAAGCCGCCAACACCACCGAAAACGAAGCCCTCACGCCGGTCTACCTCCTGCGCTACGGCATGCTCAACGAGAAGCTCGAAAAATACGGCGAAGCCCGCAAGGCCTACCAACGCCTGGTCGACGAATACAAGACTTCCCTGGTCGCTAAAGACGCGGAGAAGTATTTGATCAGGATTGAAGGAAAGTAAATTAGTTGAGTGTTGAGAGTTTAAAGTGAAATTGCGGCCGCAGTCGCAGAGCGACTGCGCCTCACTTCACTCTCAACTCTCAACTCTCAACTAAATAAAATGTCTTCCTCCCTCCACAACCTCTCCTCCTACGATCCCTCCACGGTGCCTTCCGCCGAGCCTTTCAGCTTCGGCGTCGTCGTTTCCGAATGGCACGCGGATATCACCCATGCTTTGTACGACGGCTGTGTGCAGACCCTGCTCGCCCATGGGGCAAAGGAGGAAAACATCCACACGGCGCAGGTACCGGGCTCGTTTGAACTGCCGCTGGGCGCGCAGTTGCTGGCCTCGGGCAAAAAAGTCGACGCGGTGATCTGCCTGGGCTGCGTGATCAAGGGTGAGACGCCCCACAACGACTACATCAACCGCAGCGTGGCTTCGGCCCTCTCGCAGCTGAGCCTGGTGAGCAGCAAGCCTTTCATCTTCGGCCTGCTCACGCCCGATACCCTGGAGCAGGCGCAGGACCGCGCCGGCGGACAGCACGGCAACAAGGGCGTAGAAGCGGCCGTCACCGCCATCCGCATGGTGGCGCTCAAGCAGGAGCTCACTTCCCCGAAGAAGAAAATCGGGTTCTGATATGAAAGTTTCGGTCATCGACACGGGCTTCTTCAAGCTCGACGGCGGCGCCATGTTCGGCATCGTGCCGCGGCGCATCTGGCAGCGCCTCAACGCGCCCGACGACAACAACCTCTGCTCCTGGGCCATGCGCTGCCTGCTCATCGAAAGCGGCGACCGCAAAATACTCGTCGACACGGGGCTGGGCGACAAGCAGGACGCCAAATTCCGCTCCTTCTTCGAACCCCACGGCGAAGCCAGCCTCATGGGCTCCCTCGCCAACAAAGGCATTTCTCCCGAAGAGATCACCGACGTCTTCCTCACCCACCTGCATTTCGACCACTGCGGCGGGGCGCTCGGCAAGGATGGCCTGCCGGCCTTCCCCAATGCCACTTACTGGTCGAACGAGGTGCATTTCCGCTGGGCGGAAAACCCCAACCTGAAGGAAAAGGCTTCTTTCCTGCCTGAAAATTTCGTTCCCCTAAAAAACTCGGGACAGATTCGCTACCTCGACCTGCAGCGCGATCCCTACGAATGGCTGCCGGGGCTGAGCGTGCAGTTCGTCAACGGCCACACCGAGGCCATGATGGTGCTGCACATCGACGCCCCGCAGCGGCGGCTGGTCTACTGCGCCGACCTCATACCCTCCTCTTTCCACCTGAGCCTGCCCTACATCATGAGCTACGACGTCAGGCCCATGAACACCCTGGCGGAGAAGACGGCTTTGCTGGAAGAAGGATTCGAAAAAGGATGGGGATTGATTTTCGAACACGATCCGCGCACAGAGTGCTGCACCCTGCAGCGCTCGGAATCGGGGAGAATTGTGGCGGATTTGAGCGGAAAGCTGGAACTCTGCTAATACAAAAAAGGCGCCTTTCGGGCGCCTTTTTTGTATTACATCTTATTCCTCCCTTTCAACCACAGGAGCGTCGGCCGCATTGGCCTTGACGGATTCGATACCGCCCTTGAGGCCGGAGCGCGATTTGTACATTTGGCTCTTTCCTACCGATTGGCCGTTGGAAGATTTCAGGTTGAAATACATCCTGCCGTCGGAAGCGGTGCTTACTTCAAAGTGGTCTTCGGAAGCTGCGTTTTTGCGAACAGATTCGATGCCTTTCATGCAGCTGTCCTTGCTGGCGTATCCTTCGCTGGCGAGGATCTTCTGTCCATTCTTTGCATACAGGCTAAAATAGAACTGGCCATTTTTGCCCTTGAATACTTCAAATTTCATGGTAGATAATTTTTATTGGTTTGATACATGTCTTGGACGGGAAAATACCAAAAATGTCACATAAAGTCAAACCTTCGCACCTGCCATTTCCAGTATTTTATTGAATTCGCGTTCTTCCAGGGGCATGACCGACAGGCGGCCGATGCGCACCAGGCCGATATTTTGGAGCAGGGGCTCCTCCTTGATGGCTTTGAGCGGCACAGGGCGCTCGAATTTCAGATGCGGCGCGATATCCACCGCCGACCAGTCGCCTTTTTCTGCCGTTGCGTCGGGGTAGTGTTCGCGCACTACTTTTGCGAGGCCCACCACTTCCAGCCCTTCGCGGCTGTGGTAAAACAGCACCCAGTCGCCATTTTTCATCGCGCGCAGGTTGTTGCGCGCCCCGTAATTGCGCACGCCCGACCATTCTGTCACGCCATCGCGTATAAGGTCATCGTAGGAGTAAACGAAGGGTTCGGATTTAACGAGCCAGTGGTTCATGAGTGAAGGGTGAAGGGTGAAGGGTGAAGAAATGCCAGGTCACAATTCCTACGCACACCGCCACATTGAGCGAGTGTTTGGTGCCGTACTGGGGTATTTCGATGCAATCGTCGAGGAGGGGGAGGATATCGTCGCTCAGGCCGCCGACTTCGTTGCCGAAGACGAGGGCGAGAGGCTGCTGGGGAGCTTTGTATTCGTTGAGTGGAATGCTCTCATCGGTTTGCTCGATGCCGACGATGCGGTAACCCTGCTGGCGAAGTTCCCGGATCGAGTCTGCTGTTTTCGGGAAATATTTCCACTCAATGGATTCCGTAGCTCCAATCGCGGTTTTGAGGATCTCCCGGTGCGGAGGCTGCGCCGTGATGCCGCACAGATGAACGCCCGCCAGGGCAAAAGCGTCGGCGGTGCGAAACACCGACCCCACGTTCAGTGCCGACCGTATGTTGTCGAGCACCACCACTATCGGTTTCTTGGGAAGAGCCTTGAATTCTTCCACCGAGTAGCGGTTCAACTCCTCCAACTTTAACTTTTTCACTTTTTCACTTTTTCACTTTCGGGAAGGGCAAGCCTTCCCGCTACTGAAGATGGTACTGCTTAATCTTCCGATACAAGGTCCTCTCCGAAATCCCGAGGTCCTGCGCGGCATCCTTGCGGCGGCCGGCGTGTTTTTTGAGTGCTTTGTCGATCATCTCTTTCTCCATTTCTTCTAAAGAGAGTGTCTCGTCGACCTCTTCGGTCTGGTCGAAATCAGGTTCGTCGTGATCGAGTAGGATGGGTTTGAGGGGGGCGGCGGGCACTAGGGCGGTTTCTGTGGGGTAAGCAGGCAGGTGGTGCGCTTCCAGTCCTTTGATCTCGGGCACGCTGAGGTCGTTGCGGCGGATGAGCTCAAAGACCAGGTTTTTCAGGTCGTTGAGGTCGCCTTTCATATCGAAGAGGAGTTTGTAGAGAATTTCGCGTTCCGCCATATTTTCGCCGCCGTTGCCCTGCCGCGCGATGGCGGGCAGGTGGCGCTGGCTGAGTTGGGGCAGGAAGCGCAGCAGGTCGTCGGCGGTAACGAGTCTCCTTTCGGAGAGCACGGATATTTGTTCGGCCAGGTTTTTAAGCTCGCGCACGTTGCCCGGCCAGTGGTAGTTCATCAGCAGCATGGTGGCGGCTTCGTCGAGTTGAATGGGGTCCTGGCGGTAGCGTTCGGCGAAGTCGAGCACGAACTTGCGGAACAGCAGCGGAATATCCTCCCGGCGCTCCTTGAGCGAAGGCACCTTGATGGGCACGGTGCTGAGGCGGTAGAAGAGGTCTTCGCGGAATTTGCCTTTGCGCACTCTTTCTTCGAGGTCGACGTTGGTGGCGGCGATCACCCGCACGTCGGTTTTCAGCACCGCCGAAGAGCCCACCCGGATGAACTCGCCTGATTCGAGCACGCGAAGCAGGAAGGCCTGGGTGTCGAGCGGCATCTCCCCGATCTCGTCGAGAAAGATGGTGCCGCCGCTGACCGTCTCGAAATACCCCTTGCGGTCGGAAGTCGCCCCGGTGAAGGAGCCTTTCTCGTGGCCGAAGAGCTCCGAGTTGATCGTACCCGCAGGTATGGCGCCGCAGTTGACGGCGATGAAGTTCTCGTGCTTGCGTGCGCTCAGGGCGTGGATGATCTTGGAGAACACCTCCTTCCCCACCCCGCTCTCGCCCTGTATGAGCACGGTCAGGTCGGTGTTGGCCACTCGCACGGCCGTGCCCAGCGCCCTGTCGAGCAGCTCTGAGCGGCCGATGATGCCGAAACGGGCTTTTATGGTTTGTAAATCAGTCATTTTTTAGTGGAGAGTTGAGAGTTTATAGTGATAATGGGGCCGCAGTCGCAGAGCGACTGCGCAGCAACATCACTCTCAACTATAAACTTTCAACTAATCCTTTCAATGTTGCGCTCGTCGCCTCCGTCACCCGCACCATCACATAATCTCCCGGCTTCAGCCCCGGCGCTTTCGGAAACACAATCATTTTATTCTGCGAATTGCGGCCTTTGAACTCCTGGCCGGAGCGTTTGGAGTCGCCCTCGATCAGCACTTCGAAGGTTTTGCCGATATCGGCCTTGTTGTGGTAGTGGGAAGTCTGGGTTTGCAGGCGGATCACCTCGTCGAGGCGGCGCTTTTTGACCTCCTCGGGCACGTCGTCCTTGTACTTCTTGGCGGCGGGCGTGCCGGGGCGCTCGCTGTAGGCGAACATATACGACATCGAGTAGTTGGCGAATTCGATCATGCTCAGGGTGTCCTGATGCTCCTCCTCGGTTTCGGAGCAGAAGCCGGTGATGATATCGCTCGAAATGGCGCAATCGGGCATGATGCGGTAGATGGCGCGCACGCGGTCCATGTACCAGTCGCGGTCGTAGGTGCGGTTCATCATCTCCAGGATGCGGCTGTTGCCGGATTGAACCGGGAGGTGGATGTATTTGCAGATATTGTCGTACCGGGCCATGGTGTACAGCACCTCGTCCGTAATGTCCTTGGGGTGCGAGGTGGAGAAACGGATGCGCAGTTTGGGGTCGACCTGAGCGACCATTTCCAGCAGGTTGGCGAAGTTGACCAGCTCACCCGTCTCCGGGTTTTCCCATTTGTAGGAATCGACATTTTGGCCCAGCAGGGTCACTTCGCGGAACCCATTTTCAAACAGATCCCTTGCCTCGGCGAGGATGCTGAAGGCGCTGCGGCTACGCTCGCGCCCGCGGGTGAAGGGCACCACGCAGAAGGAGCACATATTGTCGCAGCCCCGCATGATGGAGATAAAGGCTGTGACGCCGTTGGAGTCGAGGCGCAGCGGACTGATATCCGCATAGGTCTCTTCACGGGAGAGGAATACGTTGATGCCCTTCTCCCCTTCTTCGGCGGTGGCCACCAGTTTTGGCAGGTCGCGGTAGGCGTCGGGGCCCACCACGAGGTCGACGAGTTTTTCCTCTTCGAGGAATTTGGCTTTGAGGCGCTCCGCCATGCAGCCCAGCACGCCGATCATGAGGTCGGGCCGCTGCCGTTTTTGCGCGTTGAACACCTGCAGGCGTTTGCGCACCGTCTCCTCCGCCTTCTCGCGGATGGAGCAGGTATTGACGAGAATGAGGTCGGCCGCCTCCATCTCCCGCGTAGGCTTGTAGCCGATATCGTTGAGGATGGACGCCACGATCTCGCTGTCGCTGAAGTTCATCTGGCAGCCATAGCTTTCGATGTAGAAAGCCTTGTGCTGCCCCTCGTGAACAGTCGCCTCCTGAAAGAACACCTCGCCCTGGCGGGATTCGTCCATGTCTTTTTGCAGCTTGAAAGAAGTCTCCAACATAGTATCCTTTTTCACTTTTTCACCCTTTCACTTTTTCACTTAAAAAAGGGTTGGCAAAGATACCGAAATTTTTCCAGCAAGGGTGACATTTTGGCAGGAAATGCCTACTTTCAACCAAAATCACCTGATATGAAATGCCTTATGTTACTCCTGCCGTTTGCGCTGGCATTGTCCTGCAACGCCCCCTCCTCCTCCCCTGACACGCTAGAAGCCACCACCGAAACTGCCATTTCCGACACCATCCCTGCTACAACAGCCCAACCCGCTGCGGCGGCAAAGGACGTCCTGCACTACTACCGTAGCCTCCCCTCCCCCTTCTCCATCGGCCACCCGCTGACGCAGCAAAACGGGAAGTGGATGACGCAGTCCAACTTCACCGAAGAGCCGTTTGAGGTGGCGGTGGTGGATGTGAAGAACGGCTACATCGAATTCACCGACCCGGGCACGGGCGGCGGCGACCTGACCTACCAGTTCGTGCTCTTCCGCATGGCCGACGGGGCGCCGGTCATCGGCATCACCAAGACGTTTTTCGACGGGGCGGGCATCGACCAGACTTACTACTTCCTGCGTCCCGAAGCCCCCAAGCAGCTCGACTGGACCGGCTACACCCTGCCCGAGATCGACGGTTTCAGCTTCCTGCGCGACGACTCGGCCGAGGAGGAGCGCATCGTACGCAAGCTGCTACCCGTGACCATCGAGCTGCCGCGCATGGGCACGACGGCCAAGGCCAAGGTCTTCACCGGACTGAAAGACATCTACTGCCGCGGCGACCAAAACGAATACTCGGATTATTGCGTGCTGTTCGACCAGTTGCGGCGCACGGAGATAGCGTTGAAGTGGAATAAGGAGATGGGGAAATTTGAGAGATAACTTGTTGATTATCAAAATAATATCGAGGTGTCACCTCCTAAGTGGCTGATTTTCAGCACCAAGAGAGGTGACACCTCCTAAATGATTGATTTTCAATACCAAGGGAGGTGACACCTCCTAAGCACTTGAAAACGAGCCTACAACGAGGTGTCACCTCCTAAATAATTGGTTATCAGCATAAAGAGAGGTGTCACCTCGCTTAGCCACCTCACTTGGCCAAAAACATCTCCGCATCAGGCCCCAACGGAAGGCCGAGAAGTATCCAGAGGATGAGCAAAATAGTCCAGCCAATGAGGAAGACGATGGAATAGGGCAGCATGGTGGCCACCACCGTGCCGATACCCGCATTCTTGTCGTAGCGCTGGATGAAGGCCACAATGAGGGCGAAATACGACATCATCGGCGAGATGATATTGGTGCTGCTGTCGCCCACGCGGTAAGCCGCTTGGGTGAACTCCGGAGAGTAGCCCAGCAGCATGAACATGGGGATGAACACCGGCGCCATAATTGCCCACTTGGCCGAAGCGCTGCCCATGGCCAGATTGATCGTGGCCGAAACGAAGACGAAAGCGATCATCAGGGGGATGGGGCCCAGGCCGGAGGCTTGTAGGGCTTCGGCGCCTTTCACCGCGAAAATGAGGCCAATGTTGGTCCAGTTGAAGTAGGCGACGAATTGGGCGGCGAAGAACACCAGCACGATGTAAGAGCCCAGGGTCTCCATGCTCTTCGACATGCCCTTCATCACGTCTGCGTCGTTCTTGATCGTCTTGGCGCCGATGCCGTAGGCGATACCCAACACCGCCGCCCCCAGAAACAACAGGGCCACGATACCCGACATGAATGGCGACCGCAACACGCCCCAGGTCTCGGGATCGCGCAGGTAGCCCTGCGCTGGCAGCAAGCCGCCCAGGATCAGGGCCGTGAACACGATCGCAGCGATCAGGGTATAGCGCAGGCCTTTTTTCTCGGCAGCAGAAAGGGGCTGTATGGCCTCCGCCTGCTCCTCCCCTTCGTACTTGCCCAGGCGCGGCTCCACGAAGCGCTCGGTCAGCCAGGCGCCGAGGAAGGTGATGAGGAAGGTGGAGACGAACATGAAGTAGTAGTTGCAGGCCGGGTTGACCTCATAACCGGGCTGGATGATGTGCGCAGCTTCCTGCGACAATCCCGCGAGCAGCGGGTCGATCGTGCCCAGCAACAGGTTGGCGCTGTAACCGCCCGACACCCCCGCGAACGCCGCCGCCAGACCCGCAAGCGGATGGCGTCCGGCAGCGAGGAAGATCACGGCGGCCAGCGGCACCAGCAACACATACCCCACCTCGCTGGCCGTGTTGGAGATCACCCCGGCAAAGACAATGACAACAGTCAACAGCCGGGCCGGGGCCTTGAGCACGATCAGCCGCAGGGCGGCGCCGATCAGGCCGGAACCTTCGGCCACACCGATACCCAGCAAAGCTACAAGCACGGTGCCCAGTGGCGCGAAATTGGTGAAGTTGGTGACCATCTTGGTCAATATGAGGTGCAAACCCTCCGCAGAGACCAGGTTGACAACCGAGATCGACTCCTTGGTGCCGGGGTGAATGACCGTTATGTCAAAAAGGGAAAGAAAGCCGCTCAACAGGATGATGAAACCGGCAAAACCGGCAAACAGGGTGGCGGGGTGAGGCAGGGCGTTGCCCAGGCGTTCTACAACGGCCAGGAAACGATTTACCCAGCCTTTTTTCTGGTTATCCGTCATACAGTTGTGGGTTATGATATCGCAAGATATCAAATTCCCCTTAACCAGTGCAACATCGCGTAGCGAATGAAATTGTCCTGATACGCCCAGCTGGCCACATCCAGGTGGGAGCCGCCGGGCAGGAGTAGCCACTCGGCGCGGCCGGGATACCGCGCCTCCATTTTTTCGTAAAAGGTCTGTACGGAAGCCAACTCCACCAGGGCGTCGTATTCGCCATGCACGATCAGGGTGGGCGGCGCGGGCGTTTGATCGATAAAATGAATGGGATTGGCCCGGCGGTAAAGGTCCCCCTTGCGGGGACCCGCAAAAGACATCAAGCTAGGGCTGGCCCACATCTCGTCGAGGTTGAGTGGCGCAGCAAGCAGGAATAAGCCGGCGATCCGCTCCAGCTCAAATCCCGCCGCACGGCGGTTTTCGGGGTCGAGGGCCAGCAGGGCCGCCAGGTTGCCGCCCGACGACATACCGCCGATCGCTACGCGGCGCTCCTTTCCGCCCCTTTTCTCCATCCACTCCCCTACTGCCCTGAGCGCCAGCTGGATATCCTCCCGCATGTCTGTGTAGTTCGAAAAAGGTATCTTCCGGTGCGAAGGCATGAAGACCTGATACCCCTCCCGCACCAGCACATGGGCGTATTTCCGGAACATCTCCGGCCGCCCGAACTGCCAGCCGCCACCGTGGTAAAACACCACCACCTTGTCGTGCACCGATTCCTGCGGCCCCAGCCTGAGCATATACTGCCGCGAGTGCGGCCCGAACAGGATGCGCTCCTCTTCAAATCGGACATCGTCAGTATGCGCCAATTGGTTCCAATGAGCCCAGAGCTGGAAGAATTCGTGAAAGAGGGTGTTGGTCATTTTGTGGAAAAAATGGAACGAGGGGGTAAGATAATGAAATAGGTGAGAAGGTGAGGAGGTGAGAAGTGGAAAAAACTCCACTCCTCATCTCCTCATCTTCTCACCTTCTCCTACAGCCCTGCCCTCACAAACCGCGCCACATACAGCGCTTCCCCTGCCTGCACTTTCAACAAATACAATCCCGCCGGAAGGTCTTGCAGGGACATGCTGGTAGCGGCGCCGAACTGCTCGCGCAGCAGGCGGCCGTTGAGGTCGGCGATCGCGGCGTAATCCGTCTGTTGGTTGGCCGAGAGACGCCAGCTGATCTCCTCGCGGGCGGGGTTGGGGAATGCCACAAGGCCTTCGGTCAGGGGCGCCGCTTCTTTTGCACTGGAGATGATGATGGTCTCTTCAGGGAAACGGAGCGGCAACACGACATCGTCGAAGGTGATGGCGCGGACCTTGGAGATTTCGATCTTCAATTCGTGCTTGCCCAGCACATCGTCGATGATGCCGATGAATGCCATGATCGTGCCGAAGCCCGACACAGGGTTGGCATCCGTGCGCACGAGGGCGACGTCGATGACGCCTTCTTCGACGAATTTCTTGTCCACCCGGATCAGGTTGACGCCCGGAGCGCCCAGCCAGCTGACGGGATAGACCAAATCCACGCTCATCGGATCGATGAGTTCAGGGTTGAAATGGATGGTAAAGGCAAGACCGTAAATATTGTTCACGGAGTTCTCTGCCGTGCCCAGTTTGATGGGCACTTCGATCTCGTCGCCCGCCTCAACGGCGCCTTGCGCGGGGAGGTCGGCGAAGAGCGGCGGGTCGTTTTCATCGCCTTCGCTGTACTGCACGGGCAAGGGGTCGCCGTGTGTCTTGTTGTAGTTGAACTCGATGGCCTCGATATCGGCGCCGTCGACGCTGCCGGTGCCGTCGCAGTCGGCGTGCTTGAAGTTCACCCCGCTGGGGAAGATTTCCGCCCAATCCATCGAAGGCCAGGCTTCCCAGGCGATGCTGGATTCATTGCGGGTGGGACCAATCGCGCCGAAGGCGATGCCCAGGTTCAGCAGGTCTATATTATTGGCGATGTTGTCGGAGTTGGCGTCGCCGGGCCAGACGTCGCCCTCAGCCCCGCAATCGACCGGATCGATCACCACAAAATCCTGGCAGTCGGGATGGAGGATGTCTTTCACCACAAATTCATACACAGTCACGCCATTGCCGTTGAGCGGACCGATCGTGACGGGCAGGTCGCCGTATTCAAACGTGCCGTATATCACGCCGTTGCCCTGCACTTTGAAGCCTTCACCGCCCACGTTCTGGTAATCAAAATTGAGGATCACGTAAAACTGGCCATTCTCGCAGGGCAGCACCTCGGCCGACAGGTCGGTGATCAGGCAGGGATCGCCGCCCGGGCAGGGCGATTCAAACTCGGTGACTTTGCAGCAGGCCGGGTTGGAGTCGTTGATACAGACTTTGATGACCACCACCGCCTCGCCATTGTCCTCGAAATTTTCAATCGTCAACGGCAGGTCTGCCAGGGGGTAGAAGCCAATGACATCGTTGTTGTAATACACTTCGAAAAAGTCGTTGCCCGGGTTTTGCACCTGGAAATCGATGGTCAGGTTGTATTGGCCATCGCCGTTGCACTCGCCGGGTTCTACCACCAGGTCGTAAATCTCGCAGGGTTCGCCGCCTTCACACTCAACGGGATCGATAAAGGTATCGTCGCCACAATCGGGGTGAAGCAGGTCGAAGACGCCAAATTCGTATACCGTGACACCATCGCCATTGAAGGGCCCCAGGGTAATGGGCAGGCTGGTATATTCAAAAACGCCGTAGTTGTTGCCGTTGCCCACGACTTTGAACCCTTCTCCGCCCACGTTCTGGTACTCAAAATTCAGGATCACGTAGAATTGCCCGTTCTCACAAGGCGTCGTCTCCGCCACCAGGTCGAAGATGTGGCAGGGATTGCCCCCAGGGCAAGGCGATTCGAAAACGGCGATCTTGCAGCAGGCCGGATTGGCGTCGTTGATGCAGACCTTGATATCGACCAGGCTTTCGCCGTTGTCCTCAAAGTTTTCGATCGTCAAAGGCAGGTCTGCAAGTGGAAAGAAGCCGATGACCTGCCCGTTGTAATACACTTCGAAAAAGTCGTTGCCCGGGTTTTGCACCTGGAAATCGATGGTCAGGTTGTATTGGCCATCGCCGTTGCATTCGCCGGGTTCTACTACCAGGTCGTAGATCTCGCAGGGATCAACGCCGCAATCGACCGGGTCGATCACCACAAAATCCTGGCAGTCGGGGTGCAGGATGTCTTTCACCACGAACTCGTACACCGTTACGCCGTTGCCGTTGAGCGGACCGATGGTGACGGGCAGGTCGCCGTATTCAAAAGTGCCGTACACCACCCCGTTGCCCTGCACTTTGAAGCCTTCTCCGCCCACATTCTGGTACTCAAAATTCAGGATCACGTAGAATTGCCCGTTCTCGCATGGCAGCACCTCGGCCGAAAGATCGGTGATCAGGCAGGGATCGCCGCCCGGACAAGGAGACTCAAATTCTTTCACCTTGCAGCAGGCCGGGTTGGCGTCGTTGATGCAGACCTTGATGACCACCACCGCCTCGCCGTTGTCTTCGAAGTTTTCGATGGTCACCGGCAGATCGGCCAGCGGGAAGTAGCCGATGATCTGGTTATTGTAGAACACTTCGAAAAAGTCGTTGCCCGGGTTTTGCACCTGGAAGTCGATGGTCAGGTTGTACTGGCCATCGCCGTTGCATTCGCCGGGTTCTACTACCAGGTCGTAGATCTCGCAGGGCTCGTTGCCGCCGCAATCGACCGGGTCGATGCCGGTAAAATTCTGGCAGTCGGGATGGGCGATGTCTTTCACGACGAATTCATATTCTGTCACCCCGTTGCCGTTGAGCGGACCGATGGTCACAGGCAGGTCGCCGTAGGCGAATGAGCCGTAGACCACGCCGTTGCCCTGCACTTTGAAGCCCTGGTTGCCCACGTTTTGGTAGTCGAAGTCGAGGATGACGAAGAACTGGCCGTTTTCACAAGGCGTAAGCTCGGCCGTCACGTTGGAGATCTCGCAGGGCAGGTTTTCCTGGAAATAGCAGAAATTGTCGAGGGAGAGCTCCTGCCCACCCACGAGCAGCATCTCAACGGGACCTTCGAGCAGCACCCAGCCCCAGTTGTTGCCGGGACTTTGGTGAACCGTAGCCGTGACGCCCGGCGCCACTTCCTGCGGCAATTCCGAAAAATGATCGACGACATGGAGGTCGCCCCCATTGACCTGCAGGTTGAGCACGCCGCCCTGCTCTACAAAGCCGAAGCGGACGGCAAAGACGGGCTGGCTCAGGAAGGTAAAGTCAAAAACCAGGTTGATATTGCTGGTAAACAAGTAGTTGCCATTGATGGGCGGATTGGTCTGGAAGGGGTCGTTCTCCACCAGCGCATTGCCAAACAGCACCGAGCCGCCGCCCGTGTCGAATTCATGTACGCTGACCTTCACCCCCGCTTCTGTAAAGATGAGGTCGCCGGGACTATCGCCCCCGGCCTGGCCGTAGATGGCGCCCTGGTCGAGGCCTTCGAAAGCGAGGCAGTCCGAGCTGCAGTCAGGCGACTCCAGCGTGCCGGTGATGCTGCAATCGGGATTGGCCAGGTCGACGATCTCTATCTGGTGGGAAGTGAGTCCGTCGCCAAAGAAGGGTCCGATGGAAACCGGGAGGTCTTCGTAGGAAAAATTGCCGTAGGGCTGACCGTCGAGCAGCAGGCTGAAGCCGGCCAGGCTGACGCTGTCGTATTCGAAGTTGACCAGCGCATTGTAATGCCCCGTGCCGTCGCAATCCTGGAGGTCAAATACCAGGTTGGAGAGCGCGCAGCCGGGATTGGGCTCTTCGATGAGGAAGCAGACATTGTCGAGAATGATCTCGGCGCCACCCACCGTGAGCGAATGAACCGGACCGGAGAAAAGCACCGTACCCACCGGAGGCGTCACGCCCGGCAGGTAGACCACCTGGCTTTCAATGCCGGGCGCCACGATGGCGGGCAGATCGGCAAAGGACTCCAGCACAAAAACATCACCTCCGTTGACGGAGATATTTTTCAGGCCTCCGCCTTCCAGAAAGCCGAAGCCCGCGCCGAGCAGGGGTCCGGAGAGTGCGGAGAAGTCGAATATCAGGTTCATTTCATCAGACAGCAGCGCCACCCCATCGCCCAGGGTGAAGTTGGGAGGGGACGCCAGGGCCGTCACCGAACCAAAAACCGTATTGCCGTTGGGCAGGTGAAATTCTCCGATCGTCACGCCCACATTCTCTTCCGTGAGGATCAGGTCGCCGGGCATGTTGCCGTTGGCGGCGCTATAGACCGTGCCGAGGGGAATGTCCTGAAAATCAAGGCAGGTGGGCGTCTGGCCCTGCGCCGGCGCGGCGAGCAGGAAACTGGCCAACAGGAGGAAGAAGAAACGAAGGTGGTTCATGGTATCCGGTTTTTTCATGGTTGAAGAGGTTTTTGAGGAATGCTTTGGACGGGGCCTTTTACCCAGTATCACAAAAATGCGGCATTGTTGTGGGGAGGGGAAATACATTTTTGGAATATATTTGGGGAAAATTTTGTAAAAAAAATTTTTATTTACTGAATTTCAGTTAATTATTATAAATTTATTTGAAAATTTCAATTTGAGATAATTCTCCTTAATGCCGACCCACCCCCAACCCCTCCCTCACACCTAATCTTGTAAGGGGTAGTAAAAGTAGCCCCGCTAGGGGCGATATCTTTGTAGCCCGGGGCGTGAGCCCCGGGTTGAGTAAAGAACAAACAACCGAGCCCCGGAGGGGCGGCATGTTTTGTGGGCCGCCCCTCCGGGGC
>JBAQQB010000073.1:0-90492 GCA_049306275.1 Saprospiraceae bacterium | reverse complement strand
TCACCCGTGCGCCGCTCTCAATCCAACCGAAATCAGATTTTACCGCTCGACTTGCATGTATTAAGCCTCCCGCTAGCGTTCATCCTGAGCCAGGATCAAACTCTCCATAGTAAATATCTTTATCGGTTTATTCACAAAGAACAAACCAAGATGTTATCTACTGTGGCAAATTTTTCCAAGCACTCAAAGTATTTGGATCCGCTTGCTTCTCTTGTTTCCTTTTAATTCTTATCCTTTCCCAAAATGTCAATGAACTCTTTCGGCGCGAACGCCTATCTTTTCTTCAAAAGACTTTCAAACCAAATCGCTTCCTTTCGGAGCGGACGACAAAGATACGGCGATTCCAACTTCTGTACAACGTTTTTTGGATAATTTTTTTATCCACACCTTTCTCCACAACATCGCTTTTTCTACCGTCCTGTTCGCTTTTCTTCCAAAGCGGCTGCAAATGTAAAAGGCTTTTTTATTCTGCGCAATACTTCTTCAAAAATTTTTTCATTTTTTTTCTTCCAAGCCGCCTTGGAAAGACTTGTACGATTAATTGCCGGACTTAGTGTATTTTTGCCACTGTCTTCTAAACACGATAAGATATATACGTATGAAAGTACACAACTTCGGGGCAGGTCCTGCCATCCTTCCGCAGAGCGTCCTGGAAAAAGCTGCGCAGGCCATACTCGACTTCGATGGCATTGGGCTCTCCATCCTCGAAATTTCTCACCGCAGCCAGGAATTCTCCGCAGTGATGGACAAAGCTGTACAGCTCGTCCGAACCCTCATGCGCCTCGACGACAACTACGAGGTCCTTTTCCTGACAGGAGGCGCCAGCAGCCAGTTCTACATGGCGCCGCTCAACCTGCTGAGCCAGGATGAGTTCGCCTGCTACGCCGACACGGGCACCTGGGCAGCCAAAGCCATGAAGGAAGCCGAACGTTACGGCCGCGTCGAGGTGGTCGCTTCTTCGAAAAAAGATGGCTATACGCATATCCCCAAAGGCTACGAGATCCCTGCCGGGGCCAAATACCTGCACCTGACCAGCAACAACACCATTTACGGAACCCAATACCAGGCTTTTCCAGAAACGAACGTCCCCCTGGTCTGCGATATGTCGTCCGATATCATGAGCAGGCCTGTCGACGTCAAACCCTTTGGCCTGATCTACGCCGGCGCCCAGAAAAACCTCGGCCCCGCCGGCGTAACCCTGGTCGTTGTGCGCAAAGACATGCTCGGCACTGCCGGCCGCGACATTCCGCCCATGCTCGACTACCGGGTGCATGCCGAAAACAACTCCTTATATAATACGCCTCCGGTTTTCCCCATCTATGTAGCCATGCTCACCATGGAATGGATCATCGAGACGGGCGGCCTGGAGGCACTGGAACAGCGAAACCGCCAAAAGCAGGCTGCCCTCTACGCCGAAATTGACGCCAACCCGCTCTTCAAAGGACGCTGCGTGCCGGAAGACCGCTCCTGGATGAACGTCGTTTTCGAGGTGGCAAATCCAGCGCTGGAAGCGCCCTTCCTCAAAGCCTGCAAAGAAGCCGGTATAGATGGCATCAAAGGGCACCGCTCGGCCGGCGGCTTCCGGGCATCGCTCTACAACGCCCTGCCCCGGGAAAGCGTCGATCACCTGGTGGAAGTCATGCGCCAGTTCGGACAGCAACACGGATAAGAAATCATGTTCAGGAGAAAGCCCGCCAAGCCCCTGACCAGGCATCTGCTACTCAAAGTCGATGCGCTCGACGTTCCGGTCAAGATCGTCCGGGAAGCCAGGCATTCTATCCGCTTTGCCGTAGGCAAATCATCACTGTTGGTCAGGGTTCCGCATTTTCTTTCGGAAACGGAGGAGGAAAAGCAACTCGATCGCCTGCAATCCTGGGCCTCGGCCCAATTCAAGCGCCACCCCGCGCTGCTGGAACGCTTCCAGCCTTTCAGATACCAGGATGGCGAAGTGCTTTTTGTGGGGTCCAGGTCCTACCGCCTGTGCATTCGCTTTGAAGAGCGCGATAGCCACAGGGCCGCCCTTCGCAATGGAGAAGTGCAGCTGAACCTGAGCAATCGCGAGCATCCGCTGGCCCTGGCCAAAGCTGTGCGCCAATTGCTGAGCCGCGTCATCGGCGCCGATTACCTGCCACAGATCAGAAAGCGGGTTTTCGAACTGAACGATTTGTATTTCCAGCAGCCGGTGAAAAGGGTAAGCCTCAAATACAACAGCAGCAACTGGGGCAGCTGTTCTTCGGTAAATAATATCAACCTCTCCACCCGCCTGCTGTTCGCCCCAGCGGATGTGCAGGATTATGTCATCATCCACGAGCTGGCGCACCTGGTAGAGTTAAACCACTCAGACCGGTTTTGGAAACTGGTTTCGGAAGTGATGCCGGATTATGAGGAAAAGGAAAAATGGCTGCGCCAGAACGGCCACCTGTGCGAGTTCTGAAACTATTGCATTCGGAAAAGAACCTGCCCTTTATCGACCGCTTGCCCTTTCTCCACAGATACCTGCCCGACGACGCCATCGCCCGGCGATTTGATGACGTTTTCCATCTTCATGGCTTCCAGGATAAGCAGGGCTTCTCCCCTCTTGACTTCGTCGCCGGGGCCGGCCAATATCTGCAACACCAGCCCGGGCATGGGCGCCCGGATCTCGTCGACCTTGTGTTGCATATCCAACGTAAGGCCCATTCTGTTGACCAGCTGGTCGTAGGGGTCTGAAATTTCGGCCACATAGACGTTGCCGTTTACCTGAATGGTCAGTTTCTTCCCCGGAAAATCCGTTTCCAGCACTTTTACTTCATACGACCGGGCGTCTTTCAGCACATGTATGGCGTCTTCGCCTGTCTGTACGCGGTCGAGTTCTTCCAGTTCGCGGGCCGAAACTTCGAAAGAAAGGCTGTCGTTGACGATGATCTTCAGCTTGTCCATAAGGGTCAGGAAGCCGGTTTTATCCTGCCGACTTTCATCAGCATGTAGGTTTCATAAATGGTAAAGGCCAAATATACCACAAAAAAGGGCAGGATAAAGTACTTCGACGCGGGTTCGGCCATTTTGAGGTAGGCGACCAGCACAGCCATGGTCAGCGCCATTTTGGCGAATACCGTGATCATGACAAACTGGGTGAAAGAATTCTTGTTGGCGCTGCCCGCCAGCTTTCGCCCGATCCAGAACAGGAGCAGCGTAATGGCGAGATAGACCCCGAAAGTCATCCAGTAGAGGAGTTGATGGCCTGCGAAGAGCGGAACGCTGCCCAGCAGCCACAGGGCCGCGGCGGTGAGCAGGGCGACGATGCCTAATTGCCGGTAAAAGACCTGAGCGGGCATGATCATTTTTCTTTTTCTTCCGGAGGTTTCCTCCCGAAGATCAGGTCTTTGAGGGAAAGGTACAGTCCGGCGAAGAGGGAGAGAAGGGCCAATACGGCCGTGAAATAGGGGCGTTCTGTTTGAAAATACCGGTCGATGCGGGTGCCTGCCCAGACGCCTGCTGCCAGCACTGCGGCCAGTTGGAAGGCCATCCCAGAGTACTTCAGGTATTGATCAACCTGCGGTTTCCTTGTGGGATTTGGCATTTCCGGGAATATTATCGCGGGTTTCGCCGGCGGAGGAAGTACTACCGGGTTTGGAAGTGCCGGGCGCCGAACCGCTCATTCGAAGGTCGCCGACCAGAACGGCGCCGGGCTGCACGACCAGCTTGCCGTAACGAATATGCCCGTTCACATCGGCGGTTTCCTTGATGGTCAGCAGGTCCTCGACGACCAGTGTGCCCTGGAACCGGCCTTCGACCATGGCGCTCTTGCAGGTCACTTCTCCTTCAATAGCGCCTGTGGGGCCGATAATCACTTTGGCTTCGCATTTGAGGCTCCCCTTGATCCTGCCGTCTATCCGGATATCGCTTTTCGACTGGATATCGCCTTCGACGACGGTGCCCTGAACGAGGCTGTTGAAGGAATGGGATGGGCCTGTGGTCGTCACCGCGCCTTTGTTTGTCTCTTTCGTCTTATTACCTCCAAACATATGTACTCGGTTTTAATTTATTAATGGGAGTGCAAAGTAGGAAAAATTCCCGATCGGGGTTTGATACCAAGAACGAGATGAATTCCCGGGATGTTTGCTAAGTTATGCAATTTTAGAAGGAATACCCACAAAAAAAAATGCAGGCCTGGCCGAATGAGTGTTTCTGCGTGCCAGCCGACCAAAGAAAAACAATGCCCGTCCGGAGGTTCCGGACGGGCATTGTTCTGAGCCGGGGTCTTGAAGAGCCGGATCAGAAGCGGGGGCAGTATACACCGCGGCGCTCGGGGCCGCAGATCTTATAGATCAGGGCAAATTCGAACGCGCCGTTATTGTTACTTGCGGGCACGAGTTCGGAGACGTTGACGTCGTAGCTGAAGCCAAGGCTGAAGTTGTCGTAGTCGAAACGGGTGGACAAGATCAGGGCGTCCATCAGCACGCCGGATTCGATCTTGTTGGCGATACGCGCCCAGGTACCGATTTGGAAAGCAGAATAGGTACGGCGGTTGCCGGAGAGCAGGAACTTGAGGCTTGCGCCGGTGTTGACCTGGAAGGAAGGACCTTGCCACATGGCGATCACGCCGGGGATGAGCCCGAAGCGGGCGCCTGTCATGAAGTCGCCGCCAGCGTGGAAGGTATAGCGGCTGTAGAGATCATCCACGCCGTCGTCAAAGAACGACTGGTTGGCGCGGTTGAGGTGGTGGAATGCCCCACCGAAGTAAAGGCTGTTGTTTTCGTCGAAAACGGAAAACCACAGCAAGCCCACGGCCATATCTGCGAAGATGAAGTTGTCGTTGAGCAGGGTGGATTCTTCACCGGAGGATGCACCGGGGTCCCAGCCTCCGTTACCGTCGTGCTGGTTGCCCCAGCGGGCGTTGATAAAGTCGATGCTGCGTTGGGCCACGCCGCCTTCTGCGCCGACTACCAGGTAGTGAGCTTTATCGCGGTAGCCGCCCATTTTCTTGGCATAGGAGGCGGAGAGTTTACCCGTCAGGGTCTTAAACTGAGCTTCGCCGGCCTGGTCGCCCCAGAACGTTCCGCCCACGCCAAAATAATCGTTCCGGCCTACGGCAATCCGTTGGTCGTAGGAAACGGAATAGGTGCTATAGGCATAGGATTTGAGAACGCTGGCCCACTGATTGCGGTAGTTGGCCACCAGGCGGTTGTTGCAGTTCATCACACCCGTCATGGCCGGGTTCAGGTTGAGCGGAGAGAGATAGAACTGCGAGAAATGGATGTCCTGTGCGAAGACGCCCACGGAACCGGCAGCGAGGAACAAAGACAATACAAGGAGTCTAAAACTTTTCATATCAACTGTTTTGATAAATGCTGTTCTTTCAGAAGAGAATTAGCGACCACGTAGGGGAATCGACGCACAATTATAGTCATTGTTGGAGAAAGTTGTGAATTATTTCGCGTTAAAATTCCATTCTTTCCTTCACAATTCCCCGGCTTATAGGCATTGATACGCTTACCGGTAAAAACGCTGCCTGCCTTTTAATATTCCGATATCTTCAGGAAGAGCCAAACGAAGCGGTTTTCCACACGATATATCCGGGTAAAATCAGCGCAGCCCGCCGTTCAGCGACTTTTTCTGCCGGCGGCTGAGTTCCATTTCAATCAACAGGCCGATATGCTCCAGGTTTCCCTTCGACCCAAACCATTTCCGCATCAGGATAAGGCCGGCCAGGAATACGGCAAGCGTCAGCGGAAAGAGCAGGAATGCGGCAAGGGCCGGGGTTATCCACCCCAGGACGCCAAAGAGGAGGCCTGCCACGAGCCATGAAGGAGCCAGGGCTGCCAGCCAGAGGTTCGACTGCTGAAACCTGGAGAAGAGCTGTTGCCTTTCCATCAGCCGGCCGCGCATTTCCAACAGCTCAGCGGTCGAAAAGTAAGCAGGTCCTGTGGACAAAAGGAGGTTAAAATCCTGGCCCGCTTCCTTTTCAATGCTTTCCAAAGCCTTGTAAAGGGAAGAATCGTCCATAGTTATGTGTGTGTTCTCGAGGCGTCATGCACCTATTACAAATGTAACAGATTATTGGCTGACATATTGAAAAAAATGCGGTTTTAACAAAAAGAGGGCGCCCTTTTGCAAGGACGCCCTCTTTGTCTGCGCCAAAGCGCTTGTGCTGATTATTTCTTCTTGCCTGCGACAGCGGCGGTAGCAGCTGCGATGAGGTCGCTGCTCTGGGTAGCGGCGGTCTGCATAGCTGCCTTGGCAGCGTCTACTTTCCCGGTCCAGTCTGCAACTTTGGTACCTGCTTCGCCGACCAGGGTCTGCAGTTCGCTGATGGTAGCGTCAACGCCTTCGGGCATTTTGCCGGCCGTGAGACCTTCCTTCAGGGCCGTGAGGGCCTGAGCTTTCTCACCCCAGGTAGCCACGAATGCGCTAACCTCGTTGTTCAGCTCGTTGAGGATGTTCGACTGACCCTGGAAAGCTGCCTGCAGTTCCTGCAGTTTGGTCATGTCTTCCGGCTTCATTTTGGCCGATACTTCGGGAGCTACCTGCATGCCGGCTGCCATGTTCTGTGCATTGGCAATTTCCTGATTGAGCGTGCTGGCGAAGCTAGCAACGATCGTCTGGGTAGAATCCCACTGGGTTGCCAGGGTGTTGATAGGTGCTTCGTACTTCGCAACGCTGTTGCAAGCGACCAGCAGTACGCCTACCGCTGCTGCAAAAATGATCTTCTTCATAGTTCTAAAAAAATTTAATGGTTGATTTAATGGTAATACAAAGTTATAAAAAGCCATCATCAAGACAGCACTTGGTCAAAAAGTCACGTCACTTGCCCGCTTTTTTTCAAACGCCGAGCGGCAACTCGGAAATCTGAACAATATTGGACGGGTCGCTGTAATCGAACTGGTAGACATTTTCTGGCCCCACCAATAGCAACAACCCTCCCAGCGGGATGACGTCGTATGCCGTCAATCCTGTAATGTGTTTAACCAGCTGAATGTTCTGTGGATCGGCAACATTGAATATTTTTAATCCCTGATCGTCTTCGCACAAAAACAGCAGGTCGCCGTCGAGCCCTACGCCCTTGGGGTTGTGCATCTGGTACTGCGCTACCAATTGCGGATTGAAAACATCGGTAATGTTGAAAATGTTCAGCAAATTGATCTGCTCTTCCGTCATGATCCTGCAGCGCTCCACACGGTTGGTCGTGTTGAGCGTAACATAGGCGTAAGTATCGTTGGCCACTACCGGGTCGCAAGGCTCAAAGCCGAAAAGGAAATTGGAGTACAAAAACTCCCCGGCCTTTTGAGGTATTCCCGAACCATCTATCGTATATATATATAGTCCGGAGCCGGCGCCGATAAACAACTTGTCTTCCAGGTGGAAGATGGTCTCGATATTGGAGCCGATATCCTGCTCGTTCAACAGCCCGGGATCGGCGGGATTGTCGAGCGAAAAGGTCTTGATGCTCTCCCGGTCGACCACGTACAGGCGGTTGTCTACGATCATGAAGCGGGCATACGACCCGGCAATACCGGTGGAGCCGTCGGAAGGCGCAATGGCGTCTTTAGACGCGCAGGATTGGAACCAAAGCGCGCCGGTGAGAATGGCGAAGAAATATATCTTTTTCATGTGATCTTGCTTTGAGAGGTGAGCGTTCTATTGCCAGCACTGCGGGTTGTCGAGCATGGCCGTTTCCCAGCCAACAACAACTCCCTTTAAAGGGTCAACACATTCGAAATAACCTTCGTAAGACTCAGGCGATTCCTGGTCGTCATCGGGATACAGCCCTTCGATGCGCTTGAGCAATACGATATTGTCCAGGCTGGTAATATCGATAGCCAACAAGTCGGTCACGTTATCGGCATACAGGATATTGCCCTTGATCGCAACATCGCGGCAGCCGGGAATTTGCAGGAATTTGACGCGCTGGGGCTGCGCCGGGTTCGTATTGTCGATCACGTGGATGCCCCAACCGCTCTCGATTACGTAAATAGTGGAGTCCTTGTAGTAGATTTTGCCCAGCGTACCGACCGGGCGCGGGTCGAGGGAGCGAATATCCTGCCAATTCTGGCTGTAAACAGGCCGCAGGCCTTCTACTGTCCCGACGGCGAGCTTGCTCGACTCGGAGTCTCTGAGGCAAGCTGTGAAAAACAACCCTCCCAACAGTAAGGAGGATGCGATAAATCGCCATTTCATGAGGAAACAATTTGGTGAAGAGATAAAGGAATAACGCTCGAAGTGGCAGGAAAGCTGTCAGCACAAATAACAAAGGCAGCCGTTTGGGAAAATCGCTGGATTTCTACCCTCTGCGGCTGCCTTTGTGTTTACCCTGTGTGTTCTCAATAATAGCGGCGTGTCGGACGAGGCACAATGTAATCCAGGGCAAGAATTACAGTACCGCCGAGGACGAACGCGCCCGCAGCAATGTAAACAATGAGCATAGCTAACCCGTTTTGCGTTTGATAAAATGTTCAAAAAATGTTTCCCGTACGCAATATATGAAAAAAGTTCCTTTTGCAAATTTTTTTGTCGGAAAAATTACAATTCTCCGATTCTTTGCAAAGAATTGAGGCCAATGCCATGTCCAATGCAAGAAACTTCTTTCCTATATCCATACGCAGGATTCCGCCCGATGCCGGAATCCACAAACATCAAGAGAATTTATGTCTTGTGAGTGAAAAATGTTCGTCGCGCGCCTGACAATACTTTTACTCTTCTCCTTCTTCTCCGAAAACCTGGTCGCGGGCGCCGCCGGCAAAGGGTGATTCCTGGGCCTGCACGACGGCATCGTTCATGACCAGTGCCTGGTGGTTGATGGATTCCTGGTGGATGGTTTTGAGCAAGGCGGCCATAAAGGTCTGGCTCAGGCCGTATTGTTCGCCGAGGCGCAGTCCTTTTTGCAGCACCTCGTTCCAGCGCTGGGTCTGTAGAATGGCGATCTGCTTTTCCCGCTTGAAGCTCCCGATCTTTTCCGCAAGCTGCATGCGGCGGGCAAGCAACTGTATCATCTCCTCATCTATCTCGTCGATCTGATGCCTGAGTTGATCAATAACGGCCAGGAACTCCGGGTCGTCGGAAGAGGCTTTTCGGACGACAAGCGCCTGTATCAGCTCTCTGTACTGAAAGGGCGTGAGTTGCTGCATCGCATCGCTCCAGGCTTCGCCGGGCAAAGGGTGTACCTCTGTCATCAGCCCGTCGAAGTTGAGGTCCATGGCTTTTTGGGCCACCTCCAGCAGGGTATCGCGACGGCCGCAGATATGGCTGTTGTCGCAGATGAGCTGCACGTCCGGCAGCAGTCGTTTGATCTCGATGGGTATCTGCCAGCGGGGCGCGTTTCGAAAGCGGGTTTCCCCATAATAGGAAAAGCCGCGGTGAATAACGGCGATGCGGCGGATGCCGGCCTTGTAAAGGCGCTCAATAGCTCCCAGCCACAGGCTCAGGTCGGGGTTTACCGGATTCTTAACCATGACGGGCACATCCTTCCCCGCAAGGGCATCAGCGATTTCCTGCACGGAAAAGGGGTTGGCGGTAGTGCGGGCCCCGATCCACAACACGTCGACCCCGAAAGTAAGGGCTTTCTCCACGTGGTCGGCATTGGCGACCTCCGTGGTCACCTGAAGCCCCGTCTCCTCTTTAACCCTGCGCAGCCAGGGAAGCCCTTTCTCCCCTACCCCTTCAAAGGAGTCGGGCCGGGTGCGGGGTTTCCAGATGCCAGCCCGGTACAGGTGAATGCCCTGCCCTGCCAGCGCATAGGCGGTGGAGAGCACCTGCTCTTCCGTTTCAGCGCTGCAGGGGCCTGCGATGAGTATGGGGTGTGTACCGGTATTGAAAATGGGCTGAATATCCATAGGTTGCATGTTAATCACAGGATTGAAACGTTTTCTGCCCTTTACAGTTGAAAGCGCTGAAAATTATTTCCATTCCCTTCAAGGGTTTTTCTTCTTCGCCCTTTGACCTAATATTTTAAAAATTAACCTGAACTAAAATTTGAAAATTGGTGTTAAAGTCCTAGATTTGCGTCCTCAAAGCCACAAAGGTGGTCTTTGATCCAACATCGCGGAGTGGAGCAGTTGGTAGCTCGTCGGGCTCATAACCCGAAGGTCGCAGGTTCAAGTCCTGCCTCCGCTACAAAGAAAAGCCTCGTAATCGATTGATTACGGGGCTTTTTTGTTTTGGTCTTACCTTCTTCTTTTTTGGCATCGCCCCAAAAAAGAAGCAAAAAAACGCTAGTCCTGCAAACTCGCTCCGCTCGAACAGTGCAGGACGGCCTCCCGCAGTAGCCTCCCCGGCCTTAGCTGGTGAGCGTTAAGAAAATCAGCTTTCTGCAGGACCGCAGAGTGACCCACGAGTGAGCGAAGCGAACGGCTTGGGTCACGTGCCCTGTAGAAAGCTGATTTTTAGCGAAGCAGCGTCAGCCTTGAATTTTTTGGTTCTTTTTGTTTCAAGACAAAAAGAACACTTCAAGCAACGCAGGCTGTGCAGAGAAAGCCCGAAACTCGGGATAGATCATTTCTCTTTTTCTCCGTTGGAAGGATCAAAGATCCTTCAGCAGCATGATGTACTTCACGATCTTCACTGCGTCTTCCTGTGTAACAGTAGGGTGCGGCGTCATGGCAACCGAATCGCCCCATACGCCGGTGCCGCCGGTCATAATCTTGTTGGCCAGCACATCAATGACATCGGCCTGGCCTGCGTACTTTTTAGCCACCTCCTTGTAGGGAGGACCCACCAGCTTTTCATCCACCTTGTGACAGTTGTAGCAGTCGTTGTCGACTACGAGCGCAAGACCCGGATCGTAATCGGGATGGGCTACGATCGCATCGGGGATGGTGGGAGGCGTTGCAGTCTCAGCGGTCGCTTCTGTCGTTTGGTTTCCACCGCAGGCAGCCAGCGCCGCAAGCATTAAAATCGCCGTAAAAATTCTCATCATAGTTCTCCGTGTTTTATTTTGAATGATTGATAAATATGTCAACTAAATTTTTCTAACACACCAAAACACCTTGTTTTGTAAGTTACAACAATTTACGCATTCCTTGCTTCCGGTAATATGATTTTTATCATTTCTCACCATGCTTATTCTCACCCTGGGCCTAACAAAAAAGCCCGGAAGGGCATAACGCCTTCCAGGCTTTTTTTCTTCACCGGCTGGGAAAATGCTTAGCAGTAGCCCATGCTGTTGCCGTCTTCGTTGTAGTTGAGTTCCAACTGCGCTGCTTTCGCAATTTGCTGGGCCTTCAGGAGCTTCCGGTTTTTCCGGGAAGCGACCTTCTGTCCACTAGCCGCGCGTTTCGCCTTTCGACGTGCCCGTAGGTAAACCAGAAGTCTTTTCATGATATGTCAGGGAATTTTGCTGAAAAAATAGTTCTTTAAAAGTCGAACGTATTTATATATGCAGATGTTCCCTGCCAAATGTTAAATTCGCGGCATTTTGCGAACTTTTTTTTGGATTGTCACCTAAACCGCTTCCTTTTCTTTTTCCACCGCTTCCTTTTTCTCCCTGAACAGGGAAAACCAGATGCCTCCCGCGAGAAATACCAGGATCACGGCAAAGGAAAGCCATTCAGGCAGATGGACATGATGGAGCAGCAACATTTTCACCCCTACGAAGGCGAGGATGAGCACCAGGCTGTATTGCAGGTACTTGAAGCGGTTGAGCACGGAAACCAGCACAAAGTATAGGGAGCGAAGCCCCAGGATGGCGAAAATATTGGAGCTGAATACCAGAAATGGATCGGTGGTGATGGCGAAAATAGCCGGAATGGAGTCGAAGGCGAACATGACGTCGGTGGTTTCGATCACCAACAGGGCAATGAACATGGGCGTAGCCATGGTCTTGCCCATTTTTCTCACGAAAAAATGCTCCCCTTCGGCCGTGCGCACCACAGGAAAAAAGCGCTTGAAGAAGTTGACGACCGGATTTTTGTTAGGATCGATATTCTCGTGGCCCGAGCCCAGCATTTTATAGGCTGAATAAAGCAGGATAACGCCGAACACATAGGTAATGAAGTCAAATCGCTGTATCAGGTAAGCACCGGCCCCGATCATGATACCGCGGAAAACAATGGCGCCTATGATACCCCAGAATAACACCCGGTGCTGGTATTGCCTGGGTATCTGGAAATAGGAGAAAATGATGGCGATGACGAAAATATTGTCGATGCTCAGCGATTTCTCGATCACATAGCCGGTGAGGTATTTGAGCACAGCCTCTTGCGGCGCCAGCTGATGCCCCATTTCCAACCCCAGCCCGAACCATTGGTCGCGATAGGCAAAATAGATAAAAATGCTGAAGAGAAGTGATACGAAAATCCAGATACCCGTCCACCCCAACGCTTCCCTGGCAGATATAACGTGTGATTCGCGGTTGAACACCCCCAGGTCGAGGGCGAGTAATATGCCGATAAACAAGATAAACCCAATCCACAGGAGCATAGGCCAGCAGTAATGTTATTTCCTTCAATGACAACCGCTCCAAAAGTGCAGATGTTGCACCCGGATTGGGCGGCAAAGATAAGTATCCGGAGCATTTTGACGAAAATCGGGGGAAATTCCATCAATGCGATGGAATTTCCTCCGAAGGAGTAAACACGCTCATCAACCCTCCAATACGGAAGGGTTCATTCCCATGGTGGAGAAACCGCCGTCGTGGTAGAGGTTTTGCATCGTGACGCTGCGCGTCAGGTCGGAAAAGAGCGCGACGCAGTAATCTGCGCAGGCCTCCGAGCTGGCATTGCCCAGGGGCGACATTTTGTCGGCGTACTGGAAGAATTCGTGGAAACCCTTCACCCCCGAACCCGCCGTGGTGACGGTGGGCGACTGGGAGATGGTATTCACCCGCACCTTGTTGCGCATGCCGAAGTGGTAGCCAAAACTGCGCGCAAACGATTCCAGCAGGGCTTTCGACTCTGCCATTTCGCTGTAATCGGGGAATACCCGCTGGGCGGCAATGTAGGTCAGCGCCAGGATGGAACCGTGGTCGTTCATCGCATCCAGCTTCCAGAGGGTCTGCATCATCTTGTGGAAGGAAACGGCCGAAATATCGAAGGTCTTGAGCATGTGCTCGTAGTTCAGGTCGGTGTACGTGCGGCCTTTGCGCATATTGAGCGACATCCCGATGGAGTGGAGCACGAAGTCGAGTTTCCCTCCGGTGATCTCCATGGCGCCGTTGAACAGCTTTTCCAGGTCTTCCGTCAGGGTTGCATCGGCAGGGATGATCCGGGCGTTGACCTTCTCCGCCAGTTCGTTGATCTTTCCGAAGCGCATGGCTACGGGTGCATTGGTCAGCACGACCTGGCCGCCTTCCTCATGGCAGCGTTCCGCGACCTTCCAGGCGATCGAGCTCTCGTCCAGCGCGCCAAAGATCACGCCTCTTTTTCCTTTCAGCAGGTTGTATGACATATTGTTGGTTTTAATGTTTCAAAAAATAAACCTACCCTTCCAGCAGCTCCCGGGCGTTCCGGATGGCCGATTCGCTGGGCGGGCTCTGGCTGAGCATGGTAGCTATCGAAATAATGCGGTCTTCTTCAGAAAGCAGCTTGACGCCGGTCACCGTGCGGTCTTCCCTGACCTGCTTGTATACCTGGTAGTGCGCATCGGCCTTCGAGGCCACCTGAGGCGAATGGGTGATCACCACCACCTGGTGCTGGTTGGACAGGTTGCGCAGGATGCGCCCCATTTTCAGGGCTACATCGCCCGACACGCCGGAGTCGATCTCGTCGAAGATCAGGGTAGGCAGGGGAATGGCGCTGGCGACCAGTGATTTGGCGACCAGGGTAAGCCTCGACAGTTCACCCCCGGAAGCCACGTCTTTGATGGGCTGGAGCCGGCTTCCCTTGTTGGCTGCGAAAAGGTAGTTCACCTCATCGGTACCGGTAGGCCCCGGATGTTCCAACTCATGCACATCGACCTGGAGGCGGGCGTATTCCATGGCCAGCTGGGCGAGCATGCCTTCGACTTCTTTTTCAAAGCCGGGGATGACGCCTTTCCTGCGGCCGGAGAGCTGGCCCGCCAGCTTTCTCAGGTACAGTTCCGTCTCTTCCGTCTTGATCTGGAGGCGGCGGATCTCTTCGGAGATATCTTCGAAGGTTTGCAGCTTGGCCTCCAGTTTTTGCTGGATGCCGAGGAGTTCGTCGACGGTGCGCACCTGGTGTTTGTTTTCCAGGCGGTAGAGGGTGTCGAGGCGCTGCTGGATCTCGGCGATCCGCTCGGGGTCCAGTTCGGTATCTTCGGCCATGCGTTCGAATTCGGAGGAGAGGTCCTGCATCTCGTAGAGCAGGCCCTGGAAGCGCTGGTAGAGTTCGTCGATGGATTGGCCGTATTTCCGGATATTCCCCACGGAGATGACCATTTGCTGAAGCTGGCCGAGCACCGATTGTTCGTCTTCGCTCAGGTAGTTGAACACGGCGCCCAGGGTACGCTTGATCTCCTCGGCGTTGGTCAGCCGGTTCAGCTCTTCCTCCAGGCTTTCCTGTTCACCAGCCTGGAGATTGGCATCGGTAAATTCCTTGAGTTGAAACTGGATGAACTCGGTCTCCCTGGCTGCGTTGCGCTCCTGTTCGACGAGGTGGTGGAGCTGGCGCTTGTCGGCCTGGAATTCGGCGTAGAGGTCCTGGTATTGGTGCAGCACTTCCTTGTTGCCGGCCAAAGCGTCGAGCATGCGCAGCTGAAAAGAAACGTTGTGGATGTCGAGCGTGTCGAACTGCTGGTGCAGGTCGATCAGGGCGCCGCTCAGGTCTTGCAGGAGGTTGAGGTTGACGGGTGTATCGTTGATGAAGGCCCGGGATTTTCCCGAGGGCAGTATTTCCCTGCGGATGATCACTTCGTCATCGTAGTCGAGTTCGTTTTCTTCGAAAAACTTCTTCAGATCGTAGGAACGCACGTCGAAATAGCCTTCGACGAAGCATTTCTTGTCGAGGTCGTAAAGCGCTTTGGTATCCGCCCTTTTGCCCATGATCAGACCCAGGGCGCCCAGCAGGATGGATTTGCCCGCCCCGGTTTCGCCCGTGATAATAGTGAGCCCATCTGAGAAGTGGATAGAAAGCTCATCGATGATCGCATAATTCTGAATGTACAAACTCCGGATCATAAATATGGCTTGGGAGGGCCTAAGGGATGCAAAGGTAAAAAAGATTATCGAGGGTTATTTGATTTCCGTTGTCAGATGTTGGTTGACCCAATGGCCGACTTTCCGGCCCTGTTCTACGCCAAAATCAATGGCGGGCCGGTAGTGGATGCCTCCATAAAGGCGGCTGACGGCAGCTTCCTCCGACGCTTCGATAAATGAATTAAAGCTCCGGCGCGGAAGGCCATATTCTTCCTCCACGTTGTCTTCGAAGGGGAAGGGCGATCCGAAAAGATGGGTCAGGGCCATTGCAGCGGCGCTGGAAATGACGCTATGGCCGCTGGTATGTTCGGGAAATGGCGGCGTTTGCAAGACCGGCCTCCAGTTTTCATCTACATATACGTTGATGAAGGTTTCCGGGCGCACCAGGTTGCTCCGGTATTTCTCATCCCAACAGCTGATGAAGCCATCGGCAAGTGCGATGGCAACGCGGGCGTATGCTTCAGCTGATTTCATGGCATCGGCGCCGGCTTGCTTGCACGCGATCTGGGTGATACCCATCCAGTGCCCGCCCGGGGTGATCTTTTTGGTGGCGTACATGACGTGCCCGACATGGGTGGAGACGTAGGGATTGCAGTCCCAGAATGCGGCAATTTCTATCCTCTCCTCCTTGCGATCGCCTTCGGCAGCCCGATAGACTTCCATGGCTTCTTCGTAGAATTTGCTGCCGGGTTTGGGGTCAAAAGCCGTGGGAGGCCCGGGAACGAACTGGCTGGCGCTGTCGAGCATAAAAGGCCTTATCTTGTTCCAGTGCGGTTCTATCCCGTCCATGTAGTCGGGCGGGGTAGGCCGCCATTTGGCGGGATCGTTCGACACGGTGTACTTGGGGAAGGAGCGGGTCTGCTTGTAGTTATCCTTGTCAGCCCATGCCAGGATGTGGTCTGCCACAGCCTTGCCATAATCCATGGACCGTTTGTAAACGTTGCGCGGCAGGCCCATTTTTTTGTACCGGTCATTGATTTCCAGTTCAAAAACGGCGATGGAATCTTCCGAGAAGATCATGGTTCTGCCAACGGTTAGCATGGCATGCACGGCGGCCAGTTGAAAGCAGTATTCTTCCCCTTCGGCGGGCTGGGGCGTTGGGCCGAGGTCGCGGAGTTGCCCGGCCAGCGACTTGTAGCCGGGGTAGCCTGGTCTCAGCGCTTCGTAGGCGGCAACGCTCGAATAGGCATAAATCCTGCTGGCTACCGGAGGAGAGAAAATATCGTGAACGATGACGTCGGTTATCCGTTTCATCGATTGGTGCAGCGATTCCGGATTGGAAGCTTCCTCCTTCCAGTTGGAGGAGGGGTTGCACGCGGCCACAAATATCAGGGCCATTAGCAGGGGATAGTGCTTGCTCTGCATAGCTTTTTAAGTTTTGGAAAAATCGTTCGACAAATTTATAAAAAGAATGTGAGCGCGCTCCCTACCTTTCGTTGCAGCCACTCTCATAACTGAAGTAAGTACAAATCGTTTATCGTAAATCGTTGAGCGTTCACATCGGGAAATAATTTGGCCGCTGATAAAAGCAGCCCATGGCATTTTGAAATATCTTTAGGAAGGCAGGCAGGTTATAACATGTCACATGAAATACCAGAAAACCGGTAAGATATTGGTTTTGGCGATCGGAATACTGCTCCTTGGGAGCAAGATCGGAGCAATTGAGCATCTGCCTCCACCCTACCTGGCCTACGAAATCCCTTTTGAATACAAGAATCATTTTATACTTGTCAAACTGACCTTCGAGCACGCCTTGCCGCTGACCTTCATCTTCGATACCGGAGCGGAGACCACCCTGCTGACCAGCATTGAAATTGCGGAATTGATGCAGCTCACCTATGAGCGGGAGATCAAGATTGTCGGGGCCGATCTTAACAGGGAACTGAGCGCCTTCCTGGTCAGGAACACCCACATCAAAATGGGCGATCTCTCTCTCCCGTACCAGTCCATTCTGGTGCTGGAGGAAGACGTATTCCATTTCAGCGAGTATACCGGTATGGATGTTCACGGCATCCTGGGCGCAACCACTTTCCGGCAATTTATTGTCGAGATCGACTACGAAGCCAGGGTCATCCGCTTGATTCCTCCCAAATATTTCCGTCCGCCGCGGCATAGCATCAACCTGCCTGTTGAGATCAACCGCAGCAAACCCTACCTGACCACAGCGGTGCGATCTGCCAACGACAGCACCATTCAGGCCAAGTTTCTCGTCGACTCGGGCGCCAGCCTCGCCATGGTGATACATCCCGACACCGATCCGGCCCTGGAAGTGCCCGAAAAGGTCATTCCCGGCAACATCGGGATGGGACTTGGCGGAAACCTGGAAGGCGTACTGGGCATCCTTCCGTCCATGCAGCTGGGCGATATTGCCCTTCAAGATATACCGGCCCATTACCAGTCCATTACCACCATCATCGACTCCTCTTTCCTCAACCGACGCAACGGTATTCTCGGGAACAAGGTCCTGGAGCGCTTTACGGTGACGCTCGACTACTACCGGGGCCAGCTCTACCTAAAGCCCAACGGCCTTTTCCACAAACCCTTCCCCATCAACAAAAGCGGCATGCTGATCATCGCGGCCGGACCAGACCTCAAAACATTCATGGTGCATGCCGTGATGGAGGACTCGCCTGCCGGCCTGGCCGGCGTTAAGCCCGGCGATATCATCGTCAATATGAACTGCCAGTCCTTCCGCTTTCTCGACCTCGATGCCCTCTACCGCATGCTCAGCGGGAAAGAGGGCAAAAAAATCAGGCTTAAGCTCGATCGCGGCGGGGAAAAGCTGGTTAGTAAATTCACCTTGAAGAAATTATTATAGAGACTTGGGCAGTAAGGAGAAAAGTACTATCTTTGCAGCCAATTTTCAATCATTTAAATCAACAGACCCATGTTTGCCATTGTAACCATAGCCGGTCAACAATTCAAAGTCGAGGAAGGGCAGAAGCTCTTCGTCCACCGGCTAGAAGCCGCCGCAGGCGACAAGGTCTCCTTCGATGAAGTACTGCTCATCGACAACGGAGGCAGAGTCCAGGTCGGCACGCCGATGCTCAGCGCCAAGGTTAACGCAACCGTTTTGGACCACGTAAAAGGCCGTAAAGTGATCGTCTTCAAGAAGAAGCGTCGCAAAGGCTACAAAGTGAAGAACGGACACCGCCAATCCTTTACGCAAATTCAAATTGATTCCATCGCCGGCTAATCCGGTCATTATTGTTCACTGAAAAAAGTTTTGTGTCATGGCACATAAGAAAGGTGTAGGTAGTTCCGATAACGGCCGGGATAGTAAAAGTAAACGCCTTGGCGTCAAAGTCTTCGGAGGCCAGGTTGCCCGCGCCGGCAACATCCTCGTCCGCCAGCGCGGTACCCGTTTCCACGCAGGCGAAAACGTATACGCAAGCAAGGACTTCTCCCTGCACGCAGCTATCGACGGCACGGTGGTCTTCAAAAAACACCGCCTCAACCGCACATTTGTCAGCGTTCTTCCCTTCGAAGATGTCGTTGAAACCGTTGCTAAACCCTCCAGCAACGGCAAAAAGGCCGCACCCGCTCCCGCCCCAGCCGCCCCTGTAGAAGTAGTGGCAGAACCGGTGGCAGCAGCGCCCCAAGCAAAACAACCCGCTGAAGAAAAAGCCCCCAAAGCTGGCAAATCTGAAAAAATCACCTTACCTTCCGGGAAGAAAGTCAATCAGGACGATCTGAAACTCGTGGAAGGCATCGGCCCGAAAATCGAAGGCCTGCTCAACGAAGCCGGCATTCACACCTGGGCTGAACTGGCAGGAGCGGAACTGGACAAAATCCAGGCCATCCTCGATGAAGCTGGCCCCCGCTACCGCATGCACGACCCCGCTACCTGGGCCAAACAAGCCCAACTGGCAGCCGAAGGCAAGTGGGAAGAACTCGAAGATTATCAGGCCCACCTCCAGGGAGGCAAAGAGCCCGATCAGGAATAAGGCTTGTAAGAAAAGTTTTAGTTTTCATAGCTTTATATTTGGAGCCCTGTTTCTACAACGAAACAGGGCTTTTTTTTACAGGCTCTCCAGCCCGCTCTCCGGCGCCCAGCCCTCCTGCCCCTCTGGCAACTCGATCTTGACCCAGGCGCCGATCTGGTCCTGACGCCTCACTTTCCAACCCTCGTAAGCCGTCGCGGCCTCTCCGCTTTGCTCATCAGGCCCCACCCGCACCGGCAGCCTTTCCGCCAAGACCACAGCATAATCTGACTCCAATGCACGCGAAGCGCTGAAGGCCAGCGACCAGGCCAGCAATGCCAGCAACAGGCCTAAAGCTGCCGACGAAAACCAGGGCCAACGGCGCTCCCGCTTCCGCCCCCACCGACCCGCGGCAAGGGCAGCCCAGCAAAGAACAAGCCCCAGCACAGCCCATGCATTGGATGATATCAGGCCTCGCAGCTGCCGCCAATGCAGTACCATGGAAGGTTCCGGCCACGACAGCGGGTCGCCCTCTACCTCCGCTACCGCCAGGCGGTAATTATGCAGCAGCTGCCCATCCCTTGGCTGGATGAGCAGGGCTCGCTCGTAGTTCAGTATGGCTTTCCCCAACTGCCCGGCATCCCGGTAGGCATTGCCAAGGTTGTAAAACAGCGCCACTGAGGCGTATCCCGACTTATGCAGGCCTTCCCATAGCTGGATGGCCCTTTCCTCTTCGCCCTTGTTGTAGCTTTCCAAAGCCTGCCGCATGACTTCTCCAGGCCCCGCAGCTGAGGCGAGCAGCGGGATGAGCAACAACAGCAAACAGATCCCGGTCTTTTTCATACATGCTTATTTTTCGACAAACAAATCTTCCACCGACGCCGGCCGACGCTCGTAGTCCCAGCGAAAACCCTCGAGTTTGAGGGCGTTGTGATCGGCCTGCTTCATGGGAATAAACCTGCCGGTGGGCTCTTTGTAAAATTTGATTTCCCTGAGTTCTTTCTCGGCAAAAATGAACAGCATTTCGCTGCAGGCTGTCTTGTTGGCGCCCAGATAGGCATCGGAATCGTCGCGGGCGTAATACAGGGTCTCCGCATTGCCCTCCACCTCCATGGTCCTGATCTCGTCTTCCTCCAAAAAGGCCCGGATGTACTTGCCCTTGATCTGGTTGAAGTACTGCAAGTCGGGTGAATTGACGATAAAAGAGCGGTTGAACAGGTCTATGCGTTCGATGCCTTCCCCGGCAAGGCGTATTTGAATGGTGTCGGCGCTGAACTGAGAGGTATCCGACCACATGATGGGGTCTTTGAACAGCTGGAAGAGGGAGTCCTTGCCCGAATAAGCCACCGAATCGCATAGGGCCTGGAGGTTGGACTTGTAAATGCGCACCTGGCGATAGGCCAGGAGCAGGCGGCTGGAATCGGTTTCCAGGGTATCCTGCTTCATGGCTACAAGGGTATCGGCGGTCATGTAGAGGGAATCGTCTTCTACTTTGGAGATAAACAGGGGGCGTCCGGCGCGGCCACCGAAAGCCTGGAGGTAGTCGCCTTCTTTTTTGTAACGTGCTTCCTCGCAGTAGATGGAAACGCCTGCGGAGGTATCCTGCCAGATCACCGTGCCGGTGGCGATGCCAAGGCCTGCCTCTTTGTCGTAGTCGATGCGGTTGGCCTCCATCAGTTGAGGCGGGTCGCTGACCTTGGTCCGGCCACGGGTGGCATACGTTTCGTTCCGCTGGTCGTATGCGATGGTGTCGGCCAGTATCTCCTGGTCTTCCGTCTGGTAGCGGGCGTTTCCGATAAGGAAGATCTCCTCGGTGTCTTCCTTGTAGGTCAACACATCAGCGGTAGCTTTCCTGCCGGGTTCTTCGAAGAAGGCATCGCCTTGCAGGGTGACTTCCTGGCGCGTTCCGTCGTAGCGCATGATCCGGGAGGTAGCCTTTGTCTCTCCTTTCAGGTACTGAGGTTTTTCAGAAAACTGGGCGATCTGGTTGCGCACGTCGTAGAAGCCAGCCTCCGTGTAAATGTGGCTGGAGTCCTGGGCAATGAGCGTAGGGGCCAGAAATTTGGCCATCTGGAGGCGGGTGTTGTAAGACAGGGTATCGGTGCGCAGTTCAAAATTGGGGTCGATGATCTGCACGCTATCCTTGAAGAAAATCTCGTCCTGATTGACGTAGTAGTAGCCGCGCTTGCTGGTCAATTGCGTGGTATCGTTGGTCAGCAGCGCGCCTGTGGTATAGGTGGCGATGCGGGTATGGAGGTCGTAGTTGAGTTCGCTGGTAAAAAGTTTCTGGTTGCGGTTGACCAGCACTACCTCCCCGAACAGGTCGGCGATGCGGGTAGCGCCTTCGTAGGAAAGGGAGTCGGCAAAGACGGAAACAGAATCGCCCTGCTGGATGATGACACGGCCCATGGCCAGGACGTCGGTTTCGTTGAAGATAAAGGCAGAATCGCAGGACATGAAAATGCTATCCTGGTGGAGTTCGACGGAGCCCAGCAGTTTTTGCACGGTCTGTCCGTCTTTTTGGACATATTCAAACAGGTCGCTAAAATCAACGCTGATGGGGGTTTTAGGCGGCCGGTCGCCTTCCACCTGTGCAGAGGCAGCGGTGGTGAGCAGCAGGGTCAATGCGAGCAGAACGGACCGTAATCGCGAATCGGGCATGGGTTTTGAATTGTGCTGCAAAATAAGGAATCCCTCAATATTGGGAGGCATGGCGTATATTTGGGCCACATTCTTCATTCACCAATACCTCAGACATGATACAACGCATTCAGACGCTTTTTCTTTTGCTGGCGGGCGGGCTTTCGCTGGCATTGCTGGGTATTCCCTTTGCAGGGACTTCCGGTGCGGTGGCGGCTTCTCCCCTTTTCGCCGATGCCAGCTACACTATTGCCGATTCTCCGGTGTTGCTGTTATTTTACCTGTTGGGTGGCGCCTTGGCGCTGATCGCCATTTTCCTGTTTCAAAAAAGAATGCTCCAGATGCGGCTGAGCATTTTCGCTTTCATTGCCATCCTGCTGGGCATGGTGTTGACGGTGGTGCTGTTCTTGCAAGACCCTGTAATGGATCAGGCTGTACAGCCGGGCGACAAGGCAGGCGCTTATTTGCCGTTTGTGGCGCTGGTCGCATTGCTATTGGCGCAGCGTTTCATCCGAAAGGACGAGGAGAAGGTCAGGTCGATGGACCGGTTGCGGTAAAAAAAAAGGGGATAACTCCATTGCGGAGCATCCCCTTTTTGTCTGGGAAGTGTGTATGTTTACTCTGCCCGTTTCCTGGCGGAGTAGTTGACTTTCAACTGACCTGACTTGCGAAGCTGGGTTTTTGTGTCCTGAACAATACCCATGGTAATTTTCCCGTCGATACGAAGGGAGGTCGTGATACTGGCATGCTGCGCTTCCGGTACGGAGACCTTATGCTTTTCGAGGAAAAGGGGGATATCCGCAACAGTGGCGAACTGGTCGCCAAGTTGAATCCTGGGCTTGGTACCGTAGATAGCCTGATACTTCTCGATAGGCCGGCCGATGTAGACGTAATTGACCAGCGATTTCTTTTCCAGTTTGGTGAGCTCCGTGGCTTCGGGGGTGCGGATGATGACTTTGAGTTCAGCATCCCGGAGTTTGGTGATCACCATGAAAAAGAAGAGGAGGATGAAGATGATATCCGGCAAGGAAGCGGTGGAGATCGCAGGAGTGCTTTTTCCGCGTTTTTTCCCAAATTTTGCCATTATCTAACAATTTAGGTCGTAAAGAATGAATCGGCGACAGAAGGAATTAATTCTCTTCCCCGTAGCTGGTTGGCTCGGCTTCAGAGATGATCAACGGAAAGTCATTTCTGATAGCCCGCTTATTGGCAGCCGGTAGTTTATCGTATGATACGTTGTAACGTTTAAACGCCTCTTCTTCCCAAAGCTCGTTGTAGGCGGCCTGCAACTCGTTGTACACTTCGAGGTAGGTCTGGTAGTTGGTACCCCGGTCGTTTTTCAGCGAGATGATGGCTTTTTTCGGGCTTTCAGACAAGTCTTCCCGTTTTGTCGGGTTGGCGATAAACTCTTTGGTATCTTCCCTGAGGTCCTTGATGTTGGTCACCTGGCCGCGGACGAGCAGTTGGTTTTGGGCGTTAACCAGCACCGAATACACGTTGCGCGGTTTGAGTTTCGCGATTTCGGGTTCTTCGAAAGACCACGGTGGTAGTTTAACGAGGATACCTTTATCTTCCGCGATGGTGGTCGTCACAAGGAAGAAGATGAGAAGGAGAAAAGCAATGTCAGCCATGGAGCTGGCATTGATCTCGTTCTTCATTCGATTTTTTGCTCGAACTGCCATAAGCGATTATTTAAAGAGGTTGCGCACTTCGGAATACAGGAACGCGCCAATACCCAGAGCGGCGAGGATCAGGGTAGATTTAATGCCCCCGGAGATGGCGCGCGACAGGTTGTCTGAAATGCTGAAGGTTTCATGCAGCGTACCGAGTTTCCCTACCGTTTCAGGAGTCGAGGTGAGGTACAGGATCAAGAACAGCACCAACATAGCTCCCATGCCGATCAGTCCCTTGGCCGATCCTTTCGGATCCAGGAGCACATGATAGATGGCATAGCCAAAGAGCGCGATGAGGGTGACGACAAGCAGGGCAAGCCCAGACCAGATGATAAAGTTCAGAGCCCCGTCCTGACCGCTGATGAGCACGATAAGGAAGAAAATGACGATAAGAAGAGCGCCTGCGCCAAATGCCAGAGATTGTCCGTATTTGGCTAGAAACTTATAGTTCATGCTACTTCCTTTTTAGGATTTAAAAACATTGTTTGCAACCATCACATCGACCAGGCCGATGGAAGCGTCTTCCATTCTGTTGACGATGCTGTCGATCTTCGTTACGATGTAGTTATAGAGAATTTGAAGGATGATAGCGACGATCAGACCGAAGACGGTGGTCAAAAGGGCTACCTTGATACCGCCGGCAACGACCGTGGGAGAAATGTCGCCTGCTGCTTCAATGCGGTCGAAGGCTTCCACCATACCAACAACGGTACCGAGGAACCCGAGCATCGGGGCCAGTGCGATGAAGAGGGATATCCAGACGAGGCCTTTTTCCAGGAGACCCATTTGGACGCTACCGAAGGAAACGATGGATTTTTCGACTGCTTCCGGGCCTTGTCTGTAGTTTTTGAGGCCTTCGTAGAGGATGCTGGCGGTCGGGCCCTGGGTGCCTTTGCAAACTTCCATGGCGCCGTCAACATCGCCCTTTTTCAGGTTCTCGTCGATGCGGGCAAGCAGCTTGTCCGTATTCGTCGTTGCGATATTGAGGGTGATAATGCGCTCAATACAGAAGGCAAGGCCAATGATCAGACAGATCATGATCGGGGTCATAAACTGCCAGCCACCTTCGATGAATTTCTCTTTCAATACCTGGAAACCCAGTCCTTTTCCGCCTTGTTCCTCTTCAGCGGGGGCTTCGGGAACCACGGGAGCAGCTTCTTCTACCGGCGCGGTTTCCACGCTATCGGTAGTTTGCTGTGTCGTATCAGTTCCAGCGTTCTGATCATCCTGCGCTACCAGTATAGTGGAGGAGAAAGAAACCAAACCCAGGACAAGCAACAGAGCTAATAACTTTCGCATAGTCAGTGAGGTTTAACGATTCTTGAATTACAGATTTTGTAAAAATGATAGTAAAAACAGGCGGAGAGGGCGGGATTCGAACCCGCGATACCCTTTTGGAGTATACACACTTTCCAGGCGTGCGCCTTCGACCACTCGGCCACCTCTCCGTATTATTGTAGTGCTCGTCTGTACAAGCCCCAGCAAATTTAGAAATTAAGCGCCTTTTAACAATTTTGCCGGGCACAAAAATTGCAAAAAGATGCAAGATTTTGAAAATTTTCTTTTTCTACCCGGAAATCCTGCCCCGGGAGAGCCGGTTTCCGGTGTTTTCATTGCTGGCAGACGTTGAGAAATTCTTTTTTATAGATGCACAGCAGGGCTGTTTGGTTGGCTTCAGGCCCCAAATATTTTTCTGGCATTTGCGGTCGTGATCGCGGCGACTTCCTCTACGCCCAGCCCTTTGACCTCCGCCAGTTTCGCTCCTATCAGCGGAATATAGGCGCTTTCGTTGCGCTTGCCGCGGTAGGGCACGGGCGCCAGGTAGGGTGAATCGGTCTCCAGCACCACGTATTCGAGCGGTATTTGCTCCATCGTACGGTCCAGGCCGGCATTTTTAAATGTCAACACACCGCCGATGCCCAGCAGGAAGCCCAGGTCCATAACCGCACGGGCTTGCTCAAGAGTTCCCGTAAAACAATGAAAGATGCCGCGCAGCCGGCTATCCGCCTCCTGCCGGAGCAGATCCAGTGTCCAGTCGATCGATTCGCGGCAGTGGATCACAATGGGCAAATCCAGCTCCTTGGCCCAGCGCACCTGGGTCAGCAAGGCTTCTTCCTGCTGTTGGGTGTAGCTGCGGTCCCAATACAGGTCGGTTCCTATTTCTCCGATGGCGCAGAAGGTGCGTTTGGACAACCATTCTTCCACGACCTTCAATTCTTCGCGGTAGTTCTCCTTTACCGAGCAAGGGTGCATCCCCATCATGGCGTGCACGTTGGCGGGGAAGCGGGCTTCCAGCTCGAGCATACCGCCGATGGTCCGGCTGTCGACATTGGGCAGGTACATGGTTTCCACTCCCTGCCCGATCGCATGCCGCACGGCTTCATTGCGGTCTTCGTCAAATTCCCTCAGGTACAAATGGGTGTGGGTGTCGGTCCACATAGCTGAATTTTTGAAGGCACAAAGGTAGTTTTTTTTGGTGAAGGGTGAAGGGTGAAGGCTGAAGGTGTTACCTTTGGAGCCGATGAGTAAATCTGTCAAGACCAAATTTTACGTCGTCTGGAAAGGCGCTACTCCCGGCGTTTACCGCACCTGGGCGGAGGCGCAGGCGCAGGTGAAGAACTATCCCGGCGCCCGCTACCAGGCATTCCCCACGGAAACCGCAGCCAGACAAGCCTTTCTCCAGGGGGCTCCTTCGCAAGCTGCCGCGGCAAAAAAGGCCCCGCAGAAAAAAGCAACTACAGCCGGCGCACCGGTGGTATGGGACAGCATCAGCGTGGATGCCGCCTGCAGCGGCAACCCCGGGAAAATGGAGTACCGGGGCGTCGACACCCGCACGGGCGAAGAGCTGTTCCTCCAGGCTTTTCCCCTTGGCACCAACAACATCGGCGAATTTCTGGCCATCGTTCACGGCCTGGCCTGGCTTCGGCAAAAGGGTATCGACAAACCCATTTACACCGACTCCAGAAATGCGATCAAGTGGGTTCAGGCCGGCAAGTGCAAAACCACCCTGCCGCACAACGCCAAAACGGACGCTCTCTTTGCCGTGATTGCGCGCGCCGAGCAATGGCTGGCCAACAACGCCATCTCCACCAAAATCATGAAATGGAATACCGAGGAATGGGGTGAAATACCCGCCGACTTTGGCAGAAAATAACGATTAATCGCTTCAAACCATGCTTGAAAACTGGCTCCGCCCGCTTTCCGACGAATTGATGTCCTTCCGGGAAGGGCTTCCCGAGGAATCTTTCGGGAAAAAGATCCTGCCCTGGCAGTCCAGCAGGCCCGAAATCCCCGCAGGCAGCCTGGTTCTGCTCGGCATGCAGGAACCCGCCAGCGATCTGGTGAGGAAGGAACTCTACACCCTGAGCCCTCCCCCGGAAGGCGCTGCCATTATGGATCTGGGCAACGCCAGAAAGGAAGACGCCTCTTTTTTGATCCCGCTCCTCCAGGAATTGTTTGAAAGCAAGGTATGCACCCTGCTGCTCAGCTCCCGCCCTGTTTACCTGCATGCCCAGTTCCAGGCCCAGTCCAACCTGCAGCGGCCGGTTTCCCTTGCGGTGATCGACGAGCAAATATCGATGACGGGCTATCTCAAGGACATCCTTGGCAAGGAATACCCCGACCTCTTCCACTTCAGCCTGCTGGGCTTGCAAAGCCACCTGACGAGCCCCTCCTGCATGAAGGAGATGGAGAAGAGGCGCTTCGAAACCCTGCGCCTGGGGGCTTTGCGCGCTGACATCACCCAGGTGGAGCCTTTCCTGCGGGATGCCGACCTCGTGGGATTCATGCTGCCTGCATTGCGGCAATCGGAGGCGCCAGGCGTAAGCCAGGCCACGCCCAGCGGTCTGTTTTCGGAAGAAGCCTGCCAGCTCGCGCGTTACGCGGGGATGAGCGACAAGCTCCGCGCATTCGGCATCTTTGGCCTTCGCCCCGACCTCGACCGCCGGCGACAGACGGCGCAGCTCTGCGCCCATCTGGCATGGTATTTCGCCGATGGTTTTTGCAACCGGAAACATGATTTTCCAATCTCTACCGACGGGCTGCTCGAATATATTGTCGATTTCAAGACCCTCGACCTGCATCTCACTTTCTGGAAGAGCTCCAAAAGCGGCCGCTGGTGGCTGCAGGTGCCCGAGCCACCGCCCCAGGAAATGCAGCGGCACCGGCTCATTCCCTGTTCTTACTCAGACTATGCCCAGGCCTGCAACGGCGAGCTACCGGCCAGGCTGGTTAACGCCCTGAAACGCTTCAGGTAAGGGCTCAGGCTATCGCCTCGATCAGACGCTCCAGGCCGATGCGTCGGGAGCCCTTGAGCAGGATGTGCGCGTGGGAAAAAGGATGTGCCTGGAGCCAGGCAGCCAGTTCTTCCTGATTCGTAAAATGCAGCACCTGTGGCGGTCTGCTCAAACTGCCGAAAATGGGGCCGGCGAGGATCACCTGATCAAAGCCTTTTTCCAAAGCGAGATCTATAATGGCCTGGTGTTCCGGCAGTGCGGCCTCTCCCAGCTCCAGCATATCGCCCAGTATGGCGACGCGGTGGGTAGCTTCCATCGCGGCGAAGGTCAGCAGCGCGTTGCGCATGCTGGTGGGATTGGCGTTATAGGCATCCATGATCACCATATTGGAGCCTTTGGAGATGAGTTGGGAGCGCAGGTTGGAAGGTGCATAGGCTTCGACCGCCTCTTTGATTTTTTGCGCAGGCACCTTGAAGTATCTGCCCAGGGCGATAGCGGTGGCGATATTGCCGAAATTATAGCGCCCGATCAGTTGAGAAAAAACCTTGGTCTCCTCATGGCTTGCGGACAGGAAAGCGACTTCGAGGAAGGGTTGTTCGGCCAGCAGCTGGATTTCCAGGATGCCCGGTTCGCCGGTGAGGCGTTCTGCTATCCCGTAGGGAATCACTTTCTTGACGCCTTTGACCAGGTCGGGCAGGAAAGGTTCATCGCGGTTGAGGAAGGCTACGCCCGCTGTTTTTTCGAGAAAACGGTACATTTCCGACTTGCCCAGTTTGACGCCTTCGATTCCGCCGAAGCCTTCGAGGTGGGCTTTGCCGATATTGGTGATCAGGCCGTGGCTGGGCTCGGCGATGTCGCAGAGTTCGGCGATATCGCCGCGTTTGTTGGCGCCCATTTCGATGACGGCCACCTCGGTATCGGCAGGCATGGCCAGCAGGGTGAGGGGTACGCCGATGTGGTTGTTGAGGTTTCCCTGGGTAAAATGGGTTCTGTAATGGGAGGCCAGCACGGCGCTCACCAGTTCTTTGGTGGTCGTTTTCCCATTGCTTCCCGTGATGCCTATGACGGGGACGGAAAACTGGCGGCGGTGGTGACGGGCCAGATCCTGAAGGGTTTTCAGAACATTATCCACCCGGATCAGTCCAGGCATATCCGGCAGAGAAGGATCGTCGGCCACGGCATGCGCTGCGCCGGCCTGGAGAGCGGCGGCCACAAAGGTGTTGCCGTTGAAATTTTCGCCCCGCAATGCGAAAAAGATACAACCCGGAGTGATTTTCCTGCTATCGGTACTGATGAGGGGGCGCTGCAGGAAAGTAGCGTAAAGCGATTCGATGCTGGACATAGGCAAGGAAGTGGGCTGAAAATAAAAAGTCTCCCCGGAATGCAGGGAGACTTTTTGGTCATGACTTGTTTAAAGCAGGGATATCAATAGCGTCTTTTGACGCGATTTCCTTTCACGTTAAAATCGTTGCCGCCAGCGTCGTTGTTGTCGACGGGTGAGCCCATGCGGGCCATGGCGCAGCGGAAGCCGATGGTGCGGTCAGATTTGTCTTCTTCTTTGAAGCGGCGTGCGCCGGGTGACAGCCAGTAGGCGCGGTCGGCCCAGGAGCCTCCTTTGATCACGCGCGATTTGTCGCTGATAAGGCTGTGTACGCCGTAGTCGTATACGACTTCAGATTCTTTATCGCCGTCGAGGTAGTTGTAGACCTGGCCGCGCTTGTAGTTTTCGCGGTTGGCCACTTCATCGTCTTCGACGTAGCGGTAGCGCAGGCGGCCGAGGCTGTCTTTTTCTACCACGTTACCATCGGGGTCGAGTTCGAGGGTACGGAACTTGTTACCGCGGTAGGGGTTGAGGTCCTGGCTTTCCGAGTCGCGGAGGTCGAGGCTGGTCATGGGGCGGAAGAGGTCGGCGGTCCATTCGCTGACGTTACCGGCCATGTGGAAGAGGCCGAAGTCGTTGGGCATATAAGAGCGAACCGGAGCGGTGATATTGGCGTGGTCGTTCAGGTTGCCGGCCATACCCATGTAGTCGCCACCGTCGCGCTTGAAGTTGGCGAGGATGTCGCCCTGGTACTTATTGCGTTTCTGGTAGCGAACGGTATTCCCCGACCAGGGATAGAAGCGGCGGTCGGTGATGCGTTCATCCTGGGCGGAGGGCATGTTGCCCAGGAGGGCCAGGGCTGCGTATTCCCATTCTGCTTCCGTGGGGAGGCGATAGGAGGGCAGCATGATACCGTCTTCGAAGCGCACTTTGCGTTCGCCGCCGGTTTGGTAGTCTTTGAGGTTCTTGCGTACATCCCCTTCATACTGGCCAACGAGGTAGGCTTCGGTATTGAAGTTTTCGGAATCGGTTTGTTCCGGGTTGGGATTGAGGATACCGCGTTCGATGAGGATCATTTCGTTGACGCGGTCGGTACGCCAGAGGCAATAGTCGTTGGCTTGGAGCCAGGTAACGCCCACCACCGGGTAGAAGTCGAAGGAGGGGTGGCGGTAGTAGGTTTCGACGAGGGGCTCGTTGAAGGCCAGTTCTTCGCGCCATACCAGGGTATCTGGCAGGGCATTGCGCCATACTTCGGGATAGGTTTCACCGAAAACGCGTTTCAGCCAGTGGACGTATTCGCGGTAGTCGATGTTGGCAACTTCCGTTTCGTCCATGTAGAAGGAGGAAACGGTGACGCGGCGGGGCACGGCGTTCCAGTCGAAGGTAACGTCCTGTTCGGTGATACCCATGGTAAAGGTACCCCCTTCAACGAGAACGAGGTTTGGACCAGTTGCCTGGCCTTCATAATCGAGTTTTTCAAACCCGCCCCACTTTTGGTCGTTGTACATCCAACCGGTTGTGGAAGAACGTTCTTTGGAGCCACAAGCACTGAGCAGCACCACCAGAACGAGCGAAAAGGTACTTAGCTTTAAGAGTTTTTTCATCACCTAACAGAAATTTAGCTTTTTTGGAAACGACGGACAAATATAGGGAAAAATTGACTTTGCAAAAGAGCTCTTTTGTTAAAGTTAAAATTATGGGTGTCGAATTTACCTGAACAGTTGAAAACAGTCGTTGTAGCGGGTATTTCGTTGTTTTTGCCTGAACGCTTCGCTTTGCTCAAAATTGAGGATCAGCGAGATTTCGTGGGAGCCGCCTGAAGGGGCGGTTGCCAGTTGGGATACGGTCATGTCGTATGAGTAGCCGATCTTGAAGATTCCATAGCGAACGCCTCCCAGCAGAATGAGGGCATCGGGGTTGCCCCAGGCGTGGCGGTACCACGCGCCGAGGAAGAAGGCTCCCAACCCGCCGTAGGCGCCGGCGTTGATTTGTCCGAAATTGGCCTGGCGTATGACAAGAACGTTCGGCGATATAAACGATCCTGCATTGCGTTTATTGCCTTCCCGCAGGGTAATTTCCGTGCCCAGGTGCAGGGAGTAAAGCATCGGCAGCCCGTCGGTGATCTGGTCATTGACGCGCAGCAGCCCGTCTTCCGGCTGGGTGAGGTGGCGCATGGAGAAGCCGCCGTAGAAACGGGGCGTATAGGCCACCAGGCCTGCGCCGACGTCGAACAGGGTGACGCTGGTGCTCTCCGGCCGCTGTTCCATGGTGGGGTTCAGCCCGCCCGAAGGGTCGAGCGGCCCGTTGAGCTTGTCGAGCTGGTCGAGGAAGACGAAGCGGTCCCAGTCGTAGTTGGATTGCTGAAACCCAGCCTCTACGCCGATTTTGACGAAAAATTCGTCGTTCACGCGCAAGCGGTAGCTGTAAAGCCCTTTCACCTGCGTGGTCTTGATCAGCCCCTCGCCCTGATCGTCGCCCATCACCGTGAGGCCGAAGCCGCTGTTGAGGGGAGCTACGAACTGCTCGGCAGAAGCAGCGTAGGTCAGGTAGGCATTGAGGCCGGGCCATTGGTTGCGGTAGTTCAAGGCAATGCGGGGGGCGAGGGTAACGCCCGTCAGCGCCGGGTTCAGCTGGGCCGGGGCCGCGTAGAACTGGGAAAAGATAGGATCCTGGGCCTGCATGCCGCAGAAAATTCCCATAAACCATACAAAAGCGAGGAAATGTCTGGTCATTGACTTTTTATTGAAGAGGTGTTCTGTGCAAATTTGCGTTAAGTTTGTGCCCCAACCAAGAAAAACGCGATTTGATCTGTTAGGTTTTTTTGCCTGAACAATACCGCCAAAGGCTTCGCGTTTTGATAACGATTCAGATCGAGAGCTATAAAAAAAAGCAAATCCATGCAAAGAATGAAGTATCTTCTTACACTGCTCCTGCTTGCCGGTACTCTTTCTTCCGTTTTTGCCTCCGGCCCGACAAAACTGGAGTTTTCGCTCCAATGGACGCCCGGCCCTATTTCAGAGTCAGATGAAGCGGGATTGCACACGATAGAGATATGGCGATTCGAAGGCGCTATTTACGATGGCCGCCATCCTTCCCTCCCCTATTTTTTCCACCGCCTGCCCCTCGATCGCTACGGGCTGCTGGAGGTTTCCATCACCGGGGCCGAATACGAACCTTTTTCCAAAACAGCCTCTCCCGATGATGATGAGATCGGAGAAAATATCCAGATCGCTTCTGAGGTAACGCGCGACAGGAACCAATATTTTGGCGCCATCCAATTTATTCCCATCCGCCAGACCGGTTCCGGCACATACGAGCGGCTGGTGCGCTTCACCCTCGAAGTCAACCTCATTCCGCAGGCGCCCCCTGCCGGGCAGCGCGGCGGCGACCCCACCTTTACGTCTGTGCTGAGCGACGGCGATGTTTACAAGCTTGCCATCCCGCAAACAGGCGTATATAAGATCGACTACAATTTCCTGGTCAACGAGTTGGGTATCTCTCCTGCCAACATCGACCCGCGTTCCATCCAGATCTATGGCAACGGCGGCGGCCTGCTGCCGGAGCCCGTTTCTTCTCCCCGCTACGACGACCTGGTTGAAAACGCCATCTTCGTGGCAGGCGAAGCCGACGGCAGCTTTGACCAGGGAGATCACATCCTTTTCTACGCCGAAGGCTCCGGCAAGTGGGCTTACAATGAAACTGCGGGCAACTTCCTTTTCGAAATGAACGTGTACGACACCCGCAACTACTATTTCCTGAAAATTGGAAGCCAAAACGGCCTGCGCATCCAGAACCAGCAATCCGTCGCCGGCGTATATACTACCTCCTCTTTTGACGACTACCTGAGGCGGGAGGACGAAAAGGTCAACCTCCTGGATAAATACGACCTGGCCCAGGGCTCCGGCCGGCAATGGTATGGCGATTATTTCAAAAACCAACGCGCCTTCTCCTACGACTTTGACCTTGTCAATCTGGACGAAGCCGATCCGCTCAGCCTGCGCGTGCGCTTCATCGGCCGGGCCAATGCGCCGACCAATTTCAGGGTCCTGGCGGGAGGACAAACCTTCACCAGCACCAATATCCCCAGTACCGTCCTGACCAACCCCAACGCCAACTACGCCTCGACTGGCGAATTGACCGCGTCCCTGAGCGCCGCTGCTGGGCCTTTCAGCGTCACGGTCGACTACCCCGACCGCTCCGGCGTCATCAGCGAAGGATGGCTCGATTTCATTCAGTTGAATTTCAGGAGAAGGCTCCTCTACACGGGCGTTCCGTTGTTGTTCCGCGACCTGCGCACCACGGCCCATTCCACCTCCACGTTCCAGATCGGCAATGCGGCCGGCAGCCTGGTCGTATGGGATGTGACCGACCCGCTGAAGCCTGTCGCCATTGAGGGATCGCTGAACGGGCAAACCTATTCTTTTGGGGTTGCCACAGGCCAACTCAGGGAATTTGCAGCCTTCCAGGCCGATGCGGCCCTCCCGGCGCCGGAGTCGGGGGAAGCCATTTCCAACCAGAACCTGCACGGCCTCACAGGCGTCGATATGATCATCCTTTACCATCCGGCGCTTAAGGACGAGGCGCAGCGGCTGGCCGACCACCGCGCCGGGTACGACGGCCTGGAGATCGCCATGGTGGAGATTGGCCAGGTGTACAACGAATTCTCCTCCGGCAGGCAAGACGCCGCAGCCGTAAGGGATTTTTGTAAAATGTTGTACGACCGCGACAGCCGTTTCAAGTACCTCCTGCTCTTTGGCGACGGTTCCTACGACCATCGCAACATCGGCGGAGAGGGCCACAACCTCATCGTCACCTATCAGACCGTAGAGTCCAACAGCCCCATCTTCGCCTATCCCACCGACGATTTCTTCGGCTTGCTGAGCGAAGGGGAAGGATTCGTCAACACCAATGACGACATGGAAATCGCCATCGGCCGAATCCCGGCGCGCGACCTGGCCGAGGCCAAAGCGGTGGTCGACAAGATCATCAACTACGACAATAACCCGGCCTGTTTCGGCGACTGGCGCAACCGCCTTGTTTTCGTCGCCGACGACGAAGACAACGACATCCACCGCAGCGATGCCGACGGTATTGCGGTTGATGTAGAGACGTCTTTCCCGGTATTCAACTTTGACAAGATCTACCTCGACGCTTTCAATCAGGTTTCCACCCCGGGCGGCAAGCGCGTACCTTCCGCTACGGAAGCGATGAACAACAACCTCTTCCGGGGCGCTCTTTCCGTTACCTATCTGGGCCATGGCGGCGCCAAAGGATGGGCGCAGGAACGGGTATTGCAGATACCCGACATTCTAAGTTGGGAGAACTTCGACAAGCTTCCGCTGTTCATCACCGCAACCTGTTCCTTTTCAGGTTATGATGATCCAGGCTTTACGACTGCCGGTGAACTGGTGTTGCTCAACGCCAAAGGAGGAGGGGTGGCTTTGTATACCACCGTAAGGGCCGTATATGCCAGCACCAATGAAACCCTGACCCGGGCGGTGAGCGAGGAAATGTATATCCCTGAAAACGGCAAAGGCCAGCCCATTGGAGAGATTTTCCGCAAAGCGAAAAACAAGGCAGGCGGCAAGGAAAACTCCCGCAAGTTCACCCTTCTGGGCGACCCCAGTATGAAGCTGGCCCTCCCGCAATACGACGTTGCCACTACCCTGATCAACGGTACGGAAGTAGGCGCCGGCGAGCCTGATACGATCAGGGCCCTGCAGAAAGTGACCATTGCGGGGGAAGTGAGGGGCGCCAACGGCGAATTACTCGACAATTTCAACGGCTTCCTCTACCCCACCATTTTCGACAAAGCCATCGAATACAAGACGTTGGGGCAGGACGGCACGCCGGTGCGCACCTACACCCTGCAAAAAAACGTGCTGTTCAAAGGCAGGGCCAGCGTGCAAAACGGGAAGTTCCAGTTCACCTTCGTCGTGCCTAAAGACATCAATTTCCAGTTTGGCAACGGCAAGATCAGCTATTACGCAGAAAACGGGCAGCTCCTCGACGCTGCCGGAGAATATCGCGACCTGGTCATCGGCGGTACCGACCCCAATGCGGCTTCCGACGATCAGGGCCCACAGGTCGATGTGTTCATGAACTCCACTGACTTTGTGTTCGGCGGCCTGACAGGCCCCAACCCCATCCTGCTGGTGCAGCTGCAGGACGATCTGGGCATCAACGTCGTGGGCAACAGCATCGGGCACGATTTGACGGGGGTGTTGGACGAAAACACCCAGAAGACCATTTTGCTCAACGACTTTTACGAGGCGAAACTCGACGATTATACACGGGGCGAAGTGCGCTTTCCATTCTCCGAACTGGAAGAAGGCAGGCATTCCATTCGCATCAAGGCCTGGGATGTGGCCAACAATTCTGCTGAAGGTTATACCGAGTTCATAGTCGCCGGTTCCTCTGAAGTGGCGCTGAAGCACGTGCTCAACTACCCCAACCCCTTTGTCAACTCCACCTGCTTCCAGTTTGAGCACAACCTGGAAAATCAGGAGATGGATGTTCAGGTAGGCATTTACACGGTGTCTGGCAGGCTGGTAAAAACCATCGAGCAAAGAATATTTCCCCAAGGCAGTCGTTTATCACTCGGAGACTGCATCCAATGGGATGGGAAAGACGATTTCGGCGACCCGCTGGCCAAGGGCGTATACCTTTATAAAATACGTGTACAGGCCGTCAACACGGGCGATGCCAAACTGAATGGAGAAAGCGAGTTCCAAAAATTAGTCATACTGCGTTAACAAGTCAGGGCAATCGAACCAAACGATTCCCTATATTTGCAAATTCAAAAAAAGTACTTTAGCTCATGAAAAACGCATTACTTGGATTGTTCGTCCTGACCCTGGCCTTGTTAGCCACGGAGGCAAAGAGCCAAGCTATCTGCCTGAAGGGGGTGGACGGCAAGTGGTATCTGCTGGACGGCGTCACACCTTGCCCAAATACGATCATTACGGCGGTTCCCTTCCTGCGGATCGTCGCGGATGCCCGATCCGGGGCGCTCGGCGATGCGGGGATCGCGATTTCTCCCGATGCCAACGCCATGCATTTCAACGATTCCAAACTGGTTTTCGCAGAAAAAAACCTGGGCGTATCGGCCACCTATACTCCCTGGCTCAGAGCGCTGGGGCTGAACGACGTCTACCTGGCCTACCTGACCGGTTACTATAAGCCTTCCGACGAGCAGGCTTTCGGTATGTCGCTCCGCTTTTTCTCCCTCGGCGAGATCAACTTCACCGATATCAACGGCGAGCCCTTGGGCAATGGCCGTCCGAGGGAATGGGAGTTCAAAGTTTCTTATTCCCGGAAATTGTCTGATAAATTTTCAGCGGGTATCGGCGCCAAGTTCGTCAATTCCAACCTGGCATCCGGCCAGACGGTAGGCGGTCAGGAGATCACCATTGGCAGGGCCGGCGCAGCCGACGTGTCGTTTACCTACGAAACCCCGCTCGACCTGCAGAATATCGAGTCCGACCTGCGGCTCGGCCTCGCAATTACCAACATCGGTTCGAAAATCACCTATACCAACGCGGCCAACGAAGAGCGCGACTTCATCCCGACCAACCTCGGCATCGGCGGCAGTTGGGATCTACAATTCGACGAGCACAACAGCCTCAGCTTCATCGCCGACTTCAACAAGCTGCTCGTGCCGACGCCCTGCTTCGAAGATTGCGACACCGACCAGGACGGCATCCCCGACTGGAAAGAAGACGGTCCCATCCAGGGTATCTTCAGCTCCTTCTCCGATGCGCCGGGCGGTTTCACCGAAGAATTGCAGGAAATCATGCTCTCCTTCGGCGCGGAATACTGGTACGACCGCCTCTTCGCCGTGCGCGCCGGCTACTACACCGAAGCCCAGACCAAAGGCGCACGCCGCTTCATCACCGTTGGCCTCGGCCTCAAATACAACATCTTCGGCCTCAACTTCTCCTATCTGGTGCCCACCACCAACCAGCGCAACCCGCTCGACAACACGCTGCGGTTCTCGCTGATGTTTGATTTTGGGAGTGTGGAGTAAAGGTGAAATGGTGAAAAGGTGAAAGAGAAATTTCTTTTTCACCTTTTCACTTTTTCACCCTTTCACTCTAAAAATTTCCTGCAGACCTGTAAGCCGGATTCTGTGCCCCCGAGGGGGTCTCTGTCATTTATCTAGCCCTGGCCTCACGGCGCAGGGTCCATCTGCCTACCCTCCCCGTCATCTTCCGAAGAAGAAATTGAGCGGGCAACCCAAGCTCCCCGAAGGGAAAACGGGGTATACATGGCATTTCAACCCACGAGGTTTATCCCCGCGACGCATTGCTGCGCCGCGGCGTGCGCTCTTACCGCACGTTTTCACCCTTACCCCGGCGAACCGGGGCGGTAATTTTCTGTGACACTCTCTGTCTCCCCCTTTCGGAGAAGCCCATCCGTTAGATGGCGTGGCGCCCTGCGTTGTCCGGACTTTCCTCATCCCCGGCCAAAAGGCCGGGGCCGCGACAGAGCGGTCTGCAGGAAAGAGCAAGGTAGGCGAAAAAGTGAAAGAGTGAAAGGGTGAAAGGGTGAAAAAGTGAAATAATGGCTAACTTCACCAATTAAAACTACGTCAGTCAGGGAAAGCCTATGCCCTTTCGAAGAAGAACAGCCGCGGTAGTCCTGATTGTCCTGACAGTACTTGCTGTTCTGGTCCGGGCTTTCTTTTCTTCCGAAAGCAACCTGGAGCGGTATGCCGGATTAGTGGAGAGGGAGATCGCTCAAAGAGAGCAGGAAGCAGCTGCCTATTCAGAAGAACTGCATTTTTCTTCCGGCCGCTTGTCGCCCTCCCCTGCCCTGATCCAGGCCTCCTGGGGGCTCAAGTTCTACAATATTGCATGGTATCAGGGCGATTCGCTGGTTTATCAGCTGAACAGCAAGTTCCTTCCCGGGCTTCCCGCAAGCGTCGTTGACAAAGGGGTTGTTTTTCAGCAAGACAACCGGGTATACCTCGGGAAAACCCTCTCCTACCCTGGCAACTCTGCTATCCGTGCCGTCGCATGGATACCCATTTGGGAGGAAGGCGCCGGATTCACCGGCCTGCCCCGGATTCCGGAGACTGTCATGCCCTCCTTTGGATATGAAAACTGGCCTCCGGTAAAGAATGTACAGGGAGAAAAGCTGTTTTCCCTCATGACCGATGGTCCTGTGCATGATCCATTCGGCAGGGGCCTGCTCGCTATGCTGCTGTTGGGAATCGCCCTGGTAACGGGTTTCATCCTGAATGGAGTAGCTTACGGCCTGGTCCGGAAATTCTCCCCCTGGGCAGGGGCGCTGTTCCTGATCCTTGTGGCGGCAGCGCTTCAACTGGCCATGAGGTGGCCATGGCTGCAGGAGCAATGGGAGATGCTGGGAATGGGCGGAGGCGTTTTTCAGCAAGCCGTGCAAAACCAGACCCTGGGCGGGCTGCTGATCAACGCGGTGCTTCTCCTCTGGTTCATGATCTTTTTCCACCGGCATTTTGAGGAAATACCCGTTCCGCCCCTCTCGCGTGCCGCAGCCATAGGGCTCAGCGCGGTCAATTACCTGGCTATACTCATGGGCATGATCGTGGTGGCGCAGACCGTGCGCAACATGGTCTTTTTCTCCGATCTGAACATCTACCTCGACAATATCTTCCAGATGGATGCCGGAGGGTTTGCCGGCATTCTGGTGCTGATGCTCCTGCTGCTCGCCTTTTTCCTGTTCAGCCACCGGATGACACAGACCATCGTCGGGTTCGGGCTGCAGCCTGCGCTCCGGATGGCTGCATTTGGCCTTGCGCTTGTGGTCTCAATTCCCTTTTTTTGGTGGACGGGCATTCCGCTGCCGGTTTCCGGTTTTGTCCTGGCTGCCATCATTTTTGTAGTTACCCTCGACCTTTTTGCCGACACCACCTCACCCAGCCTCACCTGGATGATCTTTTTACTCATACTGGTCTCAATACTGCCCTCCCTCATGCTATCGAGTTTCCGTCTGGCCAGGGATGATGAAGAACAACAACAGGTAGCTATCCAGTTGAGCGGGGCAAGAGACCCGGTGGCGGAGAACATCCTGCGCAACTTTCCCGACTCTGTGCAGGACATCGGCTCCTGGATCGGGGAACACAATTACCTGAACGCCTTTTACCACCTCGATACCACGCGGCGGTCTGCGAACGGCGGCTTTCCCGCCATTGACTCTCTGGACGGAAAGCCCGCATACCCCTTCGGCGACGCCGGAATGCTGGTTAAGGCAGCCCATTCCTGGCAGCCACAGCTTTCTGCCCTGCTAAATCCGCTCAGCTACAAGGGCATTCACCGGCTCGACGACTACGAGTACGCGATTTATCATCGTGGGGCGCTCACCGACCAGAGTCCGAACAGCCTTTTGCCCAACCGCGTGCCCGCAGATTTGCCAGAGGCCGGAGCGGCCACCCGGAAAACGCTTTCCGATGGCAACCAAATAGAGTGGCTCTTCCACAACCCAAATGGAAATGTGGCCATCGTGCGCAGATCGGTCGGCGACATTTCCGGTCCTATTTCACTGGCTTCCTACATGATGGCCATTTTCTTCCTGCTCATACCAATCCTTGGCCTGATCAATCACTGGTTTCCTTTCCTGCCGCCCTCCCTGGAGTTTCTGCAAACCAGGCGGCCGGCGATGAGCACCCGTATCCAGCTATGGGTTGTGGGCTTCTTGCTGGGCTCCTTCGTTCTGGTAGGTCTGGTTTCCATCTGGAACTTCCGCAAAAACTCAGACGACAACCAGGCCCTGCAAATCAGGGCTAAAACGGATATTATTCGCACAGAAGCAGCCCGCCAGATACGGGAGCAGCATATTCAGGGTCCCGGACCGGACCTTTACGCCATGCTCGAACAACTCGGAAGGCTCCACAAAGCAGAGCTGCTGGTTTATGACCCTGAAGGCCTGCTTATCCGACACGCGGCCCCCGATTTTAACGGGGAGAGATGGTTTGGGAAATACATGCCCGGCAACATCCGGCATCTGCTGGCAGAAAGCAACACCGCCTTTTTCCTGGGAAACGACCTCGCCGGCGGATTTCCGGTTCAGGTGGTGTATTTTCCCGTCAGGACCCTGGATGGCGGTATATCTGCTTTTCTCGCACTACCCTTCATCGATCAGCCCAGCAGTTTGCAAAAAGAAATCTCCGCCTTCCTTAGCTCCCTGATCAGCGTTTACGTATCGCTGCTGGTGTTTGCAGGGGCGCTGGCCATATTCATCGCCAACTCCACTACAAAGCCGATTTCCCAACTCGGAGAAAGCCTTCGCAAGTTGAAACTGGGCAAAAACGAACCATTGGAGTACCAGGGCAACGACGAACTGGGGGCACTGATCGAAGAATACAACCGGACACTTCAGAAGCTGGAAGAGAGCACGACCCAACTCGCCGCTTCCGAGCGCGAGACCGGCTGGCGTCAGGTAGCCAGGCAGGTAGCCCACGAGATCAACAACCCGCTGACCCCGATGTCGCTCGACATCCAGCGGCTGCAAATGGCGGTGAAGATGAAGCCGGAAAAAGCCGGAGAAATAGCCGAGGAAGTCAGCGGACAGATCATGGAGCAGATCAGCGTCCTGAAAGGCATCGCCTCTTCGTTTGCGCATTTTGGGCAGATGCCCCAGACCGAACTATCCGTTTTCTCCCTGAGCGAGCTGGTTGCCAAGGTGCATGGGCTTTTCCGCAACACCCAAAGCACGGTGGAGTTTAACCTCTCCCTCCCCGACGAACCCTGCGAGATTGAAGCTGACAAGTACCAAATTGCCCGCGTGTTCAACAACTTGTACAAAAATGCCATCCAGGCCATCCCTGAAGACCGCGAGGGGGTGATCAGCGGCAAGGTGGTCTGCGGCGACGTCAAAGTGCTGGTGGAAGTGCGCGACAACGGAACAGGCATTCCGGAAGATATGCGTGAAAAGGTCTTTGAGCCCAATTTTACCACCAAGACTTCTGGCTCCGGGCTGGGGTTGGCCATGTCGAAAAGCATGGTGGAAGCTGCCAAGGGCCGCATCTGGGTTGAGTCGGAACCAGGTAAAGGAACGAGTTTCTTCGTAGAGTTCCCGCTGGCCGGTGCGGAGAATTCCTGAGTTTCCGCTCAACCAATAAGGCATACCTTTGTTTGTTCAAAAAACTTCAATCTTGAAGATCGGAATCATCGGAGCGGGCCCGGCCGGACTGGCCTCCGCGGTGCGCATGGCGAGCCGCGGGCATGAGGTGACGGTATTCGAAGCCAACGAATACGCGGGGGGGAAGTTGTCGGAGATGCGCCTGGGCGATTACCGTTTCGATGCGGGGCCCTCGCTTTTCACCATGCCCATGTACGTCGACGAGCTGTACGAGGTGGCGCAGCCTGTCAATACGCCCAGGCTGGCCTACGAGCGGCTGCCGGTAGTCTGCCACTACTTCTGGGAAGACGGCACAAGGCTGACCGCTTACGGCGATCAGGAGCGCTTCGCCCGCGAAGCGGAGGAAAAACTGGGCGAACCCGCAGCGAACGTCAGGCGGGCACTGAGACAAAGCCGTTTTAAATACGAGGCGACCGGGAGGATATTTCTGGAACAATCCCTGCACCGGCTCGGCACCTGGATGAGCGGCGCCGTAGCGCGGGCCCTGCCGAAGATACCGCGTCTCGACCTGTTCCGGTCGATGCACCGGGTCAACCGCGGCCTCTTCCGCGAGCCGAAGATGGTGCAGTTGTTCAACCGCTACGCGACCTACAACGGGTCGAACCCCTACAAGGCGCCCGGGCTCCTCAACATCATTCCCCATTTCGAATACCACTTCGGCGCCTTCCACCCCGAGGGAGGCATGGTGGCCATTACCAACCATTTGGTGGAGCTGGCGCGGGAGAAAGGCGCAGAATTTCATTTCGGGGAAAAAGCGGAGCGCATCGAGGTGGCAGAAGGAAAGGCCAGGGGTGTCTGGGCAGATGGCCAATTCCACCCCTTCGACCGGGTGATCTGCAACATGGACATTTTCTTTGCCTACCGGCAGCTCCTTCCCGATCAGCCGGCGCCCGAGCGCATCCTGCGGCAGGAGAAATCCACCTCGGCGCTGATCTTCTACTGGGGCATACGGCGCGGCTTTCCCGAGCTCGACCTGCACAACATCTTTTTCAGCGGCGACTACGAGCGGGAGTTCGACTGCCTGGCGCGCGGAACCGTTTATGAAGACCCCACCGTCTACATCAATATCACCAAAAAATATACGCCAGGGGATGCGCCGGAGGGGGCCGAGAACTGGTTTACCATGATCAACGTGCCCTTCATGGCCGGGCAGGACTGGGATGCGATCATCGAACAATCGCGCGAGCGGATCATCGCGAAGCTGAGCCGCAACCTGGGTGTCGATATCCGTCCGCTGATCGAGTGTGAAGCTATCCTGGAGCCCCGCACGATAGAGAGCCGCACCGGCTCGCACCTGGGCGCCTTGTATGGCACCAGTTCCAACAACCGCATGGCGGCCTTCGCCCGTCATCCCAATTTTTCTTCCAAGATCGCGGATTTGTATTTTGTAGGAGGAAGCGTGCACCCCGGAGGGGGTATTCCGCTGGCCCTCCTATCCGCCAAAATCGTAGATGAATTGATTCATGAGAAGTAACGCAATCGAACTCCGCCCTTATGAAACGAGGGCTATCGCTTTCCTTGCCCTGGCCTATCTCGCCGGCGTCGCCGGTATACACTTTACCGTGCATGCCAGCTTCATCCTGCTCACGCCGTTCAACCTGCTGTTGTCGCTGGCGCTGGCCCTGGTTTTTCACCGCGGCTGGACGAAAGAGATGAGCATCTTCCTGGCCCTGTGTTACGCCGTCGGTTTCGGGGCGGAGCTGTTCGGGGTACAGACGGGGTTGTTGTTTGGAGAATACGCCTACGGGCCCGTGCTGGGGCCGAAGGTCTGGGGCACGCCCCTGATGATCGGCGTCAACTGGATGCTGGTATCGTACACCACCGGCATGACCGTCAACGCCATCGGCGGGCGGTGGCATTGGGCGTGGCGGGCGGTGGCGGGCGCACTGCTGATGGTGATACTGGATTTGTTCATCGAACCCGTGGCCATGGCTTTCAACTTCTGGAGTTGGGAAGGCGATGTGGTGCCTTTGCGCAACTACTTCGGCTGGTTTTTCGTGTCGCTTCCGCTGCAGACCTACTTCGCCTTTCATTTTGGGGAGAAGAGAAACAAAGTGGCGGTGGCGCTGTTTATCATGCAATTAGCATTCTTTGTACTACTAGGTATGCTGAATATTAATTTTGCACGCGGATGACGCTGATGCTTCGCAACGCGGATTTAAACAGATTTTTCATATGCAGGTACTGTTCTATGTTTTAGTAACGATCGGCACGGCTGCCTTTATGGAGTTTGTGGCCTGGTTTGCACACAAATACGTGATGCATGGCTTTTTGTGGAGCTGGCATGAAGACCACCACAACCCCCTGCACAAGGAGGGGCATTTTTTTGAGAAGAACGACCGGTTCTTCCTCGTCTTCGCCATACCCAGCGCCCTGTTTTACATTCTGGGATCGGCTACGCCCCATTTCTGGTTGTTTTTTGTGGGCGTTGGTATCTCGATCTACGGGCTGATCTATTTCCTCATTCACGACGTGTATATCCACCAGCGGTTTTCGTGGTTCCGGCAGCTTGACAACAAGTATTCGCGGGCCATTTTGCGGGCACATGGGGCGCACCACGCCAGGCAGACCAAGGAAGATTGCGAGTCGTTCGGACTGCTGGTCGTCGATTCCAAATTTTTCAAAAAGCGGAAAGACCGGCTCAAGGGGGAGAAGGAGCAAGTGAGCGCATAAAGACTTATATTTGCGTATTGCTCAACATTCATTCTGATCCGTGGAGGAACAAAACTGGCTGGAAACCATCCTTCGATCACTCAACGTGGAGCTCCCCGAGCTGGATTCGCTCGACGAGTACCTGGATGAGATCATTCCCAAGGTTCGCAAGTGGGGAGAAGATTTGAGTGAAACCCACTTTTATTCCAGTCCGGGCGGAAAGCCCTGGCTGGAGGTTCGCGACGAAGAGAACTTCCACAATACGGTTTTGCACTTCTTCAACGACGGGGGCGAATACCTTCGTTCTACCGACGGCAACGTCATCAAGGGGCGTTGGCGTTTGCTGGAGGGCACCAACAAGATGCTCATCGAATCGGGGGGCGACAAGGGGGGGCTGACGGAGTTGTACGAACTGGCCTACCTCGACAATTACTTTTTCATTTTGCAGAAGCACGGTTCGCAGCAGCGCCGGAAAAAGTACTTCGCCATGGGCTTTGAGCTCTATGTGAAGGGGTATGAATGGCGCGACTACGCCGAGGCGCTTTTCAACACATACCGCAGCAAGCACCGGACTTACCAGTACGCGATGGCAGGGGTGATCATTCTGGTGATCGTCATCCTGATTTTATCGCTGGTATACTAGTAAATCGGAACAAAAATAACTTTATCCTTTTAATGCTTTCAGCATGGTCACGCCGATTTCGGCGGGCGATTTGACCACGTGGATGCCGCAGGCTTCCATGATGGCCATTTTTGCTGCCGCCGTATCGTCTGCCCCACCGATGATGGCGCCGGCGTGGCCCATTTTGCGGCCTTTGGGAGCGGTCTGGCCTGCGATGAAGCCGACCACGGGCTTGGTGCCGTGCTCTTTGATATAATATGCAGCCTCTGCTTCCATGCCACCGCCAATCTCGCCGATCATGATGATGCCTTCCGTTTCGGGGTCTTCCATCAGGAGTTGAACGGCTTCTTTGGTGGTGGTGCCGGGAATGGGGTCGCCGCCAATACCGATGCAGGTGGACTGGCCGAGACCGGCTTTGGTGACCTGGTCGACGGCTTCGTAGGTGAGGGTGCCGGAGCGGGAGACGATCCCGATGCTGCCTTTTTGGTGGATGAAGCCGGGCATGATTCCGCATTTGGCTTCATCGGGGGTGATGACGCCTGGGCAGTTGGGCCCGATGAGGCGGCAGTTTTTATCGCGAAGGTAGGCTTTCACCTTGACCATATCCTGAACCGGGATACCTTCAGTGATGCAGATGATGACTTTGATGCCTGCTTCAGCGGCTTCCATGATGGCATCGGCGGCGAAGGAAGGAGGGACGAAAATGACGGAGGTATCGGCGCCAGCTTCAACCACGGCGTCCCTCACGGTATTGAACACCGGGCGGTCGAGATGTTGGGTACCGCCCTTGCCGGGGGTTACGCCGCCAACGACGTTGGTGCCGTATTCAATCATTTGCGTAGCGTGGAAGGTACCTTCCTTTCCTGTAAATCCCTGTACGATGATCCGGGAGTCCTTGTTGACGAGAACAGACATATTATAAAACAATTTGAATTTGAAAAACTATTCTTCTTTTTCGAGGATGAATACATCCTCATTATCTTTTTGCATGTAGTAGTGTTCGCGGGCGAAGGTTTCCTTGTCTTCGGCCAGCGTTTTTTTCTCCATTTCGGCCTTTTTGATGGCCTCCTGGTAGTATTCTTTGTCCCCTTTAAGGTTATTGACCGACTGGACCAGTTTGAACTGGGTGATCATGTTGGCGCTATCGAACAGGAGCATCCAGGCCAGGAAAATGATGGCCGAGATCGCGTAGCGATTGCGGAACGGCGGCGGGATGCTACCGGCGAGGCCTCTCCAAAAAGTTTTCAGTACGCTCATGATCGTTTGTTTTTTGGTTAACCGCCAATGAGGGCGCGGCCGGGGTAGATTCCGCTTTCGGCAAGTTCTTCCTCGATGCGGAGGAGCTGGTTGTACTTGGCGATGCGGTCGGAGCGGGAAGCCGATCCGGTTTTGATCTGTCCGGTATTGAGGGCCACGGCGAGGTCGGCGATGGTCGTATCTTCGGTTTCTCCTGAGCGGTGGCTCATCACGCTGGTATAGCCGTTGCGGGTAGCCAGGCGAACGGCCTCGATGGTTTCGGTGAGGGTGCCGATCTGGTTGACTTTGATGAGGATGGAGTTGGCGATATCCTCATCGATGCCACGTTGGAGGCGTTGGGTGTTGGTGACAAACAGGTCGTCGCCGACGAGTTGCACTTTGCTTCCCAGTTCTTTGGTCAGGATCTTCCAGCCGTCCCAGTCGTCTTCGTGCAGGCCGTCTTCGATGGAGATGATGGGATATTTGTTGCACCAGTCTTTCCAGTACTGCACCATTTGGGCGGAGGTGAGTTTATCGCCGGTGGATTTATGGAAGTGGTAAACTTTTTCAGCTTCGTTGTAGAATTCGGAGGCGGCGGCGTCCATGGCGATCATGAGGTCTTCGCCGGGGCAGTAGCCTGCTTTTTCGATGGCGGCCAGCACGGTTTCGATAGCTTCTACGTTGGATTTGATGTTGGGAGCGAAGCCGCCTTCATCGCCAACGTTGGTGGAGTAGCCTTTGCTTTTGAGCACGGACTTGAGCGAGTGGAACACTTCGACGCCCATGCGCAGGCTTTCGGAGAAAGTATCGGCGCCGACGGGCATGATCATGAACTCCTGGAAGTCGATGCTATTGTCGGCATGGGAACCGCCGTTGAGGATGTTCATCATGGGCACCGGCAGGATATGGGAGTTGACGCCGCCGATGTAGCGGTAGAGGGGCTGGTCGGTTTCCTTGGCGGCGGCTTTGGCGATAGCCAGCGAAACGCCCAGGATGGCGTTGGCGCCGAGGTTGGATTTATTGGGCGTGCCGTCGAGGTCGATCATGATACGGTCGAGATAGATCTGGTCGAAGACATCTTCGCCGATGAGGGCTTCGCGGATGGTTTCCTCGACGTTGCGGCAGGCGGTGAGCACGCCTTTGCCGAGGAAGCGGGATTTATCGCCGTCGCGGAGTTCCACGGCCTCGTGTTTGCCGGTGGAGGCGCCGGAGGGAACAGCGGCACGGCCGATGAAGCCGTTTTCGGTTACAACTTCTACCTCTATTGTTGGGTTGCCACGGGAATCGAGGATTTCACGGGCGCGGATGTCCAGAATGGTACTCATAAGCTTGCAGTTATTGTTTGTTTTCCCGCATCAAGCGGACGAATTCATCAAAAAGGTAGCGGGAATCGTGGGGTCCGGGCGATGCTTCGGGGTGGTATTGCACGGAGAAGGCATTTTTCCCGCGCACGCGAATGCCTTCAATAGTATCGTCGTTGAGGTTGACATGGGTGACCTCCACACGGTCGGCGGCCTGGCGGATGGCTTCGGGGTTGACGCCAAAGCCGTGGTTTTGGCTGGTTATCTCGCAATGTCCGGTGACCAGGTTTTTCACCGGGTGGTTGATGCCGCGGTGGCCGTGGTGCATTTTATAGGTCGGGATATCGAGGGCCAGGGAGAGGAGCTGATGGCCGAGGCAAATGCCGAAGAGCGGTTTGTCTTCCTGGAGGATATGTCTGGCAGTTTCCACGGCATAGTCCATGGAAGCGGGGTCGCCGGGGCCGTTGGATAGGAAGTAGCCGTCGGGGTTAAAGGCCTTGAGCTCTTCGATGCCGGTGCGGGCCGGAAACACCTTGACGAAACAGCCCCTATCAACCATGCACTGGAGGATATTGCGCTTTGTGCCGAAGTCGAGCACCGCCACCCAAAGCGGAGCGTCGGGGTCGCCCATGGTATAGGGCTCTTTGGCGCTCACCTGGGAGGCCAGTTCAAGGCCTTCCATGGGAGGCACCTCGCGAAGCCGGCGTTTCAGTTCTTCCAGATCGGTGGTTTCGGAAGAGATAATGGCGTTCATCGCGCCTTTATCACGGATATGGCGGACGACGGCCCTGGTATCGACATCGGAGATGCCGACGAGGCTTTCCTGTTCGAAATATTCCTGAATGGATTCAGAAGCTTGAGGGCGGGAGTATTGCCAGGTAAAATTCTTGCAGATAAGGCCGGCGATTTTGATGTCTTCTGATTCGACCTCGTTGTTTTTGGTACCGTAGTTGCCAATATGGGCATTGGTAGTGACCAGCAACTGGCCGTAGTACGAGGGGTCGGTGAAAATCTCCTGATAACCGGTCATGCCGGTGTTGAAGCAAATTTCGCCGGTGGTGGTTCCGATCTTGCCGGCCGATTTTCCGTAGAAAACCGTGCCATCTTCCAACAATAAAACCGCAGGTACAGGCTGCATATTGATCTCTTCTGTTTAAGACGGTGCAAAGATAAGCCAAACGTTTTTAAAAAACGATGATCTTTTCCGTGCGCAGCGGCAGTTGGTATTCGTCGCGGATCAGCAGGTAGTAAGTTCCGGGAGCGAGCATCCCTTTGTTGAAGGTCAGGCGGTTGAGGCCTGGTTTGACCATACCCCGGAAGAGGTGGCGGACGATCCGGCCCTGGTTGTCGCTCAAAGAAATTTGCATAAAACTCCTTTCCACCGACTCGAATTCCAGGGTAAAATCATCCTGTATGGGGTTGGGAAAGACTTTTCCGGTTTGGATAGCCGGCATTTCCCTGACCGAGGCATTGGGGTCGATGGAGAGTTCGGCAATCCAGGTACCGTAAGTGCTGTTGAGCCTGCCATAGCAGCCGGAGACCCAGAGTTTGGGGGTTGGGCTGTTGTGTTTGCGGCAGATACCGGAGTAATCGCCCCATCGCTGGGTGTTATCGGCCGTTACGTTGATAAAATACTCGCCGGTTTTAATGGGAATGGTGGAGGAAATATTCATGCCTCCATCGATGGCGATTGCCCTGAATTCCGGGAAGGAGCTCTTGCTAGCCCGGAGGAAGGCGATGATCACGTCTTTGTCGGTAACCGAGGCCCCGCTGGGCGCGATGGCCGGATAGGCGTAGTCGAACTGGCTTTGACCAATATTAATGTAGGAGATGGACTTGGCAGCGACGTCGAGGCGGTTGTAGCGCAGGCCTCCGTAGCCTCCTCCGTTGTCGGCAATGTGCACGTAGTGGATGATACCATCTGCATAAAACCCGCTCAGCACACGGCAATCGCCAATATCGAGGAGTTTGTTGGTGAGCTGTTGTTCCGCGTCTGCCGGTACGGCGTAGCTCCCGGTATTGATCTCGTAGGCAAAAATATCCTGTTCGTCTTCCACATTTCCCGTGATGTCATAGAGGTGGGTATAGGTACCTCCGCCCGATTGGGTACTGACCAAATAGATACCCGGGCCATAGCTTCCGTTGAAGCCGTATGAAATGGGCGCCACGGTGAAGGACAGCCCTCCAAATCCGTCGGTCACATTGTTGAAATATTCCCAGTTGACTGATCCTCCTGCAAACCCGGGCTGCTTGTCTATCTGCATGATGACTGCCTGGTTGAACACATTACTGGCGCTGAAGAGGTTGCCGGAGATGAAAAGGTCTTCACCGGAGACGGCGATGCTCGGGAAATCGAACCAGGTGTTATTGCCCAGGAAATTGCCGTCGAAGACGTAAGACCACCAGCCGTCCATCGGGTTTTGGCTTTCTGAAAAACTCACGATGATCTTGCTCTCAGCAGGCGTATTGCCATGCAAAACAACGAAGACGAACCGGTCCTGATCAGGGTCGTAAATAACCCGGGGGTCGTAGAAAAAGTCGGTGAGGTCCAAATAGTCGAAATAATCGCCCAGGGGTTCATTGCCCAGCAAGGTGGCGCCGCTTTCATTGAAGACGCTGATATTGGAATTGACCACAGATACGATAAAGCCATTGTCAGAGATCGCGATTTGGTTATCCGGCGGATACCAGCCGTTGAAGAGGTTGCCCTGAAAATTGCGGAACACAACCGGAGGATCGGAAGTCACCCCCTCAGCGCCCCGGTCGTCCTGAGGCCCCGGATCGTTGAGTTTTTGCTCCAATTTTTCTTTTTTGATGGCGTTGATCGCTTCCTTTTCCGGGCTACCCGGATGGTGAATGCCTTTTTGGAAATTGATCAGAGAGGTATTCCAATTGGCAGAATCCGGTTGGGGTACGTAGAAGGCCGCGGGCTGCAGGGGCTGCATCGAGGAGGGCTTCAGGGAGAATTTGGCAGATGACCGATCGAGTTGCGGCTTGGCTTCCTGGGCTGTAAGTGCTTGAGAAAAGGCAACAGCCAGAAGGATCAGGAGCAGGGTACGGAAGATCATGTTTCAAATTATGGGGTGAACAAACACGGGCATAAGATACGGGAATTTGCGTCAAATGGTCAATCCGAAAATCCGTACAGCAAATCCTTCAGTCTGGATCCTTTCAACTCCGGCACCTGATATGCCTTATGGAAGGCTTCCAGCGCGTGTTCAACCGCCAGCCGCATCTCATGCCCTTGATAGGGGAATTCCCCCGCACAAGGAGGCGCTGGCAGGTGGCTGTCGAGTATCATCTTGAATTTCCCGTAATACAATACACCCTGCTGAATATGAAACTGGTAGTTGCGGAGAAAGTTCAGCAGCCTGTCGACCGAAAACTCCAGGTTGATGTGATCGCGCAACAACTGCTCCGTTTCATCCGGCAGCCTCCTCTCCTGCCGCTGCCGGATGTATCCGATGTGCCGGTCCAGTTCCCGGATCAATCGCTCCCAATCATCAGCCTGCCTGCATTGGTCGAGCGGCAGGTCATAGCCGATCACCCGGGTATATTCCGCAAACAATTCACGGCACTCTTCCAGCAATTGCGAATTGGCGACCGTCAAATATCCTGTCTCATAGGCTATGAGCCGCAAATCGGATTGCACTTCCATGTTAAATACCAGCAGGCAGGCCAGCCTTTCTATGTCGGCTGTTTTTTTGCCCTTCCCTTCCTCGGCAATTTCTCTGAAAGTGTCAAAGGCAAGCGGGTTGCCCGTCTCCCTGAGGTACTGCTCTGTCCGGATACCCGAAAAGTGGTGGTCCAGGCTGAGTATCTTTTCGTACAGGATGCGGATAAGTTCCAGACCTTTTTTATACCTCAGGTGAGACAAAGACAACTCGTCGCCTGAAAGCAGGGGTAAATCACCTGGAAGGAGGGGCTGATCACGGGAAGTAAAACTCCACGATAAGCATAACAATAACATGCCCACTACCCACCCTGCCGCCGGCTTTTCCATGCTGTTATTGTTTTGTGTTTCTCATTAAGAAATGGATCATACCGCCTTCCCTCACACCCTGGTAATAGCCGGGTTCCTCCCCTGGAATGTACAGGCTATCTGCTTCAGCATCCCACCAAAGTTCACTGACCGAAAGATGATACCAGCCCAGGGAATCGGTCCAACGCTCTCCGAGGGTTTCGGGATTGGTTTTCCACCTCGCCTCTCCCAGCTTGTCGATGCGGCATATCTGGCCGCGGCCCGCACAGTCGCGGGTGGGCTCTCCAAAATCGATTCCCACCACTTCCCTGCCCGGCTGGGAAGGCGTGAACAACTGGAAGTAAAGGCCGAGAAAGAACGCGATCAAAGGTTCTCTGAACGGAATCATTTTTGAGGAATTATTCTGGTACGCCGAAGAGCAGGTCTTTCATCCGAGAGCCCTGGATCTCCGGCAGGTTGTAGGTATGAGAAAACTTGTCGATGGTTTGCCGGATATCCTTCCTCAGCTCATCGAACTGGCGCGGGAGGTTCTGTTTGCAGAAATCTTCATTTTCATACGTGGAAATGATGTTGTCGAATTTCTGATAGTACTGCGCTCCCTGCGAGACGAAGTACTGGTATTGGCCAATGAAATCGGCTACGCGCTGCGTTGCGAATTCGAGGTTGACCTGTTCTCTCGACCAACGGCTTGCGGGGTTTGTCAGATCGCTCTCCATGCTCCTGATAAAATCGTCTAGTTGCAGGTAGACAGTTTCCCAGTCGTCGTTGAAGCGGCATTTTTCGAGAGGCACCAGGTAGCCTACCACCTTGACATAGTCTTCGAACAGCCGTTCGCAGTCTTTCTTGAGCGTCTGGTTAGCTGTTTTGAGGTACTCGGTCTCGTGCTGAATAATACTGAGCTCTGCGCTCATCCTGACCGTAAAATCCAGTATGCAGGATATCTGGTCGAACTCCTTCTGCCGGTCTTTTGTCTCCCCGTCGCCGATGAAGGTGGCCACCAGTGAAAAAGCCGCAGACATATAGGGATTGGAATGCAGAATCGGCGGCAACACCAGCGCATTCTTCTTCTTTAGTTGATCTTCCAACAGGTTCCTGCTCTTTTGGAAATCCGGGTAACTGTTGGGATTTGACAAAAGGAGGATGTTCTGATAGATTTGCATCCCGGAAAAATGGTGATCCAGGGCAAGTATCTTTTCATAGAGCAGTTTGATCAGATCAATGCCTTTTTTGTAGCGGATTTTGAGCAACTGCATCTCTTTCTCTTCCTCCAGGGCAGCCAATTGCTCGCCGATCCTTTCCTTCTCCAGCAAAAGCCGGTACTGCCTCCGGGCTTTGCGCAAAGGATGTTCAGCCAGCTCGGCGCCGATCTCGAGAGAGCGCTCGTGAAGCGGCATCTCCAGTTTTTTGTATTGGCGGTGAAGGGCATGAAAGGTCTCAATCGACTCAAAAATCCATTGATCAAGGGTATCTGATTCCCAGGCTGGCAGGCAGGAAGACTTCCCAGGCCAGCATGCCATCAGCAGCAAGGCTACCAAAGGCAAAGCGCAGCGTTTTATTGATTTTCCCATAACCGGCAAGTTTAAAAAAGGCCTGGCCCGGCGACCGGGTCCAGGCGAGGAAATATGGTCGGTTCACCTCTGTCTTGGTGGAAAGGCAGGGTAAGACCTGATCGGCCTTCCCCACCTGAAAAGACGAATCAATCGCAAGTGACGGGCGTCGTTTTCTGTGTGATCAGGGCGCTGTTTACGTGGTATTTAACGCCCCACTCCTGGGTTTTCTTGGCCTTGAAGGGCTTGCTTACCGCTTTGGTCGTCGTCATGTATTTTTTGTTGAAAGCCAGTTCGGTTTTGCCAATCGGGAAAGGCTGGTCGCACTGACACCCCGTCTCCGTGGGCAGGAAAACGTTGCCAAACAGGTCGATTTGCAGGTTGGCCTTTTCCCTTGCCCATTTACCGTTGGATTTAAGCTTGTAGTTGACGACCGTAGCAACGACGCGATAGTAGAGCAAGGGAATCTGGATATGCCTTTGATCGAATTTGATCTTTTTCGAATTGCCGGCGTAGTAATGGTCGTCTTTTAATGACGCCTTGGAGCTGCAACAGCCATATGAATCTACGACCACCGGAAACCCATAGACGCCGGAACACCCCGAGCCCGTCTGGACAGAAAGGGTTACGAAATAGGTCTTGTCGCAGGGAAAAACATGGCAGGGATTAGCTTGGGTAGACCCCGGCGATCCGTCGCCGAACGACCAGTTCCAGCTCACTACATTGCCGATGACCTGGGTATTGTCGAGGAAGCAGATCCCTCCCGGTTGCCCGGTTTCATTGTAGATGAAGAAAGGCATACAGCCGTCCGTACCTACCTGGATGGTTTTGCACACCCTGTCGGTGCAGGAGGCCAGGGCCGACTCTATCGTCAGGCATACGTTGTACTGGCCAGCCTGGGAATAGGTATGAACCGGGTTTTTCTGCATGGAAATATTGCCGTCGCCAAACTCCCAGAAGTAGATCACGTTGCCCGTTTGGGGCTGGCCGATGTGCGAAAATCCAACGGTAGTAGTTGATCCGCTCGTGTTGACTGAAAAATCAGCGGAACAACCCGTCTCAGGGCCGAAAACCTGCACATTGCGCAGATTGTAGGGGCTTTCTCCCCGCTCCAGGGCGCGGAGCGACTCCAGGTCTTCATTGCCTACTATGTAAGTGATGCCGGGAAGCGGGCAGTAATAAATATCAACGCCCACCTGCACCTGAAACTTGTCGTTGAACAGCGCGCCGAGTATCTCGTCGGCAAGGTGATACCCTTCAAAGCCCGCTGGATCGCGCCCTGCGTTCAGCCACTCGCATTCCTTCAACAAGTCGGCTTTCCTGGCCGTACTGATCTGATAAGTTTGTTCAAACAGCGCCAGGACAACGTTGTCGTCAGAGCAGGGCTGTTCGGAACTTTCCTTCGCATCCGGGGCATCGGCAGCGGCATACCAGTCCCGGATGCGTTGTTCCAGATCGTTATAAACCTGGTCGAAGGCGGGTTTGCCGGAAAAAGCCAGCATGCCGTTTTTTACCTCCAGCCCATCGTAGCGGGGAATGCTTTCCCATGAACGCTGCCCATAGGCGGCCATTGTGGCCCAAATCATGACGATAGTGGTTGCGACAGTCAATCGCGTTGTCAATGTGTACATAACACCTCCATTTTTGAGTTAAGCAATCATTTCTGTTGGCGATATGATCCGTCTTTCTTGAAAAAGAGAGGTTGGGGCGGCTAGAAACGAACTCACCCTCCTAGTGTTGTTTCCCCCGGGTTTTGGTAGGCCCCCTGTTAGACAATTTTTAGTATCTATCCCGGTTGCCGCCTCCAATCCCCTCTTTATTTCTGTTTGTCAGCCTTGCATAGAAAGGGCCCGGCAGGTTCCCTCTTCTCGATTCCGCGCTACGTCATGCTACGCTCCGCTTTCTGCCGGGCCGTGTGTCTTATCCGAGCGTTTCGTCCTCAATCACGATGCCGCCTGTCCGGATGCGCTGGTAATGGTTTTTAATCTTCATAGCTGTCGGCTTTTTGTTTTTAAGTGATAAGACAAAAGTACCCCCCGAAATCCTGCCGCGCACTGCCTGCCATCATGCAGTTCTTACCCGGAAAAATGGAGCAGAAAAAGTTTTATCATTTGATTTTCAACAGCTTAATATATTCAACATCCCATACTTACTTACATTTGAACCAATAGGAGGAAAGAGGATAAATGCGTATTTGGGGTGAAAAAAAACCCTGAATGCCTTATTTTCGAATAGATGATGGACGGCACAAATCTGACGGTATGAGAGATTTGCGCGAATTGGTGAGCATCGTAAACCGCCACAAGATCAAGACACTGGAGATTCTCGGACCGGCCTTACCCCCTAACTCCAAGATCATGCAACTGTACGAGGGCATTTCCTCCGGGGTCTTTGAAAGCGACGAAGAGGCCATGGCATTTCTTTACGGAAATCCCGAAAACTCCAAAAACAGCTACTGGAAACTAAAACACGACCTGAAGCGCAGGTTGCTCAATACGGTTTTCTTTATAGACAGGAAACAGGACAGGCAGAGCAACTACGAGCGCTCCTTTTACAACTGCTACCGCGAGTTGACGGCGGCCCGCTTCCTGCTCAGGCGCGGCTCGCGGCAGATCGCGGTAGAGTTGCTGCACAAGGTGCTGAAAAAGGCCGAACAGATCGAACTGACCCCGGTGACCCTGGAGGCCCTGCAACTGCTCCGCCACCACTACGGCGTCATCCTTGGCGACCGCCGGAAATTCGAAGAATATGACAAATTGGTCGATCGCCATCTGCACCTCTATCAGGCCGAGGTCAGGGCAGATGGTTATATGGAGGAAATGCTTTCCCACTACGTTACGGATAAAAGCACCAAAAAACACCATTTCGACAAGGTGGAGGAATACGAAAAAGCCCTGAAGGAAATGCTGCGGGAAGCCCAAAGCCAGAAGCTCCAACACAGGTGCAGCTTTATGACGGTTGCCAAAAACATGATCGTCAACGACTACGAAGCGACCGTTCAGGCTTGCCTGAAAGCCATCCGGCATTTCAAGCGACTCGACCAGATTCCCGATTCCTACATCCGGCCTTATTTGTATCAGCTCGTAGTGAGCTATATTCAACTCAAGGCTTATAAAAAGGGCGAAGAAGCCGTGCGGCAACTGCTCGGCATGCTGGAACCGGGGCAGAGCAACTGGTTCAAGGGCATGGAGCTGTCTTGTGTACTGGCCCTGCATTCCAAAAACTATCCGAAAGCTTTTGATATCTGGACCGAATGCACCGCTCACCCGCAATTCCGCTACCTCTACCCCACGGCAAAGGAGCCCTGGCATATCATGGAGGCCTTTATTTACTATACCTATACTGCGGGAAAGATGGGCGGGCTGGAAGGATACCGTTTCAAACTGGGCAAGTTCATCAATGAAGTACCGCTTTTCTCAAAAGACAAGCGGGGGTACAACATCCCGATCCTGATCATTCAGATCCTGTTTCTGATCCATCAAGGCAATTACGATGCCGTCTACGAAAGGCTGGACGCCCTTTCCCGCTATGCCATCCGGCACCTGCGGCGGGAAGAACACTACCGTACCAACTGTTTCATCCGGATGCTCAACCAGCTGCCCAGGGCGTTCTTCCGGCGCAGGGAACTGGAGCGCATGACTGCGCTCCAGTTCCGCCAACTGCACAACGTGCCGCTTGGCCTGGCGCGGGAAGCCCACGAGATCGAGATCATCCCCTACGAGGATCTTTGGGCGCTTGTGCTGGAAGGTCTCAAAGCCTGATCAGGGCGCAATGGCCGCTCCGATAAACCGGTAAACCTTCCAGGAACGGGCGGAAGTTCCCGCCGTTTTCTCCAGTTGCTGGGAGGGACCAACCGCAACGCCGGCGGGTAGCCCGGAATTGATCCGGCCCACTACCGCGCCATTGATGAAGAAGGTAGCCTCTGTATTGGTCTTGTTGAGCGTCACAACCAGTTCATAATCCTTGTTGGCCTCGGCCAGGATGCCGCTGTCGACGGTCACATCCGTTCCTGAACTGTTGCGGGCGTAACATTCAAATCTGCCGCCGTTGACCTCATGACGATAGCGGATTCCCAGGCTGTTGTTCTGATTCCAGAAACCGGAGGAGGGAAAATCTGCAAGGCGCAGGAAATAATAATACGAATTGCTCGCATCTGACAACACCGCCGGCGTCTTGCAATAGGTCTTGGCTACCATATGACAGGTTCCCACATAGGCCATTTCCTCCAGCTCGCGGACGTAAGCCATACCGCTTCCGCCACTGGGGGTAGATCCGGTATTCATGTCCCAGAACACAAAAGGTTCGTTTGCGGTGGGATTGCCATTCAGCAACTGAATGGAGCCCCACAGGAAGAAGGGGAAGTTTTCACTGACCGCCGTCGGCATCCTGGTCGGCATCTGGTCGTAATAAACGCCTCTGTCACCAACCCTGTAGCCCGGTGCGGGTGGGGTTATCGGCACCCATCTTGACAAAACCCCGTCGTAGTATATCTGTACGCTCTCTCCTTCCGGAATGATGACTTCTTCCTTGTATCTGATGCGGTTGGGGGCCGAGCTACCGGTATGTTCGGGCGCGAGGTAAAGGGCGAATTCTCCGGTGTTGACCAGGGTTTTGATCTCCCCGTTCACCCCTGCAGCGAAGCCGTTGATGGCCCTGAGTCCGCTGTCGCCTGACAAGCGAATGAGCGTAGCCGTGCTCCACCCCGAAGGGTTGTAATTATTTTGGGCAGCAGTGATCAAGGGCGGAGTGATGACGGAAGGCGAACTTCCTCCTCCGCCTCCTCCCGATCCGTTGCTGGCGGCCACGATACGGCCATCTGCGTCAACGGTGATGTTGGCGGAGGTATAGGAACCGGGAGTGACGCTGGTAGGCGCCAGTTCGACCGGGCCTACTCCATCTGTGGGAATAGAGAGGCTGACCTCCGATTCATTTCCACCCGCATCATCCGAAAGATTGGCCTCGATGGTAGGGGTAGAAATAAAATTGAGCCCTTCCCGCTGCGGAAGATTGGTACCCTCATCCCGGATAATGTGTCCGCCGGCGCCCCCGCTGCCGTTGCTGGCGGCGGTGATGCGGCCATCGGCATCGATAGTGATATTGGCAGCGGTGTAGGAACCGGGGGCGACGTTGGTAGGCGCGAGTTCAGCCGGTCCGATAGCATCCTGAACGACCTGGAGGTTGGAGAATGTGCCGGTCACATCTCCGCCGGCCGTGCTGGCGATAGTAACATCGTCGGAGGGATTGGTGTCGGCGGTTCCGTTTGAGGCAGCGGTGATGCGGCCGTCTGCGTCGACCGTAACGGAAGCCAGGGTATAGGAACCAGGGCTGACGGTTGTCGAAGCGATCTGCGCGGCGCCAATCGCAGCTGTGGGAATGGAGAGTACGACCTCTGTTTCATCCGCACCGGAATTATCAGCCAGCGTGGCATTAATGGTTGAAGAGGAAACAAAGTTGAGCGCTCCGCGCTGGGGCATGGCTGCGTTGTCATCCCGGATGGAATGGCCGGTGGCGCCCCCGCTGCCGTTGCTGGCGGCGGTGATACGGCCATCGGCATCGACCGTGATATTGGCGGCGGTGTAAGAACCCGGAGTTACCGAGGTGGAGGCCAATTCGTTTACTCCGACAGCATTGGGCGCGATCTGCAGGTTGGAGAATATGCCTGTCACATCGCCGCCGGCATTGGAAGCGCTCGTCAGATCATCGTTGGGGTTGGTGTCGCCCGTATTGGCCAGGGTAATGACATTTCCCGATTCGCTGATGGAGATACCGTTACCCGCGGTGAGCGTTACATCTGTAGCACCAGCCGTATTGCTGGAAATGATCGAGGTTTGGGAAGTTCCCGGAATCACGGTGAGGCTCCCTTCGTTTGTTGCGCTGGGGTCAACCGTTCCACTGGCGGCTGAGGTCAGGCGGCCATCGGCGTCCACCACGATAGATGCATAGTTATAGGTGCCCGGACTCACTGCGGTAGAAGCGAGTTGTGCAGGTCCTATGGCTCCGGTGGGAATGGAAAGAGACAATTCTGTTTCATCCGCTCCGCTGTCATCCGTGAGTATGGCATGGATGGTAGGTGAATCGAGAAAGTTGAGGGCTCCGCGCTGGGTCAAATCCACGCCCTGGTCGCGCAGCGTGTGAGGGCTGCCTCCTCCCCCTCCGCCGCTGCCATTGCTGGCCGAAGTGATGCGGCCATCGGCGTCGACGGTGATATTGGCGGATGTATAGGATCCCGGGGTTACGGCTGTAGCGGCGAGTTGGTCGGGGCCGATAGAACCGTTGAGTACGCTCAGGGTGATTTCTGTTTCATTACTGGAGGGATCGTTGACACCCAGAACGTTGATGGTGGAGGAGGAGATGAAATTGAGAAACGGCCGCTGGGGAAGGTTCGAACCATCGTCTCGGATGATATGCCCTGCGACTGCGGGCGTCAGGTTTTTGGATAAAAAACGCAGGTCCACTCCTTTTACCAAGGCTTTCAGGTGGCTGCGCAACGGTTGAGACAACGCGGGAATGGGGCCGTTATTGACTAGCTGAGGCTTTCCGGCTGGCTGGGCAATGGCCAGCCAGGGAGAGAATAATAGTAAAACGAGTACCAGCTTTTTCATTTTCAAAATTTCATTAAAAGGGGTAAAATATCTCTTGTGTTTGACTAGAATACCGGACCAAAAATTACAGTATTCCAGCCTATATGTAAAGTTGTAAAAAAAAATTGTATAGAATATAATTTCACAATCGGGGGTGAAAACAAAAAGGGCGCTCATCCCGGAGGAGAGCGCCCTTTTTAAGTTTACTGGTATGGGTTTATCCGTTGTTCTTTTCTTCGTTTTCCTCTGTAGTCTCGGAAGCGGTATCAGCTGCGGGCGTTTCTTCTTCCACTTCAGCTGCGGGGGCTACGGGAGCTGCCGGCGCTGCGGCTTTGGCTGTGCCGCCTCCACCTCCGCGACGGGTGCGTTTCTTCTTCTGGCCGCCTTTGCCTTCTTCCTTGAGGTTGTAGATTTCGTTAAAGTCTACCAGTTCGATGAGGGCCATTTCAGCGCCATCGCCGCGGCGGAAGCCGGTTTTGATAACGCGCACATAGCCGCCCGGGCGGTCGCCTACTTTTGCGGCAACGGGGCCAAACAGTTCCTTGATAGCTTCTTTGTTTTGCAGGTACGAAAAGACGACCCTTCGGGAGTGGGTGGTGTTGTCTTTGGACTTGGTGATCAGCGGTTCGATGAAGGTGCGCAGCACGCGGGCCTTGGCCAGCGTAGTGCGGATACGCTTGTGTGCGATGAGCGAGATCGCCAGGTTGCGCAGGAGCGCTCTGCGGTGCTCCGTGGTGCGGCTGAGGTGGTTGACCTTGTTTCCGTGTCGCATGGTAAGTGATTGAATCTGGTGAACTTCGCAACACCGGAAAAGCAGCGTACAGCGTCTGCTGGGGGATTCCGGTTATTGCAATAAAAAATATTGTTGCTTCGCTGTACGGTTTATTCTTCTTCGAGCTTGTACTTCGAAAGGTCCATTCCGAAGGTCAGGCCTTTGTCTTGCAGGAGTTCTTCGATTTCCACGAGCGACTTCTTGCCGAAGTTGCGGAATTTGAGCAGTTCGTGGGTATCGTAGCGCACCAGTTCTGCCAGGGTGTTGATCTTGGCAGCCTTGAGGCAGTTGTAGGCGCGGACCGACAGGTCGAGGTCTTCCAGCGAGGTTTTGAGCAGTTTGCGCATGTGGAGGATGTGTTCATCCACGATATCGTCCTGCCTGCTGGTGGCATCGTCGAAGGTGATATTCTCGTCGGTGATCAGCATGAGGTGCTGGATCAGGATGCGGGAAGCTTCCTTGATGGCTTCTTCCGGGTGGATGGTGCCATCGGTTTTGACGATGATGTTGAGTTTCTCATAGTCGGTACGTTGGCCGACGCGGGTATTTTCGATCTTGTAGGAAACGTTTTTGATCGGCGTGTAGATAGCGTCGATAGGGATGACGCCGATGGGCGCATCCTTGGGGAGGTTATCGTCGGCCGGAACGTAGCCGCGTCCTTTGGTGACCGTCAGTTCGATTTCGAGGTTGACGTAGGGTTCCATGTGGCAGATCTCCAGCTCGGGGTTCATCACCTTGAACACGTTGGTGTGTTCTTCGATATCGCCGGCTTTGAAGACGTCTTTGCCGGTAATGGTGAGATAGATTTTTTCGCTGGCGATATCTTCATCGTGGATGAGCTGCTTGAGACGCACCTGCTTGAGGTTGAGCAGGATATCGACGATATCTTCCACTACGCCTTTGTAGGTAGAGAACTCGTGGTCTACGCCAGCGATCCGGACGGCCGAGATGGCAAAGCCTTCCAGGGAAGAGAGCAGTACCCGGCGGAGAGAATTCCCTACGGTTTGGCCGAAGCCGGGTTCGAGGGGTTTGAATTCGAATATCCCTTCAAAATCGTCGGCTTTCTGCATTACGATCTTGTCAGGTTTCTGGAAATTCAGGATACTCATAGATGAATTGCGGCTAGTTAGGAATTTTACAGAGCGCTCGTTGGTATCGGTATCGTATGAGCGGGAGGGTAATCCGGAAAATGCGAATCGAATTCATTCCGGCATCCCGTTGGCGTTGTGGCGCCAGGTCGGGAGATAACCGGGATGAATTCGATTCATGGGAACCCTTATTTCGAGTACAATTCGACGATCAGTTGTTCCTGGATCTTTTCGGGGATCTGCTCCCGTTCGGGGTAGGCAACGAAGGTGCCTTCCATTTTATCGGGGTTGAACTCCAGCCAGGGGTACCTGCGGCTGTCGGATTTGCGGTTTACGTTGTCAGTAATCACCTCCATACCGCGGGATTTCCCGCGTACGGCTACCACATCGCCGGGGCGAAGCTGAAAAGAAGGAATATTGGTTACGACGCCATTGACCGTGATGTGACGGTGGCTTACCAGCTGGCGCGCTCCCCTGCGGGTGGGAGAGATGCCCATGCGGAAGACGGTATTGTCGAGGCGCGCTTCCAGGAACTGGAGCAGCACGGTACCGGTGATCCCGCCTTTGCGGTGTGCCTTGTCAAACAGGTTGTGGAATTGACGTTCCAGTACGCCGTAGGTATATTTGGCCTTCTGTTTTTCGAGCAACTGGATGGCATAGTCGGAACGCTGCTTGCGACGGCGAGTGTTGCCGTGCATGCCGGGAGGGTATTTCTTCTTTTCGAACGCTTTGCTAGGCCCGAAAATGGGTTCTCCAAACGCTCTCGACTTCTTCGTTCTAGGTCCAGTATATCTTGCCATTCTGACAGAAATTAAGATTGGTTGATTTCACAAAATTTGCACCGTTCGTGGATTATACGCGCCTGCGCTTGGGCGGGCGGCATCCGTTGTGCGGTACGGGAGTCACGTCTTTGATGCGGGTCACTTTGATCCCTGCGGCGTCGATCGCGCGTATAGCGGCTTCGCGGCCTGAACCGGGGCCTTTCACGAAGACCTCCGCAAAGCGGAGACCAGCGTCGTGGGCGGTCTTGGCGGCATCGGCTGCGGCTACCTGGGCTGCGTAGGGCGTGTTCTTCTTCGAACCGCGGAAACCTGCTTTGCCGGCAGAAGCCCAGGAGATCACATCTCCGTTCCTGTTGGTGAGGGAAATGATGATATTATTGAAAGAAGCCTGAATAAAGGCCATTCCTTCCGGATCAACTTTAACCTTTCTCTTTTTGACCTTGGCGGATGCTCCCTTTTTACCTTTTGCCATGGAGTTGCAATTTTATCGCTGGATATAAAATAAGCGCTAGCTGTTATTTCGTAACTTTCTTCTTACCGGCAACCGTTTTGCGCTTGCCCTTGCGGGTACGCGCGTTGGTACGGGTGCGTTGGCCCCTGAGCGGAAGGCCTTTGCGATGCCGGAGGCCGCGATAGCAGGCGATATCCATCAGACGCTTGATGTTCATTTGAACTTCCGTGCGCAGTTCACCCTCCACCTTGTAGTCTTCCTGGATGATGCGGGCAATACTGCGAACGTTCTCGTCCGTCCAGTCCTGCACTTTGACGTCTTCTTCAATACCGGCCTTGTTCAGGATTTCCCTTGAGCGGGAGTTCCCGATCCCGAAGATGTAGGTCAAGCCGATGATCCCTCTTTTGTTACGGGGTAAGTCAACACCTGCAATACGAGCCATATGCTTTGGTTATTTATGAACGCCAATAATCCGGCAATACCAGATCAACCCTGACGTTGTTTGTATTTCGGGTTTTTCTTATTAATGATGTAGATCCTGCCTTTCCTGCGCACGATTTTGCAATCGGCGGTCCTTTTCTTAACTGAAGGTCTGACTTTCATGGCGTAGCTTTATTTCTAAAGATTACTTGTATCGGTAAATGATGCGGCCCCGCGTCAAATCGTATGGAGACATCTCGACCGCCACTTTGTCGCCGGGCAGGATGCGGATGTAGTTCATGCGCATCTTCCCCGAAATGGTCGCGATGATTTGGTGCCCGTTTTCCAACTGCACCCGGAACATCGCGTTCGAAAGGGCTTCTTCGATTATTCCATCCTGTTTGATCAACGCTTTTTTAGCCATATAAAAAATTTCGGAGTGCAAAGATAAATTATTTTTGAAAATTCCTAGCACTCTTTTTTCTCGTTCCTCGAATTTTGCGCCTCTTTTACACGGCAATATCATACACTTCCACTTCCTTGAGCTCCGGGTTGTTCCTCACCGCTGTTTCGATGCCCGAGTGGTCGCTCAGTATCTGGGCTTTTTCCTTTCTCACCGCGATGGTGTGCTCGTAGTGAGCAGCAGCCTTGCGGTCTTTGGAGATGACAGTCCAGCCGTCGTCTGCGTGGATCACCTCCTTTTTGCCCATGTTGACCATCGGCTCGATAGCGATGACGATGCCTTCCTGGAGTTTGACGCCCCTGCCCCGTTTTCCGTAGTTGGGCACTTCGGGTTCCTCGTGGAGGTTCTTGCCGATGCCGTGTCCGACGAGCTCTCTGACGACCCCGTAGTGATTGCGGCGCTCTACGTACTCCTGGATGGCGTTGCCGATATCGCCCAGCCTGTTGCCTGCCACTGCCTGGTCGATGCCCAGGTAGAGGGAGGTGTTGGTCACCCGAAGGAGGTTCATGACCTCTTCGGAGACGTTGCCCAGAGCGAAGGTATAGGCGCTATCGCCGTAATAACCGTTCCAGACCACCCCGCAGTCGACAGAGATGACGTCTCCGTCGCGAAACTCCTTATTCGAGGGGATGCCGTGCACCACGGCCTCGTTGGGAGAAATGCACAGCGTGGCAGGAAAACCCCGGTATCCTTTGAAACCGGGCGTGGCATGGTGATCGCGGATGAAGGCTTCGGCTTCTTTGTCGAGGTAGAGGCCGGTAACGCCCGGACGAACCAGGGAGGCTACATGCGCCAGGGTTTTGCAGACCAGCAGGCTGCTTTCCCTGATGAGCGCGATTTCTTCTTCCGTTTTATAAAAGATCATGTCGATGCCTTTCGGCTAATCATTTCATGAAAAGGGCCGTGCCGGCAGGAGGGCGTTTTCGGCGATCCTGGCGGCACGGCCTGTGATCAATATCGATGTCGGGGAATGAACGGGTTCATTCCTTACATGTTTGCTCCGAGGCCTTGAACCCGGCTTCTTCCCTGAATCCTTCCCGACTTCACCAGACCGTCGTAGCGGCGCATCAGCAGGTGGCTCTCGATCTGCTGCAGGGTATCGAGCACGACGGCTACGAGGATGAGCAGGGAGGTACCGCCGAAGAAAATCGCCAGCGATGGGTTGACGCCGAAAGCGACGGCGACAGCGGGGAGGATCGCAATGATACCAAGGATAATAGAACCCGGCAACGTGATGCGGGTCGTGATGGCGTCGATGAAGTCGGCCGTGGGCTTACCCGGCTTGATACCCGGGATGAAAGCGTTCTGGCGCTTCAGGTAGTCGGCGTACTGCGTCGGGTTGACGAGCAGGGCCGTATAGATGTAGGTAAAGATGACGACCATTAAAAAGGTGATCAGGCTTGCCCAGAAGGAGAAGGGGGACGACAGCTCCGTCAGCCAGCCTTGCGACATGGCGTTGGGGTCGTTGCCCGAAATGAACTGGGCGATGGTCAGCGGGAGGAACATGAGGGCCTGGGCGAAGATGATCGGCATCACCCCTGCGGCGTTGACCTTGAGGGGGATGTAGTCGCGCACGCCGGCGGCGGGCATGTTCATGTTACCGCGACCGACCATCCGTTTGGCGAACTGGATGGGAATTTTCCGCACCCCTTGCACCACCAGGATGGTAGCCATGATGACCAGGAAGAGCAGGGCCAGTTCGATGACGAAGATGAACAAGCCGCTGGACTCGAGTTGCAGGGAGAATTCGGCGATGAGGGCCAGCGGGAGGGAGGAGATGATACCCACCGTGATGAGGAGGGACACGCCGTTCCCGATACCGCGGTCGGTGATGCGTTCACCGAGCCACATGGCGAATACGGTACCTGCGGAGAGGATGATGATGTTGGATATCCAGAAAATACCCTGGGGCAGGTTGGGATCTACGGCGCCCTGGGAGCGCAGGTAGGTCAGGTATGCCCCGCCCTGAACGAGGGTGATCGCGAGGGTCAGGATACGGGTGATCTGGTTGAGTTTTTTACGGCCGCTCTCTCCTTCTTTCTGCTGCAGGCGCTGGAAGTAGGGTACAGCGAAGCCCAGCAGCTGAATAATGATGGAGGAGGTGATATAGGGCATGATACCCAGGGCCATGATGGATGCGTTTTGGAAAGCGCCGCCGGTGAAAATGTTGATCAGGCCCAGCAGGTCGTTGGCGTTCTGCGAGGGGTTATCCAAACGGGCAGCAATGACACCGGGCAGCACGACGAAGGTACCCAGGCGGTAGATGCCGAGGAGACCCAGCGTAAAGAGGATCCTGTTGCGCAGTTCCTTGATCTTCCAGATGTTCTTTAGCGTATTGATGAACCGTTTCATCGGCAAGTTTTAAACGAGGTTTACACTCCCACCTTTTTCTTCGATGGCTTGTTTGGCGGCGTCGGAGCAGGCGTGTGCCGACACCGACAGCGAAGTTTTGAGTTCGCCATGGGCCAGGATCTTGACCTTGTCGCTCTTTTTGACCACACCGTTGGCGATCAGCCAGTCGAGGTCGATGGTCTTGACGCCGTGCTTCTCAGCCATAGCCTGGAGGCGGCTGAGGTTGAGCGGGATGTACTCAATGCGGTTGACGTTTTTGAAACCGCGCTTGGGCAAGCGCATCTGGAGGGGCATCTGGCCGCCTTCAAAGTTTCTTTTATCCTTGTGGCCAGAACGGGATTTGTCCCCTTTGTGACCACGTCCGGCAGTACCACCCCAACCTGATCCTTGTCCACGAGCCACGCGCTTGCGGGAGCGCACTGATCCTTTTGCCGGTTTGAGATTATGCAGTTCCATTTGCACAGCTATTTATTCGGAGCCGGGGTAATCCCGTGCTCGAAGGTGAATACATTAAGCTTGTTCGACTTTGACGAGGTGGTCTACTTTTTTGACCATACCCAGAATCTGGGGCGTAGCCTCGTGTTCTACTGTTTTGCGGATTTTGCCGAGCCCCAGAGCTTTGAGGGTATCTTTCTGGCGCTGGGAGCGGTCGATTCCGCTTTTGATCTGGGTGATTTTTATTTTCCCCATGGCGATTTGCTTTTGAGCTTGTCGTTAACCGTTGAATACTTTTTCCACAGAGACGCGGCGTTGGCGGGCCACTTCCATGGGGTTCCGCAACTTGGTCAGGGCGTCGATGGTAGCCTTGACGACGTTGTGGGGGTTGGAGGAGCCTTGCGACTTGGCCAACACGTTGTGAACGCCTGCGATTTCGAGCACTGCGCGCATGGCGCCGCCTGCGATAACGCCGGTACCGTCGGCAGCCGGTTTGATCAGGACTTTCCCTGCGCCGAACTTGCCCAGTTGTTCATGGGGGATTGTTCCTTTGTGCAGGGGGAATTTGACCAGGTTTTTCCGTGCATCGTCAACGGCTTTGGAGATGGCGTCGGTCACTTCGCGCGCTTTTCCGAGGCCTTGTCCGACGGTGCCGTTTCCATCGCCCACCACCACGATAGCGGCGAAGCTGAAGGTACGGCCGCCTTTGGTCACCTTGGCTACGCGGTTGAGGCTCACCAACTTCTCTTTCAGTTCGGCTTCGGTGCTGCGTACTTTATTTCTGACGTTATTTTTAGCCATGATAATGAGCTGTTAATTCGATTTCGATTAAAAGATGAGGCCTTGTTCGCGAGCGCCATCTGCCAGGGCTTTGACCCTGCCGTGGTACAGGTAACCGCCGCGGTCGAAGACGATGGTGGAGATATTTTTCGCCTTGGCTTTGTCTGCCAGCAGTTTCCCGACCTGGTTGGCCTGTAGGGTTTTGTTCTGGCTGTGGTCCACACCGCTTTCTTTCCAGGAAGCGGCGGCGAGGGTATGTCCGTTGACATCGTCGATCAGCTGGCAGTAAATGCCTTTATTGCTGCGGAAGACGCTGAGGCGCGGCCGCTCGGGCGTTCCGGAGACTTTTTTCCGGATGCGGTACTGGATGCGGCGGCGGGAGGTTATTTTCTTAGCACTCATATGATGAATAATTTTGCCTTAGTGAAAGGAGCATTGGAGCCCAGACCCAAGGCGCAGGTTCATTCGAATTATTTCTTGGCTGCCGATTTACCTGCTTTGCGGCGCAGGACTTCACCGACGAACTTGACACCTTTGCCCTTGTAGGGTTCCGGTTTGCGCATGGCGCGGATCTTTGCCGCCACCTGCCCCAGCAGTTGCTTATCGATCGATTCGAGGCGAACGATGGGGTTTTTACCTTTCTCCTGGGAAGTCGACACTTTGACTTCGCCGGGCAGGTAGAAGAAGATCGGGTGGGAGTAACCGAGGGTCAGTTCCAGCAATTGGCCGGTGCTGTTGGCGCGGTAACCGACGCCGACCAGTTCCATTTCCTTGACGAAGCCTTCGGATACGCCCTGGACCATGTTGTTGATCAGCGCGCGATAGAGGCCGTGCAGGGCGCGGTGGCGCTTCTGTTCGGTGGGGCGCTTGACAGACAGCACGCCGTCTTCTACTTCGACGGTGATATCCGGGTCGAGTTGCTGGGACAGGGAGCCTTTCGGACCTTTTATGGTAACGAGGTTGCCCTTGCTCACGCTGACTTCCACTTTTGCCGGGAGATTGATGGGGGCTTTACCTACTCGTGACATGGTTGTACAATTTTAGATCAAAAAATGCAGCCCAAAAGGCATTAATAGACGTAACACAACACTTCGCCGCCCACGTTGAGTTCGCGGGCCTTTTTATCGGTCATCACACCTTTGGAGGTGGAGATGATGGCGATACCCAGGCCGTTGATCACGCGGGGCAGGTCATTGACGGAGCGGTACTGGCGGAGGCCAGGACGGCTGACGCGTTCCAGTTTCTGAATAACGGGCGTTCTTGTTTGCGGGTCGTATTTGAGGGCGATCTTGATCGTGCCCTGGCTGCCCTTGCCTTCTTCTACGAATTTGTATTTGAGGATATACCCCTGGTCGTAGAGGATTTCAGTGATGGCTTTTTTCAAGCCGGAGGAGGGAATCTCCACGATGCGGTGCCCAGCCATTTGGGCGTTGCGAATACGCGTCAGGTAGTCGCCGATGGAATCTGTTACTGCCATTTTTTGATGGTTTAAGGTTCAGACGTTCAGAGTGGTTTTTAAACCGATAACCCTAAACAAATATTTTACCAACTCGATTTCGTGACCCCGGGAATCTTGCCGGCCAGGGCCATTTCACGGAATTTCACGCGGCAGAGGCCGAAGCGGCGCATGTAGCCTTTGGGGCGGCCGGTCAGCTGGCAGCGGTTGTGCTGGCGGATGGGCGAGCTGTTGCGCGGGAGTTTATCCAGTGCATCCCAGTTGCCTTCTTCCTTGAGCTGTTTGCGCAGGTCGGCGTACTTTGCGGCCATACGGGCACGCTTTGCTTCTCTTGCTATGATGGACTTCTTTGCCATGATGAATTAGTTGCGCTGATTTTTGAAAGGCAGGCCGATCAACTTGAGCAGGGCCAGGGCTTCTGCGTCGGTTTTGGCCGTTGTGACGAACGTGATATCCATACCGGTGATCTTGTTGACCTTATCGAGGTCGATTTCCGGGAAGATGATGTGTTCGGTGACGCCCATGGAGTAGTTGCCGCGGCCGTCGAAGCTCTTGTCGTTGATGCCGCGGAAGTCGCGCACACGCGGGAGGGCGACGGAGACGAGGCGGTCGACGAATTCCCACATGCGGTCGTTGCGCAGGGTGACGCGGACGCCGATGGGCATGCCTTCGCGGAGTTTGAAGTTAGAGACCGATTTTTTGGCGCGTGTAGACACGGCCTTCTGACCGGCGATCATGGATAGTTCATCGATAGCCGTGTCGACCAGTTTCTTGTCTTGCGTAGCGGCGCCTACGCCCTGGTTGATACAAACCTTGAGGAGGCGGGGCACTTCCATGATGGAGCCATACTGGAATTGTTCCATCATGGCGGGCACGATTTCCTCCTGGTATTTTTTCCGAAGTCTGGGTTGATAGTTCATCACTTAATTATTTCACCCGATTTTTTCGAATAGCGAACATTTTTTCCATCGACAACCTTTCTGCCGATCCGGGTCGGTTGGCCCGTTTTGGGATCGAGGAGCATGAGGTTGGAGATGTGCACCGGAGCCGGTACTTCGTTGATTCCGCCGGGGTTGTTATTGACAGCCTTGGTATGTTTCTTTACCATGTTGACATTTTCCACCACTGCGCGGTTTTTCTCCGGGAGCACTTCCAGCACTTCGCCCTGGGCGCCTTTATAGGAGCCGGCGATGACCACTACGCGGTCGCCTTTTTTGATGTGCAGCTTCGGGCTGAAGCGCTGTTGTTGATTAGTTATTTTCTTCTTCATACCACAGAGGGTTTCAATAGACGGAAATTACAATACTTCAGGAGCCAGGGACACGATCCGCATGAAGTCGCGTTCGCGCAATTCGCGGGCGACCGGCCCGAAGATACGCGTGCCTCTGGGTTCATCAGCGTTATTGAGCAGCACCACGGCATTGTCGTCGAAGCGGATATAGGAGCCGTCTTTGCGGCGGACTTCCTTTTTGGTGCGCACGACGACGGCTTTGGACACGGTGCCTTTTTTGACGCCGCCGGGGGTAGCATCTTTGACCGAAACGACGATTTTATCGCCTACCGATGCATACCGGCGGTGGGAACCTCCCAGCACCCGGATGCAGAGCACTTCTTTTGCGCCGCTGTTATCTGCTACTTTGAGTCGGCTTTCCTGCTGAATCATGGCGGATGTATTTTACTTATTTAGCACGTTCAATAATTTCGACCAAGCGCCAGCGCTTGTTTTTGCTCAGGGGGCGGGACTCCATGATCAGCACTTTGTCGCCCACATTGCAGTCGTTGTTTTCATCGTGAGCCATGAACTTCTTGGTCCACTTCACTGATTTCCCATAGATGGGGTGTTGCAGACGGCGTTCGACCTGAACATTGATGGTCTTGTTCATGGAGGTGCTCACCACGACCCCTACCCGGGTTTTTCTAAGCTTCCTTTGCTCCATATGCTTATTTTATGGCAGGTTTGGTCCTGCTTTGCTGTTGCTGAATTATTTACGCCTCCTTCTTTCCCGGATTCTCGAGCGCAGGGCGAGTTGTTCACTCGACATTGCGGATACCTGCCGGCGGCGGATTTCCGTCTGCAGGCGTGCGATATCCCGGCGCACTTCGCGCAGGGCAAGGGGTTTGTCAAGGCCCTTGATCGCGTGGTCGAAGCGCAGTTTCTGGTATTCCGCCTGGGTCTTTTCCAGTTCGGCTACCAGATCGGTGTCGGAATATTCTTGCAACTCCAAAAATTTCTTGGTTGCCATGCCTATTGCTTATTAGATTTCAACAATTACCCCTCATAATCCGGGCGAATACAAACTTTGGTCAGCACCGGCAGTTTCTGAGCGGCCAGGCGCAGGGCTTCGTGTGCGGTCTCGGCGGAAACGCCGTCGAGTTCGAACATGATGCGGCCCGGTTGTACCAGGGCTACCCAGTGATCTACGGCCCCTTTACCCTTACCCATACGCACTTCGAGCGGCTTGGAGGTGATGGGTTTATCGGGGAAAATGCGGATCCACACTTTACCTTCCCGTTTCATGAAACGGGTCATCGCGATACGGGCCGCTTCGATCTGGCGGTTGGTGAGCCGGCCGCCGGTTACGGCTTTGAGGCCGAAGCTCCCGAAGGCTACGGTGCTGCCCTTGTAGGCCACTCCATCGTTCCGGCCTTTCTGCTGTTTCCGGAATTTTGTTCTCTTAGGCTGTAGCATTTTCTTTTCAATTTTGATAACGATACCGCCCGGAGGCGGTGGCCGTCAAAACCGGACAAAGCCAGGTTTGAAAAAAAGCGTGGCAAAGGTACGGGTATTCCTTATACATTTGCCCCAAATCCTCAAAAAATATTTTCAACAGTCTTCTATCCTAGCGTCTGCGATCGCCGCCGCGACCGCCACGGTCGCCACCACGGTCGCCGCCGCGTCCACGTCCGCCGCGTTCGCCACGTTCGCCGCCGCGTCCGCGTCCGCCGCGATCACCGCGGTCGCCGCGTTCGTTGCGTTCGCCGCCGGGAGCGCCGCTCTTTTCTTTCTTATCTGTGCCGATGTTCGGAGACAGGTCGCGCTTGCCGAACACTTCGCCTTTGCAGATCCACACCTTGATACCGATCTTGCCGTAAACGGTCTGGGCCTCGGTCAGTGCGTAGTCGATATCTGCGCGGAAGGTATGCAGGGGGGTTCTGCCCTCCTTGTACTCTTCGCGGCGGGCCATTTCGGCGCCGCCCAGACGGCCGGAGATACGCACTTTGATGCCTTCGGAGCCGGCGCGCATGGTCGACTGGATGGCCATTTTGATAGCGCGGCGGTAGTTGATACGGGCTTCGATCTGCTTGGCGATACTTTCGCCTACGATATTCGCATCCAATTCGGGCTTGCGGATCTCCACGATATTGATCTGCACATCTTTTTTGGTGAGTTTGCGCAGTTCTTCGCGGATGCGGTCCACTTCCTGGCCACCGCGGCCGATGATGATACCGGGGCGGGAGGTGTGGATAGTCACGGTGATCCGCTTCAGGGTGCGTTCGATGATGGAGCGGGCGATGCCGCCTTTTTCGATACGCGCCTTGAGGTAGTTGCGGATCTGTTCGTCTTCCACTACTTTGGATCCGAAATCTTTACCGCCAAACCAGTTGGAATCCCAGCCGCGGATGATCCCCAAGCGATTGCCAATCGGATTTGTTTTTTGACCCATTGTCTTGTTCGGTTAAGTGTCTGAAATCCGGGGGCGCCGGGTTTCTGAAACTATTGATTTTGAATGAATTGGTTCAATTAGTTCACTTCCTCTGCTTCTACCACTTCTTCCGCTGGGTTGGCTTCCGAGGGCAGGGGTACCCGGTTGGCTACCACGACGGTGACGTGGTTGGAGCGCTTGCGGATACGGTGTGCCCGGCCGTGGGGAGCGGGGCGGAAACGCTTGAGCACGGAAGCTCCATCGGAGAAGATCTCCTTGATATAGAGTTCGTAGTCATCGGCGCTTTCCGAGCCATTGGTTTTATTTTCCCAGTTGGCGGCAGCCGAGAGGACGACCTTTTCCAGCCACACAGCAGCTTCTTTTTTGGTGAAGCGGAGGATATACAGCGCCTCATCAACTTTTTTACCGCGGACCAGATCGACGACCAGGCGCATTTTGCGGGCAGACAGAGGGCAGTTTTTTAGTTTTGCTATTGCTTCCATTGTTGCAATTTCAATAGTTAGCTGTTATTTCTTGCGGTTGCCCGAGTGGCCTTTAAAGGTCCGGGTGGGAGCGAATTCACCCAGTTTGTGGCCCACCATGTTTTCGGTGACAAACACAGGGATAAAGGTCTTCCCGTTGTGCACGGCGATCGTTTCGCCGACCATATCGGGAATGATCATAGAAGCGCGCGACCAGGTTTTGATCACGGATTTCTTGTTGCTTTCCTTTGCCTTCTGCACGCGTTCCAGGAGTTTGTGGAAGACGTATGGGCCTTTTTTGATCGAACGTGCCATATTCGCTTTTTCAATTTTTATCCGCCTGCTTCAGGGCAGGAGGATGAACTATGACTTAGTTTTTAGTTTTTCTTCTCGAGATGATCAGGCTGCTCGAATGCTTCTTATGGTTGCGGGTTTTCTGACCTTTAGCCATGATACCTGTTCTCGAACGCGGGTGACCGCCGGAAGCGCGGCCTTCGCCACCGCCCATGGGGTGGTCGACCGGGTTCATGGCTACGCCACGCACGCGGGGGCGGCGGCCTGTCCAGCGCTTGGAGCCGGCCTTGCCGAACACGGTGAGCGAGTGGTCGGGGTTGGAGGTACGGCCCATGACGGCTTTGCAGGTCAGCAGCACGCGGCGCGATTCGCCGGAGGGCAGTTTGACCACAGCGTACTTGCCTTCCCTGCCGCTCAGAACAGCGGCGGTGCCAGCCGAACGGACCATAGCGGCGCCTTTGCCGGGAGTCAGCTCGATGTTGTGGATTTCAGCGCCAAGCGGCACTTCGCTCAGGAAGAGGGCGTTGCCCGTGTTGGGGGCTGCGCCATGACCGGAGACGATCTGGCTGCCGACCTTGAGGCCGTGGGGAGCGATGATATAGCGCTTTTCGCCATCGGCATAGACCACCAGTGCGATAAAGGCGCTGCGGTTGGGGTCGTACTCGATGGTGCGAACCGTTGCGGGAACGCCGTCCTTGTCGCGTTTGAAGTCGATGACGCGGTAGGTGCGTTTGTGCCCGCCGCCGCGCTGGCGAACGGTCATCTTGCCCGTTTTGTTGCGGCCGCCGCTTTTGCTCAGCGGTTCGAGCAGGCTCTTCTCAGGCGTATCGCACGTGATTTCCGCGAAGGCGTTGATCACCCGGAAGCGGGAACCTGGCGTGATTGGGTTATATTTCTTTACTGGCATTGCGAACGAATTTCGAGTTCAGAAAATGGCCGGATCAGAGATCGCCGAAGAAGTTGATCTCCTCGCCGGTAGCGAGCGTTACGATTGCTTTTTTCAAGCTGGGTTTGCGCCCACGCGACACGCCGGTCTTGGTGTTGCGAATCTTCACCTTGCCCGAGGTCACGACGGTATTGACCGATTCTACGTTGACGCTGTAGAGTTTCTCCACCGCATTCTTGATCTCGATCTTGTTGGCGCCTTTATCGACGATAAAGGTGTACTTGGCCGAGGTTTCCGACAGGCGGTTGGATTTTTCGGTGATGAGCGGTTTGATCAGAATTTGCTTTCCCATGTTGTGCGGTATTGCGCTCAGGCGAGCTTTTCAACAATTTTTCCAATGGCGCCTTCAGACAGAACCAGCGCGGAGGAGTTGAGCACCTGGTAGGTGTTCAGGTCGGTGGCGCGGGTCACCTGGGTCTTCGGTACGTTGCGGCTGGAGAGCAGCACCTCCTTTTCCATGTCGGAGGTGACGAAAACCGTCTTCTTGCCCGACAGGCCCAGTTTTTGCATGATCTCGAGGAACTTTTTAGTTTTCGGCGAATCGAAGGAGAAATCTTCGACCACCATGATCTGGCCTGCGGCGGCTTTAGCCGAGAGGGCGGAACGGCGGGCCAGCTGCTTCACTTTCTTGTTGAGCTTAAAGCCATAGTTGCGTGGCCGGGGGCCGAATACGCGTCCACCACCGCGATACAGCGGGTTGTTGATATCGCCTTTACGCGAGCCGCCGGTACCTTTCTGGCGGTGCAGCTTGCGGGTAGAACCGGAAACTTCGCTGCGTTCTTTTGCCTTGTGGGTACCCTGGCGCTGGTTGGCCAGGTACAGTTTTACCGCCAGGTAGACGGCATGCTCGTTCGGTTCGATACCGAATACGGAATCGGGCAGATCGACGGAGCGTCCTGTTTTTTCACCCTGAATATTGATCACTTCCAATTTCATCGCTATCCATTTTGAGCCTGGGAATGGTATTCCTTCAGGTTATTTTTTTTCGATAATTACGATGGACCCATTATGCCCCGGTATGGCGCCTTTGACGAGCAAGAGGTTTTGCTCCGGGAAAATTTTCAACACCTTCAGGTTCTTGATCTTGACCTGGTCTCCGCCGGTACGGCCTGCCATGCGCATGCCCTTGAATACCTTGGAGGGGTAAGAAGCCGAGCCGATAGAACCCGGTGCGCGCTCGCGGTTGTGCTGGCCGTGTGTACGGCCGCCAACGCCGTGGAAACCATGCCTTTTGACAACGCCTTGGAAGCCTTTGCCCTTGGTGGTGCCGATAGCGTGTACTACATCGCCTTCACGGAGCACTTCTTCGACCTTGATGAGGTCGCCGAGGCCTTTTTCCGCGGCGTTGAAGTCGCGGAATTCCATGACCTTTTGCTTGGGAGCGGCGCCTGACTTCTTGAAGTGGCCCGCCATTGGCTGCGAGGTATTCTTCACTTTGGCATCGCCAAACCCTACCTGGAGGGCTGTATAGCCGTCGGTCTGGTCAGTTTTGACCTGGGTAACGACACAGGGACCTGCCTCGATGACCGTGCAGGCAATGCTCCGCCCAGCCTCGTCGAAGATGCTGGTCATGCCGACTTTTTTTCCGATGATACCGTTCACGACTTTATATTTTTTTGAGGAAGATGAGCAGGCAATCTGCCGGGCGTTTCCTGTCCGGTGGCGTGAACGGCGAAGAGGTGATAAAAGGAAGGAGGGAATAACAGTTCCGTCCTGACATACCGCTTGCCGCTGAGTCACCGGATGGGGAGCGCGCCGGGGCCGGCTCAATACTCCTTATCCGTTTTAAAAAGAACTCTGTCAATTAGGTCAACTTGACCTGAATGTCTACCCCACTGGGCAATTCCAGCTTGGACAGTGCGTCGACTGTCTTCTGGGTAGGCGTGTAAATCTCGATCAGGCGCTTGTGTGTGCGCAACTGGAACTGCTCACGAGACTTCTTATTGACATGCGGCGAACGCAGGACGGTGAAAATCTCTTTCTTGGTGGGCAGCGGAATCGGGCCAGTTACTACAGCACCACTGTTGCGGACCGTCTTCACGATTTTTTCCGTCGATTTATCGACCAGGTTGTGGTCATACGAGCGGAGTTTGATACGAATTTTTTGATTCATAACCCAACTAACAATTTGTCAATGTGAAAGATGGGCAGGCACTGTTGCCTGCCCGGTTCATTCTTTATGCTCAGGCCTTTACCAGGCCTTTTGCTTTTTCAATTACTTCCTTGGCGATGCCCTGGGGCGCTTCGGCGTAGTGCGAGAACTCCATGGTGGAGCTGGCGCGGCCGGAGGTGATCGTACGCAGTGCGGTCACATAGCCAAACATTTCAGAGAGCGGCACATCGGCCTTGATGGAGGCTGCTCCTCCGGCGCGGGGATCCTGCCCCTTGATCATGCCCCGGCGGCGGTTGAGGTCGCCGATGACGTTACCTACATATTCTTCCGGTGTAACGACTTCCAGCTTCATGATGGGTTCCATCAGCACCGGCTTGCACTTGACCGCCGCTGCGCGGAATCCTTCCTTGGCGCAGAGTTCGAAGGCAATCGGCTTGGAGTCGACTGCGTGCATGCCGCCATCGAATACGCGGACTTTCATGCTGTCGATGTTATAACCGGCCAGGATACCATTGTCCATCATGGCATTGAAGCCTTTGGTGATGGGCTGGACGTAGTTCTTGTCGATGGCGCCGCCCACGATATCCCAGATGAACTGGAGTTTTTTCTTGCCGGACTTGAAGTCTTCGCTTTCCAGGAATTCGGGATCAGCAGGGCCGAGCTCGAACTGCATATCGGCGAACAGACCGGAACCACCGGATTGCTTCTTGAGGCGCTCGTGGTGGCTCACCGTCGTGGTGAGGGCTTCTTTGTAGCTTACCTGGGGCTGGCCCTGGTTGCACTCGACCTTGAACTCGCGGCGCAGGCGGTCGACGATGATCTCGAGGTGCAATTCGCCCATACCGCTGATGATGGTCTGGTTGGTATCTTCGTCGTAGCGGACGCGGAAGGTGGGGTCCTCTTCAGCCAGTTTGGCCAGGGCCATGCCCAGCTTGTCGAGGTCTTTCTGCGACTTGGGTTCTACGGCGATACCAATAACCGGTTCGGGAAACACCATGCTTTCCAGCACGATCGGCTTGTCGAGGTCGCAGAGGGTGTCGCCGGTGCGGATATCTTTGAAACCTACGGCAGCGGCGATATCTCCCGCTTCGACGCGTTCGATCGGGTTTTGCTTATTGGCGTGCATCTGGTAGATGCGGGAAATGCGTTCTTTGTTGTCGGTGCGCGTGTTGAGCACATAGGAGCCGGCATCGAGATAGCCGGAGTATACGCGCATGAAAGCGAGGCGGCCGACGTAAGGATCGGTGGCGATCTTGAACGCCAGGGCTGCAAATGGCTCGCTGACAGAGGGCTTGCGGATCTCTTCCGCATCCGTTTTCGGGTTGATACCTTTCACTGCGTCGACATCGACGGGCGAAGGCATGCCCCAGCAAACGGCGTCGAGCACGGCTTGTACGCCTTTGTTCTTGAAGGACGATCCGCAGAATACCGGGATGATCTTCATGTCGATCGTGGCCTTGCGGATAGCCGAGCGGATTTCATCTTCCGTGATGGAGTCGGGGTCGTCGAAGAACTTCTCGAGCAGGGACTCATCGTATTCAGCCACTGCTTCGAGCAGTTTCTCACGGTAATCGCGGGCTACGTCGACCAGGTCTTCAGGAGTGGGGATCACTTCGAAGGTCATCCCTTTATCTTCCTCGTTCCAGACGATAGCTTTGCCCGAGATCAGGTCTACTACGCCTTTGAAGCGTTCTTCCGCTCCGATGGGCACCTGAAGGGGCACTGCGTTGGAGCCGAGTTTTTCTTTAATGTCCTTGACGACGTTAAAGAAGTCGGCGCCGGAGCGGTCCATTTTATTGACGAAGGCGAGGCGGGGCACTTTGTAGTTGTCAGCCAGTCGCCAGTTGGTCTCAGATTGCGGTTCTACCCCACTCACGGCGCAGAACAGGAACACCAGGCCGTCGAGTACGCGAAGCGAGCGGTTCACCTCAACGGTGAAGTCCACGTGGCCGGGGGTGTCGATGATGTTCACCGTATAGGAGTCACCTTTCCAGTTCCAGTTGGTCTTGGTAGCGGCGGCAGTGATCGTGATCCCACGTTCCTGCTCCTGCTCCATCCAGTCCATGGTGGCGGCGCCTTCGTGTACTTCACCGATCTTGTGGCTCAGGCCGGTGTAGTAGAGAATGCGCTCCGTGGTCGTAGTCTTCCCGGCGTCGATGTGGGCGGCGATACCGATATTGCGCGTGAACTTGAGATCCTTAGCCATGTGAATTCTCCTGTGGAGGATTTTAAAATGGGTTCGTAATTTGTTAATTATACGCGGAAGTGAGCGAATGCCCGGTTGGATTCTGCCATGCGGTGCATATCTTCTTTCCGCTTCACTGCGGCGCCTTCGCCTTTGCTTGCTGCGATCACTTCCTGTGCGAGTTTCTCGGCCATACCTTTGCCGCTGCGCTGGCGGGAGAAGTTAATGAGCCACTTCATACCGATGGACACCTTGCGCTTGGCGCGGATTTCCGTCGGGATCTGGAAGGTGGCGCCACCAATACGGCGGCTGCGTACTTCTACCTGGGGCATGACGTTGTTCAGGGCTTTCTTCCAGACCTGGTGCTCGTCCGCCTTCGCACGATCTTTCACCAGATCCATCGCATCGTAGAAGATCTGGAAAGCGGTCGACTTTTTGCCGCGCAGCATCATATTGTTGACAAACTGCGTCACCATCGGGTCGTTGTACCGGGGGTCGGGAGCTATCACTCTGAGTTTTGGCTTTCTCTTTCTCATCGCACCTGATTAAAGGATATCTTTTCTTTTGATTATTGTTTACTTCTTGGGCCGTTTGGTGCCATAACGCGAACGGCTCTTCCTGCGGTCGTTTACACCTGCGGTATCCAGCGCGCCGCGCACAATATGGTAACGCACACCGGGGAGGTCCTTCACACGACCGCCCTCCACCAGCACGATGGAGTGCTCCTGAAGATTGTGACCTTCGCCGGGAATATAGGCGATCACTTCAATACTATTGGTCAGACGAACCTTGGCTACTTTGCGAAGGGCCGAGTTCGGTTTCTTCGGCGTGGTGGTATACACGCGGGTGCACACGCCCCGGCGTTGGGGACAAGCATTCAAGGCGCGAGACTTGCTTTTGGTCTCCACCTTCTCCCTTCCTTTGCGCACTAACTGGTTAATCGTAGGCATAAAACCTTTTTTCCGTTTTTCTAAATGCTTTGAATCCTTTATTTACGGAGCTTTCCGGCTCGTCTAGCTCTTTTGGCCAACCTTAATGGCATGCGTCTTCAAAAAAGCGAATGCAAAGGTATAGGTTTTCATCATAAATGCAAAACCTGTTTAAAAATTTTTTCTCCTTTCCGGAATGGGCCGTTTCAGAAGGTGATCTCTTTTTCGAGACGCTCCTGTCCGCGCAGGATGATCACCTTTACTGTCTGGCCTTTTTCAAATTTACTGAGGCCTTCCATGTAGTCGTAAATGTCCTTGACCGGCATATCGCCGATCTGGATCAGGATGTCGCCGCGTTGCAGTCCTGCCAGCTGCGCCGGTTTGCCGTCGGTCACCCCGTCGATCTTCATGCCTTCGCCCTGATAGACGTAATCGGGCATGACCCCGAGGGACACTTTGAAGCGGGCGGCCTGCCTGCCCTCCTGCTCATCTTTGGTCTTGGTGAATTCAAGGCGCCCCCTGGCATCGGCGGCGGCGATGAGCTGCAGCATATAGTCGGTCACTTTCAGGATGCCTTCGTAGTTGACGCGCTCGCTATCGTCGGAGGGCTTGTGGTAGTCGCTGTGCTGGCCGGTAAAGAAGTGCAGCACCGGGCGATTGTTGAGATAAAAGGGAGCGTGGTCGGATGGCCCCATGCCGCTCTCTGTGGTTTTGACCTGCAGGCCGGGGGTCTGGATTTTGGGGAGCAGCTCCGCCCACAACGGGGAGGTGCCTGCGCCGTTGACCACCAGCACGCCGGAAGTGTCCAGCCGGCCGATCATATCCATGTTGAGCATGTAGTTGACCTGGTCCCAGGAGAAGGGGGTGTGCTCCGTAAAGTATTTGGAGCCGTAGAGACCGAGCTCCTCGCCGGAGAAGGCGATGAAGAGGTAGTTGTTTTTCTTCGGCCCTTTGTCTTTGATGGCTTTTGCCAGGCAAAGCAGCCCCGCCACGCCGCTGGCATTGTCGTCGGCGCCGTTGTGCACCGCTGGCTCGCCTGCATGGAGCGAACCGGAGATCCCATGCCCCAGGTGGTCGTAATGTGCGCCGATGATCACCGTTTGCTTTGCCTTGTTATCGATATAGCCGATGACGTTGCGCGCCGGCCGGCTTTCACCCGACTCCGCATGCGGGTGGGCCTTCACCACTGCCGTGAATTCCTGGAAAAAGGAGCCGTTGTCGCCTTTGGGTTTGAGGCCGATTTCCTGAAACCGCGACGCAATGTACTGCGCAGCCAGCCGCTCTCCCTCCGTGCCCGTTTCGCGGCCCTGCAGGTAATCAGATGCCAGGTAAATAACGTCGACGCGAAGGTCCTGCAAGACCGCTTCGGGTTGCTGGGCTGCCAGATAATTGATCGCCAGGAGGCAAAAGAAGGGAATACGCCACAACTGTTTCATACACATCGCTATTTTTGTCCGCAAAGGAGGCGCAAAGATAATCCAAAACGCGCAACCCTGCCGAATGTTTTCACAAAATGACGCTACCATGAAGATTCTTGTCAGAAAGGCCACGCTCGCCGATGTACCTGATCTGCACGCGCTTGTGCGCGAGCTGGCCCGCTACGAAAAAGCCGAGGAAGCCTTTACCGCCACCCTGGAGGAATACCGGGAGGATTTCAGCAACGGCGTTTACCAGTCCCTGGTCGCAGAAGCGGAGGGACAGGTGGTGGGGATGGCCCTGTACTACATGACCTATTCGACCTGGAAGGGCAAAATGCTATACCTGGAAGATTTCGTCATCCGGGAATCGCACCGCAGGATGGGCATCGGCGCCCTGATTTTCGACGCATTCCTGGAGGAGGCCCGCAAGCTGGGCTGCAAGCTGGTCAAATGGCAGGTGCTCGATTGGAACCAGGCGGCGCTCGATTTTTACGAGCGATACAATGCCATTATCGAACGGGAATGGTGGAATGGAAAAATTTTTCTATAATTCCCCAAAATAATTTTCTACAAAAAAATAAGAGAGCAAAAAAAAGCTTAAATTTGTCTCGTAAAAACCCATTCAAATAACACTATACCAAGATTATAGTGTTTCATAGTGTGAGGGGTGGCCGCTCCGGCGGTCGCTCCTTCCTTTTTTTCAGGACTCTCGTTCCAGCAGCTCCTCTGCCAGCATTTTCAATAGCTCTTTTCTTTCCTCCCTTGCATATACCGCGTGAAGGGCGTCAAAAGCCGCCTGCTGAAAGCCTGCTTTTGCCTCGTTGGCATAGCGCAGCACGTCCAGTTCATCCCAAAGCGCCAGCACCTGCTCAACCTTCTCCTGCTCCCTTTCCTTCGAGGTGGGGGCTGCGAACCATTGCTTCAGCGCCTCTTTTTGAGCCGGGCCGGCGAGTTCGAGCGCCTTGAGGTAGAGAAAGGTCTTTTTGTTCTGCACGATGTCGCCGCCGGGTTTCTTGCCCACTTTCTCCGGATCGCCGTAGGCGTCGAGGATATCGTCTTGTAGCTGGAACGCGATGCCCATGTTGCGGCCGAACTGATAGAGCAGTTCCGCATTCTCCTGGCCGCCGCCGCCGAGGAGTGCCCCCATTTTCAATGCACCGGCTATCAACACGGAGGTTTTCAGCTCGATCATGGTCAGGTAATCAGGGATGGCGACCTGGTCCATTTTTTCGAAATCCATATCCATCTGCTGCCCCTCGCATACTTCGATGGCTACTTTATTAAATACTTCCATGAGCTGCGGCAGCAGGCCGGGTTGATCGAGGCCGAGCAGGTATTGGTAGGCGCGGATCATCATGACGTCGCCGGTGAGGATGCCCGCGTTGGGGCCGTAGAGCTCATGGACGGTCTTTTTGCCCCGTCGCAGCGGCGCCTGGTCCATAATATCGTCGTGCACCAGGGTGAAGTTGTGAAACACTTCAACCGCCATGGCTGCGGGCAGCGATTTGTTGAAATGGTCGTCGAAGAGGTAGTGCCCGATCAGCAGCAGGATGGGCCGGAGGCGTTTTCCGCCCAGGTCCATGATATAATCGGCCGGTTCGTAGAGGTTGCGGGGTTCTTTTCTGAACGGGTTTTGGCGCAGGTATTCCTGGAAAGCCTGCTGAAAAGGCTGAATATATTGCATGTGGCGAAAATTTGGCCCAAAGTTAAGGCCGTTTTATCGTTTGATCCCATTATTTTGTGGCAAGCAAAAAAATCATCGCATATGCCTATCAGAATGGAACAAGACGACCCCGGCTCCGGCCGGCGTCAGAACAGAGGCGGCGGCGCGGGAGGCGGCAACCCCCTGATGCGTTTCCTGCCCATGATCCTGTTATTCGTATTCAGGAGACCGAAATTGCTGATCCCCATTCTCATCATCGGCGCGGTTTGGTATTTTTTCCTCGGCGGCAACGACATGTTCTCCGCCTCGCCGGAGGAAGACTTCAGCCTGGGCGCCACGCTGGATGAAACCGTTTACGACAAGGCGGAGGTCTTCGAGCCGCTGACTTACGGCGCCCTGGGCAGCTCGGGCCGCTGGCCGGCAAAGGCCTCTCTCCTCCCCTACGCGCCCAAGCGCCTGCACCAGGGAAGGCAGGGATCGTGCGTGGGATGGGCCAGCGCCTATGGCGCCCGCACGATCCTGGAAGCCAAGGCCACGGGCAAAAGTCCCGACCAGGTAGCTTTCAGCCCCTCTTTTCTCTACAACCAGATCGCCCTGCAGGGATGCCAGGGCGCTTACATGCTCGACGCCATGGAAACCATGCGGCGCGGCGGCGTGCTACCCTTCCGTGAATACCCCTACGACGACCGGGATTGCTCCAGCCGTCCGGGCCCCTCGGAACAATCGCGGGCCCAGCCTTTTCGCATCAAGGGCTACAACCGCCTGACCCTGGGAGGGGAAAACTACGCGCCCGACATCGACGGCATCAAACAGCATATCGCTCAGGGCGCACCGGTGGTCATCGGCATGCAGGTTGGCGGCTCCTTCATGCACGACATGCAGGGCAGGAAGGTCTGGCAGCCCACCCAACGCGACTACAGCAAATACGGCTATTCCGGGCACGCCATGTGCGTGGTTGGCTACGACGACAACTACGAAGGAGGCGCCTTCCAGATCATGAACAGCTGGGGTGAAACCTGGGGAGACAAGGGTGTGGCCTGGGTGCGTTACCCCGATTTTGAATTTTTTGTCAAAGAAGCCTACGGCCTCCACCCCATGGGCGAGAGCCCGCAGTTCGACCCCAACAAGCTCGAAGTGCAGTTTGGCCTGGTCGACAACGAAACCCAGGCGCTGATCTCCCTGAAAGAAGCCGGTGATCGCCTGTTCCGAACCCAGCAGCCTATCCGGAAAGGAGGAAAGTTCAAGGTGGCGATCGCCAACTCCATCGAATGTAATATATACGTCTTTGGCGAAGAGACCGACGGCTCCAGCTACGTGCTGTTCCCCTATACCGCCAAGCACTCGCCCTATTGCGGCATCACTGGTACCCGCCTTTTCCCGAAAGACTACTCGATGACCGCCGACGATATCGGCAACCGCGACCGCATCGCCATCGTGGTGACGAAGGCGCCAATCGATTTCAAGGCTTTCAACGACCGGATCAACCGCAGCAGCGGCGCAACTTATGCGGCAAAGGTGCAGGCAGCCATCAGCGATCAATCCATCCCCAATGTGCGCTTCCAGGCCGGCGACGCCATCTCCTTCAGTTGCGAGACCGGCAACAGAAATGCCGTCGGGGTTGTTTTGGAAATTGACAAGCGATAGCAAACATTCAAATCCACTCCATTATGCCTCGCCCCACCGCATTGCTGCTGATTTTGCTGCCCTTGACCATCCGGGCGCAGCCCACCCCTACCATACAGGACTGTCTGGGCGCCATTCCCGTCTGCCAGCAGATTTACTTCGAAGCGCTCTCCCCCAGCGGCGACGGCAACTACAACAACGAGATCAACACGAGCATCAGCTGCACCGACGGAGAGCTCAACTCCATCTGGTACACCTTTACCGTCGACCAGTCGGGCGACTTTGGTTTTCTGATCACCCCCAACAACCTCAACGACGACTACGACTGGTCGCTGTTCGACATTACCAATGCATCCTGCTCCGATATCCTCAGCGACCCGAGTCTGATCGTGAGTTGCAATGCGGCGGGCGGCGGTTCCTGCAACGGGCTTACCGGCGCTACCGGCGCTTCGATCTACAACCTTCAGGGCGCGGGTTGCAACTACAACCCGCCCACCGTCGATCTGGCCTTCACGGCATTCAACGACCTTATCCCCGTGGAGGCCGGCAACACCTATGTGCTGATGGTATCCAACTGGACAGGCTCTGTCAACGGTTACACCATCGACTTCGGCTTGTCGACCGGGATCGGCATTTTCGACGAAACCCCGCCCACCGTAGCATCCCTCACCGGCCCCGAATCCTGCGGCGACCAGACCATCGATCTTGTCTTTTCCGAATATATCGACTGCGAGACCATCGACGGTCTCAATTTCCAGCTCAGCGGTCCCGGAGGGCCTTATACCCTGGCGCTTGACGGCAACAATTGCGACATCGGGGCGACGCTCGAAAACACCTTTTCGCTGACCATCGACCCGCCCATTTCCTCCATGGGAACCTTTACCCTGTCCATTTCCTCGCTGCCGTCATTTCCTCTTCAGGACCTCTGCGGGAACCCCATCAACGACGTGGACCTGGATTTTGAAGTCGGCGTTCCCATCCCGATCACCGTCAACATCGGCAACGACACGGCCATTCTGTGCGTGGGGCAGACCTTGCAGCTCAACGCTTTCACCCAGGGCGGCTCCTACCAGTGGCAGGACGGCTCGGCAGCTCCCACCTTCCTCGTCAACCAACCCGGCGTCTATTCCGTGACGGTGACCGATGCCTGTGGTACGGGGAGCGATTCAATCGGTATCACCTATCTGATGGATATTCCACAGGTCGATCTGGGAGGGCCTCATATCCTGTGTGAAGGAGAGACGCTACAGCTCGAAGCTTTCAACGAATTTTCCATTTATGCCTGGCAGGACGGCTCGACGGCAGACAGTTTCTCCGTTTCCCAGGAAGGCAACTATGCGGTGACGGTAACCAACGCCTGCGGGAGCGCCAGCGACCAGACCTTTGTCAACCTGATCCCCGTCATCGAGCTCGGCCTGGGCGATGAGATCGTGGCCTGCGAGGGGGACATAGTAACTTTAAACGCCGTGAACGAAGATGCGGCTTACCTGTGGCAAAACGGCCTTACCGGCCCTGTCATACAAGCCCTTACCAACGGCGTCTACTCCGTAACGGTGACGACGCCTTGCGAGATGCGAAGCGATTCAGTGAACCTGATCTTCATTGCTGAAGCAGGACCCGAAATAGGGCTGGACACTTTTCTGTGCGAGGGCGACACGATCTTCCTCGACGCTACCCTGCCCGGAGCAACCACGTATCAATGGCAGGACGGATTTGCAGGCCCGGTCTATGCCGCCACTCAGGGAGGCGATTATTCGGTAAGCATAGAAACCGTCTGCAACACCTTTGAAGACGCGCTTTACATCTACTTCATCCCCGCCATTTCTTTTGATCTGGGGCGGGATACATTTTTGTGCGACGCACAGTTGTTGCTCGATGCGCGGACGCGCGGGCCGGCGAGCTATGAGTGGCAGGACGGTTTCGACGAAGCCCTGTACATCGTCAAATCGCCCGGCGAATACAGGGTCAGGGTGTACAACGAGTGTGAAACGGTGATGGACACGATTTTGGTCAAGGAATGCGAGAACTGCGGCTTCTTCTTTCCAAACGTGTTCACCCCCAATTTTGACGGCATCAACGACACCTTCCGGCCATTCCCGGAATGTCCGCCCGAACAATACCACTTCCGGATTTTCGACCGCTGGGGCAGCCTGGTATTTGAAAGCAGGGATCCCGGGCAGGGTTGGGACGGCACGTTCAGGGGCAGGCCAGCCGGAGCTGGAACCTACGTCTGGTCGCTGGAGTTTACAGTAATGGAGAACAACCGTTCCCGAACGGAGCAGGCCAGCGGCGATGTGGCGCTGATCCGTTGATCGTTTGTCCGAAAAATAGCCCTGTAAGTAGAAATGAGCGGGCGGAAACGGCGCAGGGGTATTAAATTTGTTTTCGAAACAGCCATAAAGCAACCAACTTATGCAACGAAAAGTCAGAGTTACGGGATTCACCCGCTTTTTCCTGGTCATGGTCATCGTCGCGCCCCTGGCCTACCTCGCGGCCTCCTATTACAACGGGGAGGACGGCATCACCAACATCAAGCGCTTGCTGGGAATAGAGAAGGGAGCAGCTACCGAAGAGCGCTTCGTGCCTTCGGGGCAACCAGCGTACCAGGATGAACAAGAGATGGAGGAAGAATTGGATGCGCAACAGAAGCGCCTGCAGGAACTCAAGGCCGAGAATGAGCGCCTCAAGAAGGAGATACGGGAGAAGGAGGAGGAACTATCAAAATTGCAAAAACAATAAACCATCATACCGTTTATCGTTGAGCGTTTATCGTTTACGTAAACGCTCAACGATAAACGATAAACGAAACCTCTGAATATGACAATCGTAATCAAGATCCTGCTAAACGCCCTGGCGCTCTTTGCAGCCGCCTACCTGCTCCGGCCCAACGTACAGGTCAAGGACTTCGGGAGGGCGGTCGTGCTGGCCATCGTGCTGGCCTTGTTGAACGGCTCGCTCGGCAAATTTCTCAATGCACTGGCCATTCCGCTCAACTTCCTCACCCTGGGCCTGTTCAGCTTTGTCATCAGCGCCCTGATGATCATGCTGGCGGATTATTTCATCAAGGGCTTCCAGGTGCGGGGCTTTTGGTGGGCCTTTGTGCTGGCGGTACTGATGGGGGTGTTTAACTCGATTTTATACAAGATATTTCTCTAAAAAAGAAAGGCGGCCTGCGCAAGCAAAGCCGCCTTTCTTTATATAACCGTACTCTTTGATTAATAGCGTTTGTTAAACTTCGGACGGTTGAAAGAAGGAGCGTTGTCCTCTTTCGGGCGGGCCACTTTCACCACGATGGTGCGGCCGTCGACTTCTGTTTCATTCAGGGCATCGATGGCGCGGTTGGCTTCGCTGTCATTGGGCATTTCGACGAAACCAAAGCCTTTGGAGCGGCCGGTCTCGCGGTCCATGATCAATTTGGCGGAAGAAACTTCTCCATACGCTTCGAACAGCTCGTGAAGCGTATCTTCGCTCGTGTTGTAATTGAGCTTTGCTACAAAAATGTTCATTACTAAATATTTAAGAATTAAGAGGCAAATGTACGCCATAAAATCGTTCCGCGCAATCGGGCCTGCCCTGGATTTTTACTGCGCCGGATTTAGCCCGATTACGGCCAGCACGGGGAAGTGATCGGAGGGATGGCGCTTATCGGTATGATCGGCGATGGTGATGTGTTCCCGTACCTTCCAGAATTGATTGACGAAGATATAATCGATCCTGCCGCCGTATGCGCCGAGCTCAAAACCGTTGAAGGTACCTTCAGGACCATAGGGAGGATACTGGGAAAGGTCGCGGCTGTCATTGAATGCGCTGCCCTCTGCCAGGTTGTAAGGCATGGAGCCGGGCAGGCTGTTGAAATCGCCCATCAGCACCATGGGTTCGGTTGGCAACAACTCGTCAAAGCGGCGGAGGATGAGTAATACGCTTTCCTGCCTGGCTTTGACTCCTTTGTGGTCGAAGTGGGTATTGATAAAAATAGCGGATTTTCCTGTTTTCAGGTGCTGGAGCTTGACCCAAACCGCGGTGCGGGGCAGGCTGGCGTCCCAGCCTTTCGAGCCGGCTTTGTCAGGTTGTTCTGAAAGCCAGAATACGCCCCAGTCGAGCCTTTTCCAGGTATCTTTTTTGTAGAAAATGGGGGTGAATTCGCCTTTCTCCTTGCCGTCTTCTCGTCCGACGCCCACCCATTCCCATTCGCTGAGGCAGCCGGACAGGTCGTGGATCTGGTTCGGGAGCGCCTCCTGCAGGCCGAAGACATCGGGGTTGTAGTGGCGGATGAGGTCGGCCACCCAGTCCTTCCGGTTATCCCAGCGGTTGATCCCGTCATCGGGCGTGTCGAGGCGGATGTTGAAAGTCATCACCCGCGAAGTAAGCGCGGGCTGGGCAGCGATGGGCACGGCAAGTGCCATCAGGAAAAGGGCGGCATAAAAGCGCATGGCATGGATTGTGAATGTGGCAGATCAGCTCTTTGGCCGGTCGTAGTGGCAGCAGGCATGGAGGTTCTCGTACACCTCATCTTTTGCCTTGACCAAATCGGTGTCGTGGCCAACCGCAGCCACTTTCTCGTGGATCTCCTGCAGGGTGATCTTGGAGGGCTTGTAAGTTACGGTAAGCATGTGGGTCTTGACATCCCAGTCAGCCAATCTGACGCCGGTCACGAACAGGGCGTTTTCAATGCGCTTTTCGCACATGGAACAATTGCCGTACACAATGAATGTCGTAGTTTCGTAACCCTTTTCAGTCTGCGCCTGGAGAGCAAGGGCGAAAAACAGGAAAGAAACCAATACCAGATATTTCATGTCACTGAGTTGAATTTTGAAAAAAAACAATGTATCCCGGTTTATAGTTCTTTGATTGTTGAACGTTTATCGTTTACAGAAAAGTTAAAAATTCATTACCCCTTTCAGAACTTTTCCGTTCCGGGGAAGTTCTCTTCCGAAAATAGTAATACTATCATGCGACCAAAAACATCCGCAACCGTCAATCCCGGGACAGGGCAGGAAACGCCTGTTGTGACGATCGCCTACGGCGATGGCATCGGGAAGGAGATCATGACCGCCACCCTTCAAATCCTTGAAGCGGCCGGCGCACGCATCAACTACGAAACCATTCAGATCGGCAAGGAAGTCTATCTGCAAGGCATCACTTCCGGCATTGCGGAAGAAGCCTGGGATGTATTGCGGAGAAACAAGGTTTTTCTCAAAGCGCCCATCACCACGCCGCAGGGCGGAGGGTATAAGAGCCTCAACGTGACCATGCGCAAGGCCCTGGGCCTCTATGCTAACGTGCGCCCCGTAAAGGCCTACGCCCCTTACGTGGAGTGCCAGTTTCCGCAAATGGATCTGGTAGTGATCCGGGAGAATGAAGAGGACTTGTACGCGGGCATCGAGCACCAGCAAACCGGCGAGGTGGTGCAGTGCCTCAAGCTGGTCTCCAGGCCGGGTTGCGAGAAAGTGATCCGCTACGCCTTTGAATACGCCCGGGCCAACGGGCGCAAGAAGGTGACCTGCATGACCAAGGACAACATCATGAAGCTCACCGACGGCCTCTTCCACCAGGTCTTCAACGAGATCGCGCCGGAATATCCCGACATTCAGACCGACCATTACATCATCGACATCGGCTCTGCGCTGCTGGCCGACAAGCCCGACCATTTCGACGTGGTGGTGACGCTCAACCTTTATGGCGACATCATTTCCGACATCACCGCGCAGGTGGCCGGCTCGGTGGGGCTCGGCGGCTCGGCCAACATCGGCGAAGACTTCGCCATGTTCGAAGCCATCCATGGCTCGGCGCCCGATATTGCGGACAAGGACATCGCCAACCCCTCCGGCCTGCTCAACGCCGCCTGCATGATGCTGGTGCACCTGGGCCAGCCCCAGATCGCCGAAAAGATCCAGAACGCCTGGCTCAAGGCCCTGGAAGACGGCGTGCACACCGGCGATATCTACAACGAGTCGTTTACCACCCAGAAAGTAGGCACCCGGGCTTTCGCACAAGCCGTCATCGAGCGCCTCGGCCAGGAGCCGGAGCGCCTTGCGAAGATCCACTACCCGGCAACCGCCCGGCCCATTCAAGTCAAGATCAGCCCATCCAAGCCCGTGCAGAAAAAGCTGGTCGGCATCGACGTCTTCCTCGACTGGTCGGAAGAAGGCCGCGACCCCAACAAGCTGGGCGCCATGCTGGAGGCCCTCTCCTGCGAAAAACTGAAACTCAAGATGATCACCAACCGGGGCGTAAAAGTGTACCCCGGCGGCCTGCCTGAGACCTTCTGCACCGACCACTGGCGCTGCCGCTTCGTCTCCGTCAAATCGCACCTGACGGAAAACCACGATGCCATGGATGTAGTAAAGCACATTCACTACACCGACATCGTCGACCTGCTGACCCGTTTCACCAAGGCGGGACTGAACTTCATCAAGACGGAAAATTTATACGAAATAAACGGCAAGCCTGCCTATTCGCTCGGGCAGGGAGAGTAAATTCAAGTTGGAAGATGCTACCTTTGCGGCAGAAAAAACTGACCGATGAAGGGCATCTTCCAACCCAAGCTCTTTTCTGTCCTGCGCGAGGGCTACACGCGCGCCCAGTTCAGCAAGGACCTGATATCCGGATTGATTGTGGGCATCGTGGCCCTTCCGCTTTGTATTGCCTTCGCCATAGCCTCGGGCGTCCCGCCCGAAAAAGGATTGATCACGGGGATTGTAGCGGGCCTGCTCATCTCGGTATTGGGCGGCAGCCGCGTGCAGATCGGTGGCCCGACAGGCGCCTTCATCGTCATCGTCTACGGCATCGTACAGGAATACGGCGTCGACGGCCTGATCATCGCCACTTTCATCGCCGGCTTCATGATCCTGATCATGGGCCTTGCCCGGCTGGGCTCGGTCATTCAATACATCCCCCACCCCCTGGTAGTGGGCTTCACCTCAGGCATCGCACTCATCATTTTCTCCTCCCAGATAAAAGACTTTCTGGGCCTTGAAATGGGGGCCGTTCCTTCCGATTTTATCCCTAAATGGCAGGCATTTGCCGAACACATCGGCAGCATCAATACAATCGCCCTTATCCTGAGCGTGGCGACAGTGCTGGTCACCCTGCAATGGCACCGCGTCACCACCAAGGTACCAGGTTCGCTGGTAGCGATCGTGCTGAGCACCCTGGCCGTTTATTATTTCCAGCTACCGGTGGAGACGATCGGTTCGCGCTTCGGCGACATTCCCTCCAACATACCCATGCCAAGGGTGCCCACTGTCGATTTTGAGACTTTGAAAAACCTGATCCAGCCCGCCTTCACCATTGCCC
>JBAQQB010000072.1:0-9141 GCA_049306275.1 Saprospiraceae bacterium | reverse complement strand
ATTCTCAGGCATTCGCGACGTCTTCTTCTATTTCGTCAATATCATATTGGAAAACAGACACTTTGTATTTGCCCAGGAGTTCGATAAAGGCCTGCTTGGAGAGCCCGACCATTTCAGCCCCCTGGCCCGACGAGCAGACCCACCCCCGGCCCCTCCCTCGTTCAGGGAGGGGAGCTTTTTGGGCTTAGCAACCAGTCTTGGTTGGACTGAGAAGCTTTTGCAAAAAGAAGGGGAAATCAGCGATTTCTCTCAGTGCCAGGAGCTCCCCTCCCTGTTTGAGGGAGGGGTTGGGGGTGGGTCGTTTCTGCGGCAGCCTGACGCCCTGCTCTGGCGCTACCGCAGCATCCCTTATCAGGAGACACTCCTTGGACTGAACATGCCGCCCCTCCGGGGCTCGATTGTTTTTCTTTCTCAACCCGGGGCTCACACCCCGGGCTATAAACGTTTCGCCCCTCCGGGGCTTTGGGGATGTAGCTGCATGGACTGAGGGAAAATTAGCGATTTCTCTCAGTGCCAAGAGCTCCCCCTCTCTGGAAGAGAGAGGGGGCCGGGGGGTGAGTCGTTCCTCTCACACCGTATCCATAAAATTCCGCTCCGTCTTATTAAACACCACGACCCCCAACAGCAACAGCATCACCGTAAACGCGGCGCTATACCCCAGATGCCCCCACGAAAAGGTGCCCTGCCCCAGGAAACCGTACTTGAAGGTCTCGATCACGCTGGTCATGGGGTTGAGCACGGCGTAGAGCTGGTAGCGCTCCGGCACCTGGCTCAGGGGGTAAATGACCGGGGTGGCATACATAAAGAGTTGCACCCCAAAGGTCAGTAATACGCTTAAGTCGCGATATTTTGTGGTCATCGAAGTAATGATGAGCCCAAATCCCAATCCCATACCGGCGAGTAATACGATCAGGATGGGGAACAGCAGGATATAGCCATTGGGCTGTATCTGCGTACCCTGTATCAGAAAATACACATAAAATCCCGCAAACAGCAGCAGCTGTATGCCGTATTTGATCATATTGCTCAGCACGATGCTCAGGGGCGTGACCAGGCGCGGGAAGTACACCTTGCCAAAAATGCCCTGGTTGCCCACAAAGGTATTGGCCGTGCCGGTGAGGCAGGCGGAGAAGTAGTTCCAGTTCGTCAGCCCCGCCAGGTAGAACAGCATGGGCGGCACCCCGTCGGTCGGTATGCCCGCCAGCTTCCCAAACACCACGGTAAACATGATGGTGGTGAGCACCGGCTGCACAAAATGCCACAGCGGCCCCAATATCGTCTGCTTGTACTGCGCCACAAAGTCGCGCCGCACAAACAGCGTCAGCAGGTCGCGGTAACGCCACACCTCCCCCAGCTTCAGGTCAAAGAGGGACTTTTGGGGGGTGATGATGGTGGTCCATTCCGACTCACCCCCCGGCCCCCTCTCTCCTCCAGAGAGGGGGAGCTTTTTGAGCTTGATATTCATCGCCGCTAAAATGCCATGCTTGTGCAAAATACAGGGTAGATTATAGTTTCTTTCAGTGCCAAGAGCTCCCCTCTCTCGGGAGAGAGGGGTTGGGGGTGAGTCGTCCTCAAGCCTTCTCCTCCCTCCTAACCTTCCGCCTCTTCTTCCCATTCTCCGCATCTCCATACCCATACCCATAGCCGTACCCATAGCCATAGCCATACCCATACCGCTTGTTGAGCTTGACGCCGTTGAGCAGCACCGACACGCGGGGCAGCTTCTTGTTGGCGTAGATGTCTTCGATGACTTGCAGGGCGGAGACGTGGGTGACGTGGAAGCGGGTGACGAAGACGGTGGTGTTGACGTAGGAGCCGAGCAGCAGGGCGTCGGCTACCAGGCCGGCGGGGGCGGAGTCGACGATGATGGCGTCGAAATGCTCGCGCAGGTAGTCGAAGATCTCGCCCAGTTGCGGGCTGAGCAGCAGCTCGGCCGGGTTGGGCGGTATGGGGCCGGAAGGCGCCACGAAGAGGTTGGGGTTGTGGGGCGTGGGGTGTACCAGTTCCTCCAGGCTGCATTCGCCCACGAGGAAGTTGGTCACGCCCGTGCTGTCGGGCAGGCTCAGGTAGTTGCCCACCTTGGGCTTGCGCAGGTCGAGGCCCAGAATGACGGTGCGCTTGCCGCTCAGCGCCAGGCTCATGCCCAGGTTGAGCGAGATGAAGGTCTTGCCCTCCCCGCTGACGGTGGAGGTGACCAGGATGACCGGCGGCTTCTGCTCGGCGGTGACAAACTGCAGGTTGGTGCGCAGCAGCCTGAACATCTCCGCAATTGCGGAGCGGCTGCCCTTGCGCACCACCAGGGGCGATTCTTCCTTCGACAGGCCGATGATGCCCAGGAAGGGCGCCTTGCTGTAGCGCCGGATGTCTTTCTCGGTATGTATCTTGTTATTGAATAACTCCAGCATCGTGAGCCCCGCCGCCGGTATGCCGATGCCCAGAAACAGGGCCAGCATCCAGAGCCGCCGCAGGCTGGTGCCGGTGACGCCCGTGATGCTGGGCGGGTCGATCACGGTGGTGTTGCCGATCTGGGCGGCCAGGGCGAGGTTGGTCTCTTCGCGCTTCTGCAACAGGAGCAGGAAGAGGCTTTCTTTGATCTTCTGCTGCCGCATGATCTGCAAGAGCTGCCGCTCGTTGGCAGGCGCGGCGGCGATGGCCTGCTCGAAGGGGTCGAGCTGGGCGCGCAGCTGGCCGATGCGCAGCTGCATCTCCTGCCGCACCAGGGCCAGGTTGTTGGTGATGCTGCTCTCCAGAATGTCCATCTGCTGGAACAGGCGCGCCACGGCGGGGTTTTGCGTGGAGGCGAATTCGAGCAGTTTGAGGCGCTGCAGGACCAGCCCGTTGTACTCTCCGATCAGGGAGCTCAGCCCGGAAGTCGCCTGGCTCACCACTGGCAGCGGCTCGATGCGGTTGCTGTCGCGCCGGAAGATGTCTTCGATGTTGTCGAGGAGAATGAGCTGCACCTCCAGGTTGAGGATTTCTTCTTCGCGCTTGAGGGCCAGCCCGATGTTGCGGCCGGCGTTTTCGCCCACGTCGAGGGGCAGCTCCTTGTCGCGCTTGAAGTCCTCGACGTCCTTTTCCACATCGTAGAGCTCTTTGGTGATGAAGTCGAGGCGTTCGTTGATAAAAGCCAGGGTCTTGAGGTTGACCTCGTTTTTCTTTCTGATAATGCCCTCCCCATACACCTCGATAAGTTTGCTGGTGATGGCTTTGGCTTTTTCCGGGTTGGGGTGGTTGAGCCCCACCTTCACCACGTTGGAGCGGATAACCGGGTCGATCACCAGGCTGCCCGCCAGGCCGCCGGCCACGGCGTCGGGCCACTGCATCTTCACCAGTATCTGTGCGCCCTCGACGGGCATGAAGTGGTAGTCGAGCAGCCAGGTGGCTTCTGCGTAGTTAAAGGGCTCTCCGTAGCGGCAGGGCATGGTTTTGTCTTCGCCGAGCACAAGGAGGAAATTGCCCGTGTCGACGGGCTCGATGCGCAGGGTTTTGCCGTAGGCCTTGTCGAGCGGCGCCGCCGAGCGCAGCGACACGGGCGTGGAGCCGTAGAACTCGGTGCTCTTCACCCTTCCTTCCACGAAATACGACACGTGCAGCCCCAGGGAGTCGACCACCCTCCGCATCAGGGTGCGCGATTTGAGCACGGTGAGCTCGTTGGTCAGGTCGGTAGAGGCGCCCGGGCTTCCTTTTCCGCCCAGCACCCCGCTCAGGTCGAGCTCCTGCTTCCCCCCGTCGATGATGAGGGTGCTGCGCACCTGATAGACGGGGATGACATAGCGGGCCTTGAATTTGACGAAAACCACCGCCAGCGCGATGCCGATGGCAAAGAGCCACCAGTTGCGCAAAAACCGGAACACCAGCGAACGGGTGTCCAGGAAGAACAAAGAGTCATTCTCTTCTTCCGCCGGTGGAGGGGCGTGGTTGTGTTGGCCGTTCAAACCGTTTTTGGGATATTCCAAGGGGCTAGGGGATTTTTGTGTAGTTTTCTCAATGTTTAGTTGAGAGTTTAAAGTTTATAGTGATGTTACGGCGCGGTCGCTCTGCGACTGCGGCCTCCCTATCACTTTAAACTCTCACCTCTCCACTATCTGACCGTTAGCGCCAGCACAATAGACACAATCGACAACCCCGCCGTGATGTACCCGATGATCCGCTGGGCGGGGTCGGCTACCGTGGCGATGCGCTGCCGTAAGGGTTCTATATAGATGACGTCGTTTTGCCGGAGGTAGAAGTAGGGCGAAGCGAAGAGCTCGGGGCTCTGCAGGTCGACCGTGCCGTATTCGCGTATGCCGTTGGCTTCCCGGATGACCAGCACCGTGGTGCGGTCGGCGTAGAGCGTCATATCGCCCGCCATGCCGACGGCCTCGAGGATGGTGATGCGCGGGTTGGGGGCGTTGTAGGTCATGGGCCGGTTGACTTCGCCCAGCACCGTGAACTTGAAATTGAGGAACTGCACGTTGACCACCGCATCCGACACATAGGGCCGGATGAGGGTGACGAGCAGGTTGCGCGTTTCGGAGAGGCTGAGCCCGCCCACCGCCACCTGCCCCAGCACGGGGAAGTCGATGAAGCCGTCGTAGCTCACCATGTAGCCGAAGAGGTTCTGGGCGTTCATGCCCTGCTGGTTGCCGAAGAATAGTTGGTTGTTGGGCCCCGTGCGCATGCGGTTGAAAGGCTGCGCCGCCTCGTCGTCGAAGCTGTTGACCTGTATGTGCAGCACGTCGCTGGCCTGTATCTTCGGCTCGATCTGGTTGAGGATCTCCACCGGGGCCGACGGCACGGTGCGCTCTCCGTTGTCGCGGAAGTTGACCAATTGCCGGTGATATACGCAGGAAGGCGCTGTGAGGAGAAGGAGGAGGGATAATATGGCCCAGCGGTGTGTTTTGCTCATAGGTTGTTGGTCTGAACTGTGATTCGTCTGATTTTGTTGATGCCCATGATTATAAGACAATCATAAAAATCAAAAGAATCAGACGAATCACAGTTCAGACATATTCTCAAAAATACAATTTAACATTTACAATTCAAAATTTTTAAACCCACCCCTCTCCAGCACCTTTTTCATCTGTTTATCCTTCAGCGCTTCTTCCAGCATATCGGCGTGCTGGGCTCGGTGGAGGTCGGTGCACAGGAAGTCGGCCAGTCCTTTTTTGATGATTTTGAAGCCCTGCTCGCGGATGGCGCTGCCGTACTGCCCCGCCAGCGACAGCAGGTTGATCTGCAGCTCGCAGCCGTACTCCTTTAGACGTTGCACCCCGCTGAAGTCACGCATGTAGTAGGGGTATCTTTCGGGATGGGCCATCACAGGCTGGTATCCTTTCGTTTTGATCCTGAATATGGTATCGTGCAGATTGTGCGCCGGCGCCACCCCCGCCATCTCGATCAGCACCCGCCTGCCCGGCAAGGTCAGCAGCTGTTGCGCATTCAACAGTTCCTCAAAATTTTCGTCCAGAAAATACTCCGCCGCCACATCAAACTCCACCCCCCTCCACTCTCCACACTCCACACTCCACTTCTCCCTGACTGCATCTCTCCCCTCCAGTATACGCTCCCGGGTATTCGGGTAATGATCCGCACTCACATGCGGCGTCGTGATGATCTTCCGATACCCCATCGCCGCCATCCTCCTGATGAGGTCCAGCGATTCCTCCATACTCTGTGCCCCGTCGTCGATCCCCGGTATGAGGTGGGAATGGAAGTCGACGGCGAGGGAGGAGAAGGAGGTTGGGGGGGTAGTTTTTTTGCGGAAGAACATTGGGTTTGTTGAAGTTAAAAGTTTAAAGTTTAAGGTGATGTTGCGGCGCGGTCGCTATGCGACCACGGCCTCCCTATCACTATAAACTTTAAACTCTCAACTATAAAAAACGGCTTCGCCCCTGATATGCCGCACCTTGCGGCTACCAGAAAAAGAAAAGAAACCTTGAAAAGAGCGTGCGACTTATCGTGGGGTCAAATCTCCACAGGGACAAACCCATTAGGGCAGCCGGATGGAATGGAGAATGGGCGATGGGGAATGCAGGCGCCGCCGATAGGGCTGGCCTGCGAGTGGTTACGATAGTGTGCGCTCTCTATTATGTTCACGGTTTCTGGATACTGACAGGCAAAATTAGGGAATCTATCCGACAAATGCACAAAAAAGGAAAGGGACCCTGCCTGCCGGCCGGGCCCCTTTATGGTATTTTATGGGAAAAGCTTATTCGAAGTCGGCCGGCAACTGCTTGAGGGTTTCAGCCGGCGGCATGTCTTTCAGCAAGGCGCCACCTCCTCCGCTGCTTTGGCAGAGGGAGAAGCGCATTACGCTCCAGTAGTCGGTGCGCACTTCGTAGTAGCTGGCGGCAGCGCCGCCGGGAGTAGTGGTGGTGAAGGTGATCTCGTCAAAGTCGCTGCCAATGCCTACGAGGTGGTATTGCAGGGTGCCGGTTTGCTGGGCGAGGGTTAGGGTAGCGATGTCCATTCCTCCCTTTCTGAGAATTACCCTGGGAACGGCTGCCATGGTAGCGGGCCGGTAGATCGGCACGACCACGTTGGTGAAGGAGGCGCCCGCCCCCACATCTGCGCCGATTTTGAAGGTCATGCTCTCGCCGTTGTTGACGCCGAAGTCGTTGGGAGCAATAGCCGGGCCGAAAGAGCCGCCTGCCTTGGGACGTTGAATAAAGTTCGGGCTTGCGCCATCGATCATCCATTCGTTGGGGAAGGGATTCATCGGCGTGGGCACGAAGTTGCCGGTAGCGACGTCGAGGTATTGGTGGTTGGGCTTGTACAGGCCCGCGTGGTCGTTGTCGATGATCGAATTCCAGAAATACAGCCCCGCGCGCTGCCGCACCGCGACAAAGTCGTTGGAGTTGTCGGTGATGACGAAGCGGTTCCAGGTGGTGCCGTTCAGGGCGCTGTTTTGTAATTGCACGTTGCCGGATGGGGCGGAAATCACAATTTCGTCGAAGAGATAGAACAAGGATAGCGTAATGTGTTCGCGCTTGTTGACGGTTCCTGTGTTGCTACGGGTGACGGCGGGCTGCACGTCGGCGCCATTATTGCGCATTTGCACGCTGACGGTAGCGCCGGGCGCCAATGTCACCCAAATACCGGCGGCCATCATTTTCCAGCCTGCCAGGCTGGCGGAGGTACCCAGCTTGATGCTGAGCGCTTCCGTTCCGTTGATCCAGTTGGGGGCAGAAGGGCCAGGGTTGGTAATCCCGATGAAATTGCTACCCCAGTTGATCGTGCCATTGATTGGGGTGAATTCCAGGAGGTTGCTGGAGGAAGTATTGTTCAAATCCTGGAAATCCTCGCGGTTACCGTTGTTCAGTAATTCAACGAATTTGTCTTCTCCCTGATTGATTTCCTGAGCCTGGTACCCCATCTGCAGCAACTTCACCCCATTCTCGCAGGCGCTTCCGCCGCGGAAGGTGAGGGAGAGGTCGTCGGTGGTTTCTTGTGTAGTGAGTTGGTCTTTCTGGCAGCCGGGCAGGGTGAGGGTGAAGAGGGCTGCGGCCAGCAATACGGTACTTGGGATAAAGAGTCTTTTAGAGAACATGTTAATGGAATTAAGTGATGAAGTAATGGTTTTTGTAGCAGGGGGCAGATCTTTTTTATGACAGGAAAGGGACCTTTGGGTCACATCCTTTTCCGGCCGCTACCGGCGCAGGGGGACGCCGGCAGCTTCCGGGAAAAGGCATAGGCTTACTTCCGGCGGGGGGAAACACGGGGGGATGGCCGGTAGTAAGTTTCCGGTACAACGGGAAACCGGTTTTCGGGATGGAGAATTATGAAAAATCGGTACTTGTTTTCTCATAGAAAAAACACCTATCGGTATTTTAGTCATGCAAAGATAGGAGCTTGTCCGGAGAAAGGCAATAAATTTGCAATAAACGGTGGTGTTTTGGCAGAAAACGGCTTTTTGCCGGCTCGAAAATTTTTTGTTAATTGTTTACCTTTACGGGTGCAAAATTTTGTTTTACCTATAAACGTTAGTGTTCACAAGGTCTAGCGACCCGAATTAACCAACCATACTTAAACTTAGCAGACATGAGAAAGATTCTGTTCACATTGGTTACCCTTGCCCTGGTTTTATCCGTCACCACCCTCAACGCCCAGCGTGAGCTGTCGAAGCAGGAGAAGAAAGAATGGAAGAAAACCGCCAAGGAATACGCCAAAAATCCCGACGCGCTGGCCCAGCTCACCAAAGACAAGCAGGAGCTGCAACGCATCAACAACAGCCTGGAGAGCGACATGAACCTGCTCAAGACGCAGGTCAATGCCAAAGACAACCGCATCGCCGCCCTCGAGCGCCAGATCGACGACCTCAACCTCCAGCTCGAAGCCGCCGCCAACGCCGAACCCATGCCGCCCGCTTTCACCCCCTCCGACATGCCGGGTGAAGTCATCCCCATGGGTACCATCTACCGCGTGCAGATCGGCGCTTTCGAAAAAGACAAAAACAAAATCCCCGGCGGCCTCGACACTGGTAAGGACCTGGCCCTCGAAGACAAGGGCGGCCTCCAGAAGATCGTCCTCGGCCAGTTCACCAGCAAGGAAGAAGCCGACAAGCTGAAGAACCACCTCCGCAAAATCGGCGTCAAAGACGCCTGGGTTGTGAAGTATCAGGATGGAGTGAGGGTGGAGTAATGTTTCGACTCACCCCCTGGCCCCCTCTCTCATTCAGAGAGGGGGAACTCTTGGCACTCATTGAATGGGCTCTAAGCCCAAAGAGCTCCCCCTCTCTTGAAGAGAGAGGGGGCCGGGGGGTGAGTCAAAAAGTACCTCCAGCAACTGCTGCTCAACTACTTCCCATCGCTCCATAACTTCCTGGTTTTTAAACCGCAAGATGGAGTATCCCATCTTTTTCAAAATTTCTTCCCTTTGTTTGTCCTCCTCTACTTGTTGATCATGGATTCCACCATCGATCTCAACAATGAGTTTTTTTTCATGGCAATAGAAGTCGGCAATGAAAAAACGCTTCTTCCCATTTGGTCGGGAATGTTGAATCATAAATTGCCTCAAAAACTTTTTCCCTTTAATTTTTCTGTTTCTCACTTTTTCCCAAAAGTATGCCTCTGCCGGTGTTTGATTTTTCCGATTCAGTCGGGCAAGAGCTAGTATTTTTTCGTAGGACATATGTGTTGTGTTTTCGACTCACCCCCCCGG
>JBAQQB010000071.1:0-6673 GCA_049306275.1 Saprospiraceae bacterium | reverse complement strand
CCTTCACCCCCTCTCCTTTAAAAAAAAAGTTCCCGAATGAATCGGGAACTACAACTTAAAAAACGCTCCGAGAAGGCGCTAACAATGTCGCCGGAAGATAGGAATTGACCGGCGAAAAGAAGAAAGCATTGCTAGCAGTAACAAATATAAGATACTATTGCCGAGAATGCAAAGGCAAAATCAATCTTCTTCAATCTTTTGCAACGGAACCGCCACTGACCAACGGGCCGTGAGCCTCGAAACCACCAAAATGGTGATAAGCCCGCAACCCATGGCAAAGGTGCGGAAGGGAAAAAGCACCACCCCGTCTTCGATCATCGGATAAGGCAATACCGGTGGCAGGCCCAGCGCCGGTTCGCCGCCGCCGAAGCGCAGGATCAACGCCACGGCAAAGCCGGCCGCCGCCCCCCAGGCATTGGCTCTTTTATCGAACAATGCAGTCACCAGCGCCGGAAACAACAGGCAGTAGACAAAGTCGCTGCACAGTGCCCAGAGGACGTAGACGCTTTCCACTTTCAGGGCGAGCAGGGTGGCGGCTACGCCGATGATCCAGACGCTTCGCTTGATCACCCTGGCCAGCTTCTCGCTCGTAGCCTCGGGCTTGAACAAGGGCCGGTACACATTCCAGGTGGCCAGTGAAGAAGCCGACAGGATAGACGAATCTACCGACGACATCACCGCCGCAGCCACTGCGCCCAAACCGATCGTCGCTACCCATGGATTGCAAAGGTAGCGCACCACGTGCGGAAGTATGCTGGCATCGTTGGGCGGCGCCGGTAATCTCATGGCCTCCCAATCCGTAAGCGCCCCTCCCATGCCGATCAGGGCAGAGGGGATAAAGGCAAACAGGCAGACCACTCCGGCGAACAGCGACAAACGCACGGCGGTTCGCTCGTCTTTGGCCGCCAACACGCGCTGGAAGTAGACTTGCCAGGGAATGCCGCCAAATATGAGCAGCAGCGCATAATCCCACCAATACCAATAGTACGATCCCAGCGCTTCCCGGGAAGGCAGCAAGGTTGCAGTTGCCCCGCGCTGGGCTTTGTATTCCGACCATACCGACGAAACACCGCCCAGTCCCGACAGCGCGTCGGGCACGACGATGATCAGGCCGACAATCAGGATCAGCAGCTGCGCCACGTCGGTCACCGCAACCGACCACAATCCTCCCAGGGCAGTATAGGCTACGGCTACACCCGCAGATGCCAGGATGGCCGTCTGGGTATCGAGTCCCAGCACGGTGCCGAAGGTTGTTCCCAAGGCCGTCAGAATGGCGCCCGACCAAAACAATTCGCCGGTGAGCGCCGGCAGGAATTGAACCGCCGCGATGCGCTTGCCGAAACGCTGCGCCAAAGGATCGAGCATGGTGCGGAACTGATAACGCCTCATTTTCGCCGCAAAGAACAACCCTCCCACCACCAGGCTAAGCGCATAACCCCAGGGCGCCTGCACCCATACCAGGCCATACTCTTCTGAAGCTACAAACTCCGCGGTGCCGTTGATGTAGCCGCCGCCAACCCAGGTGGCTGTCATGGTGAATACCGCTACGCCCAAAGGCAGTGTTCGCCCGGCCAGCATCATGCTGGTGATTGTTCCTTCGCCACGCTTCTTTCCCGCGTAGGTTCCCAGGAAAAAAATGACCCCGTAGAAAAACATCATGGACCAGAAACCCGGCCAGCTGACGGAATAGGATGTATAAAAGTGCAGGTAAAGCCCGAGGGCAGACAACAGGGCGAACAGGATCAGGGTGGGCAGCAAGTGGTTGCGGTCGAGCCAGGAGTAGAGGTTTTTCAGCATGATGGATGGTATGGGTGAAAATGCTTGCCAAATCTAATTATTTTTACCCCCATGCAAAAAAACTCTTACTCCCTTTCCAGAAAAATAGCCGCATGGGGAGTGCATCTGTTCACTTCCAGCGGCATCCTGGCCGGGTTTATGGCTATTTTGGCCATCTCCGACGGCCAGTTTCGCGAAGCGGCCCTCTGGCTGGTTGTCAGCCAGTTCATCGACGGCTTCGACGGCATCCTGGCGCGCTGGGTGAAAGTGGAGTCGGTGCTGCCCTATATGAGCGGCAAGACCATCGACATGGTGGTGGATTTCGCTACCTACGCCATCATCCCCGCTTATTTTATTTACGAATCGGGCATCATGTCCGCCCCGCTCAACGGCATCGCCACCGCGGTCATCCTCATGATCTCGGCCATGTACTACGGCAAAGACGGCATGGTCTCCGACGATTTCCACTTCGTAGGCTTCCCGGTCATGTGGAATTTGGTGGCTTTCTACCTCTATTTCGTCCTCAGCCTCTCCCCCATCGCCAATTTCATCGCCATCGTCGTCCTGGGCATCCTGCACTTCGTGCCCATCAAATTCGCCTATCCCAGCCGCGCCACGCGCCTGCGCTGGCTCAGCCTGCCTCTCGGCACGGCCCTCATTGCCATTGGGCTCTGGATCGTGTGGATCCATCCCGTTTCCAATCCCTTGCTCAACGCCGCGGCGCTGCTGCTGCTGGGGTATTTTGGGGTGCTGGCGGTGGTGGATACTTTTAGGAAGAGTCTATAGATTATTCCACCCCCCAACCCCCGCCAGCGGGGGAGAAAAAAAATCTCCCCCGCCAGCGGGGGAGAAAAAAATCTCCCCCGCCAGCGCTAATCTTGTAGGGGGTAATAAAAGGAGCCCCGTTAGGGGCGAAATCTTTGTAGCCCGGGGCGTGAGCCCCGGGTTGAGGAAAGAAAAAACAACCGAGCCCCGGAGGGGCGGCCTGTTTTTGTGCCGCCCCTCCGGGGCTCGGGGAAGTGTTGATTCCTATCCCGGGGTTAGCACCCCGGGCTACAAAGATTTCGCCCCTAATGGGGCTCGGTTCAATCACCCCCTACAAGATTAGCGCCAGCGGGGGTTGGGGGGTGGAATCAATTATGCCTACCCGAACCTCACGTTAAACTAATAATCAGTTATTCAATCCTGTGCAAAAAACCATTGACTACCACGTATTCCTTCACGCCGTTTCTCACCAGGAAAAAAGAGGGGTTGCGCTCCAGGCCTATCTCGTTGGAGGGGATGCGGGCGCCGGCGGCGTGGAGGCGGAAGGGCAGGTCGTCATAATCGGCCTTTTTGGGAAGGTTGGAAACCTTGATATCGGTATACCCTTGCCGGTGGAGGCTCGCCGCGTCGAGCTGCTGCACGGCTGAGAGGGAAGAAAGCGTCTGCGGATAGGTCTTGCCGGGCAGGGCGCTGTAGCCCCCGGCGTGGAATTCATCATAGCCGTTGTGCGTGGACAGGTCGCCGAAGTCGGAAATCGTGCCGCTGTAGTAGAAGCGCCGGTGGGAGTCAAAAGAGTGCTCGTTGCGCTGGAAGCCCAGGTCGGCGATAAAGCTCTTCCCCCCTTTCTCCACGCGTACCTCCCGGATGATCAGGTCGAACAGGCGGCGGTTGTTGTAGGCGATGTCGTTGTAGGATTGAATGGAATGGGCTTCATACGATTTGCTGGCGATGGCTTCCAGTGCCAGCACCAGCATGCCGAAGTGGAGCTTGCGGATCTTTTGCTTCTCCGGGTCGCCGTCCAGGCCGCCGCATTCGACCAGGATGGTGCGGGTGCCCCAGCGCTGCATGTTGTCGCCGAAAGCCCTGGGCTCGAAGGTATCGTCGAAACGGGCCACCTGGCCGGGAATGTATTGCTGAAGCCAACGGTTCATGGTCACGATGAGCTGCATGGCGTTCTTGCGGGTCTCGTTGACGCTCTTGGCCGAATCGAATGCCGGAGCCAGGAAGGCGAAGGTGGCCTCGCCGGGCGAGAGGCCGACGGAGTTGTAGCGCGACTGGTCGTGCAGGTTGAAGCCCCAGTCGGCGTCCACCTCGTCGCGCACCGCTTTCAGCAGCCGCCCCTCGGGCGTCTGGAGCCGCAGGGCATCGCGGTTGATATCGATGTCAATGGCGTTCCTGCGCTGGTATTCCTCGGCCCCATCGGGGTTGAGCATGGGGAGGAAATAGAGGGTCAGCTCCTCCCGCAGCAGGCTGCGGACGGAGTCAAACTCATCGCTGGCGCTCAGGAAATTGAACAGGTCGAGCAGGGCCATGGTAGCCGTAGGCTCGTCGCCGTGCATCTGCGACCAAAGCAGCACCTTTACCGGACCGCTGCCGTATTTGACGAGGTAGACCGGCCTTCCCTCTACCGAGCGGCCTTTTTCGCGCACTTCGAAACCTTTTTTCCCGGAAAATTTCAAAATAAGCGGCGCTACCTCGGCGTGCTTGAACCTGCGGTCGGCAATAGCGTTCTCCTTGTACCTGTCGTAGCGATTGAGCAGATCATCGGCCCAGGGCGGGCTCTGGGCTTGTGAATCGCAGGAAAACAAGGGCAGGAGGAGGAGGAGGAGGAAAAGGGTGCGCATAGAAAAGGTGGTATTTGAGACAATTTTAGTAATTTTCTGACATCCAATAATCGAAGACATGGAATTCTTCCAATCGATCAATCCCGCGACCAATTCCCCGATAGCCAAATATCACATCATGCCGCGGGTGGAGGTAGAGCACCGCATCCGGCAGGCGCAACAGGCCTTTGGCGAGTGGCGCAAGCTGGGCATCCCGGCCCGTGCGCCCTATCTGCTTCGCATGGCCGATATACTGGATCACAAAAGGAACGAATTTTCCCGGCTGATCAGTCTGGAAATGGGCAAGCCGCTTTCCGAATCGGAGGCCGAGGTGGCCAAATGCGCCTGGGTTTGCAGGCATTACGCCGAAAACGCCGGAACCTTCCTCGCGCCCGAGCGCGTGCAGACCGATGCGGTGCTGAGCTATGTGACCTTTCAGCCCATGGGCGTGTTGCTGGCCGTTATGCCCTGGAACTTCCCCTTCTGGCAGGTCATCCGCTTTCTGGCCCCCGCGCTGATGGCGGGCAACGCCGCCTTGCTGAAACACGCTTCCAACGTCACGGGCTGCGCCCGGGCCATCGAGGATATCTGCACGGAGGCCGGACTACCGGAGGGCTTGTTCGCCCACCTGGCCATCCCGGGTGCACAGGTGCAGGAGGTGTTGGCCAATCCGCTGGTCAAGGCCGTCACGCTCACGGGCAGCGATGCCGCGGGCCGGTCGGTTGGCATGCACGCGGGGAGAGAGATCAAAAAGTCGGTACTGGAACTGGGCGGCAGCGACGCCTACATCATCCTGGAAGACGCCGATCTGGACATGGCCGCCGAGGTTTGCGCTTACAGCCGCCTGCTCAACGCCGGACAGAGCTGCATCGGCGCCAAGCGCTTCATCCCGGTGGATGCCATCTACGATGCTTTTCTGGAAAAATTCCGCGCCCGCATGGCCGAGGCGGTGATGGGCGACCCCTTCGACCGCACGGCCGATATCGGTCCGCTGGCCAGACCCGGCCTCAGGGATGAGCTGCACCGGCAGGTGCAAAAGAGCGTGGAGATGGGCGCCAGCTGTATCCTCGGCGGCGAGATACCGCCTCCCCCCGGCTCTTTCTACCCGCCGACTATCCTGACCAACGTTGAAAAGGGCATGCCCGCCTATGAGGAGGAGTTGTTTGGTCCCGTAGCGGCCGTGATCCGCGCGCGCGACGAGCGGCACGCCATCGAGATCGCCAACGACAGCGTTTTCGGTTTGGGCGCCGCCGTTTTCACGAAAGATCACGCCCGCGGTGAGCGCATCGCCGCCGACGAGCTCGAAGCGGGGAGTTGCTTCGTCAACGCCTTCGTGCGCTCCGACCCCCGCCTCCCCTTCGGCGGGATCAAGACCAGCGGCTATGGAAGGGAGCTCTCCAGGTATGGCATCCTGGAGTTTGTGAATGTTAAAACTGTTTATGTGGGGTAGTATATTAACGCAAGGACTTCTTTGCGATTCCCTTAGCGCCTTTGCGCCTTAGCGGTTCAAAATTTTTCACCGCAAAGACGTTAAGGATTGTTCCGGAAATAAATTCCGGATTTGAAGCGGCCCTGTTGTAGTGTCGAAGTCCTCTTCGACACATGCCAGGGGTAAAGAGCACATTGTTTTGGTTTGCTTGAAATGTACTTTTTCCTTGTTGAAAAAGTACCAAAAAAACAAGGCTTTCGCCGCTTTGCCTAAAACCGGCTTCCATTTCGCCGGGCTGGCTAAACTCGCACGGACTTTTGAGGGGAGGTCCTGCATCCGTTTTGCTCAAACAATAGCCAGCCTGCATTAGGTCTTCAGCAGATTGCTCATCGGAGGGGGCTTCATTCCAGCCGGTTTCTTGACGGCAAACCAGCGAAGGCCGGATGAAGGGTATCCTGGACTTTTGAAATCGGGAAGTTATTCCCAAAACGATCCTATGTGCCGGTATTTTCAAAAAAGGCAGCATTTTGAAAAGCGTAAAAAACGCCCCCGTTGACAAAAGTCATTGCCATTCTCAATGGGGGGGGTAAATTTGGGGAAATGCTTCGATAATTCTCCCCCTGGGTTGTCAAAGTCAGTGCGTTCGATTTAGCTGCAGCAAAAAGGCTTCTCTTTTTCCTTTACAGGAAAAGAGCTGAACATGCTTTCATGCATTAGATTCTCCACCGGGCCGCCGGCGTTCGGATGGAGCGATGGAATTATTGCCTACAACCACCGTAAAAAAAGGTGGGCATAACCGATTAAGCAATATTTTTCTTATGAACAACTTCCCCTATTTTCGACCGGTGAACAAACTATTGCCCGCGATTGCTGCGTTTCT
>JBAQQB010000070.1:0-50701 GCA_049306275.1 Saprospiraceae bacterium | reverse complement strand
GCTCCGGTGCGGGTGTATTCCGATTTGGCTGAGACTACCTTAGTTGGTGGTTACGCCAGCATCCAGGCCGCTATTGATGATGCTACTACGCTCAATGGGTACTACGTGCGCGTGGACCCGGGAACGTACAATGAAAACGTGACCATTAATAAAAGCCTGACCTTGCGTTCATCTGGAGGCAAAGGGGTTACGACAATTGAGGGAACAACTGGATTGGGTTCAGTAATTATTCAGGCAAGTAATGTAACTGTTGGGGATATTGGTCAGGGGTTCACTATCGAGGGCTATGATAGTCCGAGTCCCGGATTAGAATATGCGGCGGTATACATTCAAGGCGCGCGTAGCAATGTCACTTTGCGTGGAAATGAAATTGTGGCTGATGGGGAAGCCGGCTTGCTTACGGAAGCAGGCCAGGCAGTGAATAATCTTGTAGTGAGTGGCAACGTATTTTCCGGAAAAACATTTGTAGGGGCTGAGGCGGGTGATTGCGGTTTTGCCAACCAATTTACCGCACCCAACGTTCCCAGGCAAATAGCCGTGATCCAGACCGGTTCCGGCATCACTTTTACCAGCAACCAAATCACGGGAACTGCGGGAAGCACAAGCAGTGTTAGCGGCTGCACTACTTATGGACAGGGCAATACCCTCGTCACTATAGACGCCAATAACGCTACCATTCGGGGAAACACCTTTGCAGGCACAACCGCGCGTTTCGGACACTCGCTCAGGGTCAGGGGCACTGGCGCAAACATTTCCTGCAATACCTTTAGTAATGTTGGGCTAGGACTGGCATGTGTGCATATTTTCTTTAACACAAATGCTGTCAGTAACCTTGGAAGTCCCAATTCCTTAGCGGGAGTTGCCAGCGCAAACACCTTCACAACCGAAGGTGCTTATTTTACGGGCGCCGAGCAGATCTACCGCAGCAGCGCTCAAGTGGCGGCGATTCCGCAAACTCCGATTGCAGCCAATTCAGCAGCTTTCCCCCAGGTCACTAATGTGAATACCGGGGAAATATACTGCTCCATCCAAGCGGCTATTAACGATCCTCTTACCCTTAATGGCCATACCCTCACCGTCGGCCCCGGCGCCTATGCCGAAAACGTCGTGGTGAACAAACAACTCACCATCAACGGACCCAACGCCAATATCGCCTGCGGAAGCCGCGTTGCTGAAGCGATAGTGGCCCCTGCCAGCGGCGTGCCGTTCACGGTGTCTGCCGACAACGTGACCATCAACGGTTTTGAGGTCACAGCGCCCTCAAGCACCTATGGCATTAATTTCGGCAATACAAGCAACGTAAGTATCAAGTTTAACAATATCCACGACATTGGTACGTCGGTGACCAATTCCAATGTGCATGCCATTATTTATACGGTTGGCAGCGCGTCGACTTCCAATGCCTCCATCACAGACAACTGCCTCGACAACATCAGCAGCACCGCCCTCTCTGGATGGAGCGCTGCCGCCATCGGCGTCCTGCAGTCTACCTCCACCGGTGTGCTCACAGGCCTGAATATTGAGCGCAATACGATTAATGACGTACAGGTCAATACCGGCAACTGGCCAACGGGTAAGATTGCTTACGGTATCACTATCAATGTGGGCGGCGGCGGCAGCTATCTGACCACAAGTGGTGAAGTAGTAAATGCCATCGTCCGCGACAATGAAATCTCCAACCTGTCCGGCTTTATTTCTACCGGTATCGGGATGGAAGGTAATACCAAAAATGCTGTCGTAGAAAACAACTCCGTGGCAGGCCTCTACGGCCGGAAAGTAGGCGGTACCCGCGCCGCAGGAGGTTACGATCTCAGCGCTCTCAAGATTGAGAATAACCGCTGGGTGGGCACCATCACCGTGGAAGACAACAGCTTCCAAACCAATACCTTCACGCACGACGTGACCGCAGGGTTGGGATACGCCGTCTCCAACTACGTTCCTGCCGGCGTGGCCTTCACAGGCGGCGGCGGCGGTACCACCGGCGAAGCCACCATCAGCTGCAACTGGCTCGGCACCGCAACGTACAGCCAGATTCAGGACAATCCTTCGCTCACTGGTAAAATTTTCAACAAAGACAACTGTGTCACCAACTTCGTGCCCTACCTGGTGAATGGCACTGACAATAGCGGCGCCATTGGATTCCAACCGCAGCCCACCGCCTGCAATGGTGGCCCTGTCCAGGTCTACAACGGACCCACATTTGTCTCCGTACATGCATCCATCCAGGAAGCCATCGATGCAGCAACAACTATCAACGGCTACACGGTGCGCATTTCCACTGGCACCTACCCCGAAAACGTCGACGCCGCCACCGGCGGCAAAAGCCTCATCTTTGCCCCCGGCGCCAGCCCCGGCTGCGTGACCATCAACGGCGACTTTACACTCAATACCGGCGACGACCTGGAAATGGAAATCGAAGGCACTACGCCCTGTACCCAGCACGACCAAATCATCGTCAATGGGGTAGTGACCCTGAACAATGCCGACCTGGTGCTACCTCCCAGCGCATTCCTCGCCCAAACCGGCGACCAGATCGTCATCATCGACAACGACGGCACTGACGCCGTCGTGGGCGCCTTCGCCCAGGGCAACTTCGCCACAGATGGCAATAATATCTATTACATCACTTACGATGGGGGAACCGGAAACGACGTGGTGCTCACCAAGTGCTGCTCCGGCCTGCTCGATATCGGCATCTTCAACCATGCGGCCCTGACGCCGGCAGGTAACAAACTTCAGGTGAAAGTCCGCCCGAATATGGATGTTATCAATGGTACCTATTCCTCCGGGACCTTTACCATCCGGACCCTTTCTACCAATAACGTCACTTTCACCAACCTGGGCTCTCCCTATGGCTACGCCCAGGTCGGTACCAAACTGACCGATGGAGGGTACGACTATTTCTTCTTCAATTTCGATAACATCTTTACCGTCAACTGGATGGAGAACCAGGAATACCTGCTTCTCACCCTGCGGTATGACTGCGTGGCCAATGCGACTTTTGAGCTGATTAACAACGCCTTCACATTGGCCAATAACGGTGATTTCTATCAGGAACTCGGCGCCGCAGATGCTACCGGCTTGTTCTATCAAGCTACCGCCACTTCGCCCGCAGCCCTCGCCATCACCGCCTCCAACAACGGCCCGGTGATCTGCGAAACCATGCCGATCGACCTTAATTCGGCTACTTCGGACGGCACTCCACCCTACACCTACGCCTGGTCCGGCCCCAACGGCTATGCCAGCACCGATGCCGATCCGGCGCCCTTCGCGGCAGCCCTCGCTTCTGCGGGTACTTATTACGTCACCGTGACCGACGCCAACGGCTGCACCGAAACCGCCAGCACGACAGTGACCGTACCCGCTTCCGGCGCTTGCGTGCTCAACGTGAATACCACCCTGCTCTATCCCACCATCACCCAGGCCATCGACGCCACGCCAACGCTCAACGGCCACACTCTTCAGGTGCCTGCCGGTACCTGGGTTGAAAACGCGATTGTGGATAAGGAACTCACGATCCTGGGCCCCAACGCTGCGATTGACCCCTGCTCTGGAGTACGGGTTGCAGAGGCTATCGTCGTTCCAGCAACCGCCGCTATCAGCACGGGAGAGATTTTCCACGTGGCCGCTGATAACGTGACCATCTCCGGTTTCACCATCGATGGCGACAACCCGCTGCTCAACAGCGGCTTCTCCAGCACCAACGGCGCCGACATCGACGCTGCCGAGGGGATAACGGTCTACGAAACAGGTATCAACAACCTGACCGTGACCAATAACATCCTCCAAAACCTGTCCTACTTCGGCGTTACCCTGTACGATTATCCCGCAGGTGTGGCCTCCAGTGGCCACCTCATCTCCAACAATAAATTCCAGGATTTCGGCACCTATGATGCCGGTTCTGGCGTCGCTTTCTGGGGAGGCGGGGTGCTCCTGTACAACAACCAATACGCCAGGGTGGTCAATAACTGTATGACCAACGTGCGTGCCGGCGTACAAACCGGCAATTTCTACCAGGCCAACCCGGGCGCAGCTTCCTTCCAGGTAATCGACAACAATACAATGCAGGTGCGCCGCCGCGGTATTTTCCACAACCTCGCATACAGCAGCGCCTCGGCATATACGCTATCGAACAACACCATCACCGGTCTCATGAACGCAAATGAAACGGTATGGGATGGCATCCTGCTGTCGTCGCTCTCCGTGCCTTCAACTTCGACTGGCAACACGATCAACGGCGCAGGCATCACCAACCCCTCCGAAGGCTATGAGGTATGGAACGTGAAAAACACCTTCCCGGCCGTCATCAGCGGCGGCTCGGTGAGCAATGTGAATACGGGTCTCTTCCTCAATAACTACGAAGGCTACAACAGTAACGCAGGCGACGGCGCACACGCCACCGTTTCCGGACTGAGCATCAGCCCCAACGTGGCGGGTACCGGTATCCGCCTGCATGACAACCCGCTCAGCACCGGCGCCAACGTGCAGCTGACCATCGGGTCTGGCGTCACGGTGACCGGCGGTACAAAAGGTCTCGTGATTGAAAGGCCTTCGGCCTCTATTGTGGGCGGTACGCTCAACGACCTGAGCTTCACCGGTACTACAGGCAACTATATCGAGCTGATCTCCAACAGCGGCAACCTCAACGGTACTGCAGTGGTATTCGACGGCACGACCGGCGCCGCCAAGACGCTGACCCAGAACTTCGCTACGGAAGACAAGATCGTGCATGGCGTCGACGACCTGCCCCTGGGCTTCGTGCGCGTCAAGGCAGGCGAAGTGTTCGTTACGCCGCTCAGCGGCTCCGTACAGCGCGGGGTAGATGAAGCCACAGCAGGCGACATCGTCAACGTGGCTAACGGTACCTACAACGAAGACGTCAACGTCAACAAGGCTGTTACCGTAGACGGCGAATCGACCGCCGCCATCATTCGCGGTCTCTATGCCGCCGGCCTCGGCCATTCGGTCTGGATGTCGGCCAGCAACTCCATCCTCAAGGATGTTACCGTTACTCGCGACTACGGGCTCACAGTCACCGATTGGTACAACTGTTCCAAAAACCAGGGCGTGACCATTGGCAACGGCACCACGGGCGTGCAAATCGACAACGTCGTGATCACCGGCAACCGCAACGGCTTGTACATCAACAATGCCCAGAGCTTTACGGTGACCAATTGCACCATTGAGGACAACCGCACGGGTATTCAGTTGGTGAACAACGTTAGCAACGGACAGATCAAAAATAACTTCATCCGCGATAACTTCACCCTCGGGGTCTTGTACAACGTGTTCAGCGGCACCAACTTCATCGGTACCAACTTCCAGCTGAACGACAACGACATCTCCGGCAACTGGTACGGCCAGGTGGTATTCCACGACAATGGTACCGGCGGCACGGTTGGCAACCTGACAGGGTTTAACAACAACTGTAACTGGTATGGTGTGACCTATCCTGCATACGCAGCCATTCCGGCAGGCGAACCAGGCTATGGCGCTCAGGTGCCGTCACAGTTCGGCGGAACGGATCCGGGTTTGAACCAGGATATCCGCGGCACCCTGGCCCACCTGATCACCTACATCCCCTTCCTGACCAACGGAACGGACAACGCTCCGTTGACTGCCGGCTTCCAACCGGTAGCGGGCGCTTGCAACGGCTTGGGTATCGTGGTCAACCAGACCCAGAACCTGACCTACCCGACTATCCAGCTCGCCGTCAACGATGCTGATCCGAATGATATCATCTTCGCACCGGCAGGTACCTATCCGGAAAACGTCAACGTGACGCAGTCGGTCGTGCTTCGCGGCGCCAACTTCGGCGTGGCAGGCTGCAGCGGCCGCGGCGCGGAAAGTATCATCTCTGGCGGCGCCGGCACGGCAGTGACCATCAGCGCCAACGGCGTGACCATCGATGGCTTCCAGCTCGACGGGCATACCGGCGCTTCCTCTACCGGCTTCACCGATGTGATCATCCAAAACAACAAGGTGAATGCCCAGGTGTTGGGTATCGGCGGACAGGCGTTCTCTACCTCTGCCACCGACCTCTTTACCATCCAGGGTAACTGTATCGACATGTTGGTACAGGCCTATGAGGCATTCCCGTTCTCGACCGATCCTGTTGTGGGAGCACAGGCGCCCGGTGTCTGGTATACCGACCGCTATGCGCCGGCAGGTTTTGTACGGGAGAACTTCGGCGGCAACGACCGCTTGAAGCACTCGATCAGCGCAGCTGATTGCCAAAGCTGCAGGCCGCCATCATACAGCAGTGCTTTTTATAATACTCAAGGCCGCAAATACGACATTGCCGGAACGACCGCTATGTCCATCCAGCTCTATGTGCCCGCTTCCTGGGCCAGCACAGGCCGGAGAATGGCAGGGTTTTGGGGTACGGCATTTGATAACTTAAATACTGTATCTTTCTATCCAATCATAGAGTTTGCCAGCGAAGGCGGTGTGCCCCAATTCCGGGCCTGGAATGGATCCGGTTGGGTTGGAATGGGCCTTCCTACTGGGTTTGCTTACAACCAGTGGTATACGCTCAGCATTGCTATCGAGGGCGGAAACATTGTTTATCAAGTTGGCAACCTGAGGACTACAATTCCTTCGCCAAGCAGTGTTTCAATTGGCAACGTGATCTTACAAGGTCACAACACCGATACCCCGGGCGTTACTTATGACATCTACTGGGATAACTTCCAAACCTACGGCAGCCCTGCCGCTACCGCCAACAATCCGACCATCGGCGTACTGGTGGCAGGCGCAGGCGGCTCGGATGATGTCACGATCGATAACAACAGCATCAGCGACGCCTTCTACGGCTATCTCCTCTCCGGTGTAGTCACCTCCCCGCGCACCACCGTACGCGGCGGGACCTACACCAACCTGATGCAGGGGGTAGCGGTCGTCAACACCCTTGATGGCGCGACCTATCTGCCCAGCACGGTAGGCGTGGAAGACCTGAGCTTTACCAGCTTTGGCGGTGACTATCCTGCCCTGCCGGCCTTCAACTTCCATGCAGGGGTATACGCTTTCACGGGCGGCTCCAATGCGGCTGCTGTTGTTGACCTGCTCGTCGACGAGATCACGGTGAGCAATACCGGCAAGACCAGCCAAGCCAGCGCGGGCTTGTACTTTGCAGACTTCTCCACCGGCGCTACTCCACGCCTCAACGCAGTGGTGACCAACAGCGTCATCAGCAACAACCTGAACCGGGGCGTGCAGATTCGCGGCGATAATGCTACGGCTACGGTTAGCTACTGCGACATCCTGTCAAACGGTTCCGATCCCTATGGCGCGGGCGGCAACGACGGCTTCGGCGTGTATGCGGGCGTGGGTTCTTCTATCAACCTGCAAAACAACCGCATCATCAACCCGGCAACCCAGGCTGGCTCCTACCCGGTGACGGCCATTTTCAACGGCGTGGCGCCGGCTTCGACCATCGTGGCCAACAATAACCTGATCGATCGCAATGGCAACGGGGAAGTGACTTCCAACACATACGGCATCTCCTTCTTCAACGCCACCTGCAACTACTGGTGGAATACCAACTGGATCGACGCCATCGACGACCTGGTGGAAGGCAATGTGCTGTTCGTGCCCTACCTCAACGACGGCACCGACAACGCACCCGCTACGGTAGGCTTCCAGACGACGGCCAGCTGCGTGAATCCCAAGCATTGGTTCGTCAACGATAATGCCCTGACGGGCGACGTGTACACCCTGGCCGTGGGCAACGACCTCAATCAGGGTACCAGGCGCAGACCGTTCCTGACCATAGGCAAGGCCATCACTACGGTGGTGACCAGCGATACCATCTACGTGGATGCCGGTTCGTACAACGAGCAGGCAGTAGTGCCTAACACCAAGGACAACCTGTACTTCAAAGGCGCAGGCCCCACGACCATCGTCGACTTTACTGGCACCGTCAGCGGCAAGCCCACCCTGTTCGATATCGCAGGCGACGGGCTCAAGATCGAAGGCTTCAAGTTCAACGTCGACCTGAGCAAACTCAATAGCGCCATCATCGCCAGCGATCCGGGTCTTGATCTCATCACCATCTTGGACAACCGCGTCGATCCTTATCAATCGACTCCGGGAACCAATTTTGGTTCTTATGGCAACAGAAATGCCTTTAGCATTAACTACGGTGGTCCGACCAACTACCGGGTCGCCTCCGGTGGTGTCAATACGATTGTGGTAGACAATAACATCGTTACCGCAACCGTCAACGGCCCCATCCTGGGCGACGACGCAGGCGATATCGCCTTCCGCTCCGCTGTGTCTGTCGACGAAGGCGCTGGTACCTACACCCGCAACACCTTCCAGACCATCAACCACGACGTGCTGGTACGGTTCAACAGCAACGGCCCGGTGGTGATCGGCGGCTCGGTAGCCAACGCCAATACCTTCCTCGGCGGCGGGGTGCAATACTCCGACCCCAACGCGGGAGGCGGTACGGTGACCATCAGCCACAACTCCTTCGACGGCTCCGTGTCGGGTAGCGTACTGCGCCTACAGAACAACTACCACAACGCGGCGGTCAGCGTAGCGAACAACACGCTCTCCAATCTCCGCTGGGGTATGAGCATCGAGAACTTCCCGAACGTGACGGTCGCGGATAATACCTTCTCGCCGCTGGCAGGGTACACCACCTTCCGCCATATCACGGTGAACACCAAGTCGATCAGTGGCAACTCTGCCGCAATCGTACAGGTGCCCATCAACGGTACGTTTACGGGCAATACCTTCAACTCGCTCACTCCGACTACAGGCGGTACCGCCATGGCATTCTACAACCACGACAGTGACAACGAGACGCTGCAGCCTTTCACGATCGGTACGGCGGGCAGTCCTAACGTCTTTGGTAAAGACCTCACCTGGGCGATTTACCTGGGCGATCAGACCGGCATGACCTTGAGTGCCCTTGCAACCTTCCCCGAATATAACCTGGGCGCAGGCTCTGATACCCCGATGGATTGCTGGAATCTGGATATGGACATTCAGCAGAACACCTTTGACGTAGGTTCAGGCCAGCAATTGCCGCAGAATATGAACAATGCGCAAAGACTGGCGCTGGAGGGCATCCTCTTCCATGATCCGGATGTCCCCTGTCTGGGCTTGTTGACTTACTTCACCCCTGTAACGGTAGACGCCAAAGTGTTCCTCCAGGGGCCCTACGACTCGGTGAGCAACCTGATGAAGGACGACCTGCGGACCGGTAACCTCATTCCGCTGTCAGAGCCATACTCCAGCATCAATACCGCAAATCCGGGTTCCTTCGTCGAGGTCAACAACTTTGTTGTGGAAACAGTAGCGCCCGCGGTACTTACCGTGGCCGGCGCCGACGCCATCGTCGACTGGGTCTGGCTCGAACTGCGCGACAAGAACAACTTCAACACCGTAGTGGCTACCCGTGCAGCCCTTGTGCAGCGCGACGGCGACATCGTGGATCTGGATGGTGTTTCCAACGTCACATTCCCCGATTCTTACATCGGAGAGTACTACCTGTTGGTGCGCCACCGCAACCACCTCGGCGCGATGACCGCCGCGGCAGTCAACTTTACGCCTTTTCCTCCGTTCATTGACTTCACGACCGCGGCACAAGCTACCTACGGCACGACCTCCACCAGCGCCCGCCGCCTGATCGAAACGGCGACCTACGGCCTTTGGGCGGGTAATACCATACCGAAGTCGCCCGGCGGTTTCCAGATTAAATACAATGGTTCTGATAACGACCGGGTACCAATCCTGAACGTGGTTGGTACTTCGACTCCGCTCAATGTGGTTTCGAACGTCTATATGCTGGAGGATGTCAACATGAACGGACAGGTCAAGTACAGCGGTTCGGGCAACGACCGGGTGATCATTCTCAACAATGTCGGACCAGCCACTCCGCTAAACGTCATTACGCAACAGCCGAATAACTAAAACGCTATGCCGGCGGCGCGACTCCCGCGGGACGCGCCGCCGGTTTCATTCTTCAACTTCAACCGATAATCGACATATCATGAAAAAGAAAGCCTTATTTATCCTCGCATTTCTCGGAATCATGATCCAGGGCTGGGCACAATCCGGGATAATCGACCTGGGCATTTTCAAAAAACAAGGCGATCCTGCAAAGTTGGAGGTCCGCCTTCGTCCGACTCAACACGTGGTGAATGGCGCCTATTCCGCCGGCATTTTCACCATAGCTGTGCCAACCGGCTCCGGCGCTACACTGAGCGAAGTACAGGGGAGCTCTCCCTACGGCTACTCCTTCGCTGGTCCTGTAGGGCAGTTCAATGGATATGACTATTACCGCTATCAGTTCGCCGGCTCTGTCTATATGGTCAACTGGCAACAAGGCAAGGAATACCCGCTGCTGACCCTTCAAATCAACGGCACTATCCCCCCGAAAGGCGCCATCAAACTGCTCACCGGCGATACCTGGACCCGCGATTACAACGCCGACTATTACCAGGAACTGAATGGAGCGGAGTTGCAGCGCAAGTTTTACTACCTGTCGGGCAGTAAAAAGATCATTTTTCAGGCCAAAGGTATGCCGGGAAAGAACGTGCAGCTCGACTGGACCATTGAATCGGAAACTACTATCGATTTCACCCAAATCGAATACTCCGTTGACGGCATCGAATTCAGTACGCTCGAAGCAGTTCCCGGACATGAAGAACCTACCAGGGCTCTGTCGCCCTACCGGTACCTCCATGAAAACGTGCCCTCCGACCTCAATTTCTACCGCGTACTTGCCGTCGATGTGGATGGGGTTGAGGAATATTCCTCCATCCAATTGGTCAACTTCGACGATATGGACGCCGATTTCACGGTGTTCCCCAACCCAACTTCCGGCCCGCTGATGCTGGTGAGCCGCAACCTGGGGGAATACCGGGAAGGAGTGACCTATCAATTGACTGATAATACCGGAAGAGTGCTCCAAATCCATGAGGTCGGATCGGATAATCTCGGCCTTGACCTCTCGGATTGGGCGGCCGGAATCTATTATTTGAGAGTATTCTCCGGACAAAACCAGTTGGATGAATTCAAGATCGTGTTGGCGAAACACTGATAGCTCAAAATACTAAGGAAAACTATTCGGGCAGTGTCGTGTATACGGCACTGCCAACCCTTTACAAAAACATAGGTTATCTCATGAAACGAAGACTTTTACTCCTGTCCCTCCTCGCGCTCCTTTCCTTCACCGGAAGGCTTTCTGCTCAAGCATATGTTGACATGGCCCTCTACAACAACCCGCCATGTAGCGATAAACTTGAGGTCCGCCTGCGGCCTACCCAGGATGTAAACAACCTGAACTTTTCGGCGGGCATATTTACTGTACGCTTCCCCTCTTCTTTGGGTGGGAGTCTGAGCGTCATGAGTTCACCCTATGGGTATTCTTTTGCAGGCCCTGCCGGAACAGACGGTACCTATGATTATTACCGCTTCCAATTTGTCGTAAACAATTTTGTTACCTGGACCGCCAATCAGGAATATGTGGCAGCCATTCTCCAGTACAGCGGAGGTCCTGCAGTGGGCGGTTTTGAACTGATAACCGGAGTGACGTGGACAATGGACAACAACGGCGATTTTTACGTGGAACTCGCTGGTGATGAACGCCAAGGGATATTTTACCTGACGCCTTCCGGCGAGCCCGACGTGCCCACGGTCCAAGCTGTTCCTTCTACTATTTGCTCGGGCTCCAATAGTACCCTCAGCGTTACCTCAGGCAACCTCAATAACGCCGCATATTGGCAGTGGTACTCCGGTTCCTGCGGTGGCACGCCGGTGGGTACTGGCGCTTCTCTCGTGGTATCGCCCATTACGACTACGACTTATTATGTGAGAGGAGAAGGCGGTTGCGCAATGGCCGGCGCCTGCGCCAGCGTAACCGTCACCGTAGACCCCGGCCCCACCGCCTCCGCCGGCGGCAGCGCCACCATCTGCGAAAACAGCTCCTATACCCTGACAGCAGGCGAGGCCACCGCCTCCAACGGTACCATCCTCTGGACCCACAACGGCGCGGGCTCCCTCTCTAACGAAACAACACTGACCCCGACCTATACCGCGGCTGCCGGAGATGCCGGCACTGCCGTAACCCTGACGCTCACCGTCACCAATAACGCCTGTACGCCTTCGACCGCTACAGCTACCTATACCATCAACGTCGAGGCCCTGCATACCCTCTCCCTTACTTCAGCAGCGGGCACCGACAACCAGACGGTCTGTATAACCTCCGCCATTACCGATATCACCTATGCCGTAGGCGGCGGCGCAACAGGGGCTTCCGTGTCCGGACTGCCCAACGGCGTTTCCTTCAACTATAACGCCGGCGTATTGACCATTAGCGGTTCCTCCAATGTCTCCGGAACCTTCAACTATACCGTGACCACTTCCGGCGGCGTTTGCCCCCCGGCTACTGCCAACGGTACCATTATCGTCAAACAGGAACCCAATGCCACCACAGGTGGCGACGCCACTGTGTGTATCACGCAGGTCAGCTATGTCCTGACGGGCAATACACCTTCCCAGGGGACGGGAACCTGGAGCATCTACGGCGCCAGCGCCAGCCTCAATCTCAGCCAGTTCAGCGACGTAAACGACCCGCAGGCGGTATTTACGCCTGATCTAGTCGGGGTGTACTTCCTTCGCTGGACGATCAGCAACCCGCCCTGCCCCGACGATTTTGCCAACATGACCCTCACCTTCACCCAGATATCCGCCGATCCGGTATCGGCTACAGCCTCTCCTTCCACCATCTGCAATGGCCAGAGCACCACCCTGACCCTGAACGGCGGGGGAGGGGGCGACTACGAGACAATCCAGTGGTATACCGGCTCCTGCGGAGGAACCTCTGTGGGAAGCGGCAATAACCTGGTGGTGAGCCCCACGTCTACCACGACTTATTATGGAAGATATGAGAATGGCGCGCCTTGTAACTATGCTTCCGCTTGTGCGGAGGTGACGGTGACCGTGGCGGCAGCGGTAGCGATCAGTTGTCCTGCTGATGCCACGGAGTCGGCATGCCAGGACCAGACGGCGATCAATACGGCCTTTACGGCATGGATAAATTCTTTTGGCTTTACTGGTGGTTTAAACGCATCGGGCTCGTTTGACGGCGGCGCTCCAACGGCTCCCCCGGCCTGCGGCGGCAGCGTGACGGTGACCTACCGGGTGGAAAGCGACTGCGAACCGGATGTGACCTGCACCCGTACCTTCACGGTGACGGCAGCGCCGGTGGTGATTAGCTGTCCTTCGGATGCGACGGAAGCGGCGTGCCAGGACCAGACTGCGATCAATGCGGCCTTTACGGCCTGGATAAACTCTTTCAGCTTCACGGGCGGCTGCAACGCCTCGGGTTCATTTGACGGCGGGACGCCCACGGCGCCCCTGGCCTGCGGCGGCAGCGTGACGGTGACCTACCGTGTGGAAAGCGACTGCGAAGCGGATGTGACCTGCACTAAGACCTTCACGGTGACGGCAGCGCCGGCAGTGGTGATTAACTGTCCTTCGGATGCGACGGAAGCGGCGTGCCAGGACCAAACGGCGATCAATGCGGCCTTTACGGCCTGGATAAACTCTTTTAGCTTCACGGGCGGCTGCAACGCCTCGGGTTCGTTTGACGGCGGAACGCCCACGGCGCCCCTGGCCTGCGGCGGTAGTGTGACGGTGACCTACCGTGTGGAAAGCGACTGCGAAGCGGATGTGACCTGCACGAAGACCTTTACGGTGACGGCAGCGCCGGCTGTGGCGATCAACTGTCCCTCGGATGCGACTGAGGCGGCGTGCCAGGACCAGACGGCGATCAATACGGCCTTTACGGCCTGGATAAACTCGTTTGGATTTACGGGCGGCTGCAACGCATCGGGCTCGTTTGACGGCGGGACGCCTACAGCGCCCCCGGCCTGCGGCGGCAGCGTGACGGTGACCTACCGTGTGGAAAGCGACTGCGAAGCGGATGTGACGTGCACGCGGACGTTTACGGTGACGGCAGCGCCTGCGGAGGCAATCAGCTGCCCCTCGGATGCTACGGAATCGGCATGCCAGGACCAGACTGCGATCAATACGGCCTTTACGGCATGGATAAACTCGTTTGGATTTACGGGCGGCTGCAACGCTTCGGGCTCGTTTGACGGCGGGACGCCCACGGCGCCCCCGGCCTGCGGCGGCAGCGTGACGGTGACTTACCGTGTGACAAGCAGTTGCGAAGCGGATGTGACCTGCACCCGGACGTTCACAGTTACGGCTGCACCTGCGGTGGCGATCAGCTGCCCCTCGGATGCTACGGAAGCGGCATGCCAGGACCAGACTGCGATCAATACGGCCTTTACGGCATGGATAAACTCGTTCAGTTTCACGGGCGGCTGCAATGCCTCGGGTTCGTTTGACGGCGGAACGCCTACAGCGCCCCCGGCCTGCGGCGGCAGCGTGACGGTGACCTACCGTGTGGAAAGCGACTGCGAAGCCGATGTGACGTGTACGCGGACGTTTACGGTGACGGCAGCGCCTGCGGTTTCGTTTGTATGCGCGAGCGATCAGACGGAGGCTGCGTGCCAGACGCAGAGCGCGATAGACAATGCGTTTGCGCTGTGGCTGTCTTCGACGACGGCGAGCGGCGGCTGCAATGGCGTTTTGACGACAGTACCGGCGACGCCGGCGGCGCCTCCAGCCTGCGGAGGCAGCACTTCGGTGACATGGAATTATACAGGCGATTGCGGTCTGATGGAGACCTGCACGAAGAACTTCACGGTGACGGCAGCGCCCGCGGTGGCGATCAACTGCCCCTCGGATGCGACTGAGGCGGCGTGTCAGGACCAGACGGCGATTAATACGGCCTTTACGGCATGGATAAACTCATTTGGTTTTACGGGCGGTTGCAACGCATCGGGCTCGTTTGACGGCGGGACGCCCACGGCGCCCCTGGCCTGCGGCGGCAGCGTGACGGTAACTTACCGTGTGACGAGCAGCTGCGAAGCGGATGTGACCTGCACCCGGACGTTCACAGTTACGGCTGCACCTGCGGTGGCAATCAGCTGCCCCTCGGATGCTACGGAAGCGGCATGCCAGGACCAGACTGCGATCAATACGGCCTTTACGGCATGGATAAACTCGTTCAGTTTCACGGGCGGTTGCAATGCCTCGGGTTCGTTTGACGGCGGGACGCCATCGGCGCCCCTTGCCTGCGGCGGCAGTGTGACGGTGACTTACCGTGTAACGAGCAGTTGCGAAGCGGATGTGACCTGTACGCGGACGTTCACAGTGACGGCTGCCCCTGTGGTGATCAGCTGCCCTTCGGATGCGACGGAGGCAGCGTGCCAGGACCAGACGGCGATCAATACGGCCTTTACGGCATGGATAAACTCATTTGGTTTTACGGGCGGTTGCAACGCATCGGGCTCGTTTGACGGCGGAACGCCAACAGCGCCCCCGGCCTGCGGCGGCAGCGTGACGGTGACCTACCGTGTGGAAAGCGACTGCGAAGCCGATGTGACCTGTACGCGGACGTTTACGGTGACGGCAGCGCCCGTCTCCCTCAACTGCCCCTCCGATCAAAATATAGCCTGCCAGGACCAAACCGCCATCAACACCGCTTTTGCCAACTGGCTCAACTCCTTCGGCTTCACAGGTGGTTGCAATGCAATGGGCTCATTTGACGGCGGAGTGCCGGCAGCCCCGATTTGCGGTGGTTCCGTCATGGTAACGTACCGGGTAGAAAGCGACTGCGAAGCGGACGCCACCTGCACCCGTACCTTCTCTGTTACTGCGGTGCCCACGAATATTACCATTGTGGATCCCTGTACCTGTCTGAATAACGCCACAACGCTCGCCAACGGCCAATTCAGCGAGATCGTGGAAGTAACGGCGCCCACAGGCCAAACCTGGACCGTAGTCACCGCCCCTGGCCTCTACCAGACAGCCAGCCCCGCCCCCCCCGCAGCTCCGCTGCCGGTAGCTGCCGGTACGCCGCTGGTGGAAACCCCCGCAGGTTCAGGGATATACCTCCTTACGGGCAAACACGTCGACGCCCTGGGCTACTCCATCTCCGTGACCAACGGCTCGGTGACGCTGAGCACGTCGAATACCTGTTACTACCCCAACCCGGCCTTCAGCGGCCTGAATGCCGTGTATTGCAGCCAGGATGGTCCGCAGGTGGTTACCCTTACAGCCCAGCTGGGCGACGGAAGCGGCCCTGCGCCGGTGGAGGATATTCTCTTCGAATTGATCCGCCAAAGCGATAACGCGGTAGTGGCAACACAATCGGGCGTGGCTACTACTTTCAACTTTGATCCTTCCACGCTTGCGCAAGGCCTCTACACCCTCCGTGCGACCTTCGACGCTGCCGGTACCCCCGGTTGCGCCCAGGCAATTGAGGCGGAATTTGAGGTGAGGAAGGTGGGATGTGGGAATTTCCCCTGGAACGGGAATTAATCCCGTCCGGAAGAATATTCAAAAAAAAAAACCTGGCGAAGCATTTTCGCCAGGTTTTTCCATTTTAAGGAGGGCTTTTCCTGCCAAAACCCTCATCGATGAAGGCTTTGAATCTGTCACCCTCCTTGTCACCCCTTCCGCGGCCTGATGTTTTGAAAAGTGTCAGCAAATTGCAGGGTATTTTTTCTAACCTGGCACAAATTTAACCCATGAAAAGACTAGTCTGCTTTCCAGGCCTCCTGGCATTGTTGATCGCCCAATTCCTTTTTTTTAATGCCAATGCACAGGCGCCCAAAACAGGTTTGAATCCAGCCGGGGGTAAAGGCTGGCTTGAGATGATCCAGGATCCGGGTGTGAATTTTTATGAAGTACAGGCTGATTTTAACAAATACTGGGAAAACCGTACCGACTACAAAGGCAACGGTTATAAAGTATTCAAACGCTGGGAATACATCAACCAATCAAGGGTGTTGCCCGATGGCAAGCTGCAGGCGCCCGGGTATGTAGCCAATATTTACGGCAAGTACATGAAAGATGCCGGCAAGTCGCCTTCCGGCGCCTGGACGCTACAGGGGCCTTCGGCTTATGTCGGAAACAATACCGGGCAGCCGACCGGCATGGGCAGGATCAATGCCATCGCTTTTCATCCAAACGATGCAAATACCATTTTCATAGGCTCGCCTTCGGGTGGTTTCTGGAAAACGACTGACGGCGGCGCCAACTGGACCAATCTGAGCAGTAACCTCCCTACCCTTGGTGTTTCTTCCATTCTGGTTCACCCGGGAAATCCCAATATTATTTATATCGGCTCGGGCGACAGGGATGCCAATGATGCCATACCCATGGGTGTGTTCAGAACCACCGACGGCGGAGCTACCTGGACCCAGATCAACACCGGCATGGGTAACTTAACGGTTGGGGCAATGCTCATGCATCCTTCCGACCCCAATACGATCATTGCCGCTACCAGCGGGGGGATTTTTAAAACGTCGAATGGTGGAAATACCTGGATCCAGAAAGCAATCGGCAATTTTAAGGATTTGCACTTTAATCCCGGAGATCCGTCAATCGTATATGCCGTGAGAATTGTATCGCCTTCCCAATTCTACCGCTCGCCGGATACGGGTGATTCCTGGACGCAGATCACCTCAGGCATCCCCACCGCCGGGATCGGTTCAAGAATGGTGATCGGCGTGTCTCCCGCCAACCCGGCTTATGTATATCTGTTGCAAATCAAATCCTCGGACGCTACCCTGGCCAATATTCTTCGCTCAACCGACAGTGGACAGAGCTTTGTATCTGTTGCTACCGGGCCAAACCTGTTGGGTTATGCATGCGATGGAGATGATAATTCCAGCCAGGCTAACTACGACTTGTGCATGACCGTCGACCCGCTCAATGTAAATAATGTATTTGCCGGAGGTATTAACAACTGGAAGAGCACCGATGCCGGCGTAACCTGGACCATTTCGACCCATTGGATCGGAAACAGTTTCGGCGAACCCTGCGCCGCTTCCGTACATGCCGACCAGCACTGTTTTGCCTGGTCGCCTCTCAACGGGCGCCTGTATGCCGGGCATGACGGAGGGATCAACTATACTGCGGATGGCGGGACCACCTGGCCACAGATAACCAATAACCTGGCCATTACACAGATATATAAAATCGGACAAGGCGCCGGCAATGTCAATTACTCGGTTTTCGGTTCGCAGGATAATGGAGACGCCGCTACCATCGATGGGACTTCATTTGTTACAACATCCGGAGGCGATGGGATGGAATGCGTTATCGATTACGATAATTCCAATTTTTGCTATAATACCTATTACGGCGGCATTACCCGCCGCTCCACAACCGGGCCGCTGGGTAGTTATTCGACCATTGCCGGCGATGGAATAAACGGGATCGATGAAAGCGGCGCCTGGGTATCGCCCTATTTCCTCCATAAATCAAATCCCAATACCATGTTTCTGGGGTTGGAAAATGTCTGGCGATCCAGCAACATAAGGTCAACTCCGTCAAGTTCCGTGGTTTGGACCAAGATCAGCGACGGCGAAACGGAAAACTGTATAGCCATAGAACAATCTCCTGCCGATCTGAATGTTTTGTACGCATTGAGAGCGAATTCTTTAAGGCGAACCGATAATGCCAACGACCCTGCCGGTTCGGTTGCCTGGACTTCATGCGCATTGCCCGGTGTGTACGACCCAACAGATATTAAAGCGCACCCGGCCAATGCAAACATCGTCTATTTGACAACGGGGTACAGCGTTTTCAAGTCGTCTGACAAAGGGCTGACCTGGACGGATATTTCTGCAAACCTGCCGCCGCTGTTCATCAATTGCCTGGTGTTGGACAAAAACGCCAATGAAGGCATATACATTGGCAACCAGACCGGTGTATGGTATAAGGACGCCTCATTGACCGACTGGGTGTTGTTCAGCACAGGGTTGCCTCCGGTCGATATCCGTGAACTGGAGATCTACTACGACGACATCACCCCATCCAATAACCGCATTAAATGCGGCACCTACGGACGCGGGATGTGGCAGAGCGACATGATCCAGGTGAATGTGGTCAATCCGGCCAATTTCTCGGCTTTCGTCCCCGGCTCATCCCAAATAGATCTGAGCTGGACAAAAAACCCTTCCGATGACGATGTCCTGGTTGCCTGGTCGCCAATCGCAGGCACTTTCGGACAACCTGCCGACGGGACCTCCTATTCGGTGGGAGATCCCATTCCGGGGGGAGGAACCGTATTGTATGTTGGCCCGGCAACAGGCATTTCCCATTCTGCCCTGACACCCTCGACCACCTACTATTACAAGGCCTGGTCGGTCAACGGTAGCAGCCAGTACTCGGGAGGCGTATTGCCCATCAGCGCAGCCACCGACTGCTCTGCCATCTCGTCTTTTCCCTACACCTGTTCTTTCGATAATTTCGATTGCTGGAAAGTAGTCGCCAACGCAGGCGAAAAAAGCTGGCTATTCGGGAGTACGACCAACCCCACGAATCCGCCTTCTATCTTAACACCACCCTATGCTTTCTTCAAAAGCAACCCGGGGAGTCAGGTATATTTCGATTCAGACCTCATCTCACCGCCTTTCGATCTTTCCGCCCTGGGCAGCGTGGTACTGGAATTCAACCAGCATTACGATGGCGATAACGTCTGGTCGTCCATTGCAAGCATTTATTACACTACGGATAACGGATTGAACTGGAACCATCTGGCAACTTATACCACAGACAAGAACAACTCCCCGGTCGCGTTGGTAATTCCGGGTGCTGCCGGGCAAAGCAACGTGAAGTTCCTCTGGAATTACTTCGACGATGCTGTAGGATCATACATGTGGGGTATTGACGATGTACAGGTGAAGGAATGTTCCGGTATCTGGACAGGCAATGTCAGCGCCGACTGGCATAACCCCGGCAACTGGTGCGATAATACCGTGCCAACAGCAACGACCGACGTTCTGATACCGGCAGGGGCGGCCAATATGCCAGATATCTCTACCACAGCAGTGGCCTATTGCCGGGATATTACCATACATGCGGGTGCATCCCTGAAAATGTCCGCCGCTAATTCCTTCCTGGAGGTAAAAGGCAACTGGAATATGTTCGGAAGCTTTAACTATGGAAGTTCCAGCGGATCGGCAATGGTCTGGTTTAATGGAACCGCACCGCAAACCACCGGCGGAACAAGCTCATCCAACCTGAAGCGCGTTACATTTGACAATGCAGCCGGGATTACCCTGACACAGGAGATAAGAGGCGATAACGTCTGGCTTACCAACGGCATAGTAACCACCACAGGCAGCGGGAAAGTCAATGTTTTCGGAGGTTCGGTAACACGGACCAACGGCTGGGTGAACGGAATTTTGCAGAAATATACCTTCGCCAACCCCTCTTCCGCTTATAATGTCACCTATGAGATCGGAGATGCCGCCAATTACACGCCGGTCAACCTGTCATTTCCCTCGGGAAGCATCGTGAGCGGAGGGGGCTTTTCGATGAAAACCACCCCGGGCGATCATGCCGCCATTGTTTCTTCCACCCTGAATCCCTCGAAAAGCGTCAACCGGACCTGGGCCTTCCCCTTGATAGGGATTTCCTTTTCTTCCTGTAATGCGACCTTCAACTTTGTCAATGGTGACCCGGATGCGGGAACGAACACCAACAACCTTGTTGCGGGGCAATTCAAATCATCGGCATGGAGTTATCCTCCGGTGGGGGGCAAAACCGCTACCAGTACCCAAGTTACCGGACTGGCATCTGCCAGCCTGGGCGACATCCAACTGGCTGAGGCTTGCACAGCACCCGATATTCCGGTCTTATCGAGTTCTTCAGAGCCAATTTGTGTTGGTGGTTCCACCTCCTTATCCATCACATCAGGTAATTTGAACAGCGCCTCTTCCTGGCAATGGTACACCGGCTCCTGTGGCGGCAGCCCTGCGGGAAGCGGAGCTTCCATCAATGTCAGCCCCGCATCGACGACCACGTATTATGCGAGGGGCGAAGGTGGTTGCGTCACTCCGGGCGCTTGCGCCAGCATTACGGTGAACGTCAACCCCCTGCCCACGGTGAGCTGTCCTGGCAATATGTCAAAACTCCTGACTGATCCGCCTTTTGCGCTGAGCGGCGGCAGTCCCGCCGGCGGTACTTACAGCGGTACCGGGGTGAGCGGAGGTAATTTTAATCCAGCCCTGGCCGGTATGGGTACTCATACCATTACCTACACCTATACCAACGGAAACAATTGCACGAATACCTGCACCTTTACCATTACAGTTTCCGAGGGTGGAAATACCATCAGTGGCAATATTATGTGGGAACAAGACTTGAATCTTGGAGTGAACCAAACGACCGTAGCGCTCAGCGGCGACCAGACGGGAAGCGCGACGACCAATTCCAGCGGGGTCTATTCCTTCACCTATACATCCGGTACGAACTTCAATGTGACGCCTGCCAAGAACATCAACAAGCTCAACGGGGTGACGGTAGCCGATGTTATGGCCATCCAGCAGCATGTGGCGAATATCGCCCCGCTCCCGGCTCCGTTCAAGCGTATTGCGGCGGATGTGAACAAGAGCAACTCCATTACGACTATGGATGCGACGCTGATCAATCAGGCGCTTTTGGGCAATCCGGCCGCCTTGGCCCAGATCAAGACCTCCTGGCGTTTCGTGCCTTCGGCCTATACATTCCCCAATCCGAACGTACCCTGGGGCTTCCCGGAAAAGATCCTCCTCACCGGTGTGAGCGGCGATGTGCCCGGCCAGGATTTTAAAGGGATAAAAACGGCTGATGTGGTGACGACCTATGCCAATCCGGCCAACTTCGGGGAAGGGGCGCCGCTGGTATTGCGCACGCCCGATGTGGAATGGAAGGCCGGCGATCAACTATCGGTGGAATTCCGTGCAGACCAAATGCCGGATCTTGCCTCCTTCCAACTGGCCCTGGCCTTCGACCCGGCGCAGCTGGGTTTTGAATCGATCCGGCCCCTGGAGGGCCTGTCACTTACCGCCGATAATTTCGGGTTGCTGAATCTATCCCAGGGCGAGATCAGGGTGGTTTGGTCTCAGCTGGAAGGGGCTGGTGTTGAGGAAGCGGCGCCCGTATTCCAACTTACCTTTTCCGCATTGCAGAGCGGCTCCCGGTTAAGCGATGCGCTGCAAGTGATGGCGGATGTGTTGTCCCCTGTGTCCTACAATTCGGCTTTTGAAGAATCTCCGGTCAAGGTGGTCTTCGAACCAGCGATAACGACAGGTGATCACGGGGCAGGAAGGCCTGAGTTCCCATCCCTGACGAGTGTGCCCAACCCCTTCAGCGGTAGCGCGACGATCCTGTTTGTCTTGCCGGAAAGCTGCGAGGCAGAGCTGCGCGTGTACAGTGCGGAGGGACGGATATTGAAACGGATTTCAGGCGTCTATCCGGCAGGCAAAAACGCAGAATTGCTGGAATTGGGCGCCGATACGCCCGGCGGCCTGCTGTACTGCGAGCTGGTAACGCCCTTCGGCATCCGCATGCACAGGATGGTGTTTATTAGAAATCCCTGATAAACCGCTCCAGATCGTCTGTTTCTGCAAGCTTCAACCTTTTGCGAAGCCGGTTTCGTCCCTTCTTGACGCTGTCGATCGAAATGCCGAGCGTGGAAGCGATCTCCTGTCTTTGCAGGTTCAGCTTGAGTAGCAGGAACAGACGCTCTTCCGCGCTGCTCAGTTCGGAAAAGGTGCTGCGGAGCCTGAAAAGAAACCCGGGATATGCCCGTTCGAAATGGGTTTTAAACGCAGCCCAGTCCGACTCAGTCAGAATGGTCGTATTGAACAGGAAGACCTCGTGAACGTCCTTGTTTGCAGGTTCTTCAGGCAGGTCTGTTTGTTGGAGCGCATTTTCCAGTTGGGAAAGGCGGGAATTTTTCTCCCTCAGCACGTGGGTAAATTCGAGCAGGTTTTGCCGGGCGAATGCCAGCTCTTCTTTCGATTTTACCAGCTTTTTCCGCCATCGGTACAGTCTTTCTCCCGCGAACAGCAGCAGTAGCGACAACACGGTCAGGAAAAAAATAAAACGGAGCGAAGCCAGTTTGCTTTTTGATTTTATTTGGGCGATTTCGTTTTCTTTTTCCAGCTCCAGGCGGTCCAGTTCCAGTTGCTGGATAGTCCGGTTTTTTTCCATCGTAAAAACGGAATCCATCAGCTGTTTGGATACCCGGAACAGGGCAAGAGCCGTGGCGTGGTCTCCCGCCGATTCAGCCAATTGGGAAAGGCGTTCCAGTGCTTTGGCGCGGACGTGTTTCTGGTCCAGGCTGTCGGCTTTGTGGGCGGCATCCTCCAGAAAAATGCGGGCCTCGCCGGCATGTCCCAGTTTGCGATGGCAATCGCCTACATTGAGCAGCATACCGGGCAGCTGGTTCAATATGCCGGATGCTTTCATCAGGTGCAGCGCTGTATCGAGGAAGGGCAGAGCCTTTTCGTATTCCTTCGCATCGTTGAATGAAAAAGCCATCTGGTTATAGGCGGCGCACCGCTCGATGAGCGAGCCATGGTTGCGCAGCAAGGCAAAGCCCTTTTGGGTGGCCTCGATGGTTTTATCCGGCATTTCCGCCCGGCCATAAAAAATGGCGAGAGTCGAATAAGCCCTCCCGATCCGCGAAGTATCCCCGCTCCGGTGATAGGCTTCCAGTACGGGTTCCGCGATGGAGATGGCCTTGCTTTGCTCTCCCATAAAACTGTACACATTGGCTAGGTCGAGCCGGGAGTCATAGTATAGAAATGAATCCGCATGAACGGCGGCAGAATCGATCGATTGCTGGTAGAGAGAAATGGCCTTGGGGTAATCGCCCATTGTGGTAGCGGAATCGCCTTGCTGGTTTAGCAGGAATGCCGTTTTGTGCCCTTTCTCATACGCTGCTGCGGCCTGATTATCCGGGTTTTCTGTATTACAGGAAAAAAAGAAGGCGGCAAGGCATCCCAGGAAAAGGCTTTTGAGTGGCTGGATGGTATTCATTGCATGGGGTATTGGAGCGCTGCGTGCGAAGATAAACTGAAAAATCGTACAAAGTAAATAATTGGTCAGCAAGAAGTTAAGTTTGTCCCCGGCAATTTGTACGATTTTGTACCTATGTTTTAATAAAAAAATATATTCAAGATTAGCTAAAGAAGAGAGGAAGTCGTATTTTTGAACTGCGCTTTACTAACAAGTTTAATCTCATAATCCCGGTGAACGAATGAATTAAAACCTCTACGTTCTCTTTCCTTCCCAAAAACCGCCGCTCCGAAATTAACTGTCAGCTTTTCTGACGGTTTCCGGTTTTGTACCGGAAATAGTACAGCGGTTTTCCACTTTCCATCGGGTTTTTGAGGTGCGGCTTGTAAAACTTGCAAGTTTAGTACCTATGAGTGTTTTTACATTCGAAAGCTTAATACGCCCTTGTATTTCCCGTATCCGGTTTATGTTCCGGTCTACGGGTTTCGCTGTTTCTGGAACCTCCCATCTGAACTATACTTCTACTATTCGCCACAAATCCGGTATCATGAAAAATTGTACCCTTTTCAATTCCATGACGTACTTCGAAGGCCTCAACCCTATGAAAGCCTTATCGAGCCTTACTTTGTTGTTGACGGCAGCCATGTTTTTCCTGGCGCCGGTCCAGCAGGTATCAGGCCAATGCATTGATTTTTCCTCAGCTCTAACGCTTTCGCCAACACAAGCGTCCGGAGCATGGTATACCGACAGGTATGCCCCTGCTGGTTTTGTTTCCCAGCAGAATTTTGACGGAGACCTCCGCCTGATGCATTCCATCGCATCGGCCGATGGAGCCTTAAACCGGCCTCCAGCCTACAGTGGTGCATTCTACAATACCCAGGGCCGGAAATACGACTTGGCAAACGGGGTGCTTTCCATGAGTATCGATTTGTATGTTCCTGCCGGATGGGCCGCTACCGGCCGCCGGATGGCCGGTTTATGGGGCACTGCGTTCGACGCCTCCGACGCCGTTTCGGCATACCCGATTATTGAATTTACCAGTGATGGCGGAACGCCGCGGTTTCGTGGATGGGACGATGGTGGCGGCTGGGTTGACATGGGGCTGCCCACTGGATTTGCCTACGACGAGTGGTATACCCTGCAAATCGACCTGCTTCCTTCCGGAGAATTTACCTATACGGTGGGTGATTTGACCCTTACAACAACAATGAATGCTCCCTATAATTCGGTTCGTATCGCCAATGTTATCCTGCAAGGGCATAATACCGATCCCGGTGTAGACTACGATATTTACTGGGACAATTTCTGCGTATTGCCCTGCAGCCTGGATATAACTGCTCGTGCAGCCTGCAATAACGGAAGCCCCGCAGCGGAGTTTCAATATTATATTGAGGTAAGCGCGATCACCGGAGGTTCAGGTTCCTATACCATCACATGGCCGGATGGCTCAACAACTACTCAATTCACCGGTACTACCGTGTATTTAGGGCCCTTTAACCATTCTATTACCGGCGGCGCCATTCAAAATATTTCGGTTACAGATAATAATACGACCTGCATCGGAACAGCGGAAGTCCTCGAAGCCGTCTGCGGCTTCCCGCAATCCGCAGCCTTCTGCGACTGCTCCATCAACGACCCCGAAGGCAGCCTGCCCTCGGGCGCTATCATGGCCCAATCCGAACCCGGCACCTTTGAAGCCGGCGGTACCTCCGGCCGTATCCAGAAATATATCCTTGCCGATCCCAACACCGGCGAAATCCTCGAAGTCAATATGACCGGTTTGTTTACCGGACTCGCAAACGGCAGTTATAAAGTCTACGCCTTTAACTACAGGGTAGAAGACGCCGCCCTTATCGAAAATTATCTCCTCCCCGGCGAATTTTACAGCGTGATCGAAGACGGCATCGCCGGCAACGGCCCCCTGGCCAGCGTTTGCTATGCGGTCTGTACGTCCAACGCAGCCAACTACACCGTAGCCTGCGACAACGACCTCAACGCATGCAACGCCATGCTGATGGAATGCCCCATGGTGTTCAGCGGCAATGAAGCCATATTCACGCTGACGGATGCCAATGACGACGCCGCCTGTGGCGACGCCACAGGCCTGACCATCACTTACCACATCTCCCAAATGGAGGCTACTATGGGTATGAACCCCTTGGCCAGCCCCTACACTTCAGGAACTATAGACCTGTGGGTGCGTGTGGAAAATGCCGATGGCTGCTATAAGCTGGCCCTGCTCCAACTGGTGGTCAAGGACAGTCCTGCCGTCGATATGACCGGTACGACTGCCTCCTGCGCCGCCGACCCCGACGGTTCGGTGACGGCCACGGTGACCAGTGGCCCGGCCAACTATACCTATAACTGGTCCAATTCGTTTAATGAAGGCCCTACCGCCTCGCCCACCTCAACCATCAATAACGTAGCCCCCGGAACCTATACCGTCAGCGTGACGGACGGGAATGGCTGCACCACGGCCGGTACATATACTGTACTGGCTAATGACGAGGAGGCCCCGGCGATCGAATGCCCGGAGGATATCACAGATGTCAACGATCCGGGTGTGTGCGGCGCGGTGGTGACGTTTAATAATCCGGTGGTGACCGATAATTGTCCGCTTAATACTACACCTGGAGTGGTAAATTTTGTGTTCTCGGGTGCAATAGAAAGTTGGATAGTTCCTCCTGGTGTCACAGAGATAACAATTGAAGCAAGAGGAGCTCAAGGAGGAAGTACTACCATTAATTGTGCTAACCCAGGTGGTGAAGGCGCCATTATTGAAGGAACTTTTGCAGTAACTCCCGGTGAAGTTTTAAATATTTTGGTAGGCGAACAGGGGTACAGCAATGGTGCAGATGGCGGTGGCGGCGGCGGTTCATTCGTAGTCCGGACAGGCAATGTTTTATTGATAGCAGCCGGGGGTGGAGGAGGAGCCAGTAATAATATTGGACAATGTGGTGGCGGCTCCCTGGCCGGGCTTGATGCATCCATTACAACGTCTGGCACAGCGAGCGGAGATGGACTTGCTGCAGGTGGTACTGGAGGGAATGGCGGCACAATATTCGGCTATGGCGGTGGCGGCGCTGGATCTGGATTTTTAACCGACGGAGCTTTTAATTATTGTGGACCAGGTGCACAATCATACCTTAATGGCGGCGCTGGCGGTGCAGGGTGTTCTAGTGATGCTGGCGGATTTGGCGGTGGCGGTCATGGATGGTTTGTCGGTGGTGGCGGCGGCGGCGGCGGCGGATACTCCGGTGGCGGTAACAGTAGCTCTAATCCTTATTCAGGCGGCGGCGGCGGTGGTTCCTTCAATTCAGGAACCAACCCGGTGGCTAGTGTCGGAAACACGGGTAATGGATTGGTTATTATATCTTATGGAACAAGCTCCTTAGCACAAACTGCGGGCTTGCCAAGTGGCAGTTTATTCCCTGTTGGAACGACGACAAATACGTTTGTTATTGCTGATGAGTCAGGTAATACCGCTTCTTGTAGCTTCAATGTTACTGTAACAGATGATGAAATCCCGGCGATTACTTGTCCTGTAAATGATGTTGCTTTAACCAGCGATGGAGGTACCGGAGATTGCCAAGGTGAATATAGTTGGGATATTCCCATACCTATGGATAATTGTGGAGTAACTAACTATACCGTTGCGTATACAAATCCAGATGGAACGATCGATGGTCCCCATATTGTATTCCCCTATACTCCAGGTAATACTGCTAATATGGCTGGAGGTGCGCCTGTAGCAAACCGAAACTTCTCTAAGGGGACAACGTTAGTTACATACTACATAGAAGATGCAGCAGGTAATACCAACTCCTGCTCCTTCACCGTCACCGTAACCGACGACGAAAACCCGACCTTCGTCAACTGCCCGCAAGGCGAGACCTTCACCATCAGCGCCGACCCGGACTGCTCCAACGGCGTGATCTGGTCGATACCGGTGGCAGACGACAACTGCGCGGTAACTTCCCTGACAGAAACCTCGGCCGGCGGCCCCTATCACGGCAACCCGCTGACACCTGGTACATATAATATCGAGTACACGGCAGCAGACGCCGCAGGCAACAGCGCGACCTGCTCTTTCACCATCGTCGTGGATGACGACGCCAACCCGCTCCTGGTTTGCCAGGACGATATGACGGTAGAAACCGATCCGGGCGTATGCACCTGGTCTGTTCCCGCAGGCGCGCTTAACCCGCTGCTGGCGGTAGATAACTGCCCGGGCTATACCCTGACGCATACGATCAACGGCGGCGCCCCTGCGAATGGAGTAGTTCCCGCAGGCACAGTGCTGAACGCTGGCCTCAACACCATCGCCTACACACTGACTGACGGAGTGAACACGGTGAGCTGCAGCTTCACGGTAACGGTGATCGACACCGAAGCGCCGGTGATCGCAGGCTGCACCAACCCGCTGCTCGCCATTACCTTCGATGAGACGGCAAATGCTGCATGTACTTATACCTACCCGAACTCCCTGCGCACCATCACCGACAATTGCGATGCAGTGGTTTCTGCAGAAATGCAGTTCACCAACCCGGATGGCAGTATCGATGTGTTGGCGCTGAACAGTATCGGCGGTAATCAATATTCCTTTACCTATACGTTTGACCTGGGTGTCACGACATACGTGCTCTATGCAACGGATGCCGCTGGCAATGAATCCTTCTGTACCTACCAGCTGACAGTGTCGGATGAAACAGATCCGGTAATCGATTGTCCGGCCGATGAAACTGTCAACACCTCACCGGGTGTTTGCGGCTATGTGGTAAGCGGCAGCGAATTCGACGCCACGGCTACCGACAACTGCAGCGTGGCCAGCATCCTCAACGACTACAACGGCGGTACTACCCTGAACAACGAAGTGCTGCCCTTGGGTACGACGACGATCGTCTGGACGGCCACCGATGGTTCGGGCAACACGGCTACTTGCAGCATCGACGTGACGGTAGAAGACAATCAGGATCCTGTATTCGTCAACTGCCCCGACGACTTCATCGTCAACAACGACGTCGACAAGTGCGGCGCCAATGTATGGTGGGCTGTTCCGGTGGCTTCCGATAATTGCAACACCCTGACGGTAACCCAGACGGGTGGTCCGGATCCGGGCGACTTCCTGCCCGTGGGCACCTCTACTGTTGTCTACAGCGTTAATGACGGCTCTGGCAACACTGCTACCTGCGAATTTAATATCGAGGTATGGGATATGCAATTACCTGAACTGACCTGCCCGAGTACGGACATCGTGGTGAGCAACGACGAAGGCGAATGCAACGCCCGCGTGATCTATGATGTACACGCAACCGATAACTGCGGCTCGGAATCTCCGTTCATCCCGGGCTATACCTTAGTTGGAACCTACAACGGCAATCAATACTTCCGCAGTACCTCCACCGTTTCGTGGCTGGCCGCCCAGACGACGGCTGCCGAGAACGGCGGCAACCTGGTAGCGATCGAGAGCGCCGGCGAACAGTCCTGGCTGACGGCGAACGTGCCGAACGGACAGTACTGGATCGGCTTGGTGTACACCGACCTGTACGGCCAGTTCTTGTGGACGAACGGTCAGACGCTTGGCTATACCAACTGGGGTCCGGGTCAGCCGGGCCTGCTGGATGGCGAGATCGTGTACTTCTGGGATTTCGTCGGTACACTGCTCGACGGCTGGTACGATTCGCCTGGCTTCCTCACCCGTAATGCCATCCTCGAGATCCCGGCTCAAGCCGCCTGGCTGACCGCCGGCCTGCCGAGCGGCGCAGAATTCCCGGTAGGCGTTACGCCGGTAGCCTACACAGCTATGGATAACTTCGGCAACAGCGTGGACTGCTACTTCAATGTAATCGTACAAGACACCGAAGCACCCGAAGTGGTGGAATGCCCGGCTGATATCACGGTCGAAAATGACCCGGCTGTCTGCGGTGCAGAAGTAGTTTACAATGTAGAATTTGAAGATAATTGCGATAACAGCCTCGACCTCGACCTGGTTGACGGCCTGAACAGCGGCGCTACCTTCCCTGTGGGCACGACCGAAGTGCTGTGGACGGCGACCGACGACGACGGCAACGTCTCCGAATGCGCCTTCACGGTAACAGTGAACGACACGGAAAACCCGACGATCACCTGCCCGACGAACGCGACGGTTGAAACCGACGGCACGCTGACGGGTGGCAACGGCCTGGTTGACCTCGTTTCCACTGGCCCCTGCGGCGTGGTGGTAAGCTACGATGTGACGGCTGATGACAACTGCGACAACTGGATTCTTCAGAACACCAGCGGTCTGGGCGAAGGCCCGAACTTCTACGCCTTCACCGGTACCAACGGCGTATACACCGAAGCATGGCAAGTAATTGACGCTTCCGGCAACACGGCCGAGTGCTCCTTCACGATCACGGTGCTGGATCCGATCCCGCCGGTGATCACCTGCCCTGAGAGCTTCACGGTACAGAACGATCCGGGTGTATGCGGCGCCGAGGTGATGTACAGCTTCCCGTTTGGCTCCGACAACTGCCCGGGCTATACCTTTGCGCTGGTGCAAGGCCCGATGCCTGGCGCATTCTTTAACCTTGGATCCACGACGGTAGAATACTCGATCACGGATGCTCAAGGCAATGTAACCAATTGCGACTTCGTGGTCACGGTGATCGACACGGAAGCTCCGGTGATCGATGTATGCCCGGCTGACCGCGATGTGCTGACGACCTCCAACGGCGCTGGCGACTGCACGGGCGCCGTTCCGAACCTGATCCCGGAAGTGGTGGCTACCGACAACTGCACGGATCCGCTGACCAACATCACGCAATCGCCTGTAGCAGGTAGCGCATTCGGCGCTGCCCACGGCGACGAGCAGATCGTGGTGATCACGGTGACGGATGAAGCTGGCAACAGCACAACTTGCGAAGTAGTGCTGACGCTGATCGACAACGAAGAACCGGAGGCTACCTGCCAGAACTTCGGCCCGATCGACAACACGCCTGGCCTGTGCGGCTTCCTGGTGGAAAACGACGACCTGGATGCTTCTGCGGATGACAACTGCAACGTCAAGACCTTCAAGCACGACTACCTGTTCGCACCGCACCTGTGGACGCTGGAAGGCGCGACCTTCCCGGTGGGCACGACTGTAGTGACCTGGACTGCCACCGACGACGCGGGCAACACGGATGTGTGCACCTCGACCATCGAGGTGACGGATGAAGAAGACCCGTATTTCGTCTTCTGTCCGGAAGACATCATGGTGGGTACGGATGTGGATGAATGCGGCGCTTACGTGAACTGGCAAGGACCTGTTGCCGACGACAACTGCGGCGTAGCTTCCTTGACGCAGACTCAAGGCCTGCCGCTGACCGCTGGCTCGTTCTTCCCTGTTGGAACAACGACGATCCAGTACACGGTGGCCGATGCTGCCGGCAATTCGGCTACCTGCTCCTTCACGGTGACGGTCAACGATACGCAAGCTCCCGTCCTGACCTGCCCGAGCACCGATATCTTCGTCGCCAACGACGAAGGCGAGTGCAATGCCCGCGTGATCTATGACGTACACGCAACCGACAACTGCGGCTCCGGCATCCCGACGATCCCGGGCTACAGCTACCTCGGCACGTATAATGGTAATCACTACTACGTGTCTCCCGCCAATCTTGGCCAACTTGTGACCTGGATCAGCGCCCAGACCACCGCAGCCCAATACGGCGGTAACCTGGTGGCTATCGAAAGTGCAGGCGAACAGGCACAACTCGACGCATGGGTAGGCCTTGGCTGGCAATACTGGATCGGCCTGGTGTACACCGACTACTACGGCGAGTTCCTGTGGTCGAACGGCCTGACCCTGGCTTCCACCGGATACCAAAACTGGGGTCCCGGCCAGCCCGGCATCATCGACGGCGAGATCGTGTACTACTGGGATCTGGTATCGGCAGTGAACGATGGCTGGTATGATTCAGCTAACCTGCTGGATAGCCGCCGCGCTATCCTCGAAATACCCGCACAGGGCGCCGTGCTGACGGCCGGCCTGCCCAGCGGCGCTGAGTTCCCCGTGGGCATTAACCCGGTAACCTATACGGCTACCGATGCCAGCGGTAACAGCGTAAGCTGCAGCTTCAACGTGGTGGTCAACGATGAGGAAGCGCCGGGCATCGAATGCCCTGCTCCTGTTACCGCCTCCAACGATGCAGGCGAATGCTCCGCTGAAATCGAACTGCAACTGCCGGATGTTGACGACAACTGCGACGGCAACCTGACGATCACCTACCAGGTGTTCAACCCGGATAACAGCGTCAGCGGTCCTTTCAGCAGCAATAACCTTGAATACGAATTCCAGGTTGGCGTCAGCCAGGTGGAATGGACGGTGACGGATGAAGCCGGCAACAGCAGCAGCTGCCTGCAGGAAGTAACTGTGACGGACGACGAAGCTCCCGAGCTCGACGCTCCTGCCAACCTGACCCTGAGCTGCGTGTTCGACCAGCAAGACAACGTCACCCTCATCCTCGATTGGCTGGATGACTATGTGGTGAGCGACAATTGCGACGCTGACCCGACGGTGACCCACGATTTCAACCCGGCTACAGCCATCATCGACTACTGCACCGGCGACGATATTACCGTGACCTGGACGGCAGTGGATGATGCCGGAAATACTACTAGCGCAAGCGCTACCATCATCATCAACAAGGATATGACCCCGCCGAGCCTTACGGCGCCTGCTCCAATCACCCTGGATTGCGGCGATATCAGTGAAACCAGCGACCCTGCGGCGATCATCGCCGACTGGCTGGATAACTACAGCGTATCCGATGGTTGCGACAGCGAACCGACCGTAACTCATAACTTCAGCTCTACAGTCCTGGATATCTGCGCTCCCGAAACCTACGTCATCACGGTGACCTGGACGGCTGTTGACGATTGCGGCAATACCGCTACGGCAACCTCCACCATCACAGTTGTACCCGATACGGAAGACCCCGTGGTCACCCCGCCGGCTCCGCTGGTGCTGGATTGTAGCAATATTAGCGAAACGAACGACCCGTCGCTGCTGATCGCCGATTTCCTTGGCGGCGCCACCGCTACCGATAACTGCGATACCGATCCGGTGTTGACCTATGCCATCCAAGGCGCGGTAGGCGGAGGCATCCCGATGCCCTACATCTTCGGTACCCTGGATGTGGCGGATCCGGCTTTCAACCGCCCGGTCGATTTATCGAATCCTGGTTGTGAATCAGGCGTTGGAACCAACGTGTACTACGAAGTACATCCGTTCCAGGTGACCGCGGCAGATACCTATACTTTCGGAGTTGCTTCCTTCACGGGTGATGATCCTTTCCTGGTACTTTACGAAGATAGTTTCGACCCAGGCATGCCTTGTGAAAATCTGTACGCCCTGGATGACGATAGCGGCCCTGATCTGTTGGCCCTGATCGTGACGCCAGCCATGGTCAACAAGACTTACTACCTGGTGGTGACCACCTTTGAAAATGGAGATGCCGGAGACTACTTAATATACACCAGTGGCAATGCAGGCGGCGAGGTTGTTAGCGCGCCCAGCCAGGATCTGAACCTGGATATCTGCCAGGCAGGAGTGTATACGGTTATCTTCACGGCTACCGACCATTGCGGCAACAGTTCTTCGGCTACCTCGACCATTTCGGTGGTGCCCGATACCGAAGCCCCCGTTATCACGCCTCCGGCTCAACCGCTCATCATCGACTGCAGCGTGCTCAACGAGACGACCGACCCGGCTATCCTGATCTGGGATTGGCTGAGCAGCGTGACGGTGAGCGACAACTGCGATACCGATCCGGAACTCGACAACGACTTCCTGCCAGGCATGACCGATCCGGGCCTGATTACCCTGAATATCTGCGAAGAAAATATCATCGAAGTACACTGGACGGCGGTCGACGCCTGCGGTAACATGTCGTTTGCCTTCTCCGAAATCCATGTCATACCTGATACGGAAGATCCGGTGATTTCAGTACCAGCTCCGCTGGTGCTGGATTGCGGCGACCTCAGCGAGACGGCTGACCCGAGCGCCCAAATCCTGGATTGGCTGGCACAAGCCACAGCTACGGACAATTGCGATACCGATCCGGAATTGACCTACGACTTCGATATTACTACGCTGAACATGTGCGCACCGCAGACCTACACGATCACGGTGACCTGGACGGCAATTGACCACTGCAACAACAGCTCGACGAAGACCCAGACGATCACGGTGATCCCGGATACGCAAGATCCGATCATCACGGTGCCTGGTCCGCTGGTACTGGATTGCGGCGATATCAATGAGACGTCCGACCCGAGCGCGCAGATCCTGGATTGGCTGGCACAAGCCACGGCTTCCGACAACTGCGATACCGATCCGGAATTGACGTACGACTTCGACATCACGACGCTGAACATGTGCGCACCGGCGCCCTACACCATTACAGTGACCTGGACGGCAATCGACCATTGCAGCAATAGCTCGACGAAGACGCAGACGATCACGGTGATCCCGGATACGCAAGATCCGACGATCACGGTACCTGGTCCGCTGGTGCTGGATTGTGGCGATATCAGCGAGACGGCTGATCCGAGCGCACAGATCCTCGACTGGCTGGCACAAGCTACGGCATCTGACAACTGCGATACCGATCCCGAGCTGACGTACGACTTTGACATCACGACGCTGAACATGTGCGCACCGGCGCCCTACACCATCACGGTGACCTGGACGGCAAACGACCACTGCAACAACAGCTCGACTAATACCCAAACCATCACGGTGATCCCGGATACACAAGATCCGTCGATCACGGTGCCTGGCCCGCTGACGCTGGATTGCGGCGATATTAACGAAACGACCGATCCTTCGGCTACCGTACTTGATTGGCTGGCACAAGCCACCGCTACCGACAACTGCGACACCGATCCGGAACTGACGTACGACTTCGACGTCACGACCCTGGATGTGTGCACCGGCGGTACGCTGGTGGTAACCTGGACGGCAGTTGACGCTTGCGGCAACAGCACGACGGCTACCTCGACGATCACGGTGGTGCCGGATACAGAAGATCCTACCTTCATTCAGTGCCCGACCATGCTGGTCTATAATAACGATGTAGACGAATGCGGCGCTAACGTTACCTGGCCGATACCGGGTGCTGAAGACGCCTGCACCGCTGAAGTGACGGTAGAACAAACGAGTGGTCCCGCACAGGGCTCCTTCCTCGAAGTAGGAACGAAATACACAGTTGAATACACGGCAACGGATGGCTGTGGCAACACCGCTACCTGTACCATCATGATAGAAGTGGAAGACGTGCAACTGCCTGAGCTGACCTGCCCGAGCACCGATATCGTGGTGGGCAACGACGAGGGCGAATGCAACGCCCGCGTGATTTACGACGTACATGCAACCGACAACTGCGGTTCGGGCAATCCTGTGATCCCGGGCTACAGCTATCTCGGAACCTATAACGGCAACTACTATTACGTTTCGCCTGCCAACCTGGCCCAACTGGTTACCTGGCAACAGGCTCAAACCACCGCCGCTCAATACGGCGGTAACCTGGTGGCGATCGAAAGCGCCGGTGAACAAGCGCAACTCGACGCATGGGTTGGACTTGGCTGGCAGTACTGGATCGGCCTGGTTTACACCGATCTGTACGCTCAATTCCTGTGGACGAACGGACAGACGCTTGGGTATACCAACTGGGGCCCCGGCCAACCGGGCGTGCTGGACGGCGAGATCGTTTACTACTGGGATCTGGTCTCGGCTGCTACCGATGGCTGGTATGACTCGCCCAATATCTTTGAGTTCCGCCGTGCGATACTCGAGATACCGGCACAAGGCGCCGTGCTGACTGCCGGCCTGCCGAGCGGCGCTGAATTCCCCGTGGGTGTGACAAGTGTGGCCTACACGGCTACCGATGCCAGCGGCAATAGCGTTGACTGCTACTTCAATGTAGTAGTGAACGATACTGAAGCCCCTGTGGCAGTAGAATGCCCGGATGACATCACGGAAGAAAATGATCCGGGCCTGTGCGGCGCCGTGATTGACTACGTGGTGGAATTCACCGATAACTGCGACACCGACCTCGACCTGGTGTTGGAAAAAGGCTTCCCGAGCGGCGCCGAATTCCCCGTAGGCACTACGGAAGTACAGTGGATCGCCACCGACGACGCTGGCAACAGCACGGTATGCTGGTTCTACGTGACGGTCAACGACACGGAAGATCCGGTGATCGAATGCCCCGAAAATATCGTAGTGGCCATCACGGTTGACGGCTATGGCGAACTGGTATCCGGCGAAGCCGAGATCATCTCCCAAGGTCCCTGCGGCATCACGCTGAGCTACGAACCGCCCGTGGGCACGGATAATTGTCCCTGGGTGATCACCACCCTGCAAAGCGGTCTGGGCGCAGGTCCGAACGCATACCAGTATGGCGGCTTCTACACGGAGACCTACCTGGCGACCGACGCTGCCGGCAACACGGCTGAATGCTCCTTCACCATCACGGTAGAGGATACGCAAAACCCGACGCTGACCTGCCCGAACAACATCGTGGTAGAAAGCGACCCGACGATCTGCGGCGCCGCGGTGATGTACACCTACCCGCTGGGCGTAGACAACTGCCCGGGTTGGTTCATTCTCCAGGTGGAAGGCCCCGGCCCCGGTGAAGTGTTCCCGATCGGCAACACGCAAGTGATTTACCAGATCACCGACAATGCCGGCAACTTCATCGAATGCAACTTCCAGGTGCGCGTCGTAGACGCAGAAGCTCCTGTGATCGTGGAATGCCCCGCAGACGAGATCGTGCTGACGAGCTCCAACGGCACGGGCGACTGCTGCGGCGAAGTACCGCGCCTGACGGATGACGTCGTGGTGACCGACAACTGCGCTGATACGGATCTTCCGATCATCGCCCTGTTCTACGATCCCGACTACGTCGACACGCAGGCTACCTGCGACGGCGAAGCCTATAACGTACGTGAACACTTGATCAGCCTGGGTTACCAGGTGGTGATCATCGACCGCCTTGAGGAGTTTGCACAGTGGTCTTCGGCCCTTGGCCAGACCAATACCCTGGTGCTGCCTGCACTGGAAGGCAACGGCAACTTCCTTGCCGACATGCCTGGCAGTGTGAACATCCTGCTCAAAGGCTTTGTAGAATCGAATAACGGCCGCCTGCTCGTCATGGCCGGCGGCGCTGGCGCCAACGAAGCGGCTAACGTGATGAACGTGCTGTACAACTACAGCCTCACGGAAGACTGCTGCTACAACGGCAACACGAGCTACCTGAACCAGCAGAACGCCCTGTACACGTCGTTCTACACCGGTCCGGCCTCCATCGGCCACCACTTCTCGACCCGCACGATCAACGGCATCCCGGGCGTGAACGCCAAGGCCATCTACGAGATGAGCACCAATAGCGACGCTACGGTCGCATGGTTCAGCAAGGGCTCCGGTGAGATCGTCTACTTCGGCTGGAGCTTCCGCAACGGCGGCCCGCTCTGCGCCGACGCAGACAGCGACTTCACCCGCGTGCTCAACCGCGCTATGCTCGAACTGACCGGCGAAGGCATCATCGTGACCCAGAGCCCCGCAGCATACAGCGATATCTGCGGCGACCACGGCGACGAGTTCGAAGTGGTGATCTCCACGATCGACTACTCCGGTAACGAATCGACCTGCACGGTGACGCTGACGCTGGTAGACGACGAGAACCCGGTGGTCTTCCCGCCGGCAGCGATCACGCTCGACTGCGGCGATATCTCTGAGACGACCGACCCGGGCGCCACGATCATCGACTGGCTGAACAGCGCTACGGCAACCGACAACTGCGATACGGAGGTGCTGATCACCTACGACTTCGACGTCACCACCCTCGACGTATGCGCAGGCGGCACCCTGACGGTGACCTGGACGGCCACCGACGACGCTGGCAACAGCTCGACGGGTACCTCCACCATCACGGTGGTACCGGATACGGAAGACCCGCAACTGACGGTACCCGCGCCGATCACGCTGGATTGCGACGATATTTCCGAAACGTCCGACCCGGCAGCGATCATCGCCGCATGGCTGGCCGAAGCCAACGCTACGGACAACTGCGATACCGATCCGACGCTGACCTCCAGCTGGGATGGCACGCTGCTCGACATCTGCGCCGACGAGCCTTACACCATCACGGTGACCTGGACGGCGATGGATGCTTGCGAAAATACCACGGTACTGAGCTCGACCATCACCGTAATCCCGGATGTGATCGCACCGGAACTGACGGTTCCCGCGCCGATCACGCTGGATTGCGACGACATTTCTGAAACGTCCGACCCGGCAGCGATCATCGCTGCATGGCTGGCCGAAGCAAACGCTACGGACAACTGCGATACCGATCCGACGCTGACTTCGACCTGGGACGGCACGCTGCTCGACATCTGTGCCGACGAGCCCTACACCATCACGGTGACCTGGACGGCGATGGATGCCTGCGAAAACACCACTGTGCTGAGCTCCACCATCACGGTGATCCCGGATGTGATTGCTCCGGAACTGACGGTGCCCGCACCGATCACGCTTGACTGCAGCGATATCAGCGAAACGTCTGACCCGGCAGCGATCATCGCCGCATGGCTGGCCGAAGCTGGCGCTACGGACAACTGCGACACCGATCCGACGCTGACTTCCAGCTGGGATGGCACGTTGCTTGACATCTGCGCCGACGAGCCTTACACCATCACAGTGACCTGGACGGCGATGGATGCCTGCGAGAATACGACGGTGCTGAGCTCCACGATCACGGTGATCCCGGATACGGAAGCCCCCGAACTGTTCGTGCCCATAGCGCTGACGCTCGACTGCGGCGACATCTCGGAAACCAGCGATCCTGCTGCACTGATCGACGCATGGCTGGCCGAAGCGTATGCTACGGACAACTGCGATACCGATCCGGCCCTGAGCCACAGCTTCAACGGAGCAACGCTCGACATCTGTGCCGACGAGCCTTACACCATCACGGTGACCTGGACGGCGGTAGATGCCTGCGAAAATACGACGGTGCTGAGTTCCACGATCACGGTAATTCCGGATACGGAAACACCCGAACTGTTCGTGCCCGCTCCGCTGGTGCTCGACTGCGGCGACATCTCTGAGACTAGCGATCCTGCCGCGCTGATCGACGCATGGCTGGCCGAGGCTTATGCTACGGACAACTGCGATACCGATCCGGTACTGAGCCACAGCTTCAACGGAGCTACCTTGGATATCTGCGCCGACGAGATCTACACCATCACGGTGACCTGGACGGCGGTGGATGCTTGCGAGAATACGACCGTAATGAGCTCGACCATCACGGTGGTGCCGGATACGGAAGCGCCGGTGATCACCCTGCCCGCTCAGCCGCTGGTGCTGGATTGCGACGATATTAACGAAACGGCGGATCCGTCTGCGACCGTACTGGATTGGCTGGCAAGCGCCAGTGCATCCGACAACTGCGATACGGATCCTGAACTGACATACGACTTTGACCTTACGCAACTGGATGTCTGCGCCGGCGGCACGCTGACGGTGACCTGGACGGCTGTTGATGCTTGTGGCAACACCAGCACAGCCAGCTCTACGATCACGGTCATTCCGGATACGGAAGCGCCTGCGATTACGGTACCGAGCACGCTGGTGCTGGATTGCGAAGACATCAGTGAAACAACCGATCCGACTGCAACGGTGCTGGATTGGCTGGCTAGCGCCACCGCTACAGACGCCTGCGATACGGATCCGGAACTGACCTACGACTTTGACATCACGACCCTGGATGTCTGTGTAGGCGGTACCCTGACGGTGACCTGGACGGCGGTAGACGCCTGCGGCAACACCTCGACGGCCAGCTCGCTCATCATCGTCATCCCGGATACCGAAGCGCCTGAATTCATCCAGTGCCCTGTTTCTTTCACGGTCAACAACGACGTCGACAAGTGCGGCGCCAACGTGACCTGGCCGATCCCGGGCGCGGAAGATGCATGCACCGCATCCGTAACGGTTGAACAGACTGGCGGACCGCTGCAAGGCGCCTTCCTGGTCGTCGGAACGATCTACACGGTTCAATACACCGCTACCGACAATTGCGGCAACGAGGCGATCTGCGAATTCACCATCGAAGTGGTCGATATGCAGAACCCCGTCGCGATCTGTCAGGATGTGGTTGTCTACCTCGACGAAAACGGCGAAGCCTCCATCACGGCAGCCGATGTCGATGGCGGCAGCTACGACAACTGCGGTGTGGACAACCTGTCGGTTGACATCTCCGAATTCACCTGCGACAATGTCGGTGAAAACAACGTTACCCTGACGGTTCAAGACGCCGATGGTAACAGCGAAGTATGCGTGGCCGAAGTGACGGTGATCGACGACATGCTGCCGGTGTTCACCTGCCCGCTTCCTTCCCAGGTTAGCGGCTGCGACCAACTCGTGCCCGATCTGGTATCCCTGGTGACGGATGCATCCGACAACTGCGGTGTGGCTTCCATCACGCAGAACCCGGTTGCCGGCACCGACTTCGGCAACCAGAGCGGCCAGTCCATCATCGTGACGATCTACGTGACGGATGTGAACGGCAACGTGGCAACCTGCGATGTGGAAGTGACGATCGACGACACGGTAGCGCCGGTGTTTGTCAACTGCCCGACCGAGATGATCATGATCGGCAACGATCCGGATGAATGCTCCGGCAAGCTGAACTGGTCGATCCCTGTGGCAACCGACAACTGCGAACTGGAATCTATCATCCAGATCTCCGGTCCGACCGTTGGTTCCGTGGTGCCGGTATGCCAGCCGATGACGGTTGTGTACGAAGCGGAAGACGCAGTGGGCAACACGAGCCTGTGCTCGTTCCAGGTGCTGGTAGTAGATACCCAGGATCCGGAAGTCGACCTCGACATCGTGATGCCGGGTAACATAACGGTACAATGCGACGCGGTACCGGCTCCGTTCGTGCTGACTAACGACGACGTGAACGACAACTGCACGGCGCCGGAAGACCTGGTGATCGAATTCACGGAGACCAGCACGCAGAACCCCGATCCGTTCGTCTGCGGACACTACAACTACACGATCACGCGCACCTGGACGATCACCGATGAAACCTGCATCTATGGCGGCGGCGGCAACGTGACGACGCACGTACAGGTGATCACGGTGGTTGACACCGAGGCTCCGACGGCCCTTTGTAAGAACATCACGGTTGAACTCGACAAGTTCGGCCAGGCTACCATCACGGGCCTGATGATCAACAATGGCTCGTTCGACAACTGCGCACCGGCCTTCACGCTGACCTACGAAGCTGACCCGAATACGTTCGACTGCTCGAACCTCGGCGAGAACGAAGTGACGCTGACGGTGACCGATCCTTGCGGTAACAGCTCGACCTGCATCGCTATCGTAACGGTAGTGGAAGGCATCGCACCCTGCGTACCTGAATACGCTGTGTCGACGACCTGTCTGGACAACGCTACGACGCTGAACAACGGACAGTTTGCCGAGATCATCACGGTCAAGTCGCTTGCCGGCCAGACCTGGACGGTAGCCAGCTCTACGGGCCTGTTCACCAACAACAGCCCGGCGCCGCCTGCGGCTCCGATCGCTGTGGCTAACGGAACGGCCTTCACGATGGGCTCTGCCGACGGCATCGACAACGACGGCGACGGCTCTACTGATGAGGCCGACGAAATGATCTACTACACGATGAGGGCGAGGTTCGTCGAAGGCGTGGGCTATACGGCTACGATCCAGAATAACCTGGGTACGACAGGAACGATCAGCAACAAGGCCTACTACCCGACGCCGGTGTTCGTAGACCTGTTCGATCCCTTCTGTCTGACCACGCCTCCGTTTGAGATACTGGTTGAAGACTTCTACGGCGGTGAGGGCACGATCATCGAAGTGCTGATCGACGGCGAACCGAACAACATCTTCAACGCTGAGGAACTGGGCGAAGGCCCGCACACCATAAAGGTGACCTTCGACGCGGGTACGCAGCAGAACTACACGGTGATCAACGGCGTAGTGGTAGACGGCAGCGATGCCGAAGCCCTGGCCGATCCGGGTTGCATCCAGATGATCAGCACGGTGGTCAACGTGGTAGGCACGCCGTCTGTGGTGGCCTGCAACGATACCATCCAGGTGTCGCTGGAAGGCAACTGTATCAGCGAGATCACGCCCGACATGATCCTGGAAGGCACGTACTACTGCTACGACGACTACTCGGTGGTGATCGACTACCCGTGGAACACCACGCAGTTCGACCCGCCGACCCAGGTAGACGCATCGCATGTGGGCGAAGTGCTGACGGTGCAGCTGTGGCACGCCATCAGCGGCAACATGTGCTGGGCTACGATCGTGGTAGAAGACAAGTGGAAGCCGGAAATCACCTGTCCGGAGGACATTACCATCTGGTGTATCCAGGATCAGTTCGACCTCGACCTGACCGGTGAACCTGTGGTCTTCGACTGCTCCGACTACACGGTGGAATTCAACGACGAATACGAACAATTCGAATGCTCCGAGAACCCGGGCATTCAGGAAATCATCACCCGCACCTGGTTTGCGGCTGATGAATACGACAACACAAACAGCTGCGTACAGGTGATCACGGTAGTTCGTCCGGAACTCAGCGACATCACCCTGCCGCAGCAGATACTCGAGTTCGAGTGTACGGATATTCCGAACGCAGATCCGAGTAACACGGGATGGCCGCAACTGGATGGCATCGACCTGATCCCGGGTACGCTGAGCGGCTGCAAACTGGGTATTTCCTACGAAGACCTCGTAGTGGAAGACTGCCCCGGCAGCTACTACATCGAGCGTACCTGGAAGATCACCGACCTGTGTCCGGAAGCTGGCGGTCTGCCGGTAACGATCACGCACGTACAGTACATCTTCGTCAACGACGTGCCGCCGACCATCGAACTGATTGGCCAGGCCTGGAACTACGATCCGGTGAACGACTGGTACCTCATCAGCGCCAACCAGTACTCCAACCAGGGCTACATTGGCTGCGTGGCTACCGGTCCGCTCCCGCTCGCGACCATCGATGGCCAGTGCAACGACGTGGTGAGCGTTTGGGTGAACACCCCTGTCGGCTCGACCACCAACGGCGGTCTGCTCCCGGCTCCGGGTCTGCCCATAGGCCAGCATGAGATCACCTATGTGGTGGAAGACGAGTGCGGCCATGTGACTTCGGCGACCTTCACGATCAACGTCATCGACAACATCGCGCCGGTGGCTATCTGCGACGAGATCACGGATGTGACGCTGTCGAGCGACGGCCTGGCGGTTGTCAACGCCTCGACCTTCAACGACGGCTCATACGACAACTGCTGCCTCGAATACTTCCAGGTGCGCCGCATGGACGGCGACTGCGAAGGCAACTACGACGACTTCGGTCCGACGGTTACCTTCTGCTGCACCGACGCAGGCCAGTCGGTCATGGTGATCTTCCGCGCGCTTGACTGCTACGGCAACTACAACGACTGCATGGTGTCGGTGAACGTCAACGACAAGGTGCCGCCGATCATCATCAGCTGCCCGGCGCCGCAGGCCATCACCTGCGATGACTACCTGACCAACCATGCCGCAGGTATCGAGCAGGGTGACTACAGCTCGCTTGAAGGCTTCGGCGAACCGCTGTTCTACGACAATTGCCAACTGGATGTGACCTACACGGTGACGGAGAACATCGACAACTGCTCCGCCGGTACGGTTACCCGCAGCTGGACGGCAACGGACGGCACGAACACGCCGGTGACCTGCACGCAGACCATCTCGGTCAACCACGTCAGCGACTGGGTAGTTGAATTCCCGGCCGATGTGACGGTATCCTGCACCGATGGCCAGCTGCCGGATACGGGCGAACCGGAAATCTTCTTCGACGAATGCGAACTGATCGCAGTGTCGTACGAAGACCAGACCTTCACGGTAGTACCCGACGCCTGCTATAAGATTGAGCGCGTGTGGACGATCATCAACTGGTGCGTCTACGAAGACTTCGGCTCGAACCTGTACAGCGAAAGCGGCAAGGCCGAGTCGAACCTGAACGTGGATTGGGATGGCGACGGCGACAAGGACAGCCGCACCTTCCGCGACGGTTACAACAGCTCCGGCTCGCCGGGCGTAGCCGATGGTTACATCAGCTTCAAGCAGGTCATCAAGGTGACCGATACCGAAGATCCTGCTTTCGAAGTACCGGCCATCGACGGTTGTATCGTGGAGGAAGACTGCGATATGAATCTGGTGCTGCCCTTCCCGAACATCACGGATGAGTGCTCGATCGAGTACGATGTGGACATCACGGGCGACTTCGGCGACTTCAATGACATCTCCGGCGACGTTACTGTCCCGAACGTAGGTGTCGGCGAATACGAAGTGACCTACGCTGTGACCGACAACTGCGGCAACACGGGTTACCAGACGATCACCATCACGGTGGAAGACTGCAAGAAACCGACGCCGCTGTGCGACAACGGCCTGGTGGTAGAGATCATGCAGACGCAGATGGTGACGGTCAACGCCGAGGCCTTCGACGAAGGATCGTTCGACAACTGCGGCCCGATCGCACACTTCAGCTACTCTTCTGATATCACCGATACGGAACAGACCTTCGACTGCGACGATGTAGCGGCAGGCCAGGTATCTGTGCAGATCTGGGTGACCGACATCTACGGCAACCAGGATTACTGCGAGACCTACATCCTGGTGCAGGATAACATGGGCTTCTGCGGCGGTACGCCGATCACCATCGCCGGTGAAATCGCTACCGAGGAAGAAGAAACCGTGGAAGGTGTGACGGTCGAGATGAACGGCGGCTTGCTGACGGAGGTGACCGGTCTGGACGGCCAGTATGGCTTCAACGTAGTAGCCGGCAACGACTACACGGTGACCCCGATGCTGGACGAGAACGCGGCCAACGGTGTGACCACCTACGACATGGTGCTCATCACGCGCCACATCCTGAACGTGGAAATGCTGAACAGCCCGTACAAGATCATCGCCGCCGACGCCAACAAGTCGGGTACGGTGACGACGCTCGACCTGGTGGCCATCCGCAAGGTGATCCTGGTGGTGGAAGACAACTTCCCGAACAACACCTCCTGGCGCTTCGTCGATAAAGACTACGTGTTCCCGAACCCGCTCAACCCCTGGGCTGACCCGAACGGCTTCCCCGAGGTGATCAACTACAACAACCTGCAGGTCAGCGACCTGGAAGCAGACTTTGTAGCGGTCAAGATCGGCGACGTGAACGGTAGCGCGGCGACCAGCCTCGACGGCCAGGCAGACCAGCGCACCATGATGGGCGACCTGTTGTTCCATGTCAAAGACATGAAACTGAAGGCAGGCCAGACCTACACGGTGCCGTTCTACGGCGATGACCAGACGGTGTTCGGCTATCAGTTCACCATGGAACTGGGCGACGGCATCGAACTGATCAACGTGACGAACGGCGTAGCGAAGGAAGAGAACTTCGGCTTCGCGCTGCTGGAAGAAGGCGCGCTGACGACGAGCTGGAACGAGGCGGATGCACGCCGCCTGGGCTCTGAAGAAGCGATCTTCACCCTGGTGCTCAAGGCGAAGTACAACACGACGCTGAGCGAAGAGTTGAGCACGAGCTCGCGCTATACCATGGCCGAGGCCTACGGCGCCAACGGCGAGCTGCTGAACGTACAACTGACGTTCGGCAACGAAGTGGCGGCCGGCTTCGAACTGTACCAGAACATCCCGAACCCGTTCACGGGCGTCACGCGCATCGGCTTCCGCCTGCCGGAAGCAACGAATGCGACCATGACGATCACGGATGCATCGGGTAGGGTGGTACGCGTAGTGAAAGGCGAATACGCCAAGGGCTACAACGAGGTGAACCTGAGCGACTTCGGCGGGGTGAGCGGCGTGCTGTACTACAGGCTCGACACGCCAACCCACTCGGCGACGCGCAAGATGGTGATACTGGAATAAGATCCGGAAGGATCAGATAGAGTGAAAGAATGAAACATCCCGGATTTCGGCTTTGGCTGAGATTCGGGATGTTTCTATATTTACGGGAGGTTCGATCCAGATCATTACAAAATGGGGAAGAAATCATTTGGCATATTCCTGATTGCGGCAATACTCGCCGCATGTGGAGGTGAAGAAAAGGGCGTTGAAATTCCTGCTGACGGTAACCAAACCGGTCAACTACTTCCTCCGCTCTCCGATTCTTTGCTTGAACGCCGGGTTGCAGGGCTTACGGCCTACCGGGAAGAAATGTTGCAAACGCTGGCGCTATCACCGCCAGTAATGGCCTATCCTGATTCTGCCCTTCGGGAGCCTTATCAGCGTCTCGCCCAGGAATTGGCTCTCAGCTACGAACCCTTTGTTAAAGATGCCTGGGAACGGGAGAGCCGTTCTCCACTCCGGACCGAGATCATGGAGGTGCGGAAACTCGAAAAACTGGAAACACAGCGAATGGGGCTGAACTGCAACCCAGGCCAGTGTTATCAGGTTGTCCTTTACAATTATTTCCACCATACCACTGCTGCCGCACTGGTCGATGTGTTCAACAAAAAAGTGTTGAAAGTAATCGACCGTACGGAAGAGGCCAGGGCGCTGAACCCGCGTCTGCGCGACCTGGCGCGGAAAGTCGTATTATCCAACCCTGAAATCCAGGAAAAATGGGGCCCCAAACTGGAAAAAGCCCCGGTTCAGTACAGGGATTGCAAATGCGAGCGGTCCCTTCATCTATGTGCCAATGTCATTTTTTCTTTTAAAAACCAGGCGCTTTGGACCCTGGTTGACCTCGACGATTTTCAACTGTTGGGCTATAAATGGGGTGCAGAACCCGGCGAGAATCCATCTTTTGTCTTAACGGAGAGAAGCCTGCAGAATGAATACATCATGGAGTATTACTGCGGAGTAGACAATACCCTGAAAAAAGGCGACTGGGAACTCGTCTACCAGTTGACGAGTTCGGATGGGATGGAGGTGAAAAACGCCAGGTTCAAAGGCAAGGAAGCGCTGCAAAGCGCCAAGATCGTCGATTGGCATGTGAGTTATACATATAAAAAGGGCTTTGGGTACAGCGACGCCATGGGATGCCCGATGTTCAGCTCGGCAGCCAATGTGGCGTCGAGGGCGCCGGAAGTGGAAGATATCGTTGAGAACGGCCGGGTTGCAGGTTTTGCCCTGATCATGGATTTTCGCAGTCCGGTCTGGCCGCTCCCATGCAACTATCGCTATCAAAACAGGTATGAGTTTTATGACGATGGCCGTTTTCGCGTTTGCGGCATTAACATGGGGCAGGGCTGTGGGGTAACCGGCTGGTACCGCCCAGTATTCCGCATTGACCTTGCCTCAGGCGACGACCCTCATGTCATTGAACAATGGCAGGAAGGAGCCTGGAAGCGGAAAGACCGGGAGTTCTGGCATGAGCAGGTTGCTTCAACGGCTTATTCACCCGAAGGATTTCTATTCAAAATAGCAACCGCTGCCGGGGGGTATTACTTGCAACCCAGCAGGGGGCAGTTCGCTTATGACGGCAGGGGAGATAACGCCTTTTCATACTTTGTAGCAGACAAACAAGAAGGCGCCGCCGACCTGCCGGCTTTTGGTCCGTGCTGCAATGAAGATTACCGTCAGGGCCCTGAAGCTTTTCTGGAGCCTGCAGAGGACCTGGATGGCAAGTCAACCGTTATCTGGTATGTGCCCCAGATGGCCAACAATAACCAGGCAGGGCAGCAGCATTGCTGGACGGAGCTGATCATCCGGGATGGGCGGCAGTCATATCAAACCTGGCCGGGCATTGTCGGGCCCATGTTTGTACCATTTTAACAGCTCAATAATATGGCAAAGCAGCGCAGTTTGAAACCGTTTTTTTTCGCCTTGATCGCCATCATCGCGGCTTTTGTTATGGTGATGGTGTGGCTGGAAAAAAAAGAGGGAACCACCGTTTCCAAGCCCATTCCGTTAGGTGGGGCCGATTACTGTAAGGTGGCGCCTGCGTTTCCCAAAAAATTTGGACTGCGGATGCCGTATGGCGTAGACCTCCGCCAGCAAGGATATATGGGGTTGGCCATTATCGAAGGAAATCCGGGCGGGAAAACCCTGCGATTGCCCGAGTGGGAGCAGGCAGGGTACCTGGGGCCTCACGCCTTCGACCAAAACGGGAATATCTATGTGGCCCCCACGCCCAACATCAATATTGATTTCAACCCGCCGGAAAAGCAAAACATCGTATATATCGTAGGGAGCCAGACAGGGGAGATGAAAAAATTGATCGAACTGCCCTGGGCCAGCCCCCCCACGGCAAACAACCCTTTCGGCCTGGTGGGGCTCACCTATGATTGCGATACGGAAAGCCTGTATGCCGCATCCCTGGCAGGGTCTACTTTTCGGGAGGAAAAGGGGAGGATATTCCGTATCGATCTCAAATCGGGGAAAGTAGCAGATCAGTTGGAAGGGCTTGATGTGCTCGGGCTAGGGGTGTTTAACGGTAGTTCAGGAAAGCGTTTGTATTTCGCCTCCGCGAGGGCATCTGAAGTATATTCCATTGGCCTGAAAGATTCCGGAAATTTCAGGAACGACAAGCGGCTGGAGTTTTCACTCGCGGCCGGTTCGCAAGGCGCCTTTGACAAGGGGCACCGCATTCAATTTTCCGGTCCGAACCAGATGACAGTCAAGGCAATTGAGTTCAGTTACAGCCTGATCGCCGCTTCCGACCCCAGGCGCAATATCTATTCCTATGTTTACGACCCTCAGCAGGACGCCTGGACGCTCAGCGGTGTGCAGGGGGCATCGCAATAATGGTCAAAACGCCCAGCTATGAAGTATTTCCCGGTTTTCTTCGCCATCGTTTTGGCAACTGGTTGCCAGGAAGAAAGCATCCGCCGCGCCTTTCCGGTGGAGTATGACCAAGGCATGAAAGAAAAGGCCTTGAACTATGCGAACGTGTTGCAGGAGCCGGGCGCTATTTCGCCTGACCTGGCGAGCCTGGGTAAAAAGCTGTTCTTCGATACCCGGCTATCCGGTAATGCTACCCAGAGCTGCGCTACCTGTCATCCGCTCAACGCTTATGGGATGGACAACAAACCTCTGTCTGCAGGGGCAAACGGGCAGCTTTTGAAGCGAAACACCCCTACGGTGCTGAACGCAGCCTTGCATGCCAATCAATTCTGGGATGGGCGCGCCAAAACCCTGGAGGAACAGGTTAAAATTGCCATGCTGGCTCCCGATGAATTGGGCATGCCCTCTATTCGGGAGCTGGAAAACCGGCTCAAGGGCGATCCGGATTACCAAAAACTGTTTGCCCTGGCTTTCCCTGACCAGCAAGCGCCTGTAACTTTCGAAAATACCGCCCTTGCGATCGCCGCATTCGAGCGAACCTTAATTACCCCCTCGCGATTCGACCATTTCCTGAACGGGGCTGAAGACGCCCTGAACGACCAGGAAAAGAGAGGACTTTCCCTCTTCGCTGATTTGAGCTGCATTAAATGCCATAGCGGTAACACCATGGGAGGCAATGTCTTCCAACGGTTTGGGCTAACGGGTTACTATTGGGATCTCACGAAGAGCGCTCAAATCGATGAAGGACTGTACGCACTGACCGGGAATCCCGCTGACAAGTACGTCTTCAAGGTGCCTTCCTTGCGCAACGTGGAAAAGACGGCGCCTTATTTCCACGATGGCAGCGTGGCAACCCTGGAGGAAGCCATACGGATCATGGCGAAAGTGCAACTGGGCATGGACCTGACCGCGCCGGAGATCAATGATATCAAGGCTTTTCTGCATACTTTGACGGCTCAGCCCGCGGATTGAGCGCAGACCCAAAAAAAAATTATTTTTTTTTGGCATATTAAGAGAATAGTGTATCTTTGTCATACCCAAATAAATTTCAGGTGGTATTCCCACGACTGAAAGAAATTCTAAAGTCTTCCCGATCGCCGATTTAAAAGCGGATAACACAAAAACTAAATCCTTCCGCAATTTTTTTCTGCACTGTCGAAACACTAGTGGACGTTCTGTCCGCACTATCGAAACACTAGTGGGGTTTTTCCCCAGATTAACTTTTTTGGTTTGTTACACACAGCCGCTTGGACCATTCCAAATCGCTGTCTGTAAAGGATTTTTTTCTGTTGTAAAATCGAAAAAAATCACCGCAGTTTAACTGCGGGTGTTTTGATATTGACCCAAACAAAACAAACACAATACTGTATGCTCGCAAGAAGCGTAAAGGGCGGCCTGTGCCGTTCGTTTTACTTCATTCATAAATTCCTGCTCACCTGGGTTTTGGGTGCACGGCAGGACGACGGTGAGAAATCACAGTCGAAAAAAGAGGTACATCTCCTTGGAGATGCGGGGAAAACCCCTGTTGTTCAGGGTGTTCGCGTTTCCGGTTCGAAAACCGGCAGCGCGAACACCCTCAACGGCAGGGGTTTTTTCTTTTCCGGAATTTTCCATTTTGCTCATGAATTCGGATAATGAAAACCGGCGCTGAAATGAGATAATTCAAGGAAAAAACCTCTTAAAAAATTAATTTTTTCTTTCGCTTTTGTTGCGAAAAGGGATTTCCATGCCCTGTTTCGCCTGGGAATCCTATGTCAATCTGGCTGAATGCAGCCATGTTCTTTGAAAGCCGGATGAGTTTACAGGCATTATAATACTGAGATTATAATTTGTTTTTGAAAACTTGGTAAAACTCAATCTGAGCCATAAAGCATGGCCTTTAGCTGTTCCTCGGTGAGGTTGTTCTCCTTCATGAAAATCTTGATTTCCAGGTAGTGGGCTATTTTCTTTATCCCTTCC
>JBAQQB010000069.1:0-17203 GCA_049306275.1 Saprospiraceae bacterium | reverse complement strand
TGCACCTCAGGCGCCAAGCCCGGCCGGTATACTTCAAATGCAGCTTTTATCTGGTCAATGTTCATGCATCAAATTTAAAAAATTTATCCTCTTCTGGAAATTTTTCCGGAGGATACTGAGTAGTTACTTCATTTTCTATGTTTGGTTTTGTAACGCATCAGATCCCTGACCACGAGCGGATCGCCGGGTTGAAAATGGGGTAGTTCGGAAATGACCCGGGGGTCGCTGTTGCGCTTTTCAGCAATGATTTCATGAGCAATCTCCCGGATGGCATCGGCTAATTCCGGACGTCTTTTTAACTCGTGGGGAAGGACCTGGAGAAACGGCCCCCAATTGCGCTCGTCGACGTGATCGGCGTAAATGCGCTGCAATTTATCTAGAAACACGCCATCGTCGGCTATGTTGGCGAAATAGTTGTTCAGACAATTCGATGGGTCGCGATTTTCCAGCCAGCCGCGGAAAAGCAGGTTCTGGGCGTCCTCCAGCCGGTCCATCTTTTTTTTCAGAAGGAGGGCGGCTTTCAGGTACTGACGGGTTTCTTTGTATTCCCAGACCACTAGTTCGTAAAGATCAAGGGCTTCCTTCTCCTGGCCGATCGAACGGCACAGGTCGCCCGCCTTTTCGTAGTGCTCCAGTTCCTTGTACAGTTCGATGGCCTCCCGGGTCATCCTGGCTTTTTCGTAGCAGCCGGCCGCATTTTGCTTGTCTTGCAGGTATTGTATGTAGATGGATGCGGCCTCGGTCCACATCGCTGCCTTTTCGAGCGCCTCTGCGGCAAGGCGGTATTCTTTCAGCAGCTTCAGGTAGATGAAGGAGGCCTTCTGGTAGTCCTTTTTATTCATCAGCTTTTGGGCGGTCTCGTAGTACTGGATTTTGAGGCGGTACAGGTCGTCTTCACCGACGAGGGCCGCCCCTCCTTTGCCGCCGCCCGGAGTCTGTTTGCTGAATGGAGAAAAACTGGACCAGCGTTTGACCATCCCTATTTCTGCCGGCCCCGAACCGCGGCCGGTCCCTTTTTCGTCTATTGGGATGGCGTATTTTAGGCCTTCGGCCGGGTTGGACTTAAGCATATCCAGCAGGCGGTCGACATGGCTCCTGTTGCGCTCGATCAGGTCTTCCAGGTCGGTCTGCATTTTTTTCACCCAGGATGAGTTTTTGATGCTGTCGGGTGGCTCAGAGGAGAACAATGCCTTGTAAAACGCCATTTTCTGCTTTTCCAGCCGGGTCAGGGGAGTGTCGTCGAGTTGCTCCCTTTCCGGGAAATGCTCTTCCTCCAGTTGTTGCAGCACTTCGGCAGGAGGCGGGGAAAACACCTGGAACCCCTTGACCTTTTTGGGGATGAAGACCGGTGGTTCGGGGCGGCGGATAAAAACGGTTTTTTCTGCGGGTGGGGCGATCTGCTCTTCCCAGCGAATGGGTGCGGGAAGTTCCACCATGTTGAGTTCGGGGTGGAAAAGGTGCTTTTTGCCGAGCAGGAGTTTGGTGGTTTCTTCCGGTGTAGCGCCGGGGTACAGATCGGTTTTTTCAGGGAGAAAGACCAGGCCGTGGGCCAGCTGGCAAGGGGTGTTGCGGCCGAAGTCCGGCAGATTTTTCCCCAACTCGCATTCCACAAGGCAACCCCAGATGCTGTTGGGCGCGAGACCTGAGACCGGGTACACCGTGATGTGTTCCGGCGAGAGGCCCATCCGCTGGATTTCCCGTACCCAAACGATTGGGGTTGCGCCCTGGATCAGGATGCCGCGGAGGGGGTAGTTGTTGATGCCGGCGGGGCGGAGGCTGAGGTCTATCATTGCACGATGTGTTGGACAAAGGGGTCGAGAAATTGTTGGTTGAATGAAAAGGCGTCCAGGCGCTTAGGTCTGACCGCAGGGTTGATAAAATTTTCGTCTCCGGAGAAAATTTTGCCCGTTGTCAGGCAGAGCGCTTTTTCCACGACAGAGGGCAGGAAAATTGCCGGGATTTTCGTATTACTGCTTACCAAAATCAGCATCCCGGCGGGGTGCACGATTACCTGGCTTCTATCGGGAAAGGCGAAATTGTTTTTAACTTTAGCGATTGCTTCACAGCGTATCTTGTTGTTTCCCCCTCTTGTCTCCATAAAGAAATTATTATTCCCCAAAAAGAGTTCCTGGTTGTTGAAGACGAGGCTGTTTGTTTCGTTGATCCAAATGCGGTTGATGTTTTTCAGGACTTTCCCGGAAAAGGGAAGGTTTTGCCGGAGAGCCTCTGCCTGGCTGTTTTTTTCTTCCAGCATGATATTCAGTTTGGACGCAATGCCCCTGATTTCCAGCGGAAATTCTTCCTGTATGCTCCAGCAGGTAGTGACTCCCCGGCCCGGGCAACAGAACCGGTCTTCATAGAAGACGAAGCCTTTGTGGATTCTAGGGTTCCAGTCATTGAAAACAAACTCCGTTTTTTCTCCCGATTTAATATCCAGCAGGAACCCCTTTTTGTTTTGGGAGGAAAAGGTCAGGAGAACCACTTGGCCCGATTCCATAAGCCCTATCTCAAAATGATCGGCGGTGCGGGGCAGGTTATCGAAGAGCATCTCCCAGTATGTCGGGTGTTCGCGGGCCTTACACATGAGGGCATGCTCGGTGGTAACAACATAAACTTTACCTCCAGCGCTCAGCGAGGCCTTGACCTTGCTGGGAGTGGGGAACAGAAGGTAGTGGAAGGTCTGATGGAGCCCTTTTTGCGGCTCCTCCTCTTCCTTTTTCTTATGGTGGGCGGCTGCTTTTTTCCCCCACAGGTGGCTTGGGGGTAGTTCGAAGGTTTTGACGTGTTGCCTGCCCTGGCCCCGTTTTTTGTACAAATCGACGCTACCCTCGTGGTTGCTGAGCAACCAGTAGGAGAGGGCCGGCTGGTATTTGGCCATGGCCTGCTGCATGGCGGGCAGGCGCAGGGTATCGGCGGTAGTGAGGAGAAAGACCTCGGCTTGTCGTTTTTCCGGGTTTTCGCGAAAAAAGCGGTCGATACCTGCGGCCGGGTGCAGGCAGGGTTCTAAAACGAGCAGGCTGTCGATGACCTGGTGGATGTCGTCAAAGCGCAGGGCTTGCCAGCTCTCATGCACGGCGAAGGCCGAGCAGGGGATGAGAGATTTGGGATGCCGTGCGATGGCGAGCATGAGGGCGAAGGCGATGGTGTGGGGGGTGCCCCAGTTTTTGAGCGACACGTCGACCAGCAGCACCCGCTCGCGGTCGTCGGACTGTGGGGGCGTCTCGCGGTTGAGGTAGAGGGCTTCGTTGTTGGCCAGGCGCGAGAGGAAGATGAGGTCGTCGTTGGCGAATTCGGAGGCGAGCAGGCGGTGGGCTTCGCCCTTATTGGTCAGTCCGGCCACTCCGCCCATGGGCTGCCGGCCAGGCAGGCGGTTGTGGCGGGGTATTTCCAGTGCGCTCCAGATCAGGGGCAGGAGGGCGGCGATTTCAGCGGTTTCCGGGTTTTGCTGCAGCTCCTGCATGAAGTCGATTTCCGGTTCGGGTGTTTCTTCGGGGATGGGGAGTTCTTCCTCCACTTCGGGCAACTCGCCCATCGCCATGATGATGGCTGCGGCATCGGGGAATTTTTCGCAGAGGTGGATGAAGGGTTCGAAGTCGGAATAGATCGTTATGGGGTCAAGGGTAGACTTATGAAGCAGGTGCTCCTTATTGATCAGGTTTTTGGAGATGAGCCTGACAATATCATCTGCAAAAAAATGCCGGATGGGTTGCCCCAGCGAATTAAAGATGGTTTGGAGCGTCAGCAATCTCTTGTTCCCTTCTTTATAGCTTTGAGGAAGTTTGGTCAGTTCGAGCAGGAATTTTTCTCCGCACTGAACAGCGCCATATTGTTGCGGGATTTGCGGGTACTTATTTTTCAGGCTGCCGGTGATAAGGGAAATTTCGATTTCCGGATCCCGCGAGGTGGCGAGGATGGCCAGTAAGAGCGTGCCAAACCGGGGGAGTCCCTGGTCTTTGAGGTATTCCAGTGTTTCTGCCACGAAGGGGGTATAGGCGATCGTCCGGCCATTGGGTATGCCGATGATGGCGCCTTGTTCTTCCCACTGCCAGAAGTAATTTTCGTAGGAGCGGAAGTAGGAATGGGCGGCTAGTTGGAAGGTGAACTGGGGTGGCACTTGCTGAAAATTTGGGAGGTTTGTGGAGGTGACACCTCGATAACAATTTCATTATCAACTAGTTGAAAGTCTGTGTGAGCCAATCGAGAGCTTTTTCAGTGACTCTTTCATCACTTTGAAATAACTCCCATCTACTTGCCAGATCAGCCAATTGTCATGACCGGGATTGAGCAGGCGGCTCAGGGCGCCTTCCAGGACGGGCAACTCAAAATCCAGCCCCAAGGGCAGCAGGTGGTCGCCTTTTTGCCAAAACGCTTCGCCTGGAAGGGGCAGGAGCGGCTGGCCCAATAAAAAGACTTTTTCCTCGTCGATCACAGCCCATTGCAGGGGCTGCAGGCGCACTGCGGGGGCCGTTTCGATCCAGGAGGCCAGCGTTTGGAGGCCGACGATCAGGGCCGCTGCCGGGCGCTCCTCCGGGGCGGGCACGAGCTTGACCTCAATGCGGGGTGAATCGTGGAGACCGAAGAAGTTGCGATTAAACCAGGGCAGTCCCAGCGGAAGCGCATTGGCCATGGGCCATCCCTCTTTGGCGGGGATGTCGCGAACGGGCAAAAGGCTGCCTTCGGGAAAGAGCTTGCCCTCCTTCGCCCGGTACAGGGTGTGGTAAGGCATGGTCTTGACCTCCAGTGACCCCGCCTGTTCCGGGCTGAAGCCGTGGATGAAAATGCCGTCTTTCTCCAGCGTGACGGTCAGGTTGCTCCAGTGGCGGATGGGCGCCAGGAGTTGTTCCCAATCCTGCCGGAGGGGGATGGACAGGTAGATCAGGCCGTCTGCAGGATGGTTTGCCATAGGGCCTCGATTTGGGAGTTGAGAAAATCTTTTTGCGGGGAATGAGACACCCAGCCCGCGCGGGTCTGCACATAGCGCAGCTTGTCCTTGACGAGGTTTTTCTCCTCGAAAGACAGCTTGCCGCTCTCCCATTTTTCGCGAAGCGCCTGCACCTCCCTCGCCAGCCCTTCGGCGTTGGGCGCGCGGTTGACGGTAGCTTGGGGGTGGGGAAGGGGCGACTCGTCCTTTTCGATGACCCGTCCGACGATGCCGGCGAGTATTTCGATCTGCTCCTCGGTGTCCCAGATGTGTTTCATCACCCAGAGGTCTGAGAGGTTGGCGGCGGTGCGGCCTGCCAGGAGGGCGCTGGCGGCGAGGAGGTTCTGCACCTTCACCGCCCGGCGGTCGGACACCCGGATGCCGGTGGTGCGCAGGTGGTGCACCAGGTCGACGTAGGCCTTCCGGATGGGGGAGAGGTCGACCTGGCGGCACTGCCGCTGCAGGGTTTGTATCTCTGCGGGCGTAATGGAAGGAGGCGTCGCGAGCTGGTCGTTTTCGAGCTTCCAGCCGGCGGTGAGCACCACGTCGAGCAGTTCGGGGTCGACGTTTTCGCTTTTCACGCGCACCAGGAAGCGGTCGAGCAAGGCGGCGAGGGCTTCCTCTTCGGGCATCGCGTTGCTCGCGCCCACGAACATGAGCGCGGGCAGGCGGATGGTCTCCTTGCCGCGCCTGAACACCTTTTCGTTGAGCGCCATGAGCAAGGAGTTGAGGATGGCGCTGTTGGCGTTGAATATTTCGTCGAGAAAGACCAAGGAGGCCTCCGGCATCATGCCCTCGGTGTTGGTGACGAGCTCGCCGTCCTTTAGTCTTCGGATGTCGAAGGGCCCGAAAATCTCATTGGGTTCGGTGAAGCGGGTGAGCAGGTATTCAAAGTTCTTGCCCCCTTCGATACAGGCGGAGAGCTGTCGCACGATGGCGCTTTTGGCCGTGCCGGGAGGGCCGAGCAGGAAGGCGTTTTCCTTGGCTACGAGGCAGACGCCCAGCAGGTCGGCGATCTCGTCCTTGCCGACGAAGGTATTTTTGAGGTGGGTCAGGACGGCGTTAAGGGTGTTAGCGGCGATCATTCTTGGGTTGGGTGAAGGGTGAGGGGTGAAGGGTGAAGAGAATGGTTTTTATGCTATCGCTGAGCGCTTCATGCGCTGCCAGGGCCTTGTTGTTCAACTCAATGACTCTGTCAATATACAATTGGCGGAGGCAAAACATTCCCAAAAGGGGCTCAAAATTCAATTTTTCCGCGGGCAGGGCATGTCCGATGCCCGAGTAGTGCCAGGTGATGAGAAACTCTTCGAGCATGGGGATGAGGGCATCGTCGGGGTCGGTGCGATGCAGTTGCGCGATGATGGGAGGCAGGAAGCGCAGGGTGAGGTCGGCCGACAGGATGGCGCCTTCGGTGAGGGGGTGGGGGAAGGGAGGCAGGAGTGCCGGCAGTTCTGCCGCCCCGTGCTGGCGGTTGAGCAGCAGTTGGGCGGCGGTGTAGAGGGTTTTGGCGCCCCACAGTGCCGCTTCCCGGTCGAAAGGCGGCGGCGTGTAGGGGTAGTTGAGTGCTTCGTTGGCATATTCTTCGGCTAAAAAAGCGGCCAGATCGGTGGTATCTTCTTCAAGCGCAGGATGGAGCATGCCGTGCAGGAGGATTTCTTCCTGGCGGCGCAGGTGTTGGATGGTGAGGAGGAGGGGGGAGGGCATGATGTTTCCGATCGATCAAAAATCCATTGGTTCGAAAAAATCTTTATACACCTTGGGGTCCTTTTCGCTTTGCGGCAAGCGTTCGTCCCTGATGCACATGCCAAAGGAGCATTCACATCTGCTTTCGGTAGCGGTTTGGAGCCGTTCAATCGCAGCGTCCAGGCTTTTGTGAAGGCCGCTGGCGTATTGGTCGCCTTTTTCTAGCCAGAAGAAGCATTGGTTTTGGGGGCAGGGGGGGATTTGGGGATTGGGTGGGGGATTCATGAATAGGATATGTTTCGCTCTATGCTTTGGGTTCTGCCGATTCTTGTTTATTCAATTCGATGACTCTATCAAGATACAATTGGTGGAGGCAAATCATTCCCGAAAGCGGCTCAAAATTCAATTTTTTTTTCCGGAGAGGGGAAGGCAGGAGGGCTGGCAATCCTTTTTCTGGCGGGCATTTTCGAATTGACGAGTTCCTGGATTCCTTATGGATTCAAATTAGTATCTGCAAGGCAGTAAAAGTCGATATCCAGTTCTGTATTTATTTCAGCCAGGAGTTTAACTGAGGTTGCATTGATGAAGAGGCCAGGGTTGCAGGTATGGAAATTATATTGGACAATCGTAATTCGGGCAACGCTACACTTCCTGGTAATTTTTTTAATAAGTTCTTTTCGAGGAAGAATGACTTCATTCAGATAATCGTGGAGGAGATCGCCCAGCATGTAGTTGGAATCCTTGCGGATGTCCTGGCTCCAGAATCCTTTTTCATGAGGAGAAGAGATTTCAGAAGGAATCAAATTCAGTGTCAGGGAAATTTCATTCGGAGAACCGTCAAATTCGAAAAATTTGAGAATGAAGTGATTTTGGTTGAATGCCGGGGTTGATGTTTTTCCCATAAGCCGGAGAAGGTCGCCGGGTTTGAAAGGATACAGTAGCATTCGCGCTCCGGGAGGTTTAGTTGGAAGGATTGGTTGTAACAGTTGTTGATCCTGCATGATTAACGGTAAATACATAGACGTTATCTCCTGTGCCAATTAGATTGGATGGTATTTTGATGTTTTCCAACCGGACTCTTTTTTTTGTCGTCAGGTCGTCGAAAGTAATGGTATTGTTATCGCCGTTCATTTTTAAGACGGCCGACCATCCTTCATATCCTCCATTTTTGTTCAATTCGACGAACGAGTAGCTATCGTTGATGAAGACTAATGGCCTGGTAGCCTTTAGCCCTCTTATTTCAAATTTAACATAACGTATCATTGGTACAACGTTACCATTGCATACAAGCGAAAGCTGGTTTGTAGTTGGCGTGATGTTTAGTTGAGAAATCTTTGAATCGAGGTTTAATTTATTACCCATGTGTGATAATTCGCAAAAACTTGCGCTTCTGGAATATTCCTTGGCAATGCTTTGACATATGTAATTTTTCAGGTGTAAAACCTTATACTGGGCAGGAAAATCAAAGGATTTGATTTCATTGTTATATCTGAGGCTTAAAGTGACTACTGAAATATCCGACTTTTCGAAGTGGCTTGTTTGGCTCTGTCTCTCCCTCTGTCTTTGATTTGTATTTGTTGAGGGAATTTTTGACAATGTAATTTCAAGTCGTTTCTCTGCCTCAAATGCATCGACAGTTTCCTGGAAAATTGGTATGCCTTCAGCATAGCGGAATCCTGTTTTTTTCACTGTCAGCACAACCTCTGTTCTTTGAAGGTCTTCAGGGATATCAATTGAAAATTCTCCTGCTGAGTTTGTCTTGGCTTTCAGATTGGTTCCATCTCCGATATACACTTCGGCGTCGCTGAGGAATTGGCCGTTCGATTTGACAATTCCCCATACTCTTTTTACAAGTTTAGGCGCAATTTCAAGATCGATTTTTTCTGCATCAAGGAGGAAGATTTGGCTTGGATCCCTGATCTCGAAAAGGCGGGAATCCAAACTAAATACGACCTTTTCTTTATGGTTTTCGGGGGGTATGTTTTTAAACCAGGCTTCTCCGTTTTCATCGACACTTGCGACAGCTTTATAGTCTTTTTTTAACACCGAAAGTGTCAGCTCTCCCTCGTTTTTCAAGACATTACTTTGAGGACCCGATTTGTCATGTAAATTAACAACCAAATCGAACGCGGTCCTTTCTCCGGCGGGGTTGATCAGATAAACCAAGGCAAACATGGCAAGCGCGCCTCCGGCTTTCAAATATTCACGTACGTTTATATGTAAGAAACCTGGCAGCAACGCTGCCACTCCCGCCGCAGCCAAGGCGAGGAGCGTTCTTGACAGGACCGCGTTTTCATGGGCCCAGTCGGGGTATTTGATAGAAAATGTGATCAGCAGGGCGATAATGAAAATCCCGATCACGAGAAGTACCAGGTTGCTTTTCCCCTTTGAAGAAGAAGATGCTTTTGAAGATGTCATAGTTATTTTTTGTTAAGGGCTTTTTCCAATTGCGCAATAGTTTTCAGGACTTCATAAGTTATTCGGAGGCAGAAATTCATCTGCATAGTCTGGTTGCCCCCCACATGTATTCCGACCAGGCATGGAATTGTGCAGTTTCCGGCAGAGCCCTCTATCCAGACAGGTCCGCCGCTTTGGCTTTTTTCCGTATCAGCCAGGTGGATATTAATTCTGTCGGAGAGGAATTTATCGACATTTTGTGCATTAATCCTGGAAATGGCGCCGGCGCCAACTTCCTGGTCATTGGACCCGAATCGGTATCCTCCTGCTTTTACTTCCTTTTCCAGATAACATTTCTCATCCAGCCTCACCAGGCTGGAAGTGGCGTATTTGCCCCAGAAGCTTGTGCTATTTGCATAGGATACAGGTTTATCCAATTTTATCAGGCCATAGTCATAGGGGAAATTTACAAAGCTTTTGTCAAGCCCGTTTCGGGGGGCCACTTTCCCGTACTGGGGATGCACCAGGAATTTATTTGATTCATACATACCAAACGGCGAAGCCTGGCGGTTGTTTGATCCCGGGTAGATTTCCATCTTTGAAAACCTGGTGTGGCCGGATGGCTTGCCGAGGCCCAACAAAACATGTGCACAAGTAAGCACCAGGTCTGAACGTATCAATACTCCGGAACCTTCTGACCAACCACCTTGTTTGGTAGCAGGATTTTCATATCTGACCCTGATTTTGCAAATCCACTGATAGGGGGGGCGGTTGGTATCGGTGATACTTATCCTGGTATCAGGAGGAAAAACCTCTCTTTCTATTGCCTTAGCCGGTTGCCAGAATGGACTGGAGCTATCTTCTTTTTTAATTATCAATTGCATTATAAAGGACAGTTTTAATGGTGAGCACAAATAGGCTACATGTACACTCCGTAATTTCGCTTTTCAGGATCGGTGGCCATGGCCATAAAAATCCTGTAAAATCCAATATATCCGCTGAAATTTGCACTTTGCGGAGGTCGTTTTGTCGGGATTATCCACAATGAGCCACCTTTGTGGGGTTCGGCATAGGTTCCTGGTAACCCCCCGAAACAAGGTTTTTTTGCGGCATTTGCCAACTGCTGGCAATAACTATAATTAATCCCCCTCCTGAAAAAATCTTTGATCTCCGCTACAGTTTTTCTGAAGGTAAGCGTCGTAGGGGCGCTCGGGAAGAAAGCCGGATCTGAAGTATAATAGTTGGATGCGAAATCAGTTCCGAATGAAAAAGTGAAGACCTCAATATCTTTTGTCTTTTTATACCATCCTTTTGTCTTGACGATGCGATGCAGGACCTGCCGGTAAATTTGTGCGAAATTGCACCCCCACATCCATGATTTCCCATCAGGAGAAAATGCAGATTGAAAATACCTCAAATCTGCCGGGGGCATATTCGCAGGAGAAAAATCTTTATATCCCCGTCCGTCTTTATCATGGGGATCCCGAAAGGGAGAGGTTGGGGTAGTATCCATAGAATTTACCAGTATTGGCCCCCCATACCATCCATGGCTGAATATGCTGAACTCAACCAGTGAGCCGGGGGCAGACCGGCCAATGTCGATGATAAAAGTATACGCATCGGTAATAGAGATAACGCCGGCATGTTTTTTGTCGAATCTTTTATCAGTGTAGTTTCTTTTCTTTGATACGGATGAATAGGTTTTTACTGTTGCCCAGGCGCCTTTCTTTCCTCTTTTTTGTTTCAATTCTCCTTTTGCAATATCGAATATTGAACAAACCAGATCCGGTTCCTTTCTCCAAAGGAAATTGATACGATTTTCGCAGTAGGTTACAAGTTTTTCGTTGTGATTTTCATACTGAACTCCGGCGACAAGTAATACTTGCCGTTGGATTGCCGGACCAATCAAGAACTCCCTTGTTTCGCGAAATAAGCTATCTCTCTCCATCTGATGAAGGGCCAATTTTTAAGTATTTCCAAAAAGAAATGAATGAAAAATCGTGGATGTGCGCCTGGACGACTACCTTCTCCTTGCAACCTGGATCGTTGTAAACCGGGGGTTGAACTGTTGATCCGTGGAATAGGGGAGGGCCCCGGAAATATCTCTTTTTAATAGTGAAATTCTTCCATTGATTGCAGTAGCCACGGGAGTCTTGTTAATGATGACCGGGCGCCGGTATTTTTCAAGATTGAAAAATACCTTCAGAATGGCTCGTCCAAAGTGGGTGAAATACCTGACTCTGAATTCATCTCCATCGTGCATTAAGGCAGAAGTGTCTTTCAGGAGTGGTGATTTCCTGCCAACATGCCCAACTGATTTGAAAGAACGGTTGTATTCATCCAAGGCCCCCCAGACATGACCAAGCTCATGGGCCATGGTCTTGACGTCTATATCGGCATGGACGTTGACCTGTCTGGCTACCACCCCGAGTACATCTTTGGGGAAGAATGGGACAAGTCTTTTTCCTTCCTTATAAACGTCGATGACTTTATTGGCTTCTTCTTTTTTGGAGACCTCGGCAAGCTGAAACCGGAGAACGATTTTCTTTGAATACGCGCCAGTATTGTCTTTTATTTCCAGTTGTGCTGCCCGGTCCCAACAGCTAACGGAATCTTTTAAAACCCTCCGGAATTTATCCTTCTCAGGTTGTTCAATGCCATTTCTGAAGCGGAGAAAGGCTTTGAATGTGACTACCGCTTCGTCGCTGCCTCCTTTGTAGGAAAAGTTAAAATTCCCGGCTTTGTAGGGAGCTGCCAGGTCGGTGTTTTGATAAGAGACAGAGGCCGGTTGGGGCGAACTTTCCCTCTCATAGGCCGTTGCTGAAGAGGCTATAATCTCGTTGAGAAGATCGTTTCTTTCCATGATGCTTAAACGGGTTGATTTTTTTCCATTTCCAGCATTTGTGCCTGTCTCAGTGCGTTGCTGTAACCTTCCACGACTCCTTCAATGTCGTTCAACCACAAGTCTAGCGTGGAGCCTAAGGATATTGTGGTTAGCTGTGCCGGATCAGCCATTTCGATATCGGTAAGCAGGCGGTAGCCGTAGGATGCGCAGTTGTCGTATATCGTAAAGCGGTTGAGCGCGGAGGAGGATGCAGGCCGCTTGAGTACGAGAATATCGTAGGCTGCCGGGATGAATTCGCTGGGGTCGTCGTATTGACGGGGCACGCCGATCTCATCCTTCAGCATGCGAATCAGACAGATAGCGGCATAGACCGTTGCGATACCGAGGAAGGTGGTGAGGCGGTTGCGGCCGTATTCAAATACTTCGAAGTTCTTCTGCATAACCTGTATGGTGTCGCGGATGGTCGTTTGGGTCGCGACGGACGACCTGATGGAGTCGGCTGTCGTGGCGGTGCCTTGGATGGCCTGTGCAAGTTGTTTTGACCTGTAATAATCCGTGGAGGCTTTATTGAAATCATCGAAAGCCGTTTTGAATCCCGTGTTACTCACCGGATCGATCCTGGCGCCTTGATCCGGTCCTTTACCTAGCACACGGGTATAAAGGGCGGTTCGTTCGAGTTTGGTTGAACCCAGCCCCATCCGGTAAAGATTGCTGAGCATTTCCATCAATGGAGGGTAGTCCAAACCTTTATCGGATGCAGGGGGAACCAATTTTCCTGACACAGGGTATTTCCCGATGTAATTGTAATCGTCGAGCAGGGCATTCAGTGTCTGAAATATACCCATCTGTTCGTAATTGTAGAGCCATAGTACGGCGCCGATTGTCAGGCCGTTCAAGGATAAGCTCAGGTCGAGGGTATCGCTGCTTGCCCCCGGGATTTTTATCGGGTTCCCTGCGGGTAGAATTCTATTATAGGAGAACACAGGAAGGAAAAGTGATTTTCCCACTGAATCGATAGATGCCTTGTCGAGACATTGAAATATATCTTCTCCATATACTTTTTGAATTCTTCCCCATGTTTCCGGTGGGATAAATCCATCCTTTGCTGTTGCTGTTGCTTTAAACTTAGTCCAGAAATCTTTTGTTGCCTGGCATCCTTTCAGAGAAAGGCAGTAATTCGAATTGTAATAAGGAGCATTTCCTTTGTGCTTTTCATCTCGCGCTAGCACTTCGCCCAACAACTCGTTGTAGTGCATGCGGAGAATCCAGGTTTTTACATCTTCCCATTTGAAGAGGCCTTGGATCTTATTGGATTGAGGGGGGAATAATTTTATATTACTAGCCATTTTTTGAAATTAAATAATGTTAAATAATTACCTTTCAAAGGTTGTGCAGCCATCTGCTCATGAGCAGATCGAGTTCCTGTGATGAGAGCAGTCGTTTTTCTTTAATCAGCCGGAAGACCCCTAAATGGGCCGCGGGCCGTAAATTCCTCAGTTCAATTTTTCCATTAGCCAGGCGGTTTTCCAACCTGGCTGGAGACAGATCTGCCAGTTTGAAAAGGCTGGTCAGGGGTTTGCCGTTCAGTTCCCGGAAAGGCGACTGCAGGAGTGCACGGGCAACGATGGGCAGCGCCCTCTTTCCTTCATCCAAAAGCCTGCGGTGTTCCAAGGGGGCAAGTTTTAGGGGATAAATCCTCAGCCATTCCCTTTCCCAGTTGTCCCAAAGGCCATTTCCCCAAACCTGCCTGCACCATTCGAAGTTGAGCAAGACGCGAAGCCAGGCGGGGGGGTGAGGGTCGGTCCAGGATACCCTGAATATCATAGCTGGAGGGAAGGCCAGTATCTCCCGGATACCTCCCGCCGCGGCAATGCCGGAGCAAAGGAAAGTCCAAAAGTCAGGGCCGATCTCCGACATCCAAAGCCTGAAATATTGAATCAGGCCTGGCGACGCCCCGTTTTTCTGAAGCGCTTTGCCTATAAGTAAAGGCAGAACCTCTCTGAGCCCCAGGCGCACCATCACTTCGTGTCCCGCTTCATGCAAAATGGAAGTCAGGTTGTACTTTTCCATCATGCGCGTGTAAGGGATTTCAATAAGCCCTAAGGGGTTCAGGTTTCCTCCGGGCATTTTTGTCCCCTCTCTGGCTATCGAAGCTCCCCACCCACGGTTTACGCTGACCAATGGCGGTTCAACCAGGTTGAGGCCTGGATGCGGCCTTCGAATCGCATCGAGGGCAAGTTTATCACACCCTCTCAACATTGGTCCAAGTTCCGGCATGTGACGTTGGGTCAGCACATCAAGGAACGTATCAAAGAACGCATAGGCCTGAACAAGTCCCACCTCTACTTCACCTATTTGATGGTGTAAGCTTCTGAAAGCCTCTTTATCATTGGCAGCATCCTTCAGAAACGCCTTGGCTGTCATTTTCAGTTGGTTTGAAAGTTGCGCCTCGATGGTTTTAAGGCGGTTCTCAATCTCCTGCCACTGGTGTTCGCCAATATCATGGCCCGGCGGAAGCCCAACTTGTTTGCGCAAGCCTGAAAGCCCCTTGATCCGGCGGGCGGCAGCCAGGCAAGAGTCCCAGGCACGGCTGGGATGGGCCATGTTGTCTGCCTGGATTGTCATCAGGCTTTTTTGTCGATGAGAATGATAATTTTTTCTATTTCTTCACCTGGCTGTTCTCTGAGGTGAATCACCCTGCGGCCTTTGGAGTTGGTTTGTTTTTTCCCGGGGGTGTTTTTGGCAGATGCCCGCCCTTGTATGACCGGCATTACGCCAGCCTCGAATGCCCGGTTGGCCAGACGTCCTGCAATAATTGGATCTCCGGCCCTATCGCCGAAATGGTCAGCAGCGAATTCATAGGAACGTTGGATTCCCTCTGCAATTTTTTCGAATGCTTCCTGGTTGGATTCCTCTGCGTTTTCAGGGGCGATCCCCAGTTTGGAGGCAAAGCCTTTTACAGACTTCATCGCATTTGGCGCGACGGCGCTTATTCCTGCTTTAGCAACATTTGACCAATTTTGCCGAATACCTTTCAGCAATGGTTTCCCGAATGTTTTCAGTGCCGAAAGGCCGACCCTACCCCCTGGGATAAATCCGGCTGCGAGGTTAAGCGCTTTTCCCGCGAGGTTTTTTATGAGAGGGTTTTTTGAGATCAGATTTTTTCCGGCTTTCCATAATTTTTTAAAAAAGAATTCGCGCTCCATGTCGTCGAATATCTCGTTCAGCGCTTCGTCCATCTCGTATTCGGACTCAAACTCCTTTTGTGAAAGTTCGTATAGCCTTTCTCCAAAAGTTCCTGAACCAAGACTGTCCTCGTACTCATACTCATACTCAAGTTCATTTTCCTCATCACCCGAATCTTGTTCGAACTCAAACTCAAACTCCAACTCTTCTTCATCATCCATAATGTATTCAAATTCCAACTCCAATTCTTCATCAGAAAAATCGTTGCTGTTTCCTATCAATTCCAGTTCATATTCCCTTTCGAGTTCCGACATGTCTGCATGAAAATTATGAGCCATTTGTTGAAGAATTTTGTAATGAAACTTTAAATGGTGGTGTACATTTTCGAAATCTGGAGCAATTTCTTTTAAATGAAACAACGGTGCCAATTCTATCTAATCATTGTGCTCCTTTGTCGAATAACTGCCTTGGTTCATACAACAACTGGCATTCCTACCTCGCCATCGCCTCTACCGTTTTCAAAAAGTCCTTCAGTTTTTGCTGGGCTACCGGAAGGTTGGCGCCATTTGAAAGGGTTACCGTGTGGTCATAATTCCTGTATCCTCTAACCTGATTCAGATTGACCAGGAAACGGTGGTGGGTTCGGAAAAAACAACAGTTTTCAAGTGAGTTTTCAATATATCCCAAGTTTCTGCCGGCAACCACTCGCTGACCATTGGATAGGAAAATTTTGGTTACGCTTCCATCGGCTTCGCAGTATACAATGTCTTCAATTGACAATATTTCAAAACCGGAAGCACTGGATACCCTTAGGCGTTTCGGCATATCCAGCCACTGCGCCACACGGTTTAATTGCCGCTCCAGATGCCGGATCAGAAAACGCTCTACTGCATGTTTCAACTCATGAGGATTGATAGGCTTTGAGAGGAATTGACCTCCGTTTTCAGAAACGGGATGTGGAGTCAAAAAAATTATCCCGGCATTGGCTCCGTATTTTTCTAATGAGGCAGAAAAATCGTCGGGGTTTAGTCCCGGCATTTCAGAATTGAGGAAAAGGAGATCGAGATGATTGCGGCGTACAGCCTGGATTGCCTGTTCATAAGTCTGGCAACGGGCTGCTACCACCACCGATGGGCAATGCCGGAACAGTTCCTTTTCCAATTGTTCCATCATACCTGGTTCAGGATCTACCAAGGCGGTTTTTAGAACCATTTTGAGGTTTTTTCGGGTTTTGCAATAGGGTTTTTTTTAGGCTTTGTTGCATGAATCATTTTCAAAAAAGGCCAAAAAGGGTCTAAATCCGTGTTATTGATCAAGCGGGCCTTTTCGGAAATGGGCATACCAACCCCGGTCATTTTGTTGAGACACAATACTTTTATCGCTGCCTCGGTTTGTTGGCTTCTCAATTTTCTTGAATAAAGCTCTGGCCCAAAAATGATTTTGAATCGTAACATGGCTGCTTCCGATAAGCTCCGCCGGTGATATCCACTTTCCTGCTTCCATATTTTGCGCCCTTCTTTTTCAATTTGTCCTAGTATCCGGTTGCGATCCAGGTCTGGTAACTCGTCATTTTCATCTACCCAATAAATGGCGTTTTCCTGCGGTGGAATGACGCCTTCAATTTCTCTTTCTTTCAGCAATACCCAAACTTCATAGGTATCCACCGCCTGCCCGGTCTACCGGGCTTTTTACCTGGTCCAGCATACCCGGAACTTGCTGTGCGTCTCCATCTCCTTTACCGTTTTCCGTCAACACCTGGGCATGAATGAACCCCGTAGCTTCGTCCACCCCCAAATGCAACTTACGCCAGGTGCGGCGTTTGCTGTATCTGTGCTTTCGCACTTTCCACTCCCCCTTCCCCTTACACCTTCAAGCCCTGCCCCATAAGACCTAACAGAGATGTCACGAACCCTTCCAACTGCCGGTATTGAAACTTGAACACCGCTTTGAGCTGAAGCAGCCCGTTTATACACGCATCAGAATAGTCGTACTGTGCGCCCCGCTGTGCTGGCCCTTTATGATACCAATTCTCTTGCAGCTCCTTGTCAAACCAGATCGTGATGCTTCCTCGCCTCACCAGGCTCTTGTTGTAGCTACTCCAATTCGTAACCCTGTATTTATCTTTCTTCGTCGTTTCTTGACCTTTTGATGCCTTTCCTTGTACCTTTGCC
>JBAQQB010000068.1:0-26597 GCA_049306275.1 Saprospiraceae bacterium | reverse complement strand
CGCACACATAGGCCCGCCGTGTGGCTGGACTGTAATTCTTCAATGTCAGGTTCGCATCGAATTGCGAAAGATGGGTTTGATATTCTTCCATGGCGTAAGGTTTTGATTACGCCGGGAAATTTACCCTCAATTGGAAAAAAATACCAGAAAAAATAACGCTTAAGTGTTTGTAAATCAGGAGGGATTGTTCAACGGTTCGGCTAAACGCAGTAGCCCCGCATAGGGGCTATTGCCGTTTTAGCCTTTGTTCGCTTCTCGCCTTCTTTTTCTTTTAAATTCCTTTAAATTGGAGACAATCCCATTGGTAAGCATTTAATTCTGTATTCCGAAGCACAATTCTGCCGATATATCCTTTCTCGATATGAAATACCAATTTGGCTAAAAAAGACCTGACATCTCTTAGTTCAGATGTTTCTTCATTCAACCCATTCGCTCCATAGAGATAAATGAAAAATAATTGTTCATCTTCGGATTTGTATGCACTTAAAGGTCGAATTGACTTAAATGTATTACAAAAGTTGGGAAAAAATAAATTAGAATACGCTTCAATTGGAACGCCAATTTGCTTGTTGCCAATTTGAATATTTATTTTGTTTATTGCTTGTACTTCTAATTCACTTGAAAATAATCCATAAGCAGGACTGCCGTCAACGGTTTCAATAAATTTTGGGTCATTCTCCGTTATTTCAACATAAGTCAGTTTATGGTCATTTAGATTAATCAAAGATTTCCCAACCTCAATATTTATTTCTTGCTCTGAAATAATATCATAAATTCGAACAGAAGTATCAGTACAAGAAAGTATTTTGAGTTGGATTAAATCTTCTTTGGAAGTAATGTACTGTTTCAATTCGGGATGAGTTCTCGAAACATAATCAACAAGTAAAGTATCTCTATAATAGTCAATCATGTGTCTATCCAATTGCCCGCAATTTTCATCTTTAACTTTTGAAATCATTTGATTTTGGCTTGTACAACTTGTACTCCAAAAGCAAAGAATAAAAATCACTAAAAAATTGATTGACTTTTTCATCAGTTCCTTCTTTTATTTGAATTTACATTTTGTGCTTGAAATGGGGTGACGGGTGAATAATATAGCCTTACACCTTGATTTAAACTCCTTGCCGCAGGTCTTTCCACGTACTTCATCACCAATTCCTCTGTCATTTGATTACCATATTTAGGGTCGTTAAATTTGTACATATTGTTGTATTTTGTTGGGGCAGTTTCCCACAACCAAGCGTGTCCAAATTCATGTGCCAATGCTACACTTGGCGAAATACTTCCTGCTTGTTGGTCGCCGTTCGCTCCAAATTCAAGACCTTGTGAGGGATTAAATAAAATCATAGGTTCTGAATTATATTGTGGGTCTGCATAGGTTACATGGTCTCCATCCGTTTGAGCAATTGTAAGTAGAGTAGAACTATATCTACCGTCTCCAACAAAATCAGTTATTACATTTCCTTGTACTGATTGATTTTGGTCATTAGGAAAAGTTACCCCTCCTACATTGTTGCTCGTTAAATAATTTAGAGCCGTGACAGTTTGAGAGATGAAGTCATCATTTCCGTCATAAGTCGCTCCTGGTGTCCAATCAAAATTACCGTTAGCACCTCCAATTCTAACTGTATCTCCTTGCGGGTCGGTATTTCTTATCGGATTGCCCAAAACATAATTGTAGGGCGACCAACCATAATATTTATCTGCTCTTGGGTCAACAGAAAGAAAGCGGGCAATCATTTCAGGGTCTAAGAGTTCCTCCTTAATCAGTTCCTCTTTTTTGTTGTAGAACCTGATTTTCGCTGCTTTTTGGTCAAATTCAATTTTGTAGGTTTCCGATAATTTATCGGTATTGAATATCTCGATAAATTGTTTACCGTACCTTTCTGCGTCAGTCAGTAAAACCACACTACTATCTCCAAACATGGCATAAGGACTTATATCTTTGTCCTGTAAATACCTGAACTTGGAACTTGAATTGCCATAATCCATTTCGTTTTCTGTGGTTTGCTTCTTGTCTTGAAGCATGAAGTAGGCAATTGCTCCAACTGCCGTTAAAATGATTGCGAGTAATGATATTCTTTTCATTTTGAAGATGTTAGTGATTGGTTAGCTAATCTTTTTTGCTTTTCCGTTTCGACGGTCTTTAACCATTGTTCGTATTTCTCTGCCGACATTTCTCGGTAGCCCAAACTTTCTATCAAGGCTTCGTTCCGTTTGAATTCGGCAAACCGTTGTTCCATTTCTGGTGTCGGCTTTCTTCCGTTCAATGCTCTAACTTCCTTCTTGCCTATTGTCATCAATGCGTTATGTTTGAACATCATGGTATGGATACTTTTTGGAAAATATTCCAAAGTGGTGTTGCAACACAAAACGACAAAATCATCGTAACCGTATTTCTTTTCATAGCCTTGGGAAAGTTCGGTCAGGCAATAAGCCACCGATTGTTTCAAGTCCAATGCTTCCATGTAAATACCGTTTTGGATGGCTTCGGCTGACATTCCTGTTGATGAAATCATCCATGCGTCAGATGAAAAGTTTCCGTTCGTCAATTCGATGTTTACCCATTTTCCTTTTTCGTCAAGGTGTTTGATGTAAAAGTGATTGGGTGCAACTGCCAAATATGCTTCCGTGTTCAATTCCTCCGCAAGTATTTTGTACAAATATGGTAACGACCGACATTGCCCTTCATGTGTATTCATCAGTTTGGTTACAAAAGTCTGTTCCCAATCTTGCTTTCCCGTGAAATCTTCAAAGTCATAAACAAAGGGCGTATTTCCATTCATCCAATTTGGTCGGGTGAAAAATTCATAGAGTGCGAAATTACCTGCCGTCTTGTATTGACCTACCCCTTTTTGTTGAATGAATTGTCCAAGTTTTTGGGTGATGCCTGAAATTTCTCTTGAAAAATCGGAATAGTCAATCTTTCCTTCCTTGTATGCCCATTCCGTCAAAAATACGGCTCTTTTAAAATCCAACGGTTGTTCCCCTTTCAACATTCGCCAAATTTCATTGTAGGCAGAATTGAAATACTTATCGCTCGTCACTATTGTATCCATTTGCTCGAACACTTTTGGTATTTCCTTCTCAATTGAAAATGCCTCTTCGGACATGACCATTTCTTTCTTCTCATTCTCGCAAGAAATCATCAGGATTATCAGCAAAATCAATCCGTAATTCAGCTTCATTTTTAGATTAATTTTTTCTTCAATATATGCCTTTTTTCGTTGCATTGTTTTGTTTTTTCTTTTTTTGGTGGAAGCGAACTTCTTTGTTACCGTCACCTCCCCCCAATACCTCCCATTGCCGTTAATACCCAATATCCCGCCGTATTAACGCAACTCCCCCGGCTAACCAAAACCCGCAATGCGCCTTTTACTTAGCCTGGGCAGCATTGACGATAATATCCCTTATATGTCGTCCAGATCGTCCAGCGGGCTGCGTAGTTTGTCCCAGCCCCTGCGCGTGATATGCGTATATATCTCCGTCGTCTTGCTGCTCTCATGCCCGAGCAACTCCTGAATGAAGCGCAGGTCTATTCCATTCTCCAGCAAGTGCGTGGCAAAACTGTGCCGAAGGGTATGCACCGTCGCATAGGGATTGATCATCGATTTCTGCTTCGCCCGAGTAAAAAGAGCCTGAATGCTGCGCGCGCTATACTGCCCGCCATCCTGCCCCTCAAAAAGCCATTCCACAGGGCGATATAACGCCATATATTCTCTCAACTGCTTCCACGCATTTTCCGATAATAAGGTGAACCGGTCCTTCTTGCCCTTTCCGCCCCTGATAAATATCCGCTTGGCCTGCGGCTGCAAATCGTCTATCCGTAGGTTGACCGCCTCGCCAAGCCGGAGTCCCGCCGAGTAAATCAGCATCAAAATGCACCGATGCTTGAGATTGTCCGCTGAACGCAGCAGGCGCGATATTTCAGCCTCCATCAAAACATGGGGCAACTTCTGCGCTTTCTTGGGCCGAAACAGATTCTGAACCTTGCTCTCTTGCCCCAAAACTTCTCCGTAAAACATCTTGACTGCACTCAGTACCTGGTTCTGATGCGACTCGGTCACGCGCTTTTCTCTTATCAGATAAAGTCTGAGCCACGCCTTTTTCGCCGGATGTTTGCTGATCACAATACCAACCCCCGCCTCCTCCAAAACCCCGAAACAACCATCCGGAAAATCCTTGTAAACTCCCACCTTCTCTGCGCAATAGGGCATGGCAAATCATTTTTTTCAGAAAACCACTCCCGAAAATAACCATTATTACCCAATCGTGCAATGCCCCGCTTTTAAAAAAAATTAAATTTTTAAGACGAACAACCCCCTGAGCAGTCCTTATGTTTTTTTTCAAAATTACATCAAGCGCTTACTCCGCTGCGGAGTAAGCGCTTGATCGGAAAGGGAATTTCCTCCAATAAATATCACACCTGTGTCGAAGAGGACTTCGACACTACATCAGGTCCGCTTCCAATAAAAAATTTACCTCTTTCAACATTGCGGCCATCCCAAAAATCCAGTATTTTGGATCCCATTAAACAAAACCCCAATGCCACCCCAACCCCTCTCCGTCGACGACTACATCGCCTCTTTTCCCGCTGAAACGCAGGAAATCATGCAGCATATCCGCCTCATCATCCGCGACAACGCGCCCGGCGCCGTTGAAAGCATCGCCTACGGCATGCCGGCCTACAAGACCCACAAAAAGCCCCTGGTCTACTTCGCCGGCTACCCCAATCACATCGGCTTCTACGCCACGCCTACCGGACATGAGAAATTCGCAAAGGAACTCAGCCTGTACAAACAAGGCAAAGGCTCGGTGCAATTCCCACTCGATCAGCCTATGCCGTTTGAGTTGATCGCGGAGATCGTGAAGTTCAGGGTAGCGGAAAACAACCGGAAAAACTAACCAATACGACAAAATATGAGCGCGACCAAAATCACCGTATCCACCATCATTTCCGCAGGCATTCAAAAGGTTTGGGACTACTGGACCCAACCCGGCCACATCATCAACTGGAACTTTGCTTCCGACGACTGGCACTGCCCGAAGGCGGAAAACGACCTCAAAAACGGCGGAAAATTCAATTACACCATGGCTTCCAGAGACGGCAGCATGAGCTTCGGCTTCGAAGGCGTCTACGACGAAGTGACGATCCATGAAAAAATCGCCTACACCCTCCTCGACGACAGAGCGGTTGTCATTCGCTTTGAAACCAACGGCGAAACCACCCGGGTCACAGAGACTTTCGACGCAGAGAACCTGAATTCGCCTGAGTTGCAGCAAACCGGCTGGCAGGCGATCCTGGATAATTTTAAAAAATACGTGGAAACCAGTCAGTAAATGACAACCCGCGAAATCTACCAAACCCTCCTCTCCTCCCTGCCTGGCAGTATGGCCGTCAACCGCTCGCAGTGGGCCCGGATCATCGTGGAGCAGGACCTCGACCTGCTAGAGCTCTCCAGGCTGCTCCTGGAAGACAAAAAAGTCGCCACCCGCTTCCTCTGGCTGCTGTCCGATGTCGGAGCACTCCAGCCCCAAAAACTGGCCGCCCTCCTGCCGCATTTATTCGAAATCAGAGAACAAGTGAAGGCCGACATGACGCACGCTTTCACCCGGTACTGGTTCCTTTGCGGGATCCCGCCCGAAAACGAGGGCGAAGCAGTAGATATGCTGTTCGACTGGTTCCTCTCTCCCAAAACGGGCGTCTCCATCAAAGTCTACGCCATGGGCGACCTGGTGCAACTGGCTGAAAAATATCCGGATTTGAAGGAAGAAGTCAAACTGGCCATCGAAACCATGCTGGGAAACAGCACGGATGCGTTTGACAGATGCGCGAGGAAGTATTTGAAGAGATTGGAAGGTGAGAAGATGAGAAGGTGAGAAGTGGAGGAAAAATCCTTTACTTTACACAAACAAAAAACCATGTTCACCACAGAGCAAATCCACGCAGCCCATTCCAAAGTCAAATCCGGCGCCGACTTTCCCAATTACATCCGCGACCTCAAGCAATTGGGCGTCGTTTACTACGAAATGACGATTCCTTAAGTGCTTATTCTCCCGAACTATCGAAACAAAACCTCTTTGAATTCGGACAAACTAACCACTTTAACCGTCGGAAAGGGAATTTCCTCCAATATGCGAAAATGCTTATCGTGGGTAATTAGGTAGTTTGCATTTGCTGAAATCGCAAGATCCGAGAATTTGTTATCTTCAGGGTCGGCTTCGATCAATGCCCACTTGAAAAAGGGTTCAGCAAAAATAACATTCGGTGCAGCCGTCAATATTTTCAATACCAAATCAGCAGTTCTTGGAGAGTAAAATGAGGAAAGCTGTTCCTCATACTCTGTTAGTATCTCATTGCTGATCAGCCAATTGAACATTCCTGAGGAAAAAGCCTCATATAGCCAATACTCCGGATTATTCCTTGGAATGGAAACAATCAGACAATTCGTGTCAATCACTACATTCACCTGACAGTACGTTGTTGCTGATTGAGCCGCTTCTCAAAATCCTCCCGCTGGATATTTTTATCAGAGATGACCTGGGAAAGCTCCTTTTGGAGTTCCTGCTCGTAAAAGGCCATAAGAAGTTTCCGAAGCGCCTCAAGCTCCTGGGCGCTCATTTCCCGGCTAAATAACCGCAACAGCGTGAGTTGCACTTCATTTAAAGGCGTGTGAATCGTCATTCCTTTCTGGCTTTGTGGCATTGAAAATAAGCTTTTTCATGCAAACAACCAAGGTTCACGCAAAGTTCCTTCCTTCAACATTGCAGCCATCCCAAAAATCCAGTATTTTGGATCCCATTAAACAAAACCCCAATGCCACCCCAACCCCTCTCCGTCGACGACTACATCGCCTCCTTCCCTGCCGATATGCAGGAAATCCTGCAACACATCCGCCTCATCATCCGCGACAACGCGCCCGGCGCCGTAGAAAGCATCGCCTACGGCATGCCGGCCTACAAGACCCACAAAAAGCCCCTGGTCTACTTCGCCGGCTACCCCAATCACATCGGCTTTTACGCCACCCCTACCGGACATGAGAAATTCGCAAAGGAACTCAGCCAGTACAAACAAGGCAAAGGCTCCGTGCAGTTCCCGCTCGATCAGCCTATGCCGTATGAGTTGATCACAGAGATCGTAAAGTTCAGGGTAGCGGAAAACAATTTGAAACGCAAGCAGTGAAAAACTCCACCTCCCAACCCGGCCTTAGCCGGTTTGCCGTCAAGAAACCGGCTGGAATGAAGCCCTATTCGATGTGCAATCTGCTGAAGACCGGATGCAGGCTGGCTACTGTCTGAGCAAAACGGAAAAAGAGCTTACCTTTGACAGTCCGTGCGAGTTTAGCCAGCCCGGCGGAATGAAAGCCGGTTTTAGGCAAAGCGGCGAAAGCCTTGTTTTTTTGGTACTTTTTCAACAAGGAAAAAGTACATGCCCTGCTAAATTAATTTTTTTAGTAAAAAACAAAAAACCATGTTCACCACAGAGCAAATCCACGCAGCCCATTCCAAAGTCAAATCCGGCGCCGACTTCCCCAAATACATCCGCGACCTGAAGCAATTGGGCGTCATCTACTACGAATCATTCGTAGCAGACGGCCACGCCGGCTATTTTGGAGAAAGCAATTACCAGACCTCCTCCCCGCCGAAGTACGCCAGTCTGCACATCTCCGCCGATCCGGACCCCGCCGCCTTCATCGCCGATCTGAAAGCCCACCAGCAGGGGCAGACCGACTACCCCACCTTTTGCAGCGACTGCGCCAAATCAGGCATCGAAAAATGGGTGGTCGACCTGCGGCAAATGACTTGCGCCTACTTCGACCAGGAAGGCTGCGAAGTTTTGGTGGAAGAAATTCCCGGATGACCTATTTTTGAGAAAAAACCACTTGCCTATGTCCTCTCTTCGCATGCTCTCTCTGGCCTTCAGCCTGCTGCTGACCCTGCCCGCCTGGTCGCAATTCGACACCAAACTCCTCGAATTTCCCGAGTACGGGTTCAAAATCCCGTTTTTCACAAGCGCCACCCGCACGGTGTACGACGCCGGGAAACCGGGGGAACGGATCGAATACGCTTTCCAATACACGCAAAAAGGCAAACTCATCGCCTTCCTGCGCATCTACCCCCGCGTGGGCTGCTTCCAGGCCGACACCATGTACGCGCAGTTCGAGCGTTTTACGCGCAATTACGACAACAACCCCGCGGCCTTCCGCATCCTCACCTCCAACGGCAATACCTATCCCTTTGGCTGGTCGGGCTACACCGCCACGGCCGTCATTGATGGTCCCAGGTCGAATCCCATCGCCACACGCGACATCCAGGCCTTCACCAACGGAAAGGTCATGTTCTCGGTTGATGTGATCAGCCAGGAGTTCAACTTTGCCGATGCGACCAAACCCATTCTCGAAGACCCCGGCTACAACTCCATTTTCCTACCCCACAACTTCACCGAGCTCAATATCCGCATTTTCACCCGCGGCAATGTGGGCAGCCAGTACGAGGCTTCGGAGAAAAAATACTACCTCGGCCGATGCGACAAGATCGGCAGCCTCTACCCCTACGCCACTTTCGAACGCCTGGGCGCCGGCCCGGCCAGTGCAGCCCTGGGGCTCCTGGGCGAAGCCCGCCAGACCTCCGGCGTCAGCGACGCCAAAGTCGAGGATTTTGCCCCCGAAGGGAAGTTCAGCCGCATGACGGACAAAGTCTATAAAGTGTCCTATCGCTTTGAAGTCCCCGATGCCACAGGCCAGATGATCCACTATTGCTTCACCTTCAACAACAGCCACTACCTCGCCAGTCTCGTCGTGCCTTTCGTCAAGGACGACGGCAAGATCTACTGGTACCAGGATAATGAGTTTACCGAAGAGTCGGTGCAGCTATTCGATGAGAGGTTGCAGGAGATGCTTGGGGGGATGGAGAAGATCAGGTGAAGGGTGAAGGGTGAAGAGTCGACAGCTTGAAGCTGAAGTTTTGAGCCATCGCAGCGTCCTCTTCGAGCTAAGGTTTACCCACTTTTTCATGGCACGCCCCAAAAGCCCCGGAGGGGCGGCCCGTTTATAGCCCGGGGTGTAAGCCCCGGGATAGGAATTCAACAATTCCCCGAGCCCCGGAGGGGCGGCATGTTTGGAACCACTACCAATCTTTTCTCCCAAAGGGCGGCAAAACCTGATCCTTCCTTCTTTTGAGGAAAGATATTTGTCCGAATTCTATCATTGAGACACCAAACATGCCGCCCTTACAGGGCTTGAAAAATTATGACATTCTTATCCCGGGGCTTACACCCCGGGCTAATAAATAGGTCGCCCCTCCGGGGCTTTTTGGTAGCACGAAAAAAATGGGTAAACCTTAGTCTTCGAGAAGACGCTGCTCGAACAAAGGAATGATTGGTGATTGGTAACCGGAATCTTTCCAGCAACAAGATTTGTGTTTTTCTAAAATTTTCAATTTCTTGTTGCTCGCTTTGCGCAAAAATTGTAATTATTCTTCACTCTTCACCCTTCACCCTTCACCCAAAAATGAAACCCACCGACATAACCAACCCGGAGTACTTCCACAAGGTGGTCGACTGCCAGTATGCCTGCCCGGCGCATACGCCGGTGCCGGAGTATATCCGCCTGATCGCCGCGGGGCATTATACCGAAGCGTATATGGTCAACTGGGAATCGAACGTGTTTCCGGGCATCCTGGGGCGCACCTGCGACCGGCCCTGCGAACCGGCCTGCCGCCGCGGGCGCGTGGAAGAGGAGCCCGTAGCCATCTGCCGCCTCAAACGGGTGGCGGCCGACAACAAGGGCGAGGTCAAATCGCTCATGCCTACCGCTCCTCTCCAAAAGAACGGCCACAAGATCGCCCTCATCGGCGGCGGGCCCGCCTCGCTGACCGTGGCGCGCGACCTGGCGCCGCAGGGCTACGAAGTCCATCTCTACGACGAGTGGAACAAGGCCGGGGGTATGATGCGCACGCAGATACCCGCCTTCCGCCTGCCCGAATCGGTGCTCGACGAAGAAGTGGGCTATATCCTCGACCTGGGCATCCACACCCATTTCAACACCTACGTGTCGAGTATGCGGGAAATACTGGAGAAAGACTACGACGCCATCTTCGTGGGCACCGGCGCGCCCAAGGGCAAAGACCTCGACCTCCCGGGCCGGCAGGAGACCGCCAAAAGCATCCACCTCGGCATCGAATGGCTGGCCAGCGTGGCCTTCGGCCATACGACGAAGATCAGCAAGAAAGTCATCGTGCTCGGCGGCGGCAACACCGCCATGGACTGCTGCCGCACCGCCCGCCGCCTGGGCGGGGAGCAGGTCACCGTCGTGGTGCGCAGCCCTTTCAAAGACATGAAAGCCTCGCCCTGGGAGATCGAAGACGCCCAGCGCGAAGACATCCCCATTCTCAACAACATGCCCCCGAAGGCCTTCGTGGTGGAACGCGGCAAGCTCAAAGGCATGCTGTTTGGCAAAGTGGCCGCCGTATACGACGAAAACGGCAAGCGCTCCCTCCTGCCCACCGGCGAACCCGACGTCTTCATCGAAGCCGACGAGGTGATCATCGCCATCGGGCAGGACAATGCCTTCCCCTGGATCGAACGCGACCTGGGTATCAAGTTCGGGAAATGGGAACTGCCGGTGGTTGACAAAATCACTTTCCAGTCCACCCTCGACAAGGTGTTCTTCGGCGGCGACGCGGCATTCGGCCCTGAAAACGTCATCACCGCCGTGGCCCACGGCCACCAGGCGGCGATTTCCATCGACCTGTTCTGCCGCGGCGAATCGGTCTACCACCGTCCCCCTCCCACCACCAACCTCATCAGCCAGAAAATGGGCATCCACGAGTGGAGCTACGACAGCCCGGTAGTCGACGACCCGCGCTATTCAGTGCCCCACGCCGACAAGGGCAAATCGCTCAAGGACCGCAAGATGGAGGTGGAACTGGGCTTCAACACCGACACCGGCTTCAAGGAGGCGCAGCGCTGCCTCAACTGCGACGTGCAGACCGTCTTCAACACCAGCCGCTGCATCGAATGCGACGCCTGTATGGACATCTGCCCGACCTCCTGCATCACCTTCACCGCCAACGGCGAAGAAGAAGACCTGCGCAGCCGCCTCAGAGCGCCGGCCAACAACGCCACGCAAGACCTCTACGTCTCCGAAAACCTGCCCACCGGGCGGGTCATGATCAAGGACGAAGACGTGTGCCTGCACTGCGGCCTCTGCGCCGAAAGGTGCCCCACCGCCGCCTGGGACATGCAGAAATATTTGTATCAAGTCACAAAAGTCACCCCGATATGGAGCATCTCCGATCCGTTAACGACCTGGTGATCCGGTTTGCCAATGTGAACGGCACCGGTTCGGCCAGCGCCAATAACATGTTTGCCAAGGCGGTGTTCCGCATGGGTATCCCGGTCTCGCCCAAAAACATATTCCCCTCCAACATCCAGGGCCTGCCCACCTGGTACGAGGTGCGCGTCAGCGAAAAGGGCTACCTGGGCCGCAGAGACGGCGTCGACATCATGGTTTGCGTCAACCCGCAGAGCATGCGGCGCGACGTCGATTGCGTCAAGCCTGGCGGGTATTTTCTGTACGACAACACCAAGAAGCTGCTGCCCGAGTTCATCCGCGAAGACATCCACTACATCGGCATCCCGATGACGGGCATTACGATGCACCACTATGCCGAGCCACGCACCCGGCAGCTGCTCAAGAACATCATCTACGTCGGCGCCCTGTCGGCCCTGCTGCAGATCGAAATGGAGGTGCTCAAGGGCATCGTCACCGACCAGTTCAAGGGCAAGGAGAAGCTCATCGCGCCCAACTTCAAGGCGCTGGAACTGGGAGAGCAATATGCAAAAGATCATTTCGAATGCCCCCTCGGCATCGGCCTGGAGCGGCGCGACAAGGTGGGCAACTGCATCCTCATCGACGGCAACACGGCCTGCGGATTGGGCGCCATCTACGGAGGCGCTTCGGTCGCGGCCTGGTATCCGATCACGCCCTCGACATCGGTGGTGGAGGCTTTTGAGAAATTCGCCAGAAAAACCCGTATCGACGCCGAGACCGGCAAGCGCAAATACGCCATCATCCAGGCCGAAGACGAGCTCTCGGCCATGGGCATGGTGATCGGCGCGGCCTGGAACGGCGCCAGGGCCTTCACCGCCACCAGCGGCCCGGGCGTCTCGCTGATGAGCGAGTTTTTGGGGCTTGCTTATTTCGCAGAAATACCCGCCGTGCTCATCGACGTGCAGCGCGGCGGACCCTCCACGGGCATGCCCACGCGCACCCAGCAGGCCGACCTGCTGTCTTCGGCTTATGCTTCGCACGGCGACACCAAGCACGTGCTGTTATTTCCCAGCACCCCTGCCGAATGCTTCGAGCACACCGCCGCGGCCCTCGACCTGGCCAACCGCCTCCAGACGCCCGTCATCGTGATGAGCGACCTGGACCTGGGCATGAACGACCACATGTCGCCCCCGTTCAAGTGGGACGACAGCCGCGCCTACGACCCCGGCAAGGTGCTCAGCGCCGGCGACCTGGAGCAGATCGGCCAGTTCGGCCGCTACCTCGACGTCGACGGCGACGGCATTCCCTACCGCACGCTGCCCGGTACCCACCCCACAAAAGGCGCCTATTTCACGCGGGGCACCTCCAAGGACGAATATGCACGCTACACCGAAATGGGCGACGCCTACGTGCGGAACATGGACCGGCTGGAAAAGAAATTCCGCACCGCAGCTAAGATCCTGCCGACGCCGGAAGCCTACCAGCAGGAGAACAAGAGCAAATTCGGGGTGCTGTTCTTCGGCACCACCACCTACGCAGCCCTCGAAGCCCTGGATTGGCTCCGGGAGCAGGACATCCACATCGACGCGATGCGGATCACGGCCTTCCCCTTCCACCAGGATGTGAGCGACTTCATCGAGGCCCACGAGCAGGTCTTTGTCATCGAACAAAACCGCGACGCTCAAATGCGCACCATGCTGATCAAGGAACTGGATGCAGCGCCCAAAAAGCTCATCCCTATCCTCAACTACGACGGCATGCCCATCACCGCCAACCAGATCGAGCACCTCATCATGAAAACCTCCACTTCTCAACTCCTCAACTTCTCAACTGTCTCATGACATATATCAAGCCAAAATTCCGCCACCCCGAACTCCCCCGCAACGAGCTGGGCTACGTCAAATCCGACTACGAAGGCGCCATCTCCACCCTGTGCGCGGGTTGCGGGCACGACTCCATCAGCGCCGCCATCGTGCAGGCCTGCTACGAGCTGTCGATCGAGCCGCACCGACTGGCCAAGATGTCGGGCATAGGGTGCTCGTCGAAAACGCCGACGTATTTCCTCAGCAACAGCCACGGCTTCAACTCGGTGCACGGCAGGATGCCCTCGGTGGCCACCGGCGCCGCCATGGCCAACCGCGACCTGATCTACCTGGGCGTGTCGGGCGACGGCGACTCGGCTTCCATCGGCATGGGGCAGTTCGTGCATTGCATCCGGCGCAATGTCAACATGGTGTACATCGTGATGAACAACGGCTGCTACGGCCTGACCAAGGGCCAGAACTCCGCCACCACCGACCTGGGCGGCTTCAGCAAGGCCGGCGGCCTCAACAACTACCCCGCCATCGACCTGGTCGGGCTGGCGCTGGAAATGGGCGCCACCTTTGTAGCCCGCAGCTTTTCGGGCGACAAAAACCAGCTCGTGCCTCTGATCAAGGCGGCTATTGCCCACAGGGGCTTCGCCCTGCTCGACGTGGTGAGTCCCTGCGTGACCTTCAACAATAAAGCGGAATCGAGCAAGTCGTACGACTACGTGCGCGCACATATCGAAGCTACCGCCACCATCGATTTCATTCCCGAAAAAGAAGAAATAACGGTCTCCTACGACGAGGGCCATTCAAAAGCCGTGGAGCTCCACGACGGCTCCATCGTACAACTCCACAAGTTAGCGCCCAACTGGGATCCGCGCGACCGCTTCTCGGCCGTCAAACGTATACAAGCTGCCAAAGAAAAAGGCGAAGTGCTCACCGGCCTGCTCTACCTCGACCCCGAAAGCAAGGACATGCACGAGCTGGAGCAAACCGTGCCGACGCCGCTGAACAAGCTGGGCGAGAGGGATCTGTGCCCGGGCAGCGGGGTGTTGGAGGGGATTAATGAGGGGTATCGGTAAGATGTAGGAGGTGAGAAGATGAGAAGGTGAGAAGTGGAAAACAGGTCTCCGCTTCGCACTCTATTCCCGGTATTCGTCCTTGAGGCGCTCTCCCCTACCTCACCACCACCAGCCTCGCCCCTGCCCTGGCCCGCCCCTTGTCCAGCAGCACGATATTGTACAGTCCTGCCGGCCAGCCACCCACGTCGAACCGGTGCAGGTAGGCGTAGGGCGGGAAGCGGTGGCGGTGCAACACCCGCCCCAGCATGTCCACAACCAGTAGCTCGGCGCTGACGTGGTTGCCGTAGGCGGGAAGCGTTATGGTCACCTCCACCGGCCCCGAGGCCAGAGTGGGCGAGGCCGTCAAGCCATACCCGCCGTTGGCCGGCGGCTCATGCACGCTGGTCGGGATGGTGTCGCAGGCGCTGCCTTCCAGAGGGCCGAGGCGGTAGTGCGGGTGGGGCGTGGAGAACAGGTAGTACGGCACATCGGGGCCGAGACAGGAGGGCGGGTTGTCGGCAGCGACGCAGATGCTGCTGGCCTCGCCTGGCTCGTCGGGGTATTCGATAACGTTGTGCGCTGTCTCGTAAAGGCTGTATAGCTTGCCGTCGGGGCCGAGGCAGAAGGGGCCGAAGCCGCCGGGATTGCTCACCAGCACGTTCTGGAAATCGTCCATCCGCCATGGAATCCCGCCCAGCGGTACCCTGCTGCCGAGGATGTCGGGCGCCCAGAGGTCGTACTGCACAAAGCCGGCCCAGCCTACCCCGTACAGGTAGCGGCCCGAGGGCGAAAAGGCGAAGGTATTGACCGAGGCATAGCCCTCCCCCCCGTTGTACTCAATGTAGGTGGCGCCCAGGCTGAAGGTGTCCAGCAGCGACACCTCCCCGCTGCAACGGTCGAAGCCCATCAGCTTGGCATGGCCGATGCCGAAATTGTCGAGTAGCATGTTCCCGTCCGGGGAAACTTCGATGAGGCTGTGAGCAGTAATGTATAGATCCGAGCAGTCGAACCAGTCCGAGCTAAGACCCGGCATCGTGCTCTCCACGGTGAGCAGCACAGAGTCCCGCTGCAGCAGGGTGGAGCGGAAGTACAGCCCATCAACGCTGCGCCACACCAGCCACCAATCCCGCCCGTTGCCGTGCTGTACCACCGCAAAGCCTAAATGCATCGATCCCTCATCGATGTAGCGGTTCTTATAAACCACCTTGCCCTTGCCCCCTTTGAGCCGCATATCTATTTTGCTGAGCTGCATCTTGGAGGCCGCCCCTGAAAAACACTCGCCCCAAGGCTCTACTGTGGCTAAGGAGTGCAGCATGTAATACACGCCCTCCTCGTAGCCATCGGGGATGAGCTGGTAGGTGTAGGGGACGTACATGACATTATCCATGGTGTCGCTGAGATTTAAATCGCTGTAATACGAGCCCTCGTTGAAGCCCTTACCGCCCTCCATGATGTGGCCGTCCCAGGAGACCACCACGTTGCCGTTGGTGTAGAACTGGAGGTTGCCGGCGGCGTCGCTCATGGCGACTGCTTCGTGCAAGTATACTCCATCAGAAGTAGGCTGCCTGACCTCAAAGCTGATGCTGTCATTTTCAAAGCCCATGATGACGGGTTGGTATAGGCTGTCCAGAAAGAATATGCCCATCCAGTGCCTGTCATGGTGCTGGGCATGACCGCCCTGGACACCAGCAAAAAGGGCAAATAAGGTCAAAGCTGTGTATATTGAACATTTCATGTTAAATGTGTTTAGCCAAAAAACAAGCGGCTACCCCTGGTGTAGGGTAGCCACTTGTTCAAGAAATGGAAATCAACGGTGCTGCACGACAAAGGTCTTGCTGAAAGTTTTGTTGTGGGTAGCCACCCTGGCTACATAGAGACCTTCCGGCCAACCTTTCACTGGAATAGTCAAGTTCACGTTTGCGGCGGCCAGCGTCTCCGTGTGTACCTGACGGCCGTTCAGGTCAAAAACCTGCACCTGTATCTGCTCCCCTTCGGTCATTGCTAGGTTCAATGAAATACGCACCAAATCGTCCGCAGGGTTCGGTACGATGCGCAGGTCTGGGCTTATAGCATTTACGGATGCAGCCCCATCGCCATTTCTTAGGTGCAGGCTGCTACAGTTGTCCTCGTCGTAATATTCCTTGAGCCATACGGCGCAGAGGCCACGGGCATCCAGCACAGAACGGCCGCCATCGGGCAAACAGGTCTGTGCTATCGTGCGCAGGTCGGCGGCAGCGGTGCTGTCCGGTTCGACGCCCACCAGCCATTTCAGGGCGATTTCGTTATAGCGCTTTTCGTTCCAGCCATACTCCGTGGTACCATCCAAAGCGGCATTTTGCACCAGCAATTGGGCGACGGTGGCCTGCACGGCCGGTGCGAACTGGTCTTCCGCCTGCTGCAATTGGGCGGCCAAAACCTCGCCCTGCTGGATGGCCGCATCCATCTGGCTTTGCAGGGATGCCTCCAGGCCAGGATCGGCGGCGATGGCGTCAAACCATTGCTGCAACTGGTCAGCAAGCACACCCAGGGAGTCGTAGACAGGCTGCAGGGTGGCTTGGTGCGCCGAGATGTCATCCATTAACTGTAGCCAATCGTGGCGGAGCGTTTCGCTCTGGCCCACAAAGCCGCCATCATGCGATGCCTTGAAGCCCGAAAGGGCGCCGCTGCCGTTCAGCCAGTCGGGGTTTTCGAGCAGCAGGCCATAGATGCCCTGCCGGAGGTAAGTCTGCTGCGCCTCAGTCAGTGCGTTCCAGGTGGCGGTATCCTGCACGATGGTCTCATAATTCTCTTTTGCGTCTGCACCCTGGTCAACCTCTGCGGCAATACAGCCATTGGTCGAATCGCAGAAGCCATCAGGGATGCTGGTGATGGTGTTGTTTTGTGCTGGAACCATCATCCCCAGACTATGATTGGGAAAATGGATGCTGCCCACAGCAGCATTGGAAGGTCTGCGGAACCTGCTTTGGTTCGTAAGACCACTCCCAACAGGCGCATTATGCTGCACCTCCACATTTCCGCCGCCCTGGTTCCCCTGGCCGGTCCAGGAGTTGTAGCTGTTGTGGGTCTGCTCCCCCGTGAAAGCATCGTCGTCCCAAACGAGGCTGGGCTGGTAGCTAAAATCGAACTGATTCCAACGAATGGTAGAGCCTGCGACGCCCCTGCAATCGCCCGTGAAGTGCATGTCGTTGATGTTGCCGGAAAGGAAATTGCCGGAATAGGTGTTTTGAGTGGAAGCCATCACGGAAACGCCCGTGGGTTTGAACAGTACCTCGTTGCAATCCACCCTCGCACTGCCGCCGCCGGATAAAGCTATCCCCGTGGCGGCGGAAAAATTGCCAATCCAGTTTTGCCGCACGCAATAGCCCCTGGCGCCGTTGACGCCGATGCCGGCCCCGTTGGTGAGCGCCAGGTTAATGTTGTTGTTTTCGATAGTGAAAGATTGTTTGAGGTCTTTCGTACTGGTCAGGATGATACCGCCGTTGAGGGGGTTGTTGCCGCCTGTAGCCACAGTGATACTGTTGTCCCTGATTTCGAGCAGGTTGCCTTGAGCAGTGAAATTCCCTGTGATGCCAAAACCAGCGCCTGAGCTGTTACTGCCATCAGTCAGGAGGATATTTTGGCTGATGCTACTGCCACCTTCCAGTCTCGCTGGAGCGTGGATGGTCAAATCGTAGCCACCGGCGATGCCTGCCGTGTTGATGCTGCCTACGGAGGAGGCATCAGCCCTGAGGGTATGTAGCCCCTTGAAAATCCGGTCCCTGACGGCGTAGGACAATGCGCCAGACTCTTCAAAATCGGTGAAAGAAATACGGTCTATTTCCAGCCGGGAATTTCCGGGGTTGGTCCACGAAAAGTCAATGCCTATGGCGGATTGTCCGGGTGGGTTGTTCGGCACGCCCGGCGAGTCGTCGAATTCCCGCAGGTCGCGAATATTGAATCCTCGTGCCATCAACCTGGTATTCAGGAAATTGAACCCTTTTTCGTAGTTGAAGATTTCGTTGGCGCCAAATCCAGAATCATTGATATTGATGATGAGGGCTGCCCCGCCTGCGTCCCTGAAATCAATAGCATTAACCGCAGTACAGCCACACACATGGGGATCCATACTTGCGCCGTTCAATATGTTTCCCTGGAACGTGGGGAACCTCACGTGCTGGCCGGTCTCTGTGATCACACCGGATTGGACGACCTCCCAGCTCTGTGCCGAAACCTGGTCGTTGGCCTGCACGCAAAGCTGAAAGTCGCCGTTGGGCAAGACCACGGCTGCGGTAATCAGAAAACTGCAATCGGCTTCCATGTGCATTGTTTTACTCTGTAATAAAGCAGGCAGCGATGAAAAAAGCAGGACGTTCAAGAGCAGCAGTAACTGCCAGAATGGCCGGCGCAGTAAAGGATGGTGGTCAATAAGCGTTGGAGCGTTGGAGCGTTGGAGCGTTGGAGCGTTGGAGCGTTGGAGTCATGAATAATTGGATTTAAAGGTGATGAACAATATGAACAAAAGTAATGACAAAAGTAAATAAGTCAATATTTTATTGCTATATTTTTATGAAATAAAATCGAAAATTACAGGACGAGGTTAAGAGTCAAAATTTCTCATCTTCTCACCACAAAAATTTCAACTCCCCAGCCCCTATTCTCCCCGACCACCTGCACCCAATACGCTCCCGGCGGCAATCCACTCAAATCCAGCCTCGCCGCTCCTCCCGCATGCACACCTGCATACACGAGCACACCCGTAGCGCTCCACACCTGTATCTGCGCTTCTGCCGGCGAGCCCCACTCCACCGTCATTGCGCCGGTCGTGGGGTTGGGGTAAAGGACGATGGTGGCATTTCCTCCCCCATTTTCCGAAACACTCGAAAAAGGCTGATTAACTGCGCCCGGCGTGGGGTTGACCTGCACGAAGGGGCCCGTGCCGTTGGGGATGCGCCCGAAGGCGGCGTCGGTTTCCTGTGGGCCGAAGGCGATGCCGTCGATGAGGCCCTGATCGCTGAAGATGCCGACGAACTCACCGCCGGCGCCGAGTTTGAAATTGGTGTGGAGATCGCCCTGTTCCTGGTCTTCGTCGGCCCAGAAGATGAGGTATTGGCCGGGTTGGATCCAGAAATCGGGCATGGGCCACTTGGCGGGGTTGTTTTCGTTGTCGGAGAGGTAGTAATTGCCCAGGTAGAGGGGCACGTCGCTGAAGCTGAATAGCTCGATCCAGTCGTCGTATTCGCCGGCCTCGTCGGCGATGGTGTTGCTGTTGCTGGCCATGAGTTCGTTGACCACCAGAGGCACAGCCACGGCGCCGATGTATACGGGGCGCAGGCCGCAAACGGGCTGGACGCTCTCCTGCCCGGCATCGTCGGCAGCCCTGATGTAGTACTCGAAGAGGGCCGGCTGGTTGAGGGCTGGGATGAGGGTAGAGAATTGGCCGTTGCCGTCGGCTGTCATGGGGATGCAGCTCAGGTTCTGGCCGTCGATTTGGTAGCACAGCTCGACCAGGCCCAAGGAACCGTCGTCTTCCACACGAGCGGTGATGTAGATGTCCTGGTAGGCGCTGGGATGGTTGTTCTTCACCTGTGAAATGATGGGCGAAATGTCGTTGAGGACCAACTGCTGCAGGGCCGTATTGCGCCGCTGAATGATATAGGGCTTGATCCCGTAAGGGGTGTGAAAGAAGGGAAGCGCCGACTCGTAAGAGCTGAGGAACTGGGCGTAGGTGAAGCCGTAGTCCAACGGGCGGAAGGGATCGCTCTGGGCGGAGGGCGAGATCAGGGCTTTCAGATCGTCGAGGTAGGGAAACAGCTGGGTGGTGGAGAAAGGGCCGTCGATAAATTTTTTCACGTAATAAGAAAAGCGGTCGCGATACTCAGGTACAGCCAGCAGGCGGGTATAGATCGGGCGCGGTTCGTTGGGTTTCCAGCTGTAGATGTCGAGGCTGCCCCAATCTTTATCCAGCCAGTCGATGCCCAGGGTGTTGTCGAGGTCGTAGGGGATGTACTCGAACTTGCCGCTGGCGAGGTTGTGGTAGAGGTAGAAGTTGTTCTTGTTGTAGATGGGGCCGTCCCAGTTGCCCGACAGGATATCGAAAGCCATGACCCGGAGGTAGTTGTCGACTTCAAACACTTTTTCCAGCTCGCAGGGCAGGCTGTTGAGCGGGGTATTGTTGAGCACGTCGATGAAATGGGCCAGGTCTGAGTAGTCGTCGACCTCCTCGTTGATAGTCAGTTGATAGGCGCGGCGTCCGCCATACTCCTGCTTGTAGAGGTCGGGATCAGGGCCTTTGTACGCCAGGTCGGCGGGATAGAGGCATTTGTAGAGGTTGCCGTCGTTGTTGCCATAGCGCAGCTGGGCGAATTCCTCGTCGATATGCTCCACGTTGGCATACAGGCCACGGAACTGACCGTTGATGTAGAGTTCGACATGGTTGGCACGGGGGGCGGGAACTTCCATCCAGCGCAGCATATCCCAGCAGGCTTTGGAGCGGGCGATGGTGGGATCGTTGTGCTCGCCGTTGAGGTTGAGCTTGTCCAGTCCCTGCCAGCTGCGGCCGGGCTCGTAGGTGTTGAAAGAGACCTTGAAGGACTTTTTGTCGGCATAGCGCGAGGTATTACCCCGCAGGCGGAAGCCGATATTTTCGACCGTGTCTTTCAGTTCGCCGTTGTCGAAGATGAAGGTGGCGTGCCAGTGGTAGTTGCTCTGTTCGTTACCCGGCGCCAGCAGGATGTCGAGCGAATCGGGCGGGAGGAGGATGTCGATGCGGGGGATGACGTCGTCTTTGAAGACGGGGCCCATCGGGGGAAACGGGGTCTGGGCGGGGAGAATCAGCGGGAGAAGGAGCAAAAACAGCAGGGAGCGTTTCATTCAACGGATTATTATGAATGGTAAAGTTAAGGAAAAAGGAGGAAATAAAATGTGACGACTATTGACAAAATGAAAAACATTCGTAACTTTGAACTGAATTTATAACATGAACGATTTAAACGTACAACCCGACAGTCCCAAATATGCGGATATCCTGAGCACGGCAAAGCGCCTGTTCTGGAAACATGGCATACGCCGGGTGAGCGTGGAGGAGATTTGCCAGGAAGCGGGGGTCAGCAAGATGACCTTTTACCGCTTCTTCCCCAACAAGGTGGAGTTGGCCAAGCGGATGCTCGAACAGATCTTCGACGACGCCATGCGGCAATACCGGGAGTTGATGGACCAGGATATTCCCTTCGAGGAAAAGGTCAGGCAGCAGCTGCTGCTCAAGTTCAAGGGCACCGAATCCGTCAGCGCGGAGTTTGTCAAGGATATTTACTCCAATGAAGATTGGGGCTTGAAACAATACATGGAAGAACGCACGGAAGAGACCATTAAGAGGGTGATCGGCGACTACGCCCAGGCCCAGCAGATGGGCTGGATACGGCAGGACATGAACCTGAGTTTCGTCCTCTACATCTTCCACAAAATGCCGGAGTGGATCAACGACCCGCATTTGCTGGCCGCTTACCCCGACATTCACGACCTGATCATGGAGATCGCCAATTTCTTTTTCTACGGAATATTACCTCACCACCCCAAACCAGATGAATAGATATGCCCTTATACTGCCCCTGTTCTTTTTCCTGACCATCCTGCACAGCCAGGTTTCCGACACGCTGATCTTCAAAGGCCAGCTGATCGGCTGGGCCAACGTCAACCCTTCCAACGACCTTCCGGTATGGCTGGGCGGGCGCTACCTGCCTCAGCTCAACTACAACCTCAGCCTGCCCAAGACCCGGCTGATCGACTTTGAGGCGTCGGCCAACCTGTTCGGAAATGTGGGGTTTCACCCCTTCGATTCGGCGGCGGCCGATGGTGCGATTAAACCCTACCGCTTGTGGGCCAGGTATTCATCGCCGCAGTTCGAGTTGCGCGCAGGCTTGCAGAAGATCAACTTCGGCTCGGCATCCATCCTCAGGCCCCTGATGTGGTTCGACCAGATCGACCCACGCGACCCCATCCAGTTTACCGATGGCGTTTGGGGCGTTCTTGGGCGGTATTATTTCCTCAACAACGCCAATATCTGGGTGTGGGGCCTGTACGGCAACCAAAACCCCAGGGGCTGGGAATTCGCCAAAACCAACAAAAGACAACCCGAGTTCGGGGGTCGGATACAGCACCCGATCCCCAAAGGGGAAGCAGGCCTCTCTTTCCACCACCGCGTGGCCGATACCAGAGGGCTGAACGGTGCAATACCGGCCTTTGAAGAAGCGCCGGAGACCCGCATCGGCCTCGACGCCAAGCTCGACCTCGCGGTGGGCTGCTGGCTGGAAGCTTCCTGGACCCTCAATCACAAAGACCTGGAGCAATTCAAAAACCAGGAACTGATCAACGCAGGCATGGACTATACCTTCGGCATCGGCAACGGCCTGTACGTCATCTTCGAGCAATTGCTGGTGTCGTACGGGAAAGAGGCTTTCACCTTCGGCAACGCCACGACCCTGTCGCTCCTTTCCCTGTCCTACCCCATCGGCCTGTTCGACAACCTGGGCGCCATCGTCTATGTCGACTGGACCAACGGGACGGCCTACAACTTCGTCAACTGGAGAAAACAATTCGACAACCTGACCCTCTTCGTCATGGCCTACTGGAACCCAAAAGACAATCGCATTCCTACGCAGAGCAGTACGCAGAATTTGTATTCGGGGGTGGGGGTGCAGATTTTATGTTTATGGAATCACTAAAAAAGTTGAGGAGGTGAGAAGACCTCCTCAACTCAAAATCAATAATATGGAACCAATCATCCACATCAATAACCTCACCAAACGCTTCCCTGTCGGGAACGGGGAGTTTACGGCGCTTAACGACGTAAATCTGGAATTCCAAAAAGGCGAATTTACCGGGCTGGTTGGCCCCAGCGGCTCGGGCAAGACCACTCTGCTCAACATCATCGGCTCGCTCGATACGCCTTCGGAGGGCGAGGTGACGGTGTTGAAGCACTCCATTTCGAAACTCACGCACAAGGAGTCGGCGCAGCTACGCAACCAGCACCTGGGCTTTATCTTCCAGACCTACAACCTCTTCCCGGTGTATACCGTGTTCGAGAACGTGGAATTCGCCCTGCTGCTTCAGCACATGCCGGCCGCGGAACGCCGGAAAGCCGTACTGGAAGCCCTGGAATGGGTAGGCCTCACCGACAAGATCAACTCCAAACCGGCGCAATTGTCGGGGGGCGAAGGGCAGCGCGTAGCCATTGCCCGCGCCATGGTCAAGCGGCCCGCCATCATGCTAGCCGACGAGCCTACGGCCAACCTCGACTCGAAAAACTCGCACCACATCCTGCAAACCATGAAGCAACTGAACGAAGAGCTGAAAACCACCTTCATCTTCGCCACCCACGACGAAAAAGTGATGGGCTATCTGCGCCGCATCATCTCCCTGGAAGACGGTCGCGTGGTGAAAGACGAGCAAAAACCGTAAGCCATGATCGCAATCAGACTGGCATTCAAAAACATCATCGGCGCGGGCTTCCGCACCTTCCTCAATATCGCCGTGCTCTCCTTCGCCTTCATCCTCATCATCTGGCACAATGGGGTGATCGACGGCTGGAACCAACAGGCGCGCCGGGATACCATTGAGTGGGAAATCGGACAGGGGCAATTCTGGGCCCCCGGCTTCGACCCGCTCGATTTTCTGACCTATCAGGACGCTCATGCCCCTGTTCCTGAGGCTCTTCAGGCAAAGGCTGATGAGGGAATCCTTACCTCCATCCTCATCGCACAGGCCTCCGCCTTCCCGCAGGGACGCATGCAAGGCGTTGTGCTCAGGGGGATCGACCCCAAACAGACTATTCTAAAAATCCCCACTGCCCTGCTCGACAACCCTGACATTGCAGCGCCTGCCATCGTGGGCTCGCGCATGGCCAAGACCATGAAAGTTAAGGAAGGCGACCTCTTGCTCGTGCGGTGGCGCGACAAAAACGGCGCATTCGACGCCCTCGAACTGACCATCGCCGGCGTGTTCGACTGCAACGTGCCCACTATCGACGGCGGGCAGGTTTGGGTACCGCTGCAGCGGCTGCAGGAAATGATGGAAATGCCCGGCGAGGCCACTATCCTGGTGAAAGGGAAAGATTTTACCGCCGAAAATCCGGAACCCTGGGTCTATAAAGCCCCTTCGTTCCTGCTTGCCGACCTCGATATGATCATTCAGTCGAAAAAAGGCGGCGGGGCAATCATCTACGGGCTGCTGCTCATCATCGCCCTGTTGGCGATATTTGACACCCAGGTATTGTCCATTTTCCGAAGGCAAAAAGAGATCGGTACCTACATCGCCCTGGGCATGACGCGGCGGCAGGTAGTGGGCATCTTTACCGTCGAAGGCACCGTGTACAGCATCCTGGCCATTTTGCTGGGGGCAGTGTACGGCATCCCGCTGCTGGTGTACATGAGCAGAACCGGCTGGGCTTTGCCACAGGGCAGCCAGGACATGGGCATTTCGATTGCCGAGCGCATTTATCCGGTATATGGCACGGGGCTGGTCGTAGGAACGATCCTGCTGGTCATTTTGGCCGCCACGGTCGTGAGCTTCCTGCCCGCCAGAAAGATCGCCAAACTCAATCCCACTGACGCACTAAAAGGAAAAATACAATGATCCGGTTTCTCATAAAAGGGGTGCTACGCGACCCCAACAGGAGCGTGCTTCCTGTGATCGTCATCTCCATCGGCGTGTTCCTCACGGTGCTGGGCAGCGCCTGGTTCAAGGGCGTGTTTGGCGACATGATCAACGTCAACGCCAATTTCTCGACCGGGCACGTCAAGGTCATGACCCGGGCCTACGCCGAAAACATCGAACAGATGCCCAACGACCTGGCTTTGCTGGAAGCGGGCGCTGTCATGGATGAACTGGCGGCGTCCTACCCCGATATGGAATGGGTGCAACGCATCCACTTCGGCGGCCTGCTCGACGTGGCCGACGCCTCCGGCGAAACCCGCGGGCAGGGCATGGCCATCGGCCAGGGCATCGACTTCCTGTCGCCCGGCACTAAAGAACCCGAGCGGATGAACATACCCAAGTCGATCGTGCAAGGAAGCCTTCCCTCCAAACCCGGCGAAGCCCTCATCAGCGAGGATTTTGCGCAGCGGTTCAAGGTGAAAGTCGGCGATGAAGTGACGCTCTTTGGTTCCACCATGTACGGCGGCATGGCATTCACCAACTTCACCGTGGCGGGCACTGTGCGCTTCGGCATGCAGGCCATGGACCGCGGCGCCATTCTCCTCGACATCACCGACGCCCAGGCGGCGCTCGACATGGCAGATGCGACAGGAGAAATTCTCGGTTATTTCAGGGACGGGGAATACGATGCAGAAAAAGCCCTGCAGATCAAGAACGACTTCAATGCCAAATATGCAGCTGAAACCGACGAGTTCACGCCCACCATGCTGCGCCTCCACGACCAGAACTCGCTGGAAGGCTACCTGGCCATTTCGGAATACATGTCGGGCGTCATGATCACCATCTTCGTGCTGGCCATGTCGATCGTGCTCTGGAACACCGGCCTGCTGGGCGGCCTGCGCCGCTACAACGAATTCGGCATCCGCCTGGCGATGGGGGAAGAGAAAAAGCGCATCTACCGCTCCCTGATCACCGAATCCGTCATCATCGGCTTTATCGGCTCGTTAATTGGCACGGCGCTGGGCTTATCATTGGCCTGGTACATGCAAGTACACGGCATCGACATGGGCTCCGCTATACAAGGCGGCGCCATGATGATGCCCACCGTTTTCCGCGCCCATATCTCTCCGGAGACTTACTACATCGGCTTCATCCCCGGCTTGCTCTCCATGGTGGTGGGCACGGCCCTCTCCGGCATCGGCATCTACAAGCGGCAGACGGCCGTGTTGTTTAAGGAACTCTCTGTTTAATTTTAAATTATTAATTTTAAATTTTAAATTATTTTTTTTTAAAACCTGATATCCAGTTAATTACTCAAATTTAATTCAAAATTTAAAATTTAAAATTCAAAATTAAAACAATGAAACCGCTCCTCTTTATTGCTACCCTACTTGCGCTATTATTCCCGCCCGACGCGGATGAGATATTGAAAAAAGTAGAGCAGAACATGTCGTCCGACAACCGGGTATTCGAGTCGGAGATGATCATACATGGGCGGCGCAGCAGCCGCACGATCGCTTCCAAGACCTATGCGGTGGGCGACAAGCGCTCTTTTACCGAATACCTCTCCCCCGCGCGCGAAGCGGGCACCAAGATGCTGAAGCTGGAGAACCAGCTCTGGATCTACTCCCCTTCCACCGACCGCACCATCCAGATATCCGGGCACATGCTGCGGCAGTCGGTGATGGGTTCCGACCTGTCTTATGAAGATATGATGGACGACCGCAAGCTCACCGATATTTACTCGGCGAAAGTGGCGGGAGAAGAGACCATCGACAACCGCAAGACCTGGGTATTGGAACTCACCGCCAAGGTGGAGGATGTGGCCT
>JBAQQB010000067.1:0-40162 GCA_049306275.1 Saprospiraceae bacterium | reverse complement strand
AAACTATAAACGATCGTCGATAAACGATTCAAGTTTAACGGCTGACCACAAACTTCTTACTTGCCAGGGTCATGCCGTCGCCCTGTACCATCAGCACGTACATCCCGTTCGCCAAGGGGTCGGTGGCGAAGGAGAAACGGGCTTTACCCTCCCGCTTGGGCTTGTCTTCCAGAAAAGTACGCAGCAGCCTGCCGTTCATATCCATCACCGAGATGCGGATCTGTTGCACGCCCCAGGCTTCGAACTCCAGGTTGACGCGGTCGAAAGCCGGGACGGGGAATACATCCAGGCTGGCGACGGGCGCGGGTTCTTCTTTTGCGGAGGAAATATAGTCCGGACTGGCCAGCGAGCCGATCCAGGTGTCATTGTCAGTATTGGACCTTCCGTAGGAAGAAGCGCACCAGATCACGCCCGGCTCGTCGTATTTGCGCTGGTTGCCGGAGTAGTCGCCCCAGCGCTCCAGCGGCTCATTTGCCTGCATATTGATGTTGTTGATCCCCTCCTTCACCGTCACCCACTCCGAGTGCTGGCGGTCGTTGTCGAAATACAGGGCGGAGAAGCCCGGAAAGCGCGCCGGCGAAGAATGGCTGGCCACGATGATGGCGTCCTGATCGCCTTCCTCGATGCCCACCCAGGCGATGCTGGGATAGCCCAGGTCGTCGGCGCCGCCTGTCACCACATAGCCGCTCACCTCGCGGACGCCGCTCAGGTCGTCGACGATGCCGTGGTAGATGGCGGCCTGGCCTGTCAGGGTGTCCTTGCAGTTGCCCACAAACTGGATCTGGTTGCCGAGACGGAAGGCGTCGAGGACCCGGGCGTCGTTGGTGGCGAGGAAATCGACGGGCTGCCGCGCGTCGGGCGGCACGGTGTAGGCGGTAGAAGATTTGCGCATGTCGATGCCGAGGCTCACGCCGGGGTCGTATTGGTCGCCGCTGAGTTCGAGGATGAAAATGGTGTCGTTGACCACGGCGAAGTTGCGGTTAGACAGGAAGTACATCACGTCATCGGTTTCTCCCGAAGCGCTCTTCACCGGGCAAAGGTTGCGGATGCGCTTGCCGCCGAACTCGATTTCCGACCACAGCTTGATGGCCAGGGGTTCGCCTGCGTAGCCTTTCATTTTATCGATCTGCCAGATCAGCGATTCGAAGAAGCCCGTCTGCCAGGGCTGGGCGTCTTTCACCGAGTTGCAGGTCACGAACACTTCCTGGTTCGACAAGGCCACGATGGGGTAGTCGGCCCAGGTACCGGGCTCAAAGGGCGTGCCTTCGATCTTGTAGAGGTTCCAGTCGCCATTGGCGTCGTTGGTCTGGGAAAAGCCGACCAGTACCCAGCTCTCCGCGCTGCTGTTGCCGCCGATGGCGAACAGGATGAACTTGTCCTGCTCGGGATCGTAGAGGATACGCGGGTCGAACTTGTTGATATTCAGGCTCAGCGGCAGGAAGAACTTGTCGAGGGTGGCCGCCCCGATCCAGCCGCCCTGCGGGTCGCGGATAGCGATATGCCGGTTGATCACCGACACGATCTGATTGCCGTTGGAGATCGCCAGGTGGTTGTCGAGAGGCGTGCTGTTGGCAGAGGTATTGCCGATGAACTCGGTCAGCAGCACGGGCGGGGTAGCCAGGCCGCGGGCGCCGGCCGTGGCTTCGCTTTTTCTCGGAAAAAGAAGATCAGAGGCCTCCTTCTGCTGCCGGAGGTATTGCTTGTACCAGGGGCCGCCTACCGCAGGGGCCAGGTATTCCAGCTCGGGTGCGTAATCAGGTCCGGCATCTGCCAGGTTGATAACCGCAGCCCGCGGCACGGGCTGGTAGTCGTAAGTCTTGTAAGTCACCGTTTGGGCCTGTAAGCCGTGCAAACAGCAAGCGATCAGAGTGAGGAGGAGGAGAAAACGCTGCATATTCAGATTTCGTTTATCGTTTATCGTTGAGCGTTTACGTAAACGATAAACGTTCAACGATAAACGCATCCTTGCCTGATTATTGAACTAAGATAAAGTATTTCCCGAAAGTATGGAAAGCGCGAAGTCAAACAGGGAAGGAAACGTGGCGTCGAAAAGCCCGTCTTCGGGCTGTGTTTCCCCACTTCCGGATATCCAGACGGTGTGCATGCCCAGGCGGCGGCCGAACTGCATGTCGCTGGCCGTATCGCCCACCATGATGGAGCGGGCAAATTCTACTTCCGGGAAATCAGTTTTGGCCTTGAGCGCCATACCCGGCTCCGGCTTGCGGAAGAGGTCGCCCGACTGGGGCAGGGCGCTGGAATGGTAGATGGCGTCGAGCCGCCCGCCCGATTCCCTGACCGACTCGTACATGTGCGCGTGGATGTGCGCGAGGTCCGATTCGGTCATCAGGCCTTTGCCGATGCCGGCCTGGTTTGTCACCACGAAAATGCGCTGAAAACGGCTGTTGAGTAAGGCCAGGGCATCGAGTACGCCGTGCAGGAAGTCGAACTCCTCCCATTCGCACACATACCCGCCCGGGATGCGGCGGTTGATCACGCCGTCGCGGTCGAGGAAAAGGGTCCAGTCAGGACCAATGACTGGCAAGGATTTATCCATGTCCAAAAATAGCTTTTTCTACCAATTCGCAGATCAAATGCCCGATGGTGATGTGCAACTCCTGGATGCGGGGCGTATCGCGGGAAGGGGCTTCCAGGCAATAGTCGCAAAGGCCGCGGAGTTTACCTCCGCCCTGCCCTGTCATACCCACCACGATCATACCCCGGGCTCTGGCGGCTTCGGCAGCGCGCAGGATGCTGGGGGAATTGCCGGAAGTGGACAGGGCATAGAGCATGTCGCCCTTCCTGCCCGCGGCTTCCACCATGCGGGCAAACGCTTCTTCATAGCCATAGTCGTTGGCCATGGCCGTGAGGAAGGAGGTGTTGACGTGCAAGGCTTCGGCGTAGAGCGGCGGACGGTCGAGATAGAAACGCCCCGACAGCTCGGCGGCGATGTGCTGCGCATCGGCAGCGCTGCCTCCATTGCCGCAAAACAGCACTTTGCCGTCGCGGCGGAAGACTTCAATGGTCTGCTCCGCCACCTGCTCCAGCAAAAGCAGATTGTTCTCGTCGCTGAGGTAGGCCTGTTTCACGGCGATGCTTTCCCTGATCAATTCCGCTATGCGTGGGTTCATCGTTCAGCTCGTTGTTGGAGGTCCTTGTAAATGGTTTCCAGGGTCTGCACCATGTAGGCCCAGGAAAACCGGTACTGGTCTGCCCTGACGGCCGCGGTCATCGCCGCTGCCCTTTCTCTCTCGAAAAAATCGCGGATGGCCGCCGCCACAGCGCCGGGCGACACGTCCACCACATACCCTGACCTTTCATGGTCTACGATCTCGGGAAGGCCGCCTACGCGGGTCACCACCATGGGTTTTTCGAAGTGGTAGGCCAGCTGGGAGATTCCGCTCTGGGTGGCCGAACGGTAAGGCTGTACCACCAGGTCGGCCGCTCCGAAATAGTACCTCACCCGCTCCTTCGGGATGTATTGGTCGTGGATGGTCACGAGGTCTGCGATGCCGAGTTGCTCGATCAGTTGTGTATAACGCGAGGCGTCTTCATAAAATTCCCCACCCACCAGCAAATGTAAAGGGAAATCGGCCAGCGCGGGGTCAGCCAGGGCCTGGAGCAGGATGTCCAGCCCCTTGTATTCGCGGATGAAGCCGAAAAACAGGAGATAGCGCTTTCCGGCAGGCAGGCCCAACTCGGCCAGGGATTCCTCCCTGCCCGCTATCGGCCCGTAGTTGTCGTAAACCGGATGCGGTACATAGCTCCAGGGCATGGTCGTGGTAAACTGCCGCAACTCCTCTCCTACCGACCTCGACATCACCAGGAAAGCATCGGTTGAGCGAATAAACCAGCTGGTAAACAGCTGGTCGAAGGGTCTTTTTTCGTGGGGAATGATGTTGTCGGCGATGCAGACCACCTTTGCGCGCCTGCCCAGGCGAGCGATGCGCAGCGCCGTGCCAAGCGAAGGCCCCATAAAGGGTATCCAGAATCGCACGACGATCAGGTCGGGCGCCTCGCGACGGAGCATGGCGCCCACTTTCAGCCAGTTGAAGGGGTTGATGGAGTTCAGGGCGGGGATGATCTTCAGGCCCGCGGGCGGCGGATCATCCGTGTATTGGGTTTTTCCGGGAAAAAGAAAAGAGGGGTATTGCAGGGAAAAGGAATACACGACCACCTCGTAGCCGGATTGCTGAAATTCCTGCGCCAGGCGCTCACTCGAAGAAGCGATGCCTCCGCGGAGGGGATGGGCTGGCGACAGGATGACGACTTTTTTCATGCCTGCCCGCCTCCGATTTCCTTTTCAATGACGTAGACGTTGCGGTGTGGGGCGTTGCGGGCCACCAGTTCTGCCAGAAAACCCGTCACAAACAGCTGGGTGCCGATAATCAGGGTCAGGATGCCGAAGTAGAACAGGGGCCGGTCGGCGATGCCGTAGGCCGCGTAGATCAGCTTGGCGATGCTGAGATAGACCAGGATGGCGAAGCCCGCCAGAAAAAACAAGGTGCCCATCGAACCGAAAAAGTGCATGGGCCGCTTGCCGAATTTCCCGACAAAAGTGATGGACAGCAGGTCCAGAAAACCGTTCACAAAGCGCTCCCAACCGAATTTGGTCACGCCGTACTTCCGGGCGCGGTGCTCCACCACCTTCTCCCCTATTTTCTTGAACCCGGCCCATTTGGCCGTGAGGGGGATGTAACGATGCATTTCGCCGTAGATCTCGATGGTTTTGACCACGTCGCTCTTGTATGCCTTTAAGCCGCAATTGAAGTCGTGCAAGTGTATCTTGCTGATTCTCCGCGTCACCCAGTTGAAAAACTTTGAAGGCAGGGTCTTGGTGACGGGGTCGTAGCGCTTTTTCTTCCAGCCCGACACGAGGTCCCAGCCCTCTTCCGCGATCAAGTGGTAGAGGCCCGGGATCTCGTCGGGACTGTCCTGCAGGTCGGCATCGAGCGTGATGACCACCTTTCCTTTCGAAGCCTGGAAACCGGTGTTGAGGGCCGCCGACTTGCCGTAGTTGCGCCTGAACTTGATGGCCCGGACGCAGGGGTTTTGCGCGATCAGCTCTTCGATGACCCGCCAGGAGCCGTCGGTGCTGCCGTCGTCGACAAAGATGATCTCATAGGAAAACCCATTGGCTTCCATGACGCGGCGTATCCAGGCTTCCAGCTCCGGCAGCGATTCTTCTTCGTTGAAAAGAGGTATGACGAGGGATAGTTGCATGTATTTCGGTTCTTTTCAGGCGTCTCGTTTCGTTCCAAAGGCAATCGCAGCGGCCAGGATGAAGCCGAAGATGGCGCCTTGAGCCCAGCCCAAAAAGGCCACTCCTGGCGTGAGACGAAAGTCGGACTTCTCCAGTTCTTCCATCGACTCTTTCAACTGCTCCGGCGTAGCCAGCCGGGGGAGGGTCTCCCGCATGATGTCTTTCTGAATAACGGCCAGGGAGGGGTCGGATTGAAAAAGGATGTAGTAAAAAATGTAGTAGATGGTATTGGTCACGATGAAGGTCAGGAAAGCCGGACGCAAGGCTTCCCGCCAGGTAAAGGGTCCTTCGGTCATGTCGCGGGTCCTGGTAGCGGCAAAGTACATGGCGGCTACGTAGTAGAGGTAAGTCCCGAAAATAAGCCAGGGAGCGAAAACGAAGGGCTTATTGGAATAATAAGCCGAGAGGTACGTGCCGATGGTCAGTACCCCGGCGACGGAACCGAAGAGGAGGCTGTTTTTAAGCATCAAGCTATCGAATTGGTTTTTGCATTTTGGTGAATACCGGCAACGGGCAGCGCTACGATGAACGCAAAAATAAACTGGGAGATTGCGCCGGAGATGGCCACGCCAACCGGTCCTGTAAATATCTTCATGAAATTCATCTGCTGCTCGATCTGCTCCTCTGTCAAACCTTGCTCTTCCATTTGAGCGATGGCCATCTCCTGAATTTGAGCAGTCATTTCAGGGTTGATCACCGTGACTTGCAGGATGGCCAGCAAACCTCCGGCTATGGCAATTACCAGGGCTGTCAAGGCTCCAAAGGACAGGGCTTTTCCGAATGTGATGGTATTGCCGCACTCTTTTTTGTATTCATTAATGGCAACATACATCCCGCCAAATAAAACCAGGATTTGGAGCAGTATGCTGATGCCGGTTCCTTTCCTCGCGATGGGGTCTACAAGCCCGGAGAACATCAGGGCAAGGCCAACGACAAAGAGGGCCAGGGCGGTAAGCAATCCGTAGCGGATGGCCAGCGGCCATTTGGGCGCTGCCTGGGGTTGGGTCAAAAAATCGTCTTGTTCACTCATGGTTTTCGATTTAGGGGTGAAGAAAATTATTGGAAAAACGTCCTGATCTGATTGCCCCTCACCACGCCCATGGGTTTGCCCCTGAGAGTATGCCCGATCAGCGGTGAGTTGCGGGATTTGGAATGGATGGAACGTTCGTCGTACACCCATTCTTTGTCGGGATGGAAAAGGGTCAGGTTGGCGGGGGCGCCGTCTTCGATCACCGCGGGGTCCAGGCCCAGCACTTTGCGGGGGTTAATGGAGAGGAGCCTGACCAGTTGGTCGAGCGGCAGAGCGTCGGCCAGGTAGGTTCGGCAGAGAGCAAAAGCGGTTTCCAGGCCTATTGCGCCAAATTCGGCGTAAGGAAACTCCAGATCCTTTGCCTCGGTGTCGAGAGGCACGTGGTTGGCGTAGATGAAGTCGATCGTGCCGTCGGCCAGCGCCCGGAGCAAGGCTTGCCGGTCGGATTCCTCCCGAAGGGGCGGCTGGACCTTGAAATTGGAATCGAACTGGAGGAGGGCTTGGTCGGTGAAGACCAGGTTGAGCACGGGTACGGAAGCGGTGACGCGGAGGCCCTGCTTTTTGGCTGCCCTTATCTGCTCTATCGACCCCGCCGCGGAAATGCCGTGCAGGTGCAGGCGTCCGCCGGCGTAGGCCAGGATCTCCAGATCGCGGTGCACCATGAGCTCTTCGGCCAGGCTGGGAAGCCCGCGCAGGCCAAGAGAGGTGCTCATCACCCCTTCGTGCATCTGCCCGCCCGCCGCCACGTTGAGGTCGAGGGGCGTATTGAGGACCAGGCCGTCGAAGAGTTTGGTGTACTGAAGGGCTCTGAGAAACAGGCCGCCGTCTTGTAAGGGAAACAGGCCATCGGAGAAAGCGACGGCGCCGGCGGTATGCATGTCGATCATCTCCGTCAGGGTCTTGCCCTCGCATTTGGCCGACAGCGCGCCGATGGGCAGCACTTCCACCGCTTTGCCTGCATTCTGCCGCAGCACGTAATGCACATCGGCCTTCGATTCGATGGGAGGAAGGGTATTGGGCCAGATCGCAACGGTGGAATAGCCGCCGGCTGCGGCGGCTTCGCGGAGGGAATGCAGGTCTTCGCGGTGCTCCATGCCGGGGTCGCCCACATAGGCGCCGGCTTCCAGCCAGCCCGGTGAAACCATCAGTCCTTCTTCTTCGATCACCAGATCAGCCTCTGATGCTGGGGCAGAGCCTGCCAGGCGCAAAACTCCGTTTTCTACCGACAAGTCGGCCGTTTTCCTGTGGAGAGAGGATGCCGGGTCGATGACGATCGCTCGTTTGATCAAACAACGCATGTGGGGCATTATTTTCCCAAAGGTAAGCAATGCTGTCGATTTTCCACCATCACACCCGCCAGAAGCGCAGCAGCAATTGCTCCACTGCCAGGAACAACAGCGCCAGGGCCAGGCACCAGCGCCACAGCGCCAGCCCCTGGCTGCGCTCTCCGATGATGGTTTCAAAGCTGGCGCGGGCGTCGGCTTCAATGACGCTGGCGTTCTCCCCTGCCAATTCTTCCAACTCGGAAGCCGTATAACAGGCCAGATCGGACTCCAATCTGTCGTGGTTGAAGGCAAAACGGGCGAGGGAAACAGAGTCGGCGCTATGCGCCAGGCGGTAAATGCCCGCCTGGGGTATTTCGTTCGACACGGTCAGGAAGAGCCTGGAGCCCGTCACGCGTTGGGGAGGAATGAACTGGATGCCGGGGCCTTCGAGTTGGTACACGGCTTCTCCACTTCTGGCAGGCACATCGGCCGTCAGCACCTCGTCGTTGCCGATGGTATAGGCGATCTTTTGGCCGCTGCCCGAAGAGACCGCCATCTTGTAGAGCATGGGGATAAAGACCTCCGCATTGCGCACCATGCTGTTGTAGGTCTCCGACAGCGGAGCTGCGCAGACGTAGAGGTGGCCCTGCCTGATCTGGTATTTCGACAAATAAGAGGAGCCGTCGCGATAGCTCATCAGCGGCTCTTCCGGGGCGGCGCCGGTGCGGTTCCAGCTAAAATTGCCCTGTGTCGCGGGGAGGCGCAGGTTGGCGCTCTTGTTTTCAAACACATCCCTGAAGATAAATTCTTCCACATTGACCTGGCCTACGCTGCGTTCGCGCTTGTCGAAGGCGAGGAATGGGTTGGCGGGGAAAGCGGAGAGGAAGGAGTTATAGGAGGAGAGGTCTGCGTTTTCCGAAGGAAAGAGCAGGATATTGCCTCCGTTTTCGGCATACTGTTTCAGGGCGAAAGAAAGTCCGGAAGTCAGTTCGGGCAGTTCGTTGAGCACGATAAACTGGTATCCCGGGATGCGCGAATAGTCAAGATTCCGGCTGGGCAGGTTGTCGGCCCGGAAATAAGGTATGCTCTGGAAAGCCGTGGTCAGGAAGCTGTTCTCCTGGCCTTCGTTGATAATGCCCACGCGAATCTCTTCGGCCACTTTCAGGGCGATATGGTAGACGTCGTCGAATTGGATGGGGTAATCGGTCACCTGCAATTCCGCCTCATGCCAGCCGATGCGGTTGAGCTGCATGCTGATGGTATCGCGCACCGCCGTTTGAGGAGGAATGTTCAGGGTGCCCACCGGCATGGTCTGCCCTTCGTGGCGAAGGCTCAGCCTGACGTTTTCGGCCTCCTCGTCGGTCCAGTTCTTCACCTCCACGATGAGGTTGTTGGGCTGGTTGAGCATGGGCACCGGGGCTTCCATCCACACCGAGTCGACGCTGATATTGCGCTCCTGTACGGCCTGAAGGGGTACGAGGTTGAGGTCGAGGGCGGTATCGCGGGGTTGTTCCCACTGAGCGGTTATTTTTTGAAAATCGGAAATCCAGTAGGCAACATGGATCTCATTGGCGCCCATGTTGAGGGTTTGCTCCTGGCGGAGCAGGACTTCCCCCAAAGAGCTGACGGAAGGAGAAATTTTTACCTCGTCAATAAAAGCCAGGGCCTCTTCCCTGCCCACCAGGCGCTGGTGGCGTCCTTCCAGGTCGCTGGTCAGGATCTGAAAACGATCGTCGGGCGCATAGGCCTGCACGATATCGCGGGCCCGGCGCTTGGCTACTTCCAGCAACGGCACGTCCTGGCTCAGGGCGCCCATGCTGAATGAATTATCGATGTAGATGCTGACGTCCTTACTTCCCTGCTGCACATCCGAACCGGTGGGGATGAAAGGCTGGGCGAAGGCGAAGACCAGAAAGGCGATCGCCAGGCAGCGCATCAGCAGCACCAGCCAGTTGCGGATCTTCGAGCGGGCGCTCGTCTCTTCCTTGACCTCCCGCAGGAAGCGCACATTGGTGAAATACACCTTTTTAAACCTGCGGAAATAAAACAAGTGAATGATAATGGGAACCGCAAGGGCAAGGAGCGCAAACAGGAATGCCGGGAATAGGAATTGCATCTGGATCTTTTAATCTCTCGGGGTAAAACTAAAAAAAGAGCGGCAGGGTTTCATCCTGCCGCTCTTTTTTTATCAGCGGACCAGCGAAACGCCGCCTTCGAAAAGCTCGATCCGGCCATCGAGCATCTCGATTTCGGCATACCATACAAAGGTAGCCGGATCAGCGGGGCTGCCCCTGAAAACGCCGTCCCAGCCATACGCCGGGTCGTTGGGTTTGAAGTCGAAGTTGCGGTATACCGGCTCACCCCAGCGGTCGAAGACAAGGAAGCTCCGCACAATGGCGACCTGGTTGCCCGCAAAGATCATGAACACGTCGTTCTCGCCGTCGCCATTGGGTGAGAAGACAGTGGGCACGAATACGGTAGCCTCTTTGTTCACCCGGAAAGATATCCTGGCCTCGCCTTCACAGCCCTCATCCGTAACGATTGTCACCAGGTAGTCGATACTGCTGGTGGGTGTGACCACAGGCGTCAGGCAGTCGCTGCAACTGAGGAACAGCGAGGGTTCCCAAGTGATGGACGCGATGTCGTCTTGGTCGATGTTGAGGAGCACCTGCACCTCGTAGGTATCGCCCAGATAGAGGAAGACTTCGCTCTCTACCTGCGGTTCCACCTCCACGCCCGGAGCGATGACAGCCTCGTCGTAAAGCGGGCAACCGTTGGCGTCGATGACTACCAGGTCGTAAGTGCCGGGGTCGAGACCGGAGAAGAAGGTCTGTCCGCTGAAATTAAACCCTCCACTGACGGAATATTGATAAGGAGGCGTTCCTCCCAGTACTTGACCGAACTGGATAAAGCCGGGGAAGCCTTCACAGACGGGGGGATCGACGACGAAGTCGAAGCCGGCCATGAAGCTCTCCGTCACCGTCAATTCGTCGGTCGATTCACAGCCGTTGATGGGGTTGGTGACGGTGAGGACGTAGGTACCTGCTGTAGCTACAACAGGCTGTGCCGTGTTGGCCCCGCTGAGGATGGAACCGTTGGGCGTGGTCCAGATGTAGCTGCCGGTAGCGCCAATGGGGGAAGAACCCAAGAGCGTCGCTGTGGGTTGGTTGCAGTGGAGCACGAAGTCGGGACCTGCCTCCGCGCCCGGCGGGTCGAGCAGTTCGTTCACCGTAACGGTCAGGCTTGCGGAGCAGCCGTTGGCCTGGTTGAGGATGGTCAGGGTGTAGTTGCCCGGTTCGTCGACCAGGGGTTGGAGCGGGTTGGCAACATTGACGATATTGCCACCTGCCGAAGCGCTCCAGTCCAGGGTGTAGCCTGTACCCGAATTCGAACCGGTAGCGTCGAGCGACACCTGATCGACAAGACAGGTGAGGCTTGGCGGAGAGCCGATCAGCACGGCCGGCGGAGTGATGTTCTGCGTGATGAGCACGGCGTCAGTCGAGGAGCAGCCGTTGCCGGTGTTGAGCACGGTAAGCGTGTAGGTAGCCGGCGCAGTGACAGTCGGCGTAAGGGTAGTGGCGCCGCTTTGAATGGCGCCGCCAGTACCGGCTGTCCACTGATAGGTGAAGCCCGACCCCGTGGAGGAGCCAGCCCCGTTGAGTTGCAGGGAAGTGACCGCGCAGGTCAGTTGGGCCGTTGCCCCAGCCTCAGCGGCAGGGGGCGTCACGTTTTCGGTCACCGTGAGGGAATTCGAGGCCTGGCAACCGTTTTGGCTGTTGGTCACATTCAGGACATAGGTGCCGGGTTCGTTAATGGTTGGTGAAAGGGTGGTACCTCCACTTACGATGTTGCCGTTGGTCGTTGTCCATTGGTAGCTGAAGTTGGGTCCGGTGCTGGTGCCCGATGCGCTCAGGTTGAGTTGGGTCACGGCGCAGGTCAGCACGGGCGGGGTCTGGAGCGATACGGTAGGCGGCGTCTGGTTCAGCAGCACGGTCGTAGCGTCGGAGGAAGAACAGCCGTTGCTGGTGTTGGTCACCAGCAAGGCGTAGGTACCCGGTTGGTCGACCTGCGGCGCCAGGGTGTTGGCGCCCGAGACTATGTTGCCGCCGGTTGTCGACCAGGCATAGGTGAAGTTGGGCCCCTGGCTGGAAGCCCCGCCGTTGAGGGAAACCACCAGATTGGCGCAAGTGATTGTGGCCTGCACACCGGCTTCAGCGGTGGGCGGGGTCACATTTTCAGAAACGATCACGCTGGAAGATGTTTCGCAATCATTCAGTAGGTTCGTTACTGTCAGGATATAGGTACCTGGTTCATTCACCGTAGGAGCGAGGGTATTGCCGCCGGAAACGATGTTCCCGCCCGTCGTGGTCCATTGGTAGGTAAAATCCGCTCCCTGGCTCGACCCGCTGCCGTCGAGCGACAGCGAGGTGATAGCGCAGGTGAGCAACTGTGCCGGACCAGCGTTGGAAACCGGTGCATCATCGTCGAGGGTGACGATCACATTGTCGGTCGAGCTGCATCCGTTTTGGCTGTTCAGGACGGTCAGTGTGTAAGTGCCTGCGGCGCTGACCATGGGGTTGAGGGTCGTACCACCGCCAGTAATGATGCCGTTGGAGGTGCTCCAGGAATAGCTGAAGTTGGGTCCTGCAGACGAGCCTGCGCCGTTGAGTGTGAGGCTCGGCGTGCCGCAGTCGAGCTCAAAGGCCGGCCCTGCTTCGGCCACAGGCGGAACGACGTCTTCGGCGACGGTCACCGAGGTAGTATCGGAGCAAAGGTTGCCCGTATTGGTCACCACGAGTTGATAAACGCCCGGCTGGTCGATCGCAGGCATGGGCACGTTTGCCGGCCCCGTAATATTGCCGTTGGCCGTCGTCCAGGCATAGGTCAGCGGGCTGGTACCGGAGGAGCCTGAACCGCTCAGGGTCAGCGAGGTAATGGTGCAGGTCAGCACGCCGGGTGGCGCGATAAGGGCCTGTGGCGGGGTCACATCCAGCAAAACGTTTACCTGGTCGGTGGAACTACAACCATTATCCGTGTTGAGCACTTCGATGAGGTAAGAACCCGGCTGGTCGATGAGGGGCGTCAGAGTCGTACCGCCGGAAACGATGTTGCCATTGGCGGTAGACCAGGTGTAGGAAAAGGCCGGTCCTGAGCTTGAGCCGGCGCCGTTGAGGCTAAGACTGGTGACGCCGCAGTTGAGGACGGCTTGCGCGCCGGCTTCCGCCATAGGCGGAGCGACATCCTCGGCGACCAGGATGGAGGCCGATTCGGTGCAGCCGTTGCTGGTGTTGGTCACCAGCAGGGTGTACGTGCCGGGCTGATCGATCTCAGGCGCGGTGGTGTTGCCGCCGGTGACAATGTTGCCGTTCGTGGTGGACCAGGCGTAGGTGAAAGTGGGGCCTGCACTGGAGTTGGCGCCATCGAGCTCAATGCTGGTCACCGCGCAGGTGAGCAGATCAGGCGGTGCGATCTGGGCTGTTGGAGAAAGCGTATCGATGCCCAGCGTAACGGTGGCTGTGCTGGTGCAGGCATTCGTCGAATTGGTCACTTCCAGGGTATAGGTACCTGGCTCGTTCACTGTGAGGAACAAGGTTCCGTTGCCGAAGACGATGTTGCCGTCCGTGGTCGTCCATTCGTAGTCGAAATCAGCTCCCAGCGAAGACCCCAGGCCGTTGACGACGACTTCCGGATGGGTGCAGTTGATGATCTGCGGCGCATTGGCTACGGCTGTTGGGGAGTTGCTGTCGAGCACAACGGCGACCGTGTCAGTTGCAGTGCAGCCGTTGTTGCCATCGGTCACTGTCAGTATGTAGGAGCCTGTGTTGTTAATGGTCGGAGAAGCTGTATTGGCGCCGCTCACGATATTGCCGCCATTGGCAGCCTGCCAGGCATAGCTGACGTTGGGTCCGGAACTGGAGCCGGAACCATCAATCTGCATATTGGGCAGGTTGCAGGCGATGGTGAGGTCGGCGCCGGCATCCGCTACGGGCGGTACCAGGTCGTCAAATACCTCAACGGAATCGACCGATATGCAGCCAGTTTGGGTATTGAGTAGCGTGAGTTCGAAAATACCCGTAGAGCCCACCACCGGGGTTGGCGTGTTTCCTCCCGAAACGACTACAGCACCATTCAAACCGGACCAGAAGAAGTCGTATTGCGGGCCGGAATCCGATCCTGTCGCATCGAGGGAGATTTCGGTGATGGCGCAGGTCAGCAGGTCAGGATCGGCAATCTGGATGACAGGGTCGATACTCAGGTCGATCACGACCACCTCGTCCGTTTCGGTACATCCGTTGATGGTATTGGTTACCAGCAGGGTGTAGGTGCCTGCCTGGTCGACGGTGGGATTGACCAACGAGGAATCGCCGATAATGTTACCATCGGGCGTTGTCCAGATATAGGTAAACTCGGCGCCGGCGCTCGATCCGGAACCATCCAGCTGGATGGTGGGATCCTGGCAATTGACCTCACTGTCGGCGCCGGCGTCAGCCATGGGTGTCGCCAGGTCGGCGGCTACCACGGTGGAAGAGGTATCGGCGCAACCGTTAACGGTATTCAGCACCACCAGGGTGTAAGTACCTGGCGCATCGGCTGTTGGGGTGGCAATATTGGTAGGAGAAGTAAAATTCCCCGTATCGGTCGTCCAGGCGTATTGCATGCCAGTTGAGGAACCGCTACCGCCAAGCGTAACTTCACTGATCAGGCAGTTGAGCACCAGGCTGGGTCCTGCATCGGCTGTCGGGTGGTTGAAGTCTTCCGGTACCACGACGGAGGCAATGGTGTAGCAATTATTGGTGGTGTCGGTGACGAGCAACTCATAGGTGCCTCCCCCGTCAGCCGTAGTGCTGAGGGCTGTGGGATCGCCGGTGATAACGCCGCCGCCGCTAACCGACCATTGGTAGGCGAAATTCGGTCCGCCGCTAGATCCTGCGCCGTCGAGGGTGATGGCGGTATTGGTACAATTGACTACGCCGGTGACCTGGATCAGGGCCGTCGGGATATTGGTATCGCCGGGGATATCCGCTGAAGCGGTCTGGGTGCAGCCATTTGCATCCGTGACCGTAACGGTATAGTGACCGGCGGTGAGGCCGGAGAGATCTTGCAGGGTATCTCCCGTATTCCATAAATATTGGTAATCAACGGTACCTCCCGCGACGCTCAGGTCGATGGCGCCGCCGCTAGGGTTGGTACAATCCACGCCCGACAAAACCGTGGCGCTGGCCGTGAGCGCGGTTGGCTGGTTGACCGTTGCCGAATACTGGAATTGGCAATTTTTGGAATCTGTTACCGTCACGGTATAGGTTCCCGCAGCGAGGTTGTTGATATCCTGGGTAGTGCTGGTGTTGCTCCAGGCGTAGGTGTAAGGCGCAGTGCTTCCCGAAGCACTCAGGTCGATCGCGCCGGTAACTTCTCCGAAGCATCCTACATCCGTAACCACTGAAGACAGGTTAGCCTGTGGCTGGGTCACCACCCCTTGTCCTAAACCATCCCCGAGACATTGCCCGTTGGTGACAGCCACAATCGTGTATGTTCCTGGCTGTGTCACCTGCAGTTGATACGGATTGGCCGTAATGCCGTTGATGGTCGTCGGGTTGGCGCCGTTGATGAGATAGGTCAGGTTATAGGGCCCGAGTCCTGTGAAATTGACGGTCAGGGAACCCGGCGTTCCCCCGGCGCAGACTTCCGCTGTGCCGCTGATGGTTGCAGAAAGGGTATACACTTGCACAAAAGCGGTATCGGTATCCTTGGAGCCGCAATAGTCGGTGACCGTCACGGTATAGATCCCCGACTGGGTCGGGAAACCCACGTACACCGGACTGGAGGAGCTGGGATTCCAGGCGTACGACATGGGCTGAACCCCTCCCGAAACTGTTGGTTGTATGACAACTGGCAGGCCCTCGCAAACAACAGCCCCATTGATGGTAACGTCTACCGGAGGAGGATCCTGAATCTGCATGGTAGCGGTACTGGTAGTACAGGAACAAGGGTTGAAAAGCGTGATGGTGATGGTTTCAGTACCTTCATTGATAATGTCATCGATAATATTGACCGGCAACTGGAAAAACATTTGCCCTGCCGGAATGGTAACCGACATGGGAAGGGGTGTGTAATCCTGTCCTGGAGTGGCTGTTCCGGAAATGGTATAGTTGATAACCAACGGCATGCTGACATTACCGCCGCTTCGCTGGAAAAAGAAAAATCCGGGGGTACATCCCTCGTAAGCAATCGTAGTGCCGGTGAAAGGCACGTTGGCCGTCACCTCCGCATCGCCGCCGGCGTCGAAGCTGTTGGCCTCCAGGAACACCGCCGAGTCGAAAGCGTTATCGACCGCATCGCCTACGGCAAGTTTGATATGGTAGGTTTCGCATGGAATGACGTTGGCTACGGCAGTGAGGATCACGGTAAATCCATCGTATTGGCAGTCATTCGTGCCCGGAGGGCCGGCAATAGGGTGCCCGGCGCAGTTAGGGTCTGACAGCTGCGTGCTCCCTGCAGGGATATTGCCTTTGTAAAAAGCGGCGTTGGTAGTATGGTTGACATTGTTGATCGTCACCGGCGTGCCGCCAGGGAGGACAGCGATATTGACCGCGTTATTGGAATAAGGACCGCTGATGCCGGGGCCGCTGAGGAAAAACCCGAATACATCGTTAAACCCGGAGTTGACATAATCGCAGTACTCTTCCGAAGCAAATACATACCTGAAGGTGATCTGCGACTGGGTAGGCGTAAAATCGAATTCCAGCCTCGCCGCATCCATGATGGACGTTCCCGCCGCCTGGGCAAGATCGGGGTCCGAGCCGCCTCCGGAGGCAGCCCCAGCCCCTGTGATGTTGTTAGGCCCCGTGCACAAGCCCACATTGCCACTCGACAGGATCACCCCCGACTCGATTCCGATCGAAGTTCCACCGCCTGAAAAAGTACCAGCCGACATCCCGGCGTTGCCGATAAAGGAAATATTCTCCGTGTCAAAACACCCGCCTCCAATGAAAACGTTGTTTACCAGCGTGGCAGCGGGTACCCCTGGCAATGCGAAAAGCGGACCGGCTTCCGGACTCCCGCCCTGCTGGGGCTTCGGCCCACTGCAACTGGTGCAGGTATAACTCAGGTACATCACCCCGGTGCATCCCTGTTTCAGGTAATCCACATGGATCAGGACCGTCTGACAGGAAGCCTGGGCTATGAAATTGAATATGGATTGCTTGCCCTTGCTCTGTCCGGGCAACTCCATCACCGGCTGGCAATCTCCCAGCGGCGTAGCCTGCAGGTAATAACTCTCACCCGCCACCAGGCCGCACAACTGCACGGTGGTAACCGCATCCTTCACATATACCGGCTCCCGACCGCTAGGATCCTGGATTTCAAGCAGTTGGACATCGTCAACCCCTCCTTGTTGATAAGAAAAAGTGGTCTGCCCCCAGGCAGAAAAATTCAAAATAAAGGAAATGGCCAACAGAAGTAAAGGTCGTACTCTCATAGTTTTGAAATTTTCAGGCGAAAACTAAGGGATTGCGGATGCTTCCTCAATGACATTTGTCACGCTTTTCCGCATCACAGGGAAGAAGGTGAAAGAAACAGGATTCCATACCAAATCCTTATCTAAAGTTAAGATAGGAAATTATCACAATATCGCTGCCTTGGCAGAGGAAACAAAATTGCCGGGCGAGAAAAAAATCGCGGCTGAGAACCTCATCCCCGTTCAGCACATTATCTTTGACGGAGATATGACGCAACGGGGATTTTCCGGTCTCATACAATAAACAGGTACCCCGTCTCTGTTATATTCTTCCCTGAACATTCCCAAATCGAGATTATGAAAAAGTATTTGATTTTTCTGCTTTTCCTCTCCACCTCCGCTTTCGCCCAGGAAGACCTGGCCCTCGGCTTCACGGCTGGCGCTACTATTTATCAGGGAGATTTAACGCCAAAGGGGTTCGATATCGGGAAACCGCATATCACGGCCGGCATGTTCCTCCGCCTGCGACACAACCACTACATCAACACCAGGCTCAATATCCAGTACGGCCTCATCCAGGCCTCCGACGCCGATGGAGGCCCCGGACGGGTAGAACGCAACCTGAGCTTCCGGTCAAATATCTGGGAAGCGGCCCTGATCGAAGAAATCAATGTGTTTGGTTACTACCCCGGCACTAAAAAGTTCTTCAGCCCCTATCTCCTGGCTGGTATCGCTGTCTTCCGCTTCAATCCCACCACCGAATACCAGGGCCAAAGGGTTGAATTGCAACCTCTCGGCACCGAAGGACAGGGCATCCCCGGCTATCAAGGGAAATACAGCCTCACGCAGGTAGCCATACCGCTCGGCGCAGGGCTGAAACTGGCCCTGGGCAAAGACGCTACTTTATCGCTCGAAGTGGCCGGACGTAAACTCTTCACCGACTACCTCGACGACGTCAGCGGCCCCTATATCGACAGCAGAATTCTCCTCAAGGAAAATGGCCCCTTGGCCGCAGCCCTCGGCAACCGCATCGGCGAATACCGCAACTCCGACCCCGTCAATATTCCGGGCGCACCAAGGGGAAATCCCAAATTCCTGGACTGGTATTTCTTCTCAACCGTCTCACTGGCCTTCTCCCTCGACGGCGACGGCTCCCTCTTCGGGCGACGCATGCGGATCATTCCCTGCTTCAGTTTTTGAGATACCAATCACCGCAGCAGGGTCACATCTCCGTGGTAGGTCAACTCAATGCCGTTGGCAAACCGCACACGGGCTATCCAGCCGTATACGCCTTCCGCAACCGGACGGCCGGCCATCGTGCCGTCCCAACCCTGAGCCGATACGCCTGGTAATAGGTCCTCCCGGTCAAAAACCAGGTCTCCCCAGCGGCTCCATACCTGAAACTTGAGTATCCGGTCTACCTGCCCCTTCCCCGAAAACAGCATAAATACATCGTTGATCCCGTCCGCATTGGGGGAAAAGATATTGGGGGCATAAACGCTCAAGGACTCATCCACGTAAACCGTCACCTCCGCCGTCGCCGTGCAGCCGTTCAGGTCAGCCACGGTTACCTGATAGGTCCTGGTCTCAGTGGCTACTACCACCGGATTTAGGCAATCGCTGCAACTCAGCCCCTCGGCTGGTTCCCATTTCACCCACCCCAACTGCCCTACAGAGAGGTTGATGAGGGGCGATAATGTCGCCGTTTCTCCCAACCGCAGGCCGATCGCCTCAGGCAAGCTCACCTGCACGGGATAGGGCTCTTCCAGTACAACAGCCTGGGCGTAAAAACACCCCTGCGCGTCTTCTACCACGATCTCAAAGGCGCCAGGCGCCAGGTCCTCAAACAGGGGCCCGGACTGGTATTGCTGCCCGCCATCTACAGAATACGCATAGGGCGCCGTTCCGCCCTCTACTACGCCGATTTCTATCTGCCCCGTTTCGCCGGGACAAAGGGGATGCACCAGGCTGATTTCCACATTTTCAATGCCTTGAGCCAACAGGATTACCTCGTCGCCGGCGCTGCATCCGTTCTGGGGATTGCTCACTTCCAGCTGATACGTTCCAGCCCCCCCAACCAGTGGCGACAGTGTGCTCTCTCCACCAATAATCTGCCCATCCAGGCTGCTCCACTGAATGACATAGCTGGGTAAGGGGTTCAAAATGAGGCCCTGTAATGCGTACACCGATGCGTTGCAAGGGAAAAAGGCGTCGCCGCCCGCTTGTACCTGCGGCGCCACGGTATCCACCGCAATCGTCGCCGAAGCGCTCGCCTGACAGCCGTTTAGCTGATTCTCAATCGTCAGCACATAGGTTCCGCCTCCATTCACTTGTGGGCTCAGGGTAGCGGTTCCTCCCGAAAAGCTGCCATCGGCAGTCGTCCAGGAAAAAATATAGGGCGGGCCCGTCGATGAGCTCAAAGCATCGAGGGTTTGCAAAGGAGTAGCGCAAGTGATGGCCCCCACTGCGGCAATTGCCGCCTGCGGAGACAGCGTATCCACCTCCACCTCCGCTTCCGCAAAGCCCGTGCATCCGTTGCTCTGGTCGGTAACCTGGAGGGAATAGATACCAGCTGCCATTGCCTGAATGAATGCCTGGTCTGATGGTCCGCCAATCTGCCCTGAAAGGGTCGTCCACTCATAGCCATAAGGGCCTCCCCCACCGCTCACCTGGCTAGTCACTTCCACCATGGTCTGCTGGCAGGTCAGTAAACCCGGCACAGAAAGCACAGCAAGGGGTTGCTGATCGTCGAGGATGACCTCCACCGAATCCGTTGCCGCACAGCCGCTGGTCATATTGAATATTTCGAGAAAATACCATCCCTGGGCGTTGACAAGCGGCGCCAGCCCCTCCCCGCCGGCCACGATATTGCCGCCGGATGTTGTCCAGTTGTAGACCAATTCTGGTCCCGTTTCAGAGGCCGTCGCATCCAGGTTGAGCTGCGCCTGGGCGCAGGTGAGCGTTGCCGCCATGCCGGCCTCCGCAAAGGGAAATTCCTGATCGGCGGTTACTTCCACACTGTCTGTCGCCACGCAGCCATTCTGGGTATTGGTGATTTCGATGAAATATAGGCCTGCGCCATCGACCTCTGGCGTATAAGTTCCTGCGCCCGAAATGATGGAACCGCCCGTCGTTGTCCATTGCACCTGATAGCCTGGCCCCGAAGACGACTGGGCGCCGTCGAGCGCAGCTGTGGACGAAAGACAGGTCAGCACTTCGGCTGGCCCCGCCTCTGCCAGGGGCGGGGCTGTATTTTCAAAAACCTCTACCGAGTCGAGCGCGGCGCAACTGTTTTGCTCATTGGTCACCAACAGGTAGTACCAGCCCGGCTGATCGGCTTGTGAAACCACCTGGAATGGGTCGCCTGAAATATTCCCCCCATTAACCGACCAGGTGTAGGCGAATTGCGCCCCCTGACTCGACCCGCTGCCGTCGAGCAGGGCCGTAGGATCGACACAGGTGATGGTCGGTGAAGTTCCAGCATCCGCTACCGGCGCCTCAAAATCCGCCGTTACCAGCACCGAGTCCACTACCGAGCAGGCGTTCAGCGTGTCGGTGACGGTCAGGAAATACCAGCCCGGCTGGTTTACCGCCGCCTGTATGCCCGGCAGTGCGGCGCCCTGTGCGTCGGTCCAGGCATACACTACCGAAGGTCCTCCCGAACTTCCGGAGCCGTCGAGCAAAACCTCCGGCTGCCCGCAATCGAGGGTTGGGGAGGGCCCGGCATCTGCCACAGGAAGGCCCTGGTCGGCCGTCACTTCCACGCTGTCCGTGCCAACGCACCCATTTTCCAGGTTCGTCAACTGCAACACATACCAGCCGGGGGCCGAAACGAGCGCGTGGATGCTGTCCGGAGCACTCTGGATCATACCGGTCGAGCTGGTCCAGAGAATCCCTGTTGTCATGGGATCGTACTGCGAAGCCTCCCCATTGAGCCAAAGCGCGGGCGCCGCGCAGGTCAGCACACCCGCCGTGCCTGCCTCTGCCAGCGGCGCCAGGGTGTCGGCCTGCACTTCTACCGCGGTATTGGCTACACAGCCATTCGCAGTATCTGTCACCTGCAACTGGTAAGTACCCGGGGCGTCAATTTCGGGAGATGCCGTCTGGGCGCCCGAGACGATGTTGCCATTGGTGGTGGTCCATTGGTATTGTATGGATGGCCCCTGCGAAGACCCCGAAGCGTCGAGATTGACCGCTTGCTGGGCACAGGTGATCGCCGCGGGCTCAGCGACTATCGCGAGGGGAAGATCATCGTCGGCGAAGACCACCACGGTGTCCAACCCTACGCATCCGTTTATGGAATCCATAGCCTGAAGGATGTATGAGCCAGGCGCTCCGGCGATGGGATTGGGTGTTGTTTCTCCGCTCACAATCAAGCCGTCAGGGCTTGTCCACAACGCCGACCAGGCGCCGGAGGCTGCACTAACCATCCCCTGCAATGGAAGACTGACGGTATTACAGTCCAGTGTCAGGTCTGCTCCCGCATCTGCAACTGGAGCCTGGGTGTCGGCCTGTACCCCCACTGAATCGATGGCGGAGCAGCCGCTCAGGGTATCGAGCGCTTCCAGGTAATACCAGCCCGCCGCCACAGCGATGGCCGTCAGGGTATCTGTTTCTCCTTGCAGTGCCCCGCCTGGAGCCGACCATTGATAGATCGTATTGGCCGATGCCGTAGTATCAGAGGCAATAAGCAGCACGAGGATATCCGTACAGGTGAGCAAACCGGGGTTTTCGATGGAAAGTTGCGGCTGCACCCGCCCGTCGGTCACCATCACCGTCGCGGTATCCGCGCAGCCGGTCAGGGGGTCGCTCAAGGCCAGTTGGTATTGCCCCGGTGCGTCGGCGAATACCACCAGGCTGTCAAGGCTGGAAACAAAGTGCCCGTCTGTGGTCGACCACGCCAGAATCAGCCCCGGCTGGTTGGAGGAGGCGGAAGCGTCGAGGGCGACGATAGAGTCCAGACAGCTGATCATCTGAGGAGGGGAAATGGCCAAAAACGGTATTTCCTGCCGGCCGAGAACGGTCACGGTTAGAGAGTTCTCGCAACCCGTTGCGGTATTGGTAACGGTAAGGGTGTATTGCCCCGGCTGGTCTACCAGGGGCATTAGCGTCGTTTCTCCCGAGAGGATAGACCCTCCGTTGGTGGTCCATTGGTACAGAAAACCCTGTCCCGTACTTGACCCCGTGCCATCGAGTTCCACCTGGGTCTGTATGCAGGTAAGCGCCAGTGAATCCACAACTTCGACGATGGGCAGCACGCCGTTGAAATTCACCTGGGCAGTGGCGGTGGCGGTACAGCCGTTGGAGGTGTTGGTGACGACCAGTTGGTACAATCCGGGGGCCGTTACCTGGATATTCTGAGTGGTCGTACTGCCCGAAATGCTGCCGTTGGCGGTCGACCATTGGTAGGAAAAGCCGCTGCCCTGGCTCGACCCTGCTCCCGAAACGGTAACGGTTCCGGTATTGCAATCCAGCTGCCCTTGGGGTGTGGCGAACGCTATCGGAGTAGCGGGGTCTCCGGTCACGATGACAGTGGCGTTGGCCGTGCAGGTCACCCCTCCCCCATTGTAAGTGACGGTCAGGTTATAGGTGCCCGCCTCATTGACGACGGGCGACAGGGTGTTCGCACCGGAAACGATCGTGCCGTCGGGGGTAGTCCATTGGAAAGAATATCCCGGCCCGGTCGAGGAGCCGGCGGCGTTAATGGTGAGTTGTCCGGATGAACAAGGTAAAAACTGTACGAACGGGGCCGCAGCGACGGGCTGTACGACTGTCACCGTTACTGGGTCGGATACAGTGCAAACGGGGGCAAAGAAAATGTCGTCAAGGCCAAAATCGTTGCCCAGGTTGGCCGTGTTCAGGTCGCGTATGCAAATGGTGGCGGAGGTCGCCGTACCGGAGTTCCACATCTGAAAAAACTGGGTCCAGGCACAGACCTCCAGAGGAGCGGAAATCGGCGCCCCCAGCGGCTGGCCGTTGATCAGAAACTGTATCTGGGCTACGGATATCGGCACGATGGTTCCGACCCAGGCGCCAAAGGCATAGAGGGTATTGGGCGTCACTGGTATGGTTTGGCACCAGATATCGTCATTGGCATTGGTGGAGCCGTCAACGATCATCATATTGCCCTGGCCGGGCGAATGGTCGTCGCAGGGCGGAAAATTGCTGTAAATGAGATCGGGAGAGGTGACGATGGCGTAATAACCCGGCAGGTAGATCAGGTTGGGGTTGTTGATGTAATCGGAGGTGAAGCCCACCGCTCCCTGGCTGAAATCGGAATTGACCACCAGGTTGTTACCCGGCAGGTAAGACTGGACGTTCAGTGTATAGGTGGTTGTCTGGTTAACAAATACGTTGGGCTGCAGGGAATTGGGATTGGCCATGCCCGTGGTGGGCGTCCAGGTGAAACCCAGGTATTCTCCGGAAATGGAGCCGTTGAGTTGGGCGCTTCCGCCGGGGAAGCAAAGCGTCCTGTCGGGACCCGCATTGGCGGTGATGCCGCAACCGGTGGTTTGCGCGCCGGCTTTGACCAGGGTGAAAAGTAAAATGGAAAAACAGAGGAAGTAGCGCTTTTTCATTCCCGCCGGTTTTTCCGTCCAAAATAGGCAAAAAAAAGAGGGCCGCGATTTGGGCGGCCCTCTTTTTTAGCGGATCAGGGTTACATCCCCTTCAAACAATTCCGTTCGCCCGTCGATGAACTCGATCTCCGCGAACCAGGCGAAGACGGCGGGGTCCATCGGCTGGCCGCGGTGCTTGCCGTCCCAGCCAAAGGCGGGGTTGTTGGGCTGGAAATTGGTGTATTCATAAACCGTCTCTCCCCACCTGCTGAACACCAGGAAGGTCTTGACCTCTTTCACCCCTTCGGGTTTGGCGAAAATCATGAAGATGTCATTCTCCCCGTCGCCGTTAGGCGAGAAAATATTCGGGATGTACACGGCGGGCCGCTTGTCCAGAATGAGTTGTACGGATGAAGCGCCCCGGCAGCCCAGCTCGGTCGTCACCTCCACTTGGTAGATGATGGATTGGAGCGGAGACGCTATCGGGGTCAGGCAATCCGTGCAGCTTAGCCAGTCGCCGGGCGTCCAGACGATTTCCTGGATTTCTTCTTCCGGGTAATTCACGAAGGCCTGAAGCTGCCAGGACTCGCCCAGTTGCAGGGTCACGATGCCGCCTAATTCCACTTCTACCGGTTCCGGTGCGTCGATGTATTGGGCTTCCGGCGTCGTTTCGCAGCCCAGGGCGTCTTGTACTACGATGTTGTACCAGCCCGGATTCAAATTCACAAACAGGGCATTGGACTGGAAAGTGTTACCGCCGTCGATGGAGAACACGTAAGGCGGCGTGCCACCCGTCACACCGGTGACCTGTATCACGCCTTTGTCGCCGAAACACGGCGGCTGGGCGGGAACGAACTGCGGATTGGCCGGGATATTTTCGATCACCACCACTTCATCCACAGCAGAGCAGCCGTTCACCAGGTTGGTAATCAACAACTGGTAGATCCCGCCGCTCGAAACCGCCGGCGTCAGTGTGCCGGCGCCGGAGGCGATCTGCCCGCTGGTCGTGGTCCATGCGTATTGCAGGTTGTTGGTAGCGGCGATGACGCTCCCCTGCAGGTAGGCGATGTCGTCGAAACAAGGCAGGGTGAAATCCTCGCCCGCATCGACGATGGGCTGCACGATATCCTGAGCAACAGGAACCGATTGCGTGGTTGAACAGCCGTTGACTGAGTTGGTGATGGTCAGGACGTAAGAGCCTGGCTGGTCGACTACCGGATTCAGAGATTGTGTTCCGGAGAGGATGTTGCCGTTGGCGGTCGTCCAGACCGGCGAGAAAATGGCCCCGCTGCTCGAAGCCATGGCGTCGAGGGTCACGGTCTGCTGCACGCAGGTGAGGGTGCCGGGGTTGGCGATGAGCGCCAGCGGCGGCACGGTATTCTGCCCGATTTGTACCTGGTCGGTGGTTATGCATCCGTTTTCCAGGTCAGTCACCGTGAGCTGGTACAGGCCCGGCTGGTTGATGAGGGGCGCAAGGGTGTTAGCGCCCGACAAAATATTGCCATTAGCTGTGGTCCAGAGGTAGCCCAGGTTGGTGGAGTTTCCACTGGCGCTGCCGCCCAGGTTCAAGCTGGTCACGGCGCAGGTCAGGTCGGCAGTGGCCCCCGCCTCGGCGGTGGGGTGAACAATATTCTGGTCTACATCGACTGAAGTTGAAGTGCTGCAACCATTGAATTGATTAAAAACCAATAGGTTGTACTGTCCGGGCTGGTCGACCTGGGGCGCCAGGGTATTGGCGCCCGCTACGATGTTGCCATCGGGCGTGGTCCAGTTGTAGGTGTAAATGCTGCCAGTGCTGGAGCCGCTGCCGCTCAGGGTCAGGTTCGGCACGGCGCAGGTCAGGATGCCTGGCGTGGCGGCTGCTGCCAAGGGCGGCGTCACGTCCTGCCCGATGGTTACGTTATCGGTCGAGGTACAGCCGTTCACCTGGTTGGTAACCAGGATCTGGTATGCACCCGGGGCATTGATCATGGGCGCCAGGGTTGTAGCGCCGCTGGTGATGGCGCCATTGCCTGTGGTCCATTGATAGGTGTAGGAAGGTCCGGCCGAGGACCCTGCCCCGCTTAGCTGCAGGCTGGTCACGGCACAGGTGAGCAGGCTGGCTGGCCCGGCTTCTGCGGCGGGCGAGATCGTATCGATGGGCACGGTGACTTGAGCGGTAGTCACACAGTCGTTGTTGGTATTCGTCACTGCCAGCGTGTAAACGCCGGGCAGGTCGACCACGGGAGTGAGGGTATTGCCCCCGGTAGCGATGTTGCCGTTGGAGGTAGTCCAGTTATAAACAAAGTTCGGCCCGGTATCCGTTCCCGCCGCATTGAGCTGGATGCTGTTCACGGCGCAGGTCAGCGGATTGGCCGTACCGGCCACGGCAAGCGGGTAGGAAACGCCTGTGGTAATGGTCGTCTGGTCGGTGGTGCTGCAACCGTTTTCCTGGTTGAAAATCAGGAGTTCGTAAACACCGGGGGCGTTGACCGTGGGCGAGAGCGTACTGGCGCCGCTGGTAATGTTGCCGTCCGTAGTTGTCCAGGAAAAGGTAAAATTGCTGCCCTGGCTGCCGTTGCCGCTCAGTGCGATGCTCGTAATCGAACAGGTGAGCTCAGAGCCGGGACCGGCCTCTGCCTGTGGCGCTATGAAATCGTCGAGTACCAGCACTTCTGAAGTGGAAACGCACTGGTTGGTCAGGTCGGTGATGGTCAGCAGATACGTACCTGGCCCATCGACAGCAGGCGTCAAGGTATTGGCGCCGCTAAGCAGGCTGCCGTCGGTGGTGGTCCATTCATAGGCATAAATATTGCCGGTGGAAGAGGCGCCTCCGTTCAGCTGTATCTGTGGGTTGTAGCAGTTGAGCAAGCCCTCCGGGCCTGCGTTGGCAATGGGGAAAACCACGTTTTGATCGATCACCACGCTGGCCGTATTCAGGCAACCGTTTTGCGTATTGGTCAAGGTCAGCAGGTAGGCGCCGCCCTGGTCGATCAGGGGCGAAGGCGTATCCGCCCCGCTGAGGATATTGCCGTCGGTGGTCGTCCATTGGAAATCCATCGGCGCTCCGCCCGCATCGCCTGATCCGGAAAGGGTCAGCACGGTATCGGCGCAAGTGATCACACCTGTGGGACCTGCATCTGCCAAGGGTATGGCGAAATCGGAATCTACGGGCGTTTGGATCACAGAGGTACAGCCGTTTTGGTTGTTAGTCACGGTGAGCACATAGACGCCTGGTTCATCGACGGATGGGTTGAGGGTATTGCCGTTGCCGGTGATATTGCCGTCAGGGGTAGTCCAGGCGATGGCGATATCCGTCAGGCCTCCGGCAGTAGCGCTCAGGGAGATCTCCGGCTGGTAGCAATTGAGTATGCCGGGAGCGGCGATGGCCAGCGGCGGCGCTACCGTATCGGGCAAAATTTGCACCGTCTGGCTGGTCACGCAGAAGTTGATGGTGTCGTTGATGGTCAGGGTGTAGGTACCCGGCATGTCGACCACCGGCGCCAGGGTTTCCGTTCCACTGACGAAGTTGCCGTTGGGCGTGCTCCAGGCATAGACCAGGCTGGGCGATTGCGAGGAGCCGGTACCGTCGAGCGTCACGGTGGAGAATACGCAGTTGTAGGGGTTTGACGGTTCTACATTGGCCTCCGGCACATTGGCGTCCTGGGTAATTTCAACAGTGGCTTCCGATATGCAGGCGTTGACGGTGTCGGTCACGACCAGTGTGTACATGCCGGGTTCATTCACTTCAGGCGTAAGCGTCTGCGGGCCGCTGATGATATTGCCGTCGGGCGTAGTCCATTGATAGACAAAACGGTTAACCTGTCCGCTGGCGCTCCCTTGCAACTGTATGATGATCAGGGTGCAGGTAAGCTCTCCGCCGGGGCCTGCATCCACAACAGGCAATGCAACATCCTCTACGACGGTGACGGTGGTTTCGGAGAAACACCCGTTAAAGGCGTTGAGGGCCGTCAGGGTGTAATTACCGGGCGCATCGACCTCGGGTAGAAGCGAATTGGCGCCGTTTACGATGTTGCCGTTGGGCGTGGTCCATTCGTACACGATATCCTGACCAGCACTTGATGCTGTGCCGTCGAGGGTCACCACGGGGTCTGCGCAACCCATGAGGATAGGCTGGGCGGCGGCGGCCACGGGCACGGCAACGTCTTCATCGATGAGCACGGTGTCGTGAGCGACGCAGGTATTGGAAGTATTATAGACCTGGAGGATATAGGTTCCCGGCGCATCGATTTGGGGCGTAGTGGTTTGGCTGCCCGAGACGATATTTCCGTTGGGAGTCGTCCATTGATACACTAATGCGGGGCCGGTATCGGAGCCTGTGCCATCTAGTTCAAGGCTTGTCACTGCGCAGGTGAGCAGGTCTGTTCCGCCAGCATCGGCTACCGGCACTACGGCGTCTTCCGCAACGGTGATAGTGCTGGCGTTTTCACATCCCGTGGCGGGGTTGAGCACTTCGAGCAAGTAGGTACCCGGTTCGTCGACCACGGGTTGCAGGGTATTTTGGCCGGAGACGAAATTGCCGTCGGCTGTCGACCAGGTGTAGCTCAGGTTGGCGCCATTGCCGATAGTGCCGGCGAGTTGTACGGATTGCACCGTGCAGTTGAGCCCGGATGGCGCTGAGACTGCCACGGTGGGCAGGTTCACGTCTTCCGGCACCACCACCTGCCCCTCGCTGGAGCAGTTGTTGGCCTGGTTGTAAATGGTCAAAGAATAGGTTCCGCCGCTCGATACCACCGGGTTGGGCGTGTTGGCCCCGCTGACGATATCCCCGTCCTGGGTAGTCCAGGTGTACTGGAAGTTGGGACCGGTCGAGGAGCCGTTGGTGATGAGGGTAACCTGCGGTGCGGTGCAGGTCACGGTAGCAGCAGGGGCGATCACCAGGGCAGGGTTATCTATGTCTTCAGGTACGGTCACCCCTCCCCCATTGATACAACCATTGGCATTGTTGACGATAGTCAGGATGTAGGTACCGCCCTGGTCAACGACGGGAGTAAGCGTTCCCTGACCGCTGACGATGCTACCATTGGAGGTATTCCATACATAGGAGTAGTTGCCTTGATTGGAAGAGGCTGAGGCGTTGATGGTCACCTGTGGCGTGTAGCAGTTGACTTCGCCGGGTGGGGCGATGCTGACCGTTGGCAGTACGATGTTCTGACCAACCGTTACAAAGGAAGAAGACTGGCAGCCGTTGGCCAGGCTGGTTACCACCAGCTGGTACTGTCCGGGCAGGTTGACCATGGGGGTCAGGGTCGTGGCGCCCGATACGATGTTGCCATTCGTAGTCGACCATTGGTAGGTAAAGTTAGGTCCGACGGAGGAGCCTGCACCGTTGAGCGATACGACGGGGGCCACGCAGGTAATGGTCGCAGGCTGCCCGGCATTGGCGATGGGCACGTTTTCGTCGACGATCACGGAGGTGGTGGAGGTGGAAGTACAACCGTTGGTGTTGTTGGTCACTGTCAGGGTGTAAGTGCCAGGCGCGTTGGCGATGGGGAAAAGGGTATTGGCCCCGGAGACGATATTGCCGTTGGGCGTGGTCCATTGGTAGGAGAAGTTGGGCCCCGAGCTGGAGTTGGCCCCGATCAGCTGCACCTGGTTGATGACGCAGGTCAGTTCCTGAATAGGGCCTGCGTTGGCGACCGGTGGCGTCGTATTGGAAGGCACGACGATGCCGTAGGTGGCGGTGCAGTCGTTGTTGGTGTTGGTGACGGTCAGGGTGTAAAGGCCTCCCGCACCCACCGTGGGATTAAGGGTGTTGCCGCCGCTGACGATGATGCCGCCCTGGGTTGTCCAGTTGTATGAAAAGTTAGGTCCTGTACTCGATCCGGCGCCGTTGAGCTGCACTTGCGGCACGGCGCAGGTGATGGTCGGCGGTTGTGCTACCACGGCGACTGGCGGGGTGACGTCTTGCGTGACGTTCACCTGATCTGTGGAGGTACAACCGTTGGAGGTATTGGTCACGGTGATGGTGTAGGTGCCGGGCTGGTTGACGTTGGGGTTGAGCGTATTACCGCCCCCGACGATACCGGGACCCGACCATTGGTAGGTATAGCCCGGAGGGCCTGCGCTGGATCCCGCCCCGTTGAGTTGCACGATGGGAGAGCCGCAATCGATCTGGGCCGGCGGACCGGCTTCAGCGGTTGGGGCCACGATGTTTTGGGGAACGTTCAGGGTGAAGGAGTTCACGCAGCCCGTAGTGGTGTTGGTGACCGTCAGGGTATAGCTGCCTGGCTGGTTGACAACCGGATTGAGCGTCGTAGCGCCGCTGACGATGCCCGGTCCTGTCCACTGATAGGTAAAGTTAGGTCCGGTAGAAGAGCCGGCGCCGTTCACGGTGACAGAGGTAACGGTACAGGTCAGGGTTGGAGAAGTGGCTGTAACGGTTGGCAACTGTGTCTGGTTGGGCACGTTGACGTTGGTATTGGCCGTACAGCCGTTATCCGTGTTGGTGACGGTGAGGGTGTAGTTGCCAGGCGCGTTGACCACCGGGTTGAGGGTAGTGCCTCCGCTGACGATACCCGGCCCGTTCCACTGGTAGGTAAAATTCGGTCCAGTCGAGGAGCCGGCGCCGCTGATGGTCACCTGCGGGTTGTTGCAGGTAATGGGCGGGGCTGTACCGGTTGCGACAGGCGGAGTGATATTTTGCGGCACGTTTACGGTGGCCGTTTCGGTGCAGCCATTACTGGTGTTGGTCACGGTGATGGTGTAGTTACCCGGCTGGTTGACCACGGGGTTGAGCGTATTGCCGCCGCTGACGATGCCGGGGCCGCTCCACTGGTAGGTGAAATTGCCGCCTGTCGAAGACCCTGAGCCGCTGAGGGTGATGGAGGTCGTGGTGCAGGTCAGGATGCCATTTACCGAAGCTGCCGCATTGGGCTCTGTCAGGTTTTCATTGATGGTAGCGGTGATGGTGACCGTGCAGCCGTTGGCGTCGGTCACCGTGCCGTTGTAGGTACCGGCTGGCAAACCGCTGGGGTTGGCCCCGGAGCCGGAGGGACTCCACTGATAGGTGTAGCCTGGGGTACCGCCGCTGACCGAAGTAGTGATACCACCCGTGGGATGGTTGCAGTCCACTTGCTGTGTATTGGTCACGGAGGCGTTGAGTTGAGGCGGATTGGTGAGGGTGGCTGTTGCTGTTTGGGTGCAGCCATTGGCATCGGTCACCGTCACTGAATAGCTACCCGCGGGCAGACCTGTGGGGTTTTGACTGGTACTGCCGTTGCTCCAGATGTAGGAATATGGACTGGTACCTCCTGAAACCGTCAGCGTAATGGCGCCATCACTGCTGCCGTTGCAGTCAGGGTTGTTGGTCTGGGTGTTGGCGTTGATGGTGATCTGTTGAATATTCACGTTCCCCGAAACCGTACCCTGGCAACTACCGCTGGAAACGGAGACTAGTGTCACGGCGCCGGGGTTGGAAACGGTCAGGATGTACGGGTTATTGGAAGTAGTAACGGTTTGTTGCTGGCCATTCTGGGAATACACAAAGGTCCAGGGCGCCGTACCCGTGAAGTTGATGGTCAGTTCCACAGGATCGGTGTTGCCTTGAGAGCAGAGGACGCCGCTTCCGCTCAGTGAGGCAGTCGGCGTTTCGTTGATAGTGACGGTGGCATTTTCCGTAGCCGTATTGCCGCAGGCGTCGGTCACGGTGACCGAATAGGTTGTCGGCACCCCAATCGGAGGGTTAACGGTGATGGTGGGGGAAGTAGCGCCGGTACTCCAGTTATAGGTAAGCCCTCCAGGCACGCCGCCTGAAGCGCCGGGATTGAGGGTAACACTCTGCGCGCCACATAATGTCTGGTCGTTGAGGCTAAGGTTGATGGGCGGCGGATCCTGAATTTGCATCGTGATCACTTTCTCACTGCACTGGCAGGGCAGTGCAAATGTCAGGGTGATCGTTTCCGCGCCTTCCGCGATGTTGTCGACAATGGCGTTGATCGGCAGTTGCACAGAGCTTTGGCCTGCTGGTATGGTAACCGTTGTAGTCAACGGCGTATAGTCAGAACCGGAAGTGGCCGTACCCCCTATCGTGTAAGTAATGGTCATCGGCTCGCTCAGGTCGCCGTCGCGGGTGAAGAGGAAATAACCTCCTGTACAGCCTTCGTAGATGATATTGGTGCCTTGCACCGTTCCAATGGGCTGAGCGGAAGCCAGCGTACCTGCGGCAAAGCTGTTGGCCTCCAGAAACACAGCCGAGTCGTAGATATTATCGCCTACGTCGCCAACAGCGAGTTTGATGTGGTAAGTGCTGCAAGGAATCACGATAGCCGTGGCGGTCAGCACCACCGTGAAGCCGTCATACTGGCAGTCCAGCGTACCAGGAGGCCCGGCGGCAGGATGCCCGTTGCAATCCGGATCGCTGGGAACCGGAGCTGGAATGTTGGGTTCGTAAAAAGTGGAATTGCTGTTGTGGTTGACGTTGTTGATAGACACCTGGGTGCCGTTGGGCAGCACGGCGATGTTTTGCGCATTATTGGAAAAAGGTCCATTGATACCCGGCCCGCTGATGAAAAACCCGAATACGTCGTTGAATTGGGAACCCACCCATTCGCAATATTCCTCAGAAGCAAAAACATAGCGGAAAGTCACGGTATCATTGGTCGGAGTAAAATTGAACTCGATCTTCGATACATCCCGGATAATATTACTGCCGCTCAATTGTTGCAGATCGGGATCGCCCTGGTTCTGGTTCATACCGGTCCCGGCGTTTCCCGAATTATTCGGGCCGCTGGCCGTAGCAATATTACCCGTCGACAAGATCACCCCATCGTTGAGGCCAATGGATGTGGCGCCGTTTGCAAATGTACCCCGCTGGTTGTTGGCGCCAGCTGCGGTCACACCAGACACTTCGAAACAATCACCCCCAATCAGCACATTCGTGATCAACTGGCTCGTGGGTGTACCCGTACTCGTCGTTATGGCGGGCGGACGCCCGATACCGCTCACAGGCGGCTTTACGGACACCGTCTCCCCCGCCCTGCTGACGCTGATGTAAGCCCGGATCTTGCCCTTGACCTGCGCTGGCGCTGTTTGGACCACCAAGGGCATACAGGATTGGACAGCTTTCAGCTTGCCGTAGCTCAGCCCTGATACCGGCAGGTTCTGAAAAGTCATATAAAGGCCATCCTCCGCAAAGGCGGGAATGACGTTCAACAGGTAGTCCTCCCCTGGCTCCAGGCCGCACAGCGTGACTGTCTCCAGTTCTTTTTCCAGAAAAACCAGAAATCGTTCCGATTTTCCGTTGAACTGGATGATCTCGCCACTTGTTTGGGCGCTCATACGCGATGAGCAAAAAAGCATGAAGGAGAGGCCAAAAACGATAAGCAAGGGTAGCGTTTTCGTCATAGTAAAACGTCTTGGTTGAACCAACAAATAAACTAATTTTGGGGAATCAGGGTAAATCTTATTTTTAGAACAAGTCGAATTTACCATTTATCCATTCAATTATGAAAAAAAACGCACTCATTTTAATCATCCTGATTGGCCTGACCAACCTCCTTGCCGCCCAACCACTTTCTCTTGAATATTTTAAAAATTTGAAAATCAGAAATATAGGCCCAGCCGGCATGAGCGGCAGGGTCACCGCTATCGACGTGGATTTATCCAATCCCGACCGCATCTTCATCGGCGCCGCCTCCGGCGGAGTCTGGAAGTCGGAGAGCGGCGGCATCGACTGGACGCCCATCTTCGATGAAGCGCCTGTTCAAGCCATCGGCGCTATCGCCATCAACCAGCGCAATCCCAGTGAAATCTGGGTGGGCACGGGCGAAGGCAACCCCCGCAACTCCCACAACTCCGGCGAAGGCCTCTACAAAAGCATCGACGGCGGCCGCACCTGGCAGTTCGCCGGACTCAAAAACTCCCGTCTCATCCATCGCATCGTCATCAACCCCCACAACCCGGATGTCGTGACCGTGGGCGTGCTCGGCACAGCCTGGGGACCCAGCGTGGAACGCGGCGTGTTCAAAACCACCGATGGCGGCAAAACCTGGCGCAAAGTGCTCTACACCGGCCCGGAAACCGGCTGCGCCGACCTCGTAGCCGACCCCTCCAATCCCAACAAACTCATCGCAGCCATGTGGGAGTTCGGCCGCAAACCCTGGACCTTCAACTCCGGCGGACCCGGCTCCGGCATCTACGTGTCGTTCGACGGCGGCGAGACCTGGACGCGCCGCACCAGCAAAGACGGCCTGCCGGAAGGCGACCTCGGCCGCATCGGCCTCGCCATCGCCCCCTCTCAACCCAACATCGTCTACGCCCTGGTAGAAGCCAAGGAAAACGCCCTCTACAAATCGACCGATGGCGGTTTCAATTTCTCCAAAGTAGCCGATAAAAACATCGGCGACCGCCCCTTCTACTACGCGGAAATCTATGTCGACCCCAAAAACGAAAACCGGGTCTATAACGTCTACAGCAACGTCTCAGTCAGCCAGGACGGCGGCCGTACCTTCGAAACCCTGCTCGCCTTCGGCGCCTACCGCGGCGTGCACCCCGACCACCACGCTTTCTGGATTCACCCCGGCGACCCCAAATTCATCATCGAAGGCAACGACGGCGGGCTCTATATCTCCCGCGACGGCGGCAAAAACTGGCAGTTTGCTGAAAACCTGCCCCTGGGCCAGTTCTACCACATCAACACCGATATGTCCATCCCCTACCAGATCGGCGGCGGCTTGCAGGACAACGGCTCCTGGATCGGCCCCAGCTCTGTCTGGCAACAGGGCGGCATCCAAAACCACGAATGGCAGGAGATCTTTTTCGGCGACGGCTTCGACGTAGTGTTCAAACCCAACGACCCTCGCCACATCTACGCCATGTCGCAAGGCGGCAATCTGGCTTTTATCGACCGCGAAACGGGCAAGAGCTACCCCATCCAGCCCCAGCATCCCGATGGCGCCGGCCTGCGCTTTAACTGGAACGCCGGCATCGCCCAAGACCCCTTCAACGATTGCGGCGTCTACTTCGGCAGCCAGTTCCTGCACTACAGCAAGGACTGCGGGCAAACCTGGACCATCATCTCGCCCGACCTGACCACCAACGACACCACCAAACAAAAACAACACCTCAGCGGCGGCCTCACACCCGATGTGACCAGCGCCGAAAACTTCACCACCATCATCTCCATCGCTCCCAGCCCCCTCGATCAAAACCTCGTCTGGGCAGGTACCGACGACGGCAACCTGCAACTGACCCGCGACGGCGGCAAGACCTGGAAAAACCTGGCCTCCCGCCTCCCCGGCTGCCCCGAAGGAAGCTGGATCACCCAGATCCGCGCCTCCTCCTACGCGGCCGGCGAAGCCTTCGTCGTGGTCAATAACTACCGCCGCGACGACTGGCGGCCCATGGTCTATTTCACCGGCGACTTCGGCGCCTCCTTCAAACGCATTGTGGATGAAAAGAAAGTGGCCGGCCATGCCCTCTCCATCGTACAGGACCCCAAAGTGCCCAACCTGCTCTGGCTGGGCACTGACTACGGCCTCTACGTAAGCATCGACTTCGGCGCAACCTGGACCCGCTGGACCAACGGCTTTCCGGCCGTCTCCACCGCCGATCTCGACATTCACCCCCGCGACGGCGACCTCATCGTGGGTACCTTCGGCCGCTCCATCTGGGTGCTCGACGACCTGCGGCCCTTCCGCGAACTGGCCCGTACCAAAGGCCAGGTGCTGGAAAAAGACTTCGCCGTCTTCCCCGCCCCAGACGCTTACCTGACCGAGTTCCGCTCCGTCGACGGCGCGCGGTTTATCGCCGACGCCAAATTCGTCGGGCAAAACAAACCCAACGGCGCCATGCTCAGCTTCTGGGTCAAACCACCAGCCGAAACAGGAAAAGCCGACAAGAAAAAACCGGAAAGGGTCAAAATCCGCGTCATCGACGAACTGGGCGACACCATCCGCACCTTCTCCACCCGCCTCGATACCGGCATGAACCGCATCACGTGGAACCTCCGCCGCGACGGCGTACGCTTCCCCTCAGCCATGAACCGCTGGGGAGGAAGAGAGGAAGGCGAGGAAGGCGACCTGCCCCCCGGCCTCGACGTCTTCCCCGGAACCTACAAACTCGTCTTTTCCTACAAAAACTTTTCCGACTCCACCATGCTCAGGGTCCTGCCGGATCCCCGCATCTCGTATGATCTGGAAATGGAAAAAGAACGGCATGAGACAGCCCGGGAATTCTTCTCCTTGGTAGAAAAGGCGACCAAAAGCTTCAACCAGCTGAAAGAACTGCAAAAAAGCCTCGGCCTGGTCAACCAAAACCTGACCATGGCGCCCGATAGCACGCAAAAGGCCTTCAAAGACAGGAGCAAGACCATCGCCGACTCCCTCAAGACGCTGACGGAACTGTACACCTCACCAGAAGACCAAAAGGGCATTCAGCGCAACCCCGACAATATCAGCACCTACCTGTTCCGAACCTGGCGCCTCCTGCAGGAATCCCCAAAGGGCAGCCTCAACCAGATGGCGCAGATCAGCCGGCAGCGGGCGGAAAAGATGCTGGCTGAGGCACTGGTGCGGATCAGCAATTTCTACGAAACGGAATGGACGAGCTTCCAACGGGATGTGGAAGCCTTGCAGCTAACGCCCTTCAAAGCGATCGAACCAGTCAGGATGGATTGAAACGAAGGCCTGCCCTGCCCCGGATGGCCTCGCCCGGCGCCAATATCCGCAAACCTTCGCCGTTGTTCAGGGCGTCGATGTTGCAGGTCATCGGCTCCAGCGCAATGGAGCGGCGGGCAGGCGGGATGAACACCTGCAGGTAAGGGAAAGCCCCATCCTGCCAATACTCCAACTCCCGCGTCCCCTCCCGGAGCCTCACCACACAGGGCTCCGGGAGGCGGAAGCCGGTATCGAAGGCCGTCGCTCCGATCTGTTTCATGGCTTCGAAGGCATCGTAGCATACCTTCTCCCCAGTCGGAATCATCCGTTCATCGACCAAGACCTGCTCGGCAGCAGGCAATTGCAGGGAGAGCGCATCGGCCGAATCGCCCAGCTGGAAATAGGGATGCCAGCCCAAACCGGCCGGCATGGGGCTGCTGCCCGTGTTTTTCATTTCGAAAAATGCGGTAAAACCATCGGCAACAGACAGGCTGTAGGTCACGCGCAGCAAAAACGGGAAAGGGTAGTATCCAAAGCTTCCCTCGTAGCGATACTCCAGCGCGACACTGAAGTCTCCCTCCTCCACTATTTCAAAGGGTTTATCCATGACGAAGCCGTGCAGGGCATTGTTCCTGGCCGGTTCGTTGACGGGGAATTGGTACTCCTTTCCTTCAAACCTGTATTTCCCATCTTTCAGGCGGTTGGGAAATGGGGCCAGAATGGCGCTCTTTCCCCAATCCAGGGTATCCAGCTCCGAAGCCTCCCGGTAGCCGTCGAGCAGCGGCACGCCGCCGATGACCAGCTCCGTCAGGCAGGCGCCCCGGGCGGGAACGAACGCAAAAGACATCCCCCCAGCCTCATCGGCATAGCGGTGGATTTCGTGCTTTCCCCAATTTGTTATTTCATGCTTCGCCATGGTCAGGGCATTACCGGATGACCTGGAATTTGGCCGCCGACACCCCTTCCTGCGTGCGAAGCACGACATAGTACAATCCCGAAGCCCATCCGTTCAGCGAAACCTGCGCTTGCCTGCCTTGTGCGGCCCGGCTGGCTACCGGCCGGCCCTGTATGTCGAAGATCATCCATTCGATGGCCTCGGCGCTCCACTCCAGGTTCAATGCCTCGTTGGCGGGGTTGGGAAAGATCTTCAGGCCTGCATCCGTCTTTACCTCAAAGGCGCTCGTGGGATCGGCCAGCACGACAACTGTCCGCTGGGCAGCCCCCAGGCAACCATCTGCGCTACCGGTGGAAAGGGTAACAGTATAGACGCCAGGACCAGCATAGGAATGCTCAGGGTTCTGCTCCGCGCTGGTATTGCCGTCCCCGAAGTTCCAATGCCAGGAAGCGGCGCCCGTGGATTGGTCAGTAAATGCCAGCACATGCGCACCCTCAAAAAACGGAATGGTATCGGCGGAAACTTCAAAGGCTGCAACCGTCGCCTCACCGGAGCCCAGAACCGGCACTTGCACCGCTGCCCGGCCGCAAAGCTCTTCATACTCGATCTCCCAATCGTAGAAATAATACCAGAGACCGGGGCCAAGCGTATCTATGCCTGTGCCATATGGCCCCTTGATCGTGAGCACATCTTCCACGGCATAGGGGTAGGAAGCGCCGTCAGTGTTGAGATGCAAGGGAAAACCGGCATCCAGCACCAGACTGAAGTTCTCTCCTTGCGGAACATTCATATTCAGGCTGATCACCACCTCTCCGGGGCTGGAAACGACCGTAGGCTTGGTCCTGACCGTATTGCCCTCCGCGTCGAGCAGTTTTAAAATGCGTCCCCCCGATTGATCGGCATAAACCTTGACGGTCTTGAGGAGGAAGGGATAGTGTGCGTCGAAGACCAACCCTTCCTTTGCCGGCATTCCGCCGAGCTGCGAGGCCCCGGCTTCTTTGCCGGACAAGCCTGTCTTTTGGGTATACAGCGCTTCGAGATAGATCGTCGTATCGCCGCTCAGCGGACCAGCCAGCAGCACCGGTCCTGTTCCCAGCAGGGCGCCGCCTGCCGGCGCATCATACCAGCTGAAAGCAGGCGTTCCTGCGCTTTGGGAGACACCGCGCAGCGCAATGATGGATCCCTCGCAGACCTCCTGGTCCGGTCCCGCATCTGCCACGGCCTGCAAAACCGGCCGGTCCTTGACGATGACCGGGATAGCGAAGCGGTTGTTGAGGCTGCGGTCGTCTGCGGCGCTATTTACCGAAATGATCTCCACAGACAACATGGTCTCCCCTTCTCCCGCCACAAGTGAGGGCAGGTCTATGCTCGCTCTTTCCAGCGGTTCCAGCGTGCCCGTCCATTCGATCACCTGACTCTCCGCTCCTGCCTGCATCAGTATCTCCATCGAGGTGATGGTGGTGATGCCGCTGTTTTCCACCAGGATGCGGCCGGTGACGAGTTCTTCGCACTGGTATTCGCCGGCTTCCATGAAAATGACCATGGCGTCGGTGTTCACATTGGGGGCCACCGGCACGTTGCCTTCGGCAAGGAGGTAGTTATAGGCCTTCTCCACGTCGATGATGCCCATGCCGTAAACGTTGTCTTCACCCGGTTCACCCAGGTCGGTACAGGTGTTGTACAGGGCCAGTTTGATCTCGTGTCCCGCCAGGTAAGGGAATGCCTCTTTAAGCAGCAGCACCGCGCCGGTGACGTGCGGGGCGGCCATGGAGGTGCCGTTGAAAAAGGCGTAGCCGCCGCCCGGCACACTGGAGCGCACGGTGACGCCCGGGGCCGATACTTCGGGTTTGATCAGCAGGGAGCCCTCGCCTCCACACTTGGAGGGGCCGCGGCTCGAAAAGTCTGCGATCGGCAGATTGGCGGTATTGCCATTCAAGGCGCCTACGGTGAAGGAGTTGACCAGATCGGTATTGATGTTGTGGGGAGGGGAAATGGTCTGGGGATCAGGCCCCTCATTACCTGCAGAAAATACCACTGCTACGCCCAATGCATCGAGCGCGGTCAGCACGTCGACATAGATGCTGAAACAATCGTCGTCGATGGTGGGATCGTACCAGGAGTTGTTGATGGCATCGGGCATATCTTCAAAAGTGAAGGGATCGCCGTCGGGGTCGGCGGCCCACTGCAGGGCGCCGACGTTGTCCTGGTTGCCCAGGCCGTTGCCGCAGCCGATGGTCGAAGCGCCCGTCCACTTGGCGTTGAACGCCACGCCAATGGTGTCGTTGCCGAGGCGGTTGATGCCCAGGATAGTGCCGGTCACATGCGTGCCGTGATCGTCGCAGTCGTAGGGCGTGACATTGGGCGAATCGAACTCATACCAGCTGATGCCGGGGTCGCCGTAAAACCCGCGGTATTGCGCCGCCAGGGCCGGATGGCTGGGGTCGACGCCGGTGTCGTTGGTGAAGGCCACGCGGCCGTAGCCCGTATAACCCATGGCCCAGAGCGCGGGCGCCTTGATAGCGGAGAGGCCCGGCTCTTTTCCGTTGGGCGAAACGCCGTTGGCCATGGAGAAAACTCTTTCCGTAGAAGTCTTGGCCAGCGGCGCGTTCCAGTCGAGGAAGGCGATATCCTGCCGCCAGCTCAGCTCGGCAATCGCCGAAGCCTTCGCTTTTACGAAGATCAGGTTGGCGATCCAATAGGGCTGTGCCGAGCCTTGAAGCACATCCGGGCGCTGCTCCAGCCAGTCCAGCAAGGGCTCCTGGGAGGCGCCGGCCTTTTCCTGCAAAGCAGTGATCACCAGCGCCGAGCGTTCGGCAAGGCTGGCGCGCCGGGCGCGGAGGTCTTCGTTGAGGGAAATGATATCCACCCGGTCTTTCAGGGCTATGAAAAAATGATGGTATTCATCTGGATATTGCCGAATGCGGTCTTCCAGCCTTTGGGAAATGACCTCGTGCCTGAAAGATTGGCCGAATGAGGTGGTAAGGGAGAAAAATGCCAGCAGCGTAAAGACGTATTTCATGAGCAGTTCAGTTTATCAACAAAGAAGGAACAAAACAGGAAAAGGTTTAATCCAAAAGGTTACTCTATAAATAATGGGGTGGGGGC
>JBAQQB010000066.1:0-4493 GCA_049306275.1 Saprospiraceae bacterium | reverse complement strand
GCCTGCGACACGTTGGGCAGCCGGAACAGCGCCCGGGTAATGTCGCGGCCCTCGACGGGCAAGGCCTCCAGTTCACGGCGGCCCAGTTCGAAAGCCACCTCAGCGTCGGAACGGTTGATGCGGCTGGTAGCGGCGGCTTGTACGACCACCGCTTCGAGTTCTATGCTCATTCCCTCCAGCAGCACCAGCTGAATGTCCCGGTTCTGGTTGGAGCGCAGGCTGATCTCGCCCGACTCCGCAGCTTCGTAGGGAGGCGACTCCGGCACGTATACGCGGTAGCCGCCGGCTACGGGAAGCGAGGGAAACACGGCCCTGCCCTGTTCGTTGCTCACCAGGGTTTGCTCAAAGCCCAGGGAGGCATTTTTCAATACCACGGCAACATCGGCAACCGGCCGGTTTTGGCTATCGATCAGGGAAACGGTGAGGTCTTCCTGGGCGTAGAGCATTGGCAAATACAAGAGCGCGAGAACAAAAACAATAGCAGGTCGCATGTGTTCCTCATAAGAATTTAGAGAATCAAACAAGAAAGGTAAAAATAGCAACCTATGTTCAAAAGAACATTATTCATCGCGATCCTCCTCTTCTGGGGTTTCATCTCTTCGGCCCAGGTAAGCCATGATCTGTGGGACGGCCTGCTCAAAAAGCACGTCGACGCGGAGGGCTTTGTCAACTATAAAGGAATTATCAAAGACAGCATTGTGCTGAACAAATACCTGGCGGTTCTTTCCTCAAATCACCCTAGTGACCGCTGGTCAAGGCAAGAACAGATGGCCTATTGGATCAATGCCTACAACGCCTTCACCGTCAAGCTCATCGTCGACAACTATCCGGTGGCGAGCATCAAGGACATCAAAAACGGCATTCCATTTGTCAATACGGTGTGGGATATCAAGTTCATCAACATTCAGGGCAAGGTCTACGACCTAAACAACATCGAGCACGGCATCCTGCGCAAAACCTTCAAGGACGCCCGCATCCATGCCGCCGTCAACTGCGCCTCTTATTCATGTCCGAAGCTCTGGCAGGAAGCCTTTGTGGCCTCCCGGCTCGACCAGCAGCTTGACAGCGCCATGAGGAGCTTTGTGAACGATCCGTTGCGCAACCGGGTCACGGCCGGCAAAGCAGAGTTGTCGCAGATATTCAGCTGGTACAGCGGCGACTTCATCGAAGAGGCAGGATCGGTGCGGGCCTATATCAACAAATACGCCAAGGTGAAACTGGAGCCTGCAGGGAAAGTATCCTACATCGACTACATATGGACGCTAAATGAGAAGAAGTGATGGGAAAATGGTATTTTTGGAAAATTTTTTATTCCCAAATACCATTTTTTCTTTCTCAGCCATGAAAAACCTTCTTCTCCTGCTGCTCGCAATCCCGAACCTGCTCTCCTCCCTCCACGCTCAAACCTTCCATCCAGACTCCCTCGACCGCCTCATCCAAAGGGCGATGGCTGACTTCGACCTGCCCGGCATGGCGGTTGGCATCGTTCAAAACGATTCCATCCTGTTTCTAAAAGGTTACGGGACGCGGGAGGTAAACAAGAACCTGCCCGTTGATGAGAACACCCTCTTCGGCATCGGCTCCATTTCAAAGTCCTTCACCGCCCTGACCTTGGGCATGCTGGAAAGCGAAGGGAAAATCGGCTGGGATGATCCGGTGACAGACCACCTGCCTTACTTTGAACTCTACGATCCCTACGTGACGGAACATTTCACCATACGCGACCTGCTGACCCATCGCAGTGGCTTGCGCGATGTCAGCGGAGGGGCCCTGTGGTACCATTCGGACCTGTCGCGAACCGAGGTGGTCAGGCGGCTGAAATACCTGGAACCGGTGTCCGGATTCCGGGAAAAACCTGCTTACCAGAATGTAATGTACGTCGCTGCCTCGGAGGTCGTGCCCGCCGTTACCGGACAAAGTTGGGATGAATTTGTGACAGCCAGGGTCTTCAACCGCCTCAGCATGAGCCGCACCACTTCCGTATCAGTTGTGCGGGAATCGAGTAAAAACCTGGCAATACCACATGTGTGGAACGAGCGGTACGAGAAAGCAGCCGTCGGCCAGGAAGCGGGCGATAACCTCGCGCCTGCCGGGTTTATCTATTCGTCGGCCAAGGATATGACCAGCTACATGCGTTTTTTGTTGAACGATGGCGTTTGGGACGGCGATACCCTGATCGCGGCGGAGGCCTTCGCGGAAATTTTCAAGCCCCAGACCCTTTATCCTATCATGGGGCCGCCTTTCCACAACGAGTTTACTTCTTATGGCTTCGGCTGGTGGCTTACGCCGAAGGGCAGCCACAAGGTCATCGAACACAGTGGCGGCATCGACGGGATGTCCGCTTACCTGTTTATGATCGAAGACCTGAACTTCGGAGCGGTCGTGCTCTGCAACGACGAAGAGGAGCCCGCCACGTTTCTGATCGCGTTCAAGCTATTGGGATGGATGCTGGAAGACCCTTCCTACGACCTGTACGATCTGGCAAAGCAATACAGGCAGATGGGAATAGACGCTCAAAAAGAGGACCTCGCCGGGGTTGAAGCGTCCAGGGTTCAGGGGACCTCGCCTACGCTTGAATTGGCAAAATACGTTGGGGCCTATTCCGATAAAATGTACGGGGATATTTCAGTGGAAGGGACCGGCAGCGGACAACTGGAAATTTCCTTCTCCCACACGCCCATCTTCCGGGGCAAACTCAACCATTGGCATTACGACACCTTCCGGATCGACTGGCACGATCTGCGGCTGCCTGACGGGTTTGCCACTTTTGAGTTCGACGCGCAACACCAGATCACGGGCATCCGCCTGGATCAACCCAGGTTGCTGGATGTCGATTTCGAAGAACTGGAAATTGCAAAGAGAAAGGAATAGCGGCTACTTATCCAGCACCGAAAGCGGATCGGGCTTGCGCAGTATCTCCAGTGCCTTCTGCACGTCATCGTCCTGCTCATTGAGCACGACGAAGAAACCTTCGTTGTCGTACAACTGCTTGGCGATTCGGGCCTTGAGCAGGTGGATGATCTCCTTTTTGCCGGCCAAGGCCTCTTCGGTTTTCACCTTGACGCCTTTGGCGGCAGCGTAGCTGATCAGGTCTTCGAACAGCTGGTCGCCACCTTGGAACTGTCCGCGGAACTGCCCGAAGTTAAGCCCTTTGTATTGCTCCTGGAATTGGCGCAGATGGGTGAAGACATAAGCCGGCACCTGCGCCTGCAACTGGATGACCGCCTCGTTCTGGTAGGCTGAATCCAGCGGCACGAATACATCGGGCGTGATGCCGCCGCCGCCGTACACCTTCCTGCCGCCGGAGGTGTAGTAAGGAATGGTGTCCAGGTGGCTCAGGAGGCTATCGGGGGAAAAGAGCTCTCCATTCTCCTGGCGTTCTACAAAATCGTGTTCGTAGGCGAAGCGGTCGTCGTAGGGCCGCTGGATGGAGCGGCCGGAGGGGATATAATAGCGCGCCACGGTGAGCCGGAGGGCCGAGCCGTCGCTGAGCTGGTATTGCTCCTGCACCAGGCCTTTGCCGTAGGAGCGCCTGCCGACGATAACGCCGCGGTCGTTGTCCTGCACGGCGCCTGCGATGATCTCGCTGGCGGAAGCCGAGCCTTCGTCGATCAGAATTGCGAGATTGCCCAGGTTGAAGAGGGCGCGGCCGGTGGTTTCATAATCCTGGCGCTGGGAGGTGCGGCCCTGGGTATAGACCAGGAGCTTGCCGCGTTCGGGGAAGAACTGGCTGAGTATCTCGGTGGCCTCGCGCAGGTAGCCGCCCGGGTTTTGCCTCAGGTCGACGATGAGGTCTTTCAGCCCTTCTTTCTCCACCATATCCCTGACGTAGGTATTGAACTCCTGCGCCGTAGTGGCGCTGAAGCGGTTGATCCGGATGTAGCCGACGCCGGCTGAGATCATATAGGCCGCATCGACGCTTTCCACGGGAATGCGGTCGCGGATGATCTCCAGTTGGCGGAGCTCTTTTTCCCCTTGCCGCAGCACGCCGACGCGCACTTTGCTGTCTTTGGGACCGCGCAAGCGGCGCATGATCTCTGTGGTTTCCATCTTGACACCCGCCACCAGGGTGTCTTCGATGGTGATGATGTTATCGCCGGCCAGAATGCCCGCTTTTTCGGAGGGGCCGCCTGGCACAGGGGCCACTACGCGGATGGTGTCGTCAAGCAGCATGAATTCGACGCCGATGCCCTCGAAATTGCCTTCCAGCCGCTCGGCTTCTTCCCTGACGCGGTCGGCCGGCATATAGGTGGAATGGGGATCGAGCTCGCCCAGCACCTCGTCGATAGCTTCCTGAATGAGGGTTTCCCGGTCGACAGAATCGACGTATTTAGCTTCGATGTAGCGGAGCAGTTCGTCGATTTTTCCGTGGCCGAGGCCGTAAGCCGCCAGCGTCTCCTCATCGGCGAAGGTGAGGACGGGTCCGTCGGAGTGGAGTTCCATTCCGATCATGATGCCTGCGACGAGCATGGCGGCCAGGAGCAGGGGCATCC
>JBAQQB010000065.1:0-2872 GCA_049306275.1 Saprospiraceae bacterium | reverse complement strand
GCCTGCGCCCGCCAAAAGAATTATTAAATACGGGCGGGCGGGCGCAGCCCGCCCTCCCTTATTTAATATAATTTGTTTTTATTCTATTGCACTTAAACCAAATATTCTACAGGATTGGTCTTCACCTTTGTGCAATGGAGCGCAAAATTAGGGAATTTTTCGGATAAAATTTCAGAAAAAATTTCAACGGTATACTGCTCGCTCTCATAATGGCCTATATCTGCTATGATGATACGGCCGTCGGCGTCGAAAAATTCGTGGTATTTGAAGTCGCCGGTGATGAAGACATCGGCCTTTTTGGCAATGGCCTGGGAGAGGAGGAAGCTGCCTGATCCTCCGCAGAGGGCCACGGTCTGCACCGGCCGCCCCAGCAGGCGGGTGTGGCGCACGGCGCCGGTTTGCATGGTTTCCTTGACCATTCTCAAAAATGCCATCTCATCCATAGGCTGGGGGAGCTTTCCGATCATGCCGGAGCCGACGACGGGGTGGTCTTGGGGAAGGGAGAGGAGATTGGGGAAAACAGACAGCGCCGCCTGCACCCGGGAGCGGTTGGGGCCTGCGATGTCGAGCAGCAGTTTTTCCCAATAGGGCCTGGGGTCGAGGAAGCGGGTGTCTTCGAGCCCGAGTTTGGCGGCGATCTTTTGATTCACGCCGTGGTGAAACACGTTGTCGAGGTTGGTGTGGGCCGCGTAGATGGCAATGTCGTGGCGGATGGCCTTGATGATAGTGCGCTCCACGTAGTTCCTGCCGTTGAGCCGTTTGAGGCCTTTAAATACGATGGGGTGATGGGCGATGACGAGGTTGCATCCCCGCTCGATGGCTTCATCGACGACCGCCTCAATAGCGTCGAGACAGAGCACGGCGCCGCGTGCTTCCCATTGCGGATCGCCGGTGATCAGCCCGGCATTGTCGTATCCTTCCTGGAACATGTGAGGGGCGGCCTCCTCGATGGCTTTGACGATATCCTGGATTTTCATGCGTTGCCTTTGATTTTTTGCTCGATGCGCGTGGTGGAATAACCTTCGATGTAGGGCAGGCTTCTGACTTCGCCCCCGCGCGCCAGCACAAGGTCTGAGCCGACGATCTGCTCCGGCGACCAGTCGCCGCCCTTTACTAATACGTCTGGGCCGACCTGGCGGATGAGCTCGTAGGGCGTGTCTTCATCGAAGACGACCACCGCGTCAACCATCGCCAGGGCTGCGAGCAGCAGCTGCCGGGTGGGCTCGTCGTTGATAGGCCGCCCGGGGCCCTTGAGCCGCCGCACCGAATCGCCGGAGTTGAGCCCCACGACCAGGCGGTCGCCCAGGTCCCTGGCCTGCGCCAGGTAGTGAATGTGGCCGTAATGCAGGATGTCGAAACAGCCGTTGGTGAATACGATCCGCTGGCCTTCCGCTCTCCAGCCGGCGGCCTTTTGCCCGATCTCTTCGCGGGAGAGTATTTTGCTGAATAGGACGTCGATCATCATGATTGGACAACCCCCCTGGTGGAGGACTTTGTTTTATACTCGGTAAATATAGTGTAGAAGGTTAAGGAGGTTGAGAAAGTTTAGGTCGTAATTCAAAAAAAGTCATGACAATTTGTCTTTATTTTTTTGATTTTTTGACAAAATGTCATTCATTTTTTGAAAAAATCCGTCAAAATTTCAAAAAAAGCGGATTGGAACGGGAGTTGATCCAGGTGAAGCAGAAACATTCATTCACCATCAACTTAAAAAAAGATAACCATGAGACAAATGATTGCTGGGCCCAAAGCTAACATCCTGAAGCGCGAAAGCGGCTATGAGATCGAGTTGGCTGTACCCGGGTTTTCAAAATCCGATTTTCAGATCCGCCTGGATGGCAAGATTCTGGAGATCACTGGTAAACCGAGCCAGGAGCCGCAGGAGGGCGAGTATGCACGCCGCGAATTCCTGTTGCCGGCTTTCGAGCGCCGCTTTGTGCTGGCCGACAATCTCCGCACCCATGTTCCGGAGGCGCGCTATGAAAACGGCATCCTGAGGATTTTCCTCGCCAAGGAGCCCGCGCGCCGCGTCGAAGTAGCATAAGAAACATCATTTAATAACCAAAAACCTGTAGACATATGAAAATGATCCCTTATCGTCGTCCGATGGCCCTGAGCAAGTGGGCCGATGAAATGTTCGAGAACTTCTTCCGCAACCCGGCCTTCGGGTTCGATTCGCCGGAAGTGATGTTCCAGCCCCCCTCGGTCAACATCCGCGAGGAAGATGCTTCCTACTTTATCGAAGTGGCTGCGCCGGGTCTTCAAAAAGAAGATTTCCACCTCGAGATCGAGAACGGATACCTCAAGATCTGGGCGCAAAAAGAGTCGAAGGAGGAGCAGAACGAAGAGCGCTTCATGCGTCGCGAGTTCAACTTCGCCCGCTTTGAACGCAGCTTCCGCCTCCCGGAGGTTGTCGACGCCAACTCCATCAACGCCAGGTACGAAAACGGCATCCTGCTCATCGGCCTTCCCAAGCTGGAAAGCGCCAGGAAGGATTCGATAAAGACCATCGAGATCCAATAAGCAAGCCGAAAGACAATTTTTTTTACAAAAAAAGAACATCTGGTTGGCAGATGTTCTTTTTTTGTTAATTTGGTCGCGCGATTTGACAAACACGGTATTAGTGCATATATTTGTGCCGTGAGGCAGTTGTGTCTGAACAATTTTATTGTTTCACACATTATTATTGAAGAAACTTTCAAACAAGCGATTTCATAAATCAAGATATTCAAAGTTAATAGGGTTTTAGGTGTTTATTCAGGGGGTCAGATCTTTCGGTCTGACCCTACTTTTTTTAAAAAGAAGGGCAATTTTCAGCAAGGGCATTGCGGCTACCCCGCAATGAAAGTAATTTTGAATGGGTGTTTTTTTT
>JBAQQB010000064.1:0-29695 GCA_049306275.1 Saprospiraceae bacterium | reverse complement strand
GTTTTCAGTGTTCAGTTTTCAGTGAAAACAACTGAAAACTGAACACTGAAAACTGAACACTAAACACTCACCTCATCTCTCCCGGCACCACTTTCACCTTTTCCTTCCCCCCGCTTCGAATGACGGTCAGTTCGCAGGTTTTACCGATGGTGTTTTCATTGAGGCGTTTGTGGAGGTCGTCGATTGAATGAATGGAATCGGCGTTGAAGCCGATGATGACGTCGCCGGGTTCAAGTTTGGAGTCGTGGGCGGGGGCGCCGGGCTCGATGTGTTGCACGAGGATACCCGACTGCACGGGCAGTTGATGCTCTGCCACCAGCCTGGGGTTGAGTTTGACAACCTGGCCGGCGATGCCGATGAATCCGCGGCGTACTTTCCCTTCGAGGATGAGCTTTCCAGTGACGTACTGAGCCAGGTTGGAAGCCACGGCGAAGCAGATGCCCTGCGCAGGCAGGATGACAGCCGTATTGACCCCGATCACCTCTCCGAAGCTGTTGACCAGCGGCCCGCCGGAGTTGCCCGGGTTGAGGGCCGCATCGGTCTGGATCACATCGTCGATGAGGCGGCCGGCGTTGGACCGCAGCGTGCGTCCCAGGGCGCTGACCACGCCTGCGGTGAGGGAGTACTGAAATCCGAAGGGGTTGCCGATGGCGATGGCCAGTTGGCCGACCTGCAACTCGTCGGAGTTGCCGAAACTCACCGTATGGAGCCTGTCGCCGTCGATTTGGACCACGGCCAGGTCGGTAGCGGGGTCGTCGCCCACCAGCTTTGCAGAAAATTCCCGCCCATCTGGCAGAGCCACCTTGATCACAGACGTCCCGTTGACGACATGGCTGTTGGTGACGATGTAGCCGTCGGTGGAAATGATGAAGCCGGAGCCCCCGCCGTTCTGCGGCTGCGGGCCGCGCCGGCCCGTTCGGCCGGGTTTCTGCACCTTGATCTGCACGACGGCGTCGCTGACTTTTTTTGCCACGCCGGTCACGGTCTGCGAATAGGCGTCCAGGAGCCTGGCATCGGAATGAGAGATTGTTTCCATTTAGCGGAAAGGGTGTTTTAGTTTTCAGTTCTCGGTTTTCAGTGTTCAGTTGTTTTCACTGAAAACTGAAAACTGAACACTGAAAACTCCCTCTTAGTTTCCTCCCAAAATCAGCGGTAGCCCATCGCCATTTCCGCCCACAACGATCACTTTGGTGTTTGCGGACTTTGACAGCTCCAACGTCGCTTCGATGCCTTTATCTTTGAGGATATTGGCAGACAAGCTGGCATTCAGTATCTGGTTGGCTTTGGCTTTGGCTTCGGCTTCGATGATCTTGCGTTCGGCTTCCTTGCGTTCCTGGTCGAGGATGTACTGGTATTTAAGGGCGAGTTGTTCGGCCTGGAGTTTCTCTTCGATAGCGCTTTTCACGCGGTCGGGGAGCGAGATGTCGCGGATCAGGGAGGCGCGCAGATCGACGAAGTTGCTCTCGAGGTTTTGTTCCAGATCAGTCTGGATCATTTGCTGCACTTCTTCCCGCCGGGTGGAGTAGAGCTCTTCGGGGGTGAAACGGCCTACGATCTTGCGCACCGAGGCCCGTACTTCCGGGCGCACCAGCGAGTTGAGGTAGTCGAAGCCGAATTTTTCGTGTAGCTCGCCGATCTGGGAATAGGCGGGATTGACGCGCACAGTGACATCGACGGCGATGGTGAGGCCGTTGCTGGAGAGTACCTCCATTTCCTCTTCGAGTTGTTTTTCTCGAACATCGTAAACGTACATGGAGTTCCAGGGCGCGACGATGTGAAATCCCGGGTCGTAGATGTGCGTCTTGTCCAGGCCGCCGCCGAAGCGCTTGAACAGCACACCTCTTTCACCTGCTTCGATGGTGAGGAAGGTAGCGTTGCTGAGGATGAGCACAAAAATCAGGCCTATGAAAATAATGATGCCGGTGGTGATTAACTTACTCTGTTTCATGGAGACGGAATTGGTGAAGAATGCGAATTGATATAAAATTAACATTTATCGTCCACGCAGGTTGGTATTTTTCGACCAGAAAGGGTGGGGGCGGGATGTATGGAACCTAAAAGACTGAGATGATGGGAATTGGAAGAAAATTATTTCTGCTGATCGCGGCGCTGAGCTTGCAACCGGCTCTGGCCAAGGCCCAGTTGCTGGGCGACATGCCTTTCTTTCAGCCGGCAGATTCGCTGCATCCCGGACGATTCTGGTCGTGCGCAGCGACCGGGGCGGCGATCTACACCGGCGTTTCGGTTGCCCTTTGGCATTCCTGGTACAAGGATTATGAGCAAGGGCCTTTTCATTTTTTCAACGATTGGAGGGAGTGGGAACACATGGACAAATGGGGCCACGTATTTACCGCCTACCACGAGGCCAACTGGTCCTTCAAAGGAGCTTTATGGACCGGCATTCCGAGACGCAAGGCGATGTGGACAGGGGTGGGCATCGGCATGCTGCTGCAGTCGACGGTGGAGGTGATGGACGGCTTTTCCGAGAAATGGGGCTTTTCGTGGTACGACACAGGGTTCAATATCCTGGGCCTCGGCCTCTTTGCCGGGCAGGAAATGGCCTGGGGCGAGCAACGCATCGGAATCAAAGTCTCCCAGTCATACCCTGCTTACCCGGATGATTTGGCCTGGTCGGAAGACGGAACCAGAAGCATATCCCTCCGCGAACGGGCCGTGGATTTGTTCGGGCAGCCGGGCTACCAGCGCTTTTTGAAGGATTACAACGGCCAGACCTACTGGCTGACGGTTAATGTCGCGTCTTTTCTGGAAAAAGAAAGCCGTTTCCCCAAGTGGCTGAACCTGGCGCTGGGCTACAGCGCGGATAATATGTATGCCGGGTTTGGCTATGATTTTGAAGTGGATGGGGTGACCTATTATGTAAACCAAACCCAATTTCCGCGCTACCGCCAATTCTTCCTCTCTCCGGATATCGATCTGACGCGCATCCCCACCCGCAGCCGCGCGCTGAAAACCCTTTTCGGCATCCTGAATTGTTTCAAAATACCCGCCCCCGCCCTCGAAATCAACACCCTGGGCCAATTGAAACTCTACCCCCTCCACTGGTAACCCTTCACCCTTCACCCTTCACGCCATGCCGCTCGTGGCTGGTCACATTGTCGAACCGCCATTCGACTTCTTTTTCGAATGGGTGTTGGCGGGCGTGGCAATCTGCCTTTTTGCAGATCTTGCAGGCATACTCCTTGCAGCCGTCGGTATGGATGAATAGCTCGATCGATTCTCCGAATTTTTTGGCGATGATATTTTCCAGCTCGGTCACTTCCTGGTGGGCTTCATGAACGTTGAGGTACCAGGGCACGGTGAGGTGGGCGTCGAGGTGCAGCACATCGCCGTATTTGATGATGCGGAGGTTGTGTAGGTCGACCCAGTTTTCCCGTTTGTGCGCATAGGCTACGGTGATGACCTGGTTGAGCAGTTTGATATCGGCTTCGTCCATGATACCCGCCACGGTCGAGCGCAGGATTTTGACCCCTGTGACGATGATGACGAGGCCGAAGCCGATTGCCACGGCGCTATCAATCCACATCCATTGGGTAAGGAGTAAAAGGCCCAGACCGAGGATGATACCCATGGTGGACAAGGCATCGGACTGCAGGTGCTTGCCGCTGGCGATGAGTGCCAGCGAGCTGTGCTTCCTGCCGGTTCTGACGCCCAGGGCGCCCATGAGGTAATTGGCCACCCCTGTTAAAGCCACCAGGAGTATGCCAAAGTCGACCGATTGAAGTGGTTGGGGGTGGATGAGGCGATTGACGGATTCATAGATGATGAGCCCCCCTGCGATGGAGATCAGGATGCCTTCGATGCTGGCCGAGATCAGTTCGATCTTGCCGTGGCCGTATGGGTGGTTGTCGTCGCGGGGCCTGGCGGAGATGGTCAGGCTGTAGAGGCTGATGATGCTGGCCACGACGTTGACGATGCTTTCAAGGGCATCGGTGAGGATGGCGACAGAGGAAGTGAGGAAATAGGCGATCATTTTGATCACCAGCAGCGCGATGGAGCCCACCACGATGAGAACCTGAGTGCGGATGTTGATGCGGGAAGCGTGAGGGGATGTGCGCATGTGATGGTGGTTAGTGGAGGCCTAAATTATGCATTTTTTAATCAGGCTTTCTGGAGAAATTGCTGGACTTTGATGATGGCTTCGGCCCTGCTTTCCACGTTCATTTTGAGAAACAGGTTTTTGAGATGGGTTTTGATGGTGTTGATGGAGATGAAGAGTTCGTCTGCCAGTTCCTGATTGGTTTTTCCGGAGCAGAGCAGGCGCAGCAGTTCCAGTTCGCGCTGGGTGAGGGCTTCCGGCAGCATGCGGTTGATGTCTTCCAGATGTCCGAGGTGGCTGCGAATGGCGGAGTAATAGGTGTGACGGGCGATCTCGATCGCGGCGCGCAGGCGGTTTTCGTCGAAGGGTTTGAGGACGAAGCCGGCGGGCAGCGTTTTTTTTACTTCATGCAGGGTCGAGATATCTGAAAGGGCCGTCAGGTAAATAAACGGAATCCTGTACTCCCTGTTGATAACGCCGCCCAGATAAATGCCATTCCTGCCCCCGCCCAGGCCGATGTCGAGTATGACCAGGTCTGGCAATCTTTCCTCCAGCATGGCGAGGGCCTGTTCTGCGTTGGAGGCTTTGGCGGTGACGCGGTAACCCAGATCCTGCAGGGTCAGGACGATATCTTCGGCGATGATGGGGTCGTCTTCGACGACGAGTATCCTGAAGAGCGGAGTTGTCATGGTCTTGCCTGGCCGGTTTTTTGAGGAATGATCAGGGTAACCGTCGTACCGGGCGGGCTTTGGATGTGCAGGCTGGCGCCCAGTTTTTCCTGCAGCAGGTGGATGAGGCGGTAACCGAAGGAGGAGGATTGTCCGGATGTGCTTCCCTTGGGCATGCCCGGCCCGTCGTCTTCTACCTGGAGGATGAGGTCGTCTTCATCGGTGCGGAGTTGTACGCCAAGCCTGGTGGCCTTTCCATCCTGGAAGGCATATTTGACGGCATTGCACACCAGTTCGTTGAGTATCAGTCCTATCGGGATGACCATTTCCACATCCAGCTTGACCGGGTCGATATTTTTTTCCAGCCTGACCGATTGCGGGTCGATCTGGTAGGAGGCCAGGATAGTTTGCATGAGTTGGTCGAAGTAGCTGTTGACGTCGATGGCTGTGGGGCTGTCGTGCTGATAGAGGTGTTGGTGGATGAGCGACATGGCCTGTACGCGGTTGCGGCTTTCGCGAAGGGCGGAGAGCGCCTCACTGTCGCCAACGCTGCGGGTTTGGAGGTTGAGCAGGCTGGAGATGAATTGCAGGTTGTTTTTCACCCGGTGGTGGATTTCCTTGAGGAGCATTTCTTTTTCGTACAGGGCTTTTTCGATGAGTGCGTTCTTTTCCCGGAGCAGCCGTGCCGTTTTGGAGCGCTGGTAAAGGAAGTAGGAAGCGAGGGCGCCTAGCAGGAGCAGGGAGATGGAGACGATCCAGAGGGCGCGTTGCCGCAGTTTTTGCTGTGCGATCTCGAGGTCTTTGATGCGGAGTTCGTCCTCTTTCTGCTGAAGGTCAAATTTGGCCTGCATTTCTTCCTGAAGTTCCAGCCTGGTCTTTTCGGTCAGGGTGTCTTTGATAGCCATGGATGCTTCGAGCAGGTCGTAGGCCCTGGCGTAGTTGCCTTGGGCTCTGAGGGCTTTGCTGAGATAAAGGAGAAAAACCCGTTGCTCTTCCAGATTCCCCGTTTGTTTTGCATGATCCAGTCCGGCGGATAGGAAAATTTCGGCTTGGGCATATTTTTTCATGTGGAGATAGATCTCGCCAAGGCCATAGAGCACCGGGGCGTAGAACTGGGTATTGGGATTCTTTTTCCCGTATTCGTAGGCCCTCAGGTAGGGTTGCTCGGCCCGTTCGACCTGTCCGAGGTTGATATAGATCGAGCCCAGGGTTGCGTAGCAATGGGCGAGGTTACTCTCCTCGCCGAGTGCCTGGTAGAGCTGTATGGCCTTTTGCAGATTGGTTTCTGCCTCGTTCAGGTTGTCTTTGTAGCTGTAGGCCGAGCCGATGTTCATGTAGGTGGCGGCCATCCCGGTGCTGTCGCCTTGCGCTGATTTTAGTGCAAGGGATTTTTGGTAGATGCCGATCGCATCGTCGTATCTCCCCTGCATGCGGTAGATGATGGCGATGTTGTTGTAGAGCCTGGCAAGGTCGGTTTTTTGGGCCAGGCGCTCGAAGTAGGGCAGGGCGGTGAGGTAGTGCAGCAATGCCTGGTCGAGAATACCTTCGAGCTGGTATTCCAGGCCGATATTGTGCTCGACGAGAGCCCAGTAAAGCGTATCATTGAGGCTGAGGTAGATGCGCTGCGATTCCAGGAGCAGCACCCTGGCGGAATCGCTGTTGCCGAGCAAACTGAGGGCAATGGCTTTGGAACTGGTCAATTTGGCAAGCGCCCTTTTTTGGCGCAGCTGCCGCGCCAGCCGGATGCCTTCCTCAGCGATTCGGTAGGCCTCTTGAGGATGCTCGTCGAGCAGCTTTTGGCATTGCTGGTCGTATTGTTCCAGCGCCGAAGAGTCTTTCGGCAGCTTGCGAAGCGTCTGTAAAACGCTATCGCCTGGCTGGGCGGCCAGTAGGCAGGGAAAAAACCATAGGGTAAGAAGCAGCGCACGCATCTGGGATGGATTATGGAGAATAAAATTAGGAAAATTCCGGTGCATGGGGCTGAAAAAGGGCGAAGGGGGCGGTTGTGTGGAGGGAGGAGGTAGAGAATTTTCTTTAGGTTTGTAAAAAATCGCAACCTATATGAATTGGAAAATGCCGGCAGCATTGCTACTGCTGACCTTTTTTGCCTGCGGCGAAAAAAAGCAGGCCGCAGATATCGTCTTTGTAAACGGCGTCATCGCCACGGTCAATGAGGAGTTGCCGCTGGCTTCGGCCCTGGCTATCGGTGGCGACCGGATCATTTGGGTCGGGGACAGCAGCGAGGTGGAGAGGTGGGTTAGCGAAGACACCCGGGTTTACGACCTCGGCGGCCGGTTCGTGATGCCCGGTTTCATCGAAGGGCACGGCCATTTTTCAGGCTTGGGGAGAATGTTGGAAAACCTCAACCTGATGAACGCCCGCAGCTGGGATGAGATCGTAGCGCAGGTGGCGGCTGCGGCCGAGAAGGCCCAACCTGGCGAGTGGATCTACGGCCGGGGCTGGCATCAGGAGAAATGGGAACAGCGCCCCGGCCGCAACGTGCTGGGCTACCCCTTCCACGATGAACTGAGCGCGGCGACGCCCTCCAATCCCGTCATCTTGTTTCACGCCAGCGGACATTCGCTCTTCGCTAACGAGGCAGCCATGAAAGCAGCCGGCATTTCGGTGGAAACTGCAAGCCCCGAAGGGGGAGAGATCGTGCGCGACGCAGGCGGGCGCGCCATCGGCGTGTTTGAGGAAGAAGCCATGACCCTGGTCAGGGCTGCCTACAACGACTACCTCGAAGGGCTCTCGGAAGCGCAGCACATCGAGCGCTGGCAGGGCTGGATCGAGGCCGCCGAAGCCGAATGCCTGCGCAAGGGCGTCACTTCCTTCCAGGACGCCGGCGTGTCCTCCACCGAACTGAGCGTGTACGGCTCGCTGGCGGAGATGGACCGCTACCGGCAGCTGGCCGAAGAGGGCAAACTCGACCTGCGGATTTGGGCGATGGTGCGCGACACCTATGATAAGCTCAGGGACGGCCTGGGCTCCTCCTTTCCCGTCATCGGCGCGGGCGATCACTTCTTCACCTGCCGGGCCATCAAGTCGGAGGTAGACGGGGCGCTGGGGGCTTTCGGCGCCTGGCTGCTGCGGCCTTACAACGACAAGCCGGGATTTGAGGGGCAAAACACCACCTCCATTTCCGAAGTGAAAAATATCGCCTCCCTGGCGGCCGAAAAAAATATGCAGCTCTGCGTGCACGCCATCGGCGACCGAGCCAACCGGATCACGCTCGACATTTTTGAAGAAACTATTTCCAAAAACCCCAAAAAGGATGACTGGCGCTGGCGGGTGGAGCACGCCCAGCACCTCGACACCGCCGACATCCCCCGTTTCGCCCGGCTCGGAGCCATTGCCTCCATGCAGGGCATTCACTGCACCTCTGACGCGCCCTTTGTGGTGAGCAGGCTGGGCGATGAGCGCGCCCGCCTGGGCGCCTACGCCTGGCGCTCGCTGCTCGACAACGGCGTCGTCATCGCCAACGGCACCGACGCACCGGTGGAGGATGTGGATCCCCTGCTCAATTTCTACGCCTCCGTAACCCGCAAGCGGGTGGACAACGGGATGGAATTTTTTCCCGAACAGCGCATGACCAAGGAGGAAGCGATTTACTCCTACACCCTGGGCAACGCCTATGCCGCCTTTGAAGAAGATATCAAGGGCTCCCTGGAATATGGGAAACTGGCAGACCTGGTCGTGCTGTCGCACAACCTGCTAACCTGCGCAGATGAGGAGATTTTGGAGGCGGAAGTGCTGCTTACCGTGGTTGGCGGAAAGATGAAGTACCAGAAGGAAGGATGGGCGCCGACTCAGCCAGCTGTGCCTTCCGCAGCAGGTCGTGGTAAATGAAATCCAGCGATTCCGGTCTTTTGACGATGTGGGAAATGCTGACGGTCTGCACGATCCCGTTGCGGTTCATCACGTAGTCGTTCCAGGGATCGCCTTCCCCACCAGTGGCATGCAATTGGTGGATAGCCTCCAGGCTGAAGTCGGAGCGGTTTTCGAGCCAGTCGCGGAACCACTGGGTCCGTTTTTCCCTGACAGGCGCGGGATAGAGGGTGGAGGAGGACCAGATGTGATAAGTCTCCGGGTTTAGTTCGGTGAAATGGACCTGCTGTTCATCCCAGCGCAATTCGGCGAGATGGCCCTTGTCGATGAGCACCAGGGTAAAGGGCTCCATACCTTCGAAGTCGTAATCCCGGGCAAAACCGGCCGCATCTGGGTAGCCAAAGAAATCGAGCACCATAATGCCGCGGCTTCGTTTGTAGGGAGGCTGGTGCCTGTGTTTTTCGAAGGCCCCGTTGAGCAGGCAGACGATGCGGTTGTCGGTTTGAGCGGCGATCCAGGTACCGCCGGCGGTGGTGTCGCGCGGGAAAATCAGGGTATGGCCGCCGGCTGTTTCCCGGCTCAGGTGCATGGGCGAGCGGGCCGGGCTCTCATCGCGGTTGGATGACAGCGTAAAGGCGCCGGGGCCCTGGGGGATGTAAGTTACAGTGCACATGATGCCGGAGGCTTTTCAGCAATTAAAACGGGCGAAACCGGCTAAGGTTGATCTTCATCCTCCTCTTCCCGGATATAAAAAACGGCAATGTCCTCCAGCGACTTGCGTACAATGTTTGGCACCATGGCTTCGTCGGAAGGGTAGCCCACGGGGATGAGGAGAAAGGGGCGCTCGTTTTCGGGCCTGCCCAGCAACTCCTGCAGGAAGTTCATGGGGCTGGGGGTGTGGGTGACCGCCACCAGTCCCGCGTTGTGAATGGCGGCGAGCAGGAAGCCGGTAGCCAGGCCGACCGATTCGGTGACATAGTAATTTTTGCGCTTTTCGCCGTTGACGATGTCGTAGGCTTTTTTGAAAATGACGATGAGGTAGGGCGCCGTTTCCAGGAAAGGCTTTTGCCAGTCAGTGGCGAAGGGCTTGAGGTCTTCGATCCACTCTTCCGTCATCCGGCCGTGGTAGTTGAGGTACTCCTCCTTCTCAGCCGCTTCGCGGATGGCCTTTTTGATCTCGGGGTCGGATACGACGCAGAAAGTCCAGGGCTGCTTGTGCGCGCCGGAGGGAGCGGTAGATGCGGCGAGGATGAGGTTGTCGATCACTTCCTCGGGAATGGGTTTGTCGGAAAAATCCCTGACGGTGCGCCGCTTGTTCATGAACTGGTAGAACTCCCGGCTTCGCTGCAGCATTTCCGCTTTGGGGTAGCGGATGCCACGGTAGGGAACAAACTTGTGCGTAGAATCTTTTTCCATCGGGCAAAAATAGGAAAATCGCTGGTTTTCATTAGCATTGCGTTTTCTATTCAGCATTGCGGCGCAGCCGCAGTACCCTTGCCAGATAGTTATGCATTAGAGATATGAAAGATAAAATCAAAGAACTGGAGGCTCTTTCAGCCACGCTGGAACCCTCGCCCGAGCTGCGCGACGCCTGGAACAAGCAGGTGCAGGACTATGCCGGCCGCTTCATCGACAGCCTGCCCGATGACAAGGGATACAAATGGCCGGACCAGGTGCGCGACTGGCCGCAGGATTGTCCTATCGGCGATGAGCCACGAGATATGGAGCAACTCCTCGCCATCCTCGACAGGGAAGTCGATCAGGTCGGCCTGAACCCGGCTTCCGGGGCTCACCTGGCTTACATTCCCGGCGGCGGCGTCTTTCCCACAGCGCTGGGCGACTATCTGGCTGCGGTGACCAACCGCTACGCAGGCCTCTATTTCGCCAACCCGGGCGCCGTACAGCTGGAAAACCAGTTGATCCGCTGGATGTGCGATATCGTGGGTTACCCGGAAGATGCCCTGGGCAACCTGGCCTCCGGCGGCTCCATCGCCAACCTCATCGCCATCACCACGGCGCGCGACCACCTGGGGATCAAACCCCGGGTCGTGGAATCGGCAGTGGTCTACCTGACGGAGCAGGTGCATCACTGCGTGCACAAAGCCCTGCGCATCGCGGGGCTGGGCGACGCGGTCATGCGCACTGTGCCTTTGGACGACCGCTTCCGCATGGATGCCGATGCGCTGCGCCGGCAGGTGGAAGCCGACCAGGCGCAGGGCCTAAAACCCTTCCTGGTGGTAGGCTCGGCGGGCACCACAGATACCGGCGCCATGGACCCTCTCGACCGCATCGCGGATATTGCCAAGGAGTTCGGGCTATGGTTTCACGTAGATGCGGCCTATGGCGGTTTTTTTGTGCTGCTCGACGATATGAAGCCCCTGTTCAAAGGGATAGAGCGCTCCGACAGCGTGGCGATCGACCCGCACAAGGGCCTGTTTCTGTCGTATGGGCTGGGTGCGGTGCTGATCAAAAACGTGAGGGCCCAGTACGAATCGCACTACTACCGGGCCAATTACATGCAGGACGCCCAGCAGCTGGCAGACGAGCCCAGCCCGGCCGACCTTTCGCCCGAACTCACCAAACATTTCCGCGGCTTGCGCATGTGGATGGCGCTGCAACTCTTCGGGCTGTCGCCCTTCAAGGCCTGCCTGGATGAAAAGCGCTGGCTGGCCCGCTATTTTTACGGTGAAATACAGAAAAGGGGTTTCGAGGTAGGTCCGGAGCCCGACCTGTCGGTCATGATCTACCGCTATGTGCCGGAGTGGGGCGACATCAACGAGTTTAACAAAAGGCTGGTGGAGGAGCTGCACCGCGACGGCCGCATTTTCGTATCCTCGACCACCATTCATGGGGAGTTCTGGATCAGGCTGGCCGTGCTGTCTTTCCGCACCCACCTCGACCATATCGAGCGGCTGCTGGTCATGATCGAAGAAGGAGTGGCGAAGGTGAAAGCAGCCGGGTGATCAGGAGCAGCATTCGGGTTTCCACTTTGCGACCTGATCCAGGATATGCTCTATTTCCTGGTAGGGGCGGTAGCCTTCCGCGAGGAGGTAGAACTGGCCCTGGTGCAGCAGCAACATGGTCGGGAAGCCGGTGACGCCCAATTCAGCGGCCTGCTTGAACTCCTGCCGGGTGCGTTCAGCATAGGCCGGGTCTTCGAAGCGCTCGCGGAAATCCGCTTCGGGAATGCCCCATTCAGCCAGGAGTGGGCCGTAGGTTTCGATCATTCCCAGGTCTTTGCCTTCCAAATAGAGCGCCCGCTGGATCTGGTGGGCGAATTCAGCGGCATTTTCCGGGAAAAAGGATTTGAATACCGTCAGCGCCAGCGATGGGGGAAAGGAGTCGCTGATGTAGTTCTTGTTGCGAAGGATGTTGCTGAGATAGGCTTCGCCAAAGCGAATGCCGGTGCGGGCCTCTACCGAGGGGTATGCCTTTTCGATGTAGTCTGCCATCTGGCCGAGCGGTCCGACCCTTTCTCCTGTCACCATGCCACCGCTCCAGACCTCAAACTCGAAGTCATTGGTAAAACGCTGCTTCAGTTGCACCGCCACGGGGCTGAACCCATAGCACCAGCCGCACAGGGCGTCGTAGATGTAAATAATTTTCCCTTTCACTTTTTGTGAGAATTTGGGGGGAAAACAGCGGGAAAGAGAAAAAGGTTTTGTTTTTTATATCCACTTCTTTCTCCTGAAAAAGAAAAGGGAGACGATAAAGATGAGGAACATAAACCCCCAAAGGAAAAAATAGCCGTACTTCCAGCCCAGCTCGGGCATATTTTTGAAGTTCATGCCGTAGACCCCGGCGAGGAAGGTGAGGGGGATGAAGATGGTGGAGATGATGGTCAGAATCTTCATCACATTGTTGGTGCGGTAGCTGATCTCGGAGAGATAGAGGTCGTAGAGGCCGTTGACCAGGTCGCGGTAGGTTTCAATGGTATCCATGATTTGCACGACGTGGTCGTGGAGGTCGCGCACGAAGACCAGTGTGTCGTCTTTGACCTGAGGGCTGTCGATGCGGCTGAATTTGGCCACGGCTTCGCGAAGGGGCACGATGGCCTTGCGCAGGGTCAGAAGCTGTCGTTTGAGCTTGTGGATGCTGCTCTTGGTATCCGGACCCGGCTCGCTGAGTATGGTTACTTCCAGTGCGTCGATTTGTTCTTCCACATGGTCGAGGATGGGGTAGTAGTAGTCGACGACAGAGTCGAGCAGTGCGTAGGCCAGGTAGTCGGCGCCTCGCCGGCGGATTTTTGCCTGGGGTACCAGGAGGCGGTTTCTGACGGTGGCGAAGTTGTCGTCTTCTTTTTCCTGGAAAGAAAGGATGAAGTGATTGCCGAAGAAAATGGCGATTTGCTCGGTTTCGATCTTGCCGGCCTGCTCCTCAACTACCAGGGCCTGGGCGGTGAGGAAGATGCCGTTGTCGTATTCTTCCAGTTTGGGCCTTTGCTGGGTGTCGAGGATGTCTTCCAGCGCCAGGGGGTGGATGTTGTAGGCGTCGCCGAACTGGCGGATGAGGTCGGCGTTGTGCACGCCCCTGATGTCGTACCAGTTGGTGAACGGGCCGTCGAGGGGCTGGATCATGGCGTCTTTCCGCTCCTGTTCGTGGGCCTCGCCGGGGTTGTATTGGAGGAGAATGACGTTGGGTTCCTCCACGTGCTGTTTGCCGGTGAAAACGAGGGTGCCTGGGGGCAGGCCGGTCTTGAGGCGTTTTCTCTTTGCCATGTCAGATCAGTATTTCGTCGAGAAGGGCTTTGTCGTCGTTGAGCGATTGAAAGAGGCGCTTGCGGAACTGTTGCTTGCTGTTGAAAAGGCTCTCGGCCATCTTGTCGATGGCGATGGTGGAGAGGACGGTCTGGATATAGGCTTCAATCAGGTCGTCGAGCCCGATGCCGAGCTTGTTGAAATCCCTGCGCTCCATCATGATGAGGCGCTTGGTGTCGGAGTCCCAGGTATCCTCTGCCGTTTTGATGGAGAGGTTGGTGCCGAGGATATCCCATGAGGGCACTCCGGGTTCGAGGTTGTCGACGAGGGGGCGGGCGGCGCGGCGGGCGTAGATGGAAAGGGGCCGCAGGCCTTGCGGCGTAGCGCTGATCATCATGCGCAGGTCGGCAACGAAGGTGTTGCCCTTGTCGTTGGGCACGGTGCCGATGTGGTAGAATTTGCCGCGGCTGCCGGTGGAGCTCCAGTGGTAGTTGCCGATCAGGCTTTGCACGATGAAGCGTTCGTAGCGGAAGTCTTCCTGCATGAAATCCTGCAGCTCCTGCTCGTTGACGATGGTATAAACGCCCTGGCCGGCATTGCTGTAGGGTATTTTAATGACGGCCTGTCCTCCCATTTTCCTCACCCAAAGCGGTATTTCCTCTTTGCTGACATCCCAAATGGTTTCCGGGGTAATGATCTCCAGCCCGGCAGGGGCTAGTTCGGCATTGTAGAAATCGTAGGCCTTGGCGGCGATCATCTTGTTGCGTCCCCCTGCCAGGCAGGTCACGATAGGGTTGATGATGATGGTTTTGGAATAAATGGGCAGGCGCGTCCACGGCCGCTGGGTCAGGTAGCGGAAAGCCGCCCGGATGGGATGCCATTCCCCCTGTTCGTCGCGGATGTGCATCACACCGTCCCTGAAGCGCATGCAGGGGTTGGGTTCGTTTTGAAATGCAGGGGCGAGGAAAACGGGTTCTTTGAACAGGTCGGACATAGCCTGGGCATAACCGGATGCCTCCATGAAGTTCTTGTCGTAGACCACGGCCAGCCCGCCCTGTACGGTTCTTTTCCGGGACAATATCCAGGGCTGCACTGTTCGTTCCATCAGCAGGCGGTAGCCGCCCTGTTCCTGGGCTTCATCGGTCAGGGGCATGGATTTCTGGCCGGAAGGGCAGGAGTTGTTTTCGATGATGACCATCTGGCGCTTGCCGTCTTCGTTGGTCACGTGCATGAGGTCGGCGCCCGACCAGAGGTAGTATTTGGGCCGGTAAGACAGGATCTGCTGCAGGGCTTCTGGTTTCACCTTCGGGTGCAGGTGGCAATAGCGGCTGATGATCCTGCTCTCCTTGAGGTGCAGGAAAAAGTGCACCAAGGGGTGTATCGTGGCATTGAGGGCCTTGGGATACCAATGGCTGGGCGGGTCGAAATGCCCGGGCGTGATGAGCTGGCCTGCGGGTTCCATTGTCATCGCACGTCGATATTGATCCACTTCATGACCATGACGGAGGGGATGCCGTTTTCAAAAGAGGCCTTGATTTCGGTGACCAGGGCCCGGGTCAGCTCGTCGTAATCTCCAAAAACCTGGGTACTCATGGAGTTGGAGCGCACGACCAAACCGGGATAGGCTTTCAGCCGTTGTATGAATTGCAGGATCGGCGTTTCATAGGCTTCCTGAAGCGGGTACATGCTGATCTCGACAGATATTTTCATAAAAAACTGGAAATTGGTACCATGAAGGTAAAAATACGGGGGGAATTATGCGCAACACAAGGGCTGTCTTTCCCGAATACCGCCTCAAATCACTACATTTGCACGAAGGAATGAACCACTTCCAGAAAACCATTAACTGAACACGGCCAGATGAGCGCGAAGAAGCAGCAAAAGGGGCAACTTTCACTAAAACTGGGAATCAACGACGAGCGCGTACCCAAACTCTTTGGGCTACTATTCATGTTTTTGGCTTTCTACCTCTTCGTGGCCTTCGTCTCCTACCTGTTCACCTGGCAGGCCGACCAGGACAAGGTGCTGCGTTTTTCCTGGTGGCAGTTGTTCCGCGCCGACCTCCACATGGACAACTGGCTCGGCCGCCTGGGCGCTATCGTCTCCAATATGTTTTTCTATTGGGGGTTTGGCTTGCCTTCGTTTATCCTCGTTTTCCTGCTCGGCCTCCTGGGCTGGAACATGGTCAAGCGCGTGCCCTTGTGGTCGATGTGGCCCCGCACCAAGCAGCTGCTGGTGCTGATGGTCGCGCTGTCGATCTTCTTCGAATTCGTTTTCTTCAATGCTTCCTTCCCCTGGGGCGGCGCCTTCGGCGAAAGCTCAAGCCAATGGCTTGCCGGCTTCGTGGGCAACATCGGCATGGTCGCGCTCATCCTGTTCGTTTTCGTCGGACTCATCGTTTGGTTCTCCAACCCCAACTTCAACGAACTCACCTTCGCCAAGGTGGTCGATGATGTGAAATACTGGGCCCTTAACCTCTTCAACCGCCGCGGCGGCAGAAGAAGCCCGCCCGCCAAGGCCCTGGAAATGGAAGACCTGGAGGAGGAAGACTGGATGGAAGAAGCCGAGATCGAAGAACAACAGCCCAAAACCCTCCGTCCCTCCGGCGCAGGCAAGGAAAAGAGCGCTGGACCTCTCTTGTTCGACCTGGAGAATGGCGGAGAGGGCGGCAAGGAGCCTCGCAATGCCCCCGATACCGAACTGGAGATTGAAGCACCAGCTACCGAGCCCGGCGCCAGCGCCGATCCCACCGAGCGCAAGACACATCCCGCCATGCTCGACGATGTGATGGAAACGCCTTTCTCCTCCGATCCCTACGACCCGACGCTCGAACTGTCGTCGTACGAGCACCCCATCCTGGCCCTGCTCAACGACTACGCGGATCAGAAGATCGAGATTGACCGCGCGGAGCTGGAGGCCAACAAGGACCAGATCATAGAAACCCTGCTCAACTACAAGATCGAGATCGTCAAAATACGGGCTACCATCGGCCCCACCGTTACGCTGTACGAAATCGTGCCGGCGCCGGGGGTGCGCATTTCCCGCATCAAAAACCTGGAAGACGACATCGCCCTGAGCCTCTCGGCCCTGGGCATCCGCATCATCGCGCCCATACCCGGGCGGGGCACCATCGGTATCGAGGTGCCAAACAAGAAGAAGCAGATCGTGTCGCTCAAGGAGGTGCTCATTTCGGAGAAATTCAAAAAAGGAAAGAACGACCTGCCTGTCGGCCTTGGGAAAACGATCTCCAACGAGGTCTTTGTAGCCGACCTGACCAAGATGCCCCACCTGCTGGTCGCGGGCGCCACCGGCCAGGGTAAGTCGGTAGGTATCAACGCCATCCTGATCTCCCTGCTCTACAAGATGCACCCGGCCACGGTCAAGTTTGTGTTGATCGACCCCAAAAAAGTGGAACTTTTCCCCTACGGCCGCCTGGAAAACCACTTCCTGGCTTTCCTGCCGGGACAGGAGGAGCCCATCATCACCGAGACCAACAAGGTGATCAATATCCTCAACTCGCTGACCATCGAAATGGATTCCCGCTACGACATGCTCAAGCGGGCCCATGCGCGGAATATCCGGGAGTACAACGAGAAGTTCATCTCCCGCCGCCTCAACCCGGAGAAGGGCCACAAGTTCCTGCCCTTCATCATCCTGGTGATCGACGAATTTGCCGACCTCATCATGACGGCGGGTAAGGAGATCGAGCTGCCGATCGGCCGTCTGGCCCAGCTGGCCCGCGCGGTGGGCATTCACCTGGTTATCGCCACCCAGCGCCCCTCCGTCAACATCATCACCGGGGTGATCAAGGCCAACTTCCCGGCCCGTATCGCCTATAAAGTGGCTTCAAAGGTAGACTCCCGCACCATCCTCGATGGCGGTGGCGCCGACCAGCTCATCGGGCGGGGCGACATGCTGCTGTCGGTGGGCGGCGATATCATCCGCCTCCAGAGCGCCTTCGTCGATACACCGGAGGTGGAAAAGGTGATCGACTTCATCGCCAGCCAGCCCGGCTTCGCCGAGCCCTACTATTTGCCGGAATATTATGGCGATGAAGAGAACCACGGCGCGGCCTCCCTCCGCTATTCCGACCTCGATGAAATGTTCGAGGACGCAGCCCGCCTGATCGTGCAAAGCCAGCACGGCTCCACCTCCATGATACAGCGCCGCCTCAAGCTCGGCTACAACCGCGCAGGCCGCATCATGGACCAACTGGAGGCCATGGGCGTGGTCGGACCAAGCGAGGGAAGCAAGGCCCGCGAAGTTTTATTCTACGACGAACAGGAATTGGAACGATATTTGGAGGATCTGAAATCCAGGAAATAGGAAGTAAGGTAAAATACTTCTCTCAGGCCGGCCAGTACCCCACTGGCTGGCCTTTTTTTGACAGAATTGGACAGGATTCCGACGGATCATCAGGATATTATCGTTTGCGTAAACGATAAACGATCGACGATAAACGTTTAAAGATTTTCTTGCAGCATGAAGATAGTACAGCTAACAGACCTGCATATCGGCCTCGAAGGTCAGGAGACTTTTGGCGTCGACGTGAGGGGCAATTTTTTGAAGGCCCTGGAGGCGCTCAGGGCCGAGCCGCCCGATCACCTGGTGGTGTCGGGTGATCTGTGTTTTCAGACGGGCGACCGGGAGGTATACCAATGGATAGGGGAGCAGCTAAGGGATTTCCCTTCACAGGTGTGGTGGATGGCGGGCAACCACGACGACCCCGCGGAAATGGCCAGGGTCTATGGCCTGGAGGACTCGATGAAGGGCACAGACCTCTGCTATACAGCCAGGCTGGGCGAAATGGACTGGGTTTTTCTCGACACTTCTTCTTATGAAGTTTCTGAAGCGCAGCAGGGCTGGCTCCGAAGCGTCATCGCCGGCCGGGAGGGGCCGCTGTACGTATTTATGCACCACCCTCCGGCGCTGGTCGGGGTGCCTTTTATGGACCAGAGGTACCCGCTTCGCAACTGGGCGCAGATGCAGGATATTTTCCTCGGCTACCCTGACCAGGTTTGGGTGTTTTCGGGGCACTATCACGTGGAGAAAAGCGTTCATCTCAAAAACCTCCATATCTTTGTGACGCCTTCTACTTTCTTTCAGATCGGGCAGTCCAGCCCCGAATTCCAGGTAGATCACTACCGGATCGGCTGGCGGGAAATGGTTTGGGAAGATGGGCTTTTTCAAACGACGGTGCGTTATATCGACCCGGTATAGATCATGGACAAGAAAAAACAATTCCTCCTGCTCGACAAAGAGCTGGCTACTTACCGGAAGGCCCTGGGCCAGGCGGCAGATACCATACTTGAACAGGGCGTCTCCAAATACCCCATCATGGTGGTGCACCAGTTGGAGGTAGAGATCGGCATCCCCATCATCCGGCGGGAGCAGGTGCGCGGCAACTGGTCGGTCAACGCCTCCACGCTGGAGGAGTTTGTGGCCAGGCAGATCATCGATATGGAATGGGTCGACCGCTTCAAGACGGTGTATAAGGACCCCGAGGAGGCGCTGTGCCTGTTCGTGCTGAGCGAGCTGGGCGCTACTTTTATCTTTTTACCCAGAATGGAGTCGGAAGGATTGACCGCGGGGTTCGATTTTCCATTCAACGAAAACTAGCCAATGAAAGGGATCATTCTTGCGGGAGGTTTGGGCACACGCCTGTACCCGCTGACGCTGGCGGTGAGCAAGCAGCTCATGCCCGTTTACGACAAACCCATGATCTATTATCCTTTGTCGACCCTGTTGTCGGCGGGGATTCGCGATATACTGGTCATTTCGACGCCGGAGGATCTTCCTCATTTTCAGAAACTGCTGAAAGACGGCAGCGAGCTGGGCTGTAATTTCTCTTACGTGCCACAGCCGCGGCCGGAGGGCCTGGCGCAGGCTTTCATCCTGGGCGCTGATTTTATCGGCGCCGATGCGGCAGCCCTGATCCTGGGCGACAATATTTTCTACGGTCACGGGCTGGAAGAGCTGCTTCAGTCGAGCGTCGACCCCGATGGCGGCGTGGTGTTCGCCTACCGGGTGGCCGACCCGGAGCGGTATGGGGTGGTGGAGTTCGACGAGGATTTCCACGCGCTTTCCATCGAGGAGAAGCCCGCGAAGCCGAAGTCCAACTATGCGGTGCCGGGTTTGTATTTCTACGATAACCAGGTGGTAGACATCGCGCGCAACCTGAAGCCCAGCGTGCGCGGCGAGCTGGAGATCACGGATGTCAACCGGCGCTACCTGGAAATGGGCAAGCTGAAGGTAGGCGTGCTGAGCCGGGGCGTGGCATGGCTCGACACCGGCACCCACCAGTCGCTGATGCAGGCCGGGCAGTTCATACAGGTCATCGAAGAGCGGCAGGGCTTGAAGATCGGCTGCATCGAGGAGGTGGCCTGGGAGATGGGATTCATTGACGACGCGCAGCTGGAGCGGCTGGCGCACAAGTATTTGAAGAGCGGGTACGGGGAGTACCTGCTGGAGTTGATGAAATAAAAAAGGGGCGCCGTGCGGCGCCCCTTTTTTATTTCGTAGCCTGGATCTTGTTGAGGATCAGGGCTGCTTTCATCAGGAAGTCGTCGTGGTACTGTATGTACTCGTTGTAGACCATGAGGAGGCGGGCTGCATCCCAGGCGGCGGTTTTGGGCCGCAATTGCTTGGCGGCGATGGGGTGGAGCCAGTATTCGATGTTGTTGGAGCGCAGGTAAGAGCCTTCGACGCGGAAGTTGACGATCACCGCCAGCTTGTTGAGCGAGAAGAGGTAGTCGGTCTCTTTGTTGAGCTCTTTTTGCAGGTCGATAATATTCATGCGGTCGAGCCGCACACCTGATTTCTCGCACAGGAAGAGGTCGCGACGACCGTCGAAGGTGACCAGGTCGCGCACTTCGTACTTTTTCAGGTTGGTGAGCAGGAACTTCTTCACCCACTGGTGCACGGGCTTGAGCTTGCGGAAGGTGAAGTCGAGCGCCGTTTTGTCGAGATGGAAGTCTTCCTGGAAAGGCCGGGTGCGGCCGGTTTTCATGTTGATGACCTCTTTTTCCCTGGAGACGGTGTGCCCCAGTTCATTGGTTTTGGAATAGACGCTGACATAGTCAACGTCGAGGCCATTTTTCCAGGTTTCTACGAACACCTTGTTGCCGCGGGGGTCGAAAGCCAGGAGAGATATTTCAGCAATGGCGAAAAAGTTGGGGAACCCGCCATAGATATTGCCATATTTCAGTTCGAGAATTGCAAAATTGTTCGTGTTCACTGTTTGTCTTCAAATTTGATCGTGGAATAAATCGGGTTTTCAGGGTTCGGCGTTATGGCCCGGAAAGTTATGAATTTTAAGCTTATCAGGCCATTTTTTTCTGAAGGGATCAACGAAAAATTAGTTTTAGGGCCAGTTCAGGAACAAAAATCGGCCATTTTCATAAATTTTTTCTCCATCTGCGTAGATCGCGCCGCCGTTTTTCATGTCGGCGATCATGTCCCAATGCACGCTCGACTGGTTTTTGCCGCCGGTTTGCAGGTACGACTGTCCGATGGCCATGTGGATGGTGCCTCCGATCTTTTCATCGAAGAGGATATTTTTAGTAAACCGGTCAATGCCGTAATTGGTTCCGACGGCTGCTTCGCCGAAGCGCCGCGCGCCGGGTATCTGGAATATCTGGTCGAGGAAGCTCTTGCCGCGCCGGGCTTCCCATTTTTCCACTTCGCCGTCTTTCACCCAGAGGGTGACGCCCTCGACCTCGTGGCCCATGTACACGGCGGGGAAGGAGAAGTGCACGACGCCGTTGACGGAGTCTTCCAGGGGCGAGGTGTACACTTCGCCGGATGGCATGTTGGTCTGGCCGTCGGAGTTGATCCAGGTGCGTCCTTTGGTGTTGAAGCGGATGTCGATGCCGTCGCCTTCATACCTGACCTCGCTGCGCTGGTTGAGCAGGTCGACGATCTGCTGCTGGGCCTTGCGAACGCCGAGCCAGGCCTGTACGGGGTCGGGTTCAAAGAGTTTGCAGGCGCTGTAGACGAAGTTGGCGTATTCTTCCAGCGACATGCCCGCTTCCTGTGCGGCGGCCTGGGTCGGGAACTGGCATAGGTTGCGGCGCAGCTCGCGCGTAGCGGTGCGCTCGAAGTAGGCTTTCTGCACCGGCGCCATGGTCTGTTGGCGGACCTTCATTTTCTCGGGGTCTACGCTTTGGTCTTCCCGCAGGTTGAAGGGGGCGCGGATGTGGAGATAGGCGTTGAAAGACTCCATGGCCTGTTTGTAGAGGGGCGGGGGCGTCTGCAATTGTTTTTCGCCGGCCTCTTCCATGAATATGCGGCCTTTTTCGGAGAAAGCCAGATCGACCTCTACGTGGGCGCCTTTGCGCACGGCCAGTCGGTACACCTCGCGCACCAGCGGCTCGGCCAGGGTAGTGGATTGGATGTAGAACCAGTCGCCTTCCCGGATTTCGAGGCAGTAGTCTACAAGCAGGCGGGCGTATTGTGTGAAGATAGATTCCATGGGGCAAGTTTATTGTTTATAAACTGATTTCATTGCCATTGCTGCACCTCATGCGGGTACCTGACGAGGTATTGTGCGCGCACCATGCGGATGAGCTTTTGGCGCAATTCGTCGATATTTTCGCGGGTGGAGGCGGAGATGAAGGCGTTTTCGTAGTTGAACTCGCGGCTGAGTTGGGCTTTGAGGTTGGTCTCTATCTCCATTTTCCCTTCGTGGTCGAGGAGTTTGTCGTAGTAGCGATCGCGGTAGAGGTCCATTTTGTTGAACACCAGGAGGGTGGGTTTGTCAATGACCTCCAGGCTGCGGAGGGTTTCCTCCACGGTGCGGACCTGGTCTTCGAAGTAGGGGTGTGCGATGTCGACGAGGTGGACCAGGATATCGCTTTCGCGCACCTCGTCGAGGGTCGATTTGAAGCTTTCTACGAGGTGGTGCGGCAGTTTGCGGATGAAGCCCACGGTGTCGGAGAGGAGGAAGGGCGTATTGTCCCAGGCTACTTTTCTGACGGTGGTGTCGAGGGTGGCGAAGAGTTTGTCTTCGGCGAAGACGTCTGACTTGGTCAGCAGGTTCATGAGGGTGGACTTGCCGACGTTGGTGTAGCCGACGAGGGATACCCTGATGAGCGCGCCCCTTTGCTTGCGCATGGTGATGTTCTGCTGGTCGATCTTCTCGAGTTTTTTCTTGAGTTGGGCGATCTTGTCGCGCACGATACGGCGGTCGGTTTCGATTTCCTTTTCACCGGGTCCCCTCATGCCGATACCGCCCCGTTGGCGTTCGAGGTGGGTCCAGAGGCCGCGGAGGCGGGGCAGGAGGTACTGCATCTGGGCCAGTTCGACCTGGGTTTTGGCCTGGGCGGTTTGGGCGCGGGAGGCGAAGATGTCGAGGATGAGGCTGGAGCGGTCTACGATTTTGACCTTGAGTTCTTTCTCCAGGAGGTTGACCTGTTTGCCGGAGAGGTCGTCGTCGAAGATGACGGCGTTGATCTCTTCGTGGCGGTCGAGGAACTGTTTGATTGCTTCGACCTTCCCGCTGCCGATAAAAAAGCGGGGGTCGGGGCGGGTGAGTTTCTGCACGAACCGCTCGACGGTGATAGCGCCGGCGGTGAGGGCCAGGAACTCGAGCTCATCGAGGTATTCGGTGACCTGTTCTTCGGTTTGCTCGGGGGTGATGATACCCACGAGCACTGCGTATTCGGCGTCTTTTTTAAGTCCGTTTTGCCGCTTCTCGCCTAATTTCCAATCGTTTCCCATGCTGCTTGCGGTTGTGTTGTATTGTTAACGTGGTTTCAGCCACTCGGTTGGGTTCATTCTGTTTTTTTCTTTCCATACTTCGAAATGCACTTCCGCCGCGTTGGTCTTGGGGTCGGTGCGCACCTTGCCGATGGGGTCGCGGGTTTTGACCTGTTGCCCCCGCTGCACGCCGACTTCTTCGAGGTTGGAATAGACGGTGTAGTAGGCGCCGTGGCGGATGATGACCATGTAGCTGCTATAGCCGGGGATGAACTGCACGCCGGCCACTTCGCCCTGATAGATGGCGAAGACGGGAGCGTCGAGCTCGGTCCGGATGTCGATACCGTTGTTGGTGATGTACACCCGGTTGAGGGTGGGGTGTTCCTGTTTGCCGAAGTGGCCGGTGATGACGCCGCTGGTAACGGGCCAGAGGAACTTGCCCTTGAGTTGTTCGAAGCTGGAGGAAGCCTCTCTGGCGGCGGTGACTTCCGCTTTGGTTTCTTCTTTGCGTTCGGCTTTTCTGGCCTTGGCCATTTCTTCGCGAATGATCTTCTCGATGGCGGAGTTGAGCTGTTCGTGGGCGGTGCGTTTTTGCTTGAGGTCGCTGGCTAGCCGGCTTTCGTCGGATTTGAGGGTTTTGACCAGTTTGTTCTTTTCTTCGAGTTCGATCTCCAGCCTGCCGGTTTGGTTTTGGGCTTTGCCCAGGAGCAGTTGTTTTTCCCTTTTGCGGGCTTCGAGTTCGCCCAGTTGGGTGGTCAGGGAGGCTTGGGTTTGCTGGATGAGGTGGGCCTGTTTTTGCCGGTACTGGTCGTACTGGCGCAGGTACTGCCAGCGGCGGAAGGCCTCGTTGAAGTTTTTGGCGGAAAGGAGGAATACCAGCCGGCCCATGGACAGCTTCTGCCGGTAGGCCACGCGTGCCATCTGCGCATATTCCCGGAAGAGTTTGTCGATATCGGATTGCAGCGACTGGATGACGTTCTGGATTTGGGACAGGTTCCCGTCGGCGAGCCCCACTTCGGCTTCGAGGGTCTGGATGAGGAGCCTGCGTTTGCGGATTTGTTCCTGCAGGGTATTAAACCGCAGCAGGGCCGTTTCTCTGGATTTGACTGTTTCCTGCAGCAGCTGTTCTGTTTGCTGGATCTCCTCGATGAGCTTCTTCCTTTTGTCTTCCAGTATCTGGCGGTCCTGGGAGAAAACTGCCAGGGGAAGCAAGGCAAGGACGATGAGCAGCAGCGCCTTCAGGCTAATTGATTTCGGTATACCGGCTAGGGATTTCAAATTCAATGTTCTTGGGGATATTGAGCTCTACTTTTGAAAATTCGATTTCGACCTGGAGGGGTCCGGTTTCCGGACTATCCATCCTCAATATACGAATATAGGAAAATTTTTGCTTTTTGTCGAGAGGGCCGTATTGCGACAGTTCCATTTCCACGGTTCTGCCGCTTTCTTTTTCCGAAACGGCGATCTTCTTGAGCAGAAAATCCCGGCCGTCGAGGAGGTAGGTGGTGGAGAAGCGGTTGTCTTCGCCGCTGAGCGAATAGTTGGGGCCTTCGATCGCTACCTGGAGGTCGGTGGTAAAAAAGAAGGGGTTGCCGAGCAGGATGGTTTGCAGCAGCTCAAAGCTGGCGGGCAGTTGGAGCATGTTGGCGATATCGCTAACGGGTTGCCGCGTATACTGGCGGTTGATGCGGTCGATGACGAAAAAAGAGTCGGGGCGGATTAGAGCCCTGCCGGCTTCGATGTTGAGTTTTTTGATGTTGGCCCAGATGACGCTGTCTTTGCGCATGCGGATGTTGGCGGATGCGGAGACGGCGAGTTCATCGTCTTCATAGCTGATTTTTGCCCGGGAGCTGAACCAGTCGGCGCTGACCTGTTGCTGCGCCATTTTTTTGAGCAGGAATTTGGCGTTGCGTTCGGGCAGCGCGCCTTCGGCCGTTGTTTTGCGAAAGATGCCGCAGCTGCTGGCCGTCAGGAGGATCAGGAAGAGGAGGAGGCCTTTATTCATAAAGCTTGCGGTCGGCGATTTTCTTTTCCAGTTTGGGTGAGGAATAGCCGAGGTCCTGGGCTTTTTGCCAGTATTCGACGGCTTGATCGACGGCCTGGAGCTGGAATTGGAGGTCGCCGAAATATTCGAGGGTGTGAGGGTCCTGGTCGCCGCCGTGCTGCAATGCCTTGTTGAACCACTGCCCGGCCTTTGTATAATCTTTTCGCTTGTAGAAAACCCGGCCGTGGGCGCTTTCGACCCCGGGATTTTCGGGCGCCAATTGCAGGGCTAGCTGAAGGGCCTGGCCGCTTCCGGCTTCATCGCCTGCCGCCTGTTGTGCGATACCGAGCTGGGCGAGCACCTGGGCTTTGAGGGCATTGTTTCGTCCCGACATCATCAGGGCCTGTTCGAGGGATGAGACAGCGTCCTTGGGGGCGTCTTGCAGGTTGTGGGCCACTCCGTTAAAGTAGTAGACCAGGGCCTGGTTGGGAAAAATATCCATAGCTTTTTCGGTGAAGAAAGCCAGGGCAGTGACATCTCCGGTTTCGTAGGCCAGTCTGAAGAGTTGTTCCCATACGGTAAAGACCGTTTCGTCGAGTTCGACGGCCTGCTTGTAGCGTTCCAGGGCCTTGTGTTTTTCGCCGCTGAGGTAGAGGAGGTCGCCGTTGAGGGCGCAGACCTTTGCCTGGCCGGGGTGCACCCGGTCGAGGATGGAGGCGAGGCGGAGCAGTTCTGCTGCCAGGGCCTCGTCGCTGGTGGCGGCCGCTTTTTGTACGAGAGGGAGAATGGGCTTGATTTTTTCATCGACGCCTACCTGTGGGTTCTGGAACAGCGGTTCGAGGCTCTGCACGAAGGCGGCGTCGCCCGGCTGAGGGCTGTCGATGGAGGACAAGGCGAAGAAAGCTTTGGAATCGTTGGGTTCGATGGCGAGGATCTTTTCCAGGGTAGCGCGCTCGGATTCCTTGTTGCCGGCTTGCCGGTAGAAGCCGGCGAGCAGGTGGAGGTAGTCGGTGTTGCCGGGGAAGGCCTCGCAGAGGCGCAGCAGTTCCTTTTCGGCATTGGCTGAATCGCCGGCGCCGAGGTAGAGGGAGTGTTTGCGCCGGCTCAATTCTTCGTTGACGCCGGTGCGGGCTTCGAGGTTGTTGTAGACCTGGAGGGCGCGTTCGGTCTGGCCTGCCTGCACGAGGAAGTAAGCCCACTTGAGGTAGTTGTACTCGTCGGCGGGGTTTTGTGTTGTCAGCTGTTCGTAGATGGCGGCGGCCTCCTTGAACATATTGCCGCGCTGGTACATGTCGGCCAGGAAACGCTGGTACCAGGTATTGCCGGGCTCGGCCGCAGCTGCTTGTTTGGCAAGGGTGAGGGCTTCGCTGTTGTTGTTCTGCTCGGCGTAGATGCGCGCCAGTTCGAATGCGGCGGCGTGGTGTTGGCGGTCTTTTTTCAGGATCTCCTTGAAGGTTTCGACGGCCTTTTCCTGGTTGCCCAGCAGGCGGTACTTATTGGCTTCGATGAAGAGCTCCTGGCTTTTGATTTCTTTTTCGGAAAAACGGCCGTCGTCCTGAGCTTGCAGGAGGAAGGGGAGGATCAGGAAGAGGAGCGCGCATTTTGCGGAAAGGGTCATGAAGTATGCTTTGAATAGTCGCCCAGGCTCAGGTCCGAGCTGCTACCCCGGTATTCCACGTGGTTGCCGATCATGGAATCGCTGAGGTGTGCGTCGGCGATGTGGGTATGACTTTGAATAACGCTATTTTTGATAACGGAGTTCTCTATTCGGGAATTGTCGCCGATGGAAACAAAGGGGCCGATGACGGAGTTGCGCACCTTGCTGCCCGGGCCGATGTAGCAGGGCGGGATGATCACGGCGTGTTCGACGTGGGCTTCGGCGGAGATGGCGTTGTCTTTCTGGTGTTTGATGGCCAGGATTCGCTGGTTGGTATCGATGATGTTGTTCTTGTTGCCGCAGTCGAGCCATTCGTCGATGGTGGCTGCGCGGAAGCGGAGGCCTTTTTGCTTCATGTGCTCGAGGGCGGAGGTGAGCTGGTATTCGCCCTTGTCGCGTATGTCGTGGTCGATCAGGTATTGCAGTTCGCGGCGCAGGTTTTCCCCGTCGCTGAAGTAGTAGATGCCTACGATGGCGAGGTCGGAGATAAACACCGGCGATTTCTCCACGAATTCGGTGATGATGCCCTGGTCGTTGGTCTTGACGACGCCGTAGGCTGTGGGGTCTTCCACCTTTTTTACCCATATCACCCCGTCTTCATTGGGGTCGACGGAGAAGTTGGCCTGGAAGAGGGTGTCGGCGAAGGCTACGAGGCAGTGGCCTTTGAGGCATTCCTGAGCGCAGAGGATGGCATGGGCGGTGCCAAGTGGCTGGTCCTGGTAGAAAATATGACCTTTTGCGCCCAGCTGGCTGGCGATGGAGAGCAGGTGCGCTTCGACTTCCCTGCCGAAATCGCCGATGACGAAGGCGATTTCGTCGATCTTTTCAGCCATGGAATCGGCGAGGTCTTCCACGATGCGCTGAACGATGGTCTTGCCCGCGATGGGGAGCAGGGGCTTCGGGATGGTCAGGGTATGGGGCCGGAGGCGGGAGCCGCGGCCAGCCATGGGGATGATAATCTTCATAGTGATTGGTGATTGTTGAAGGCAAAGGTAAAATTCTCCCCTCAATTTTCGGCTTTGCCTGCCGCTATTCCACCTCAGTGACCTTCATCATATTGGTTCGGAAGCGGCGGTGGAGGGGCATACTACCGGTATTGACCACGTAGTCGCCAGTATTGACCTTGCCGATTTTTTTGAGCATGGTGGTCAGGTCGACGATGGTTTCGTCGGTGGTGGTGAACTTGTCGTAGTGGAAGCAGCGCACGCCCCAGACCAGGTTGAGGGTGGAGAGCATGTGCATGCGGTCGGAGAAGATGAAGATATCGGTTTTGGGCCGGAAGCTGGAGACTTTGAAGGCCGTATAGCCCGAGCTGGTGAGTCCGACGATGGCTTTGGCGTCGATTTCGTCGGCTGTGCGGGCTGCGTTGAAGCAGACGACATCGGAGAGGAAGGTGCGCGACAACTTGGAGGGGGTAGGGCGGAAGCTCATGAACCGGTAGTTCTTTTCGGCTTCGTCGATGATTTTGTTCATGGCTTCGACCACCTTTACGGGGTGGGCGCCGGCGGCGGTTTCGCCGCTGAGCATGACGGCGTCGGCGCCATCGAGCACGGCGTTGGCTACATCGGTGATCTCTGCGCGGGTGGGCGTGGGCGCGTTGATCATGCTTTCCATCATCTGGGTGGCAACGATGACCGGTCTGGCCCTTTGCATGCACTTTCTGACGATCTCCTTCTGGATGACGGGAAGTTGCTCCATGGGCATTTCGATGCCCAGGTCGCCCCGGGCGATCATGACCGCATTGGTGTTTTTGATGATGCCATCGATATTTTTGACCGCCTCCGGTTTTTCGATCTTGGCGATGATCTTGGCGGGGTGGTTCTTGGCCTCGATGCGCTTTTGCAGGTCTTTGAGGTCTTTGGGCGAGCGCACGAACGACAGTGCGATCCAGTTGACGGGCTGGGTGAGGATGAAGTCTAGGTCCTGCAGGTCTTTCTTGGTCAGGCAGGGCAGGGAAACTTTCGTATTGGGGAGGTTGACGCCCTTGTTGGATTTGAGGAGGCCTCCGAAGACGACTTTGAGTTTGACGGTGTCGGTCTGGTTGGTCTCCAGTACCTCGAAGACCAGTTTGCCGTCGTCGAGCAATACGCGTTCGCCAGCTTTGACGTCTTTGGGGAACTTCTGGTAGCTCATATATATCGCCTCCTTGGTGCCGATGCATTCCTTGTTGACGAAGTGCACGATATCGCCTTCCACCAGTTCCAGCCCGTCGTTTTCAATCTTGCCCACCCGGAGCTTGGGCCCTTGCAGGTCGGCTAGGATGCCAATGTGGAAGCCATGCTTGCTGTTGATACGTGTGATGTGTTCGATCACCTGTTGGTGGTCGGCGTGCGTGCCGTGGGAAAAGTTGAGCCGGAATACATCGGCGCCGGCGCGGGCCAGTTCGAGGAGTTTGTCGAAGGTATTGCTGGCGGGGCCTACGGTGGCCACGATTTTGGTATTTTGATGTTTAAGCGCTTTCATAAAGGGTGCATTTGGATAAGCGGGCTACCTGCCCACTAAGTGTATTTTTTACATTAAATATCCTGTAAATGTACAGTGCTCCGAAATAATTAGCAAGCGAAGGCCAGACGAAGTGGCTAAATGTTAACAGATAAGGGGCTTTTTGGATTAAGGGCTGAGGGGGCTGTGGTTAAAAAAGTTGGTAAATACTTTGGTTATCAAACGACTTATCACTTTATTTGCGTGTCGTTTTTTAACTATCTTAAAGCAAAACGATTATGTCAAGCATTGCAGAAAATGTAAAAAGAATTATCGTAGACAAGCTGGGTGTAGGAGAAGATGAAGTTACCCCCGAAGCCAGCTTCACAAATGACCTCGGCGCGGACTCTCTCGATACCGTTGAGTTGATCATGGAGTTCGAAAAGGAATTCGACATTTCCATTCCCGATGAGGATGCTGAAAAGATCCAAACGGTTGGAGATGCCATCAAGTACCTGGAAGACAAGGCCCAGGGCTGAGCATTACCACGATTTGCCTTCCGGGCAATCGCTCTTTCCACAAATTAGGGCTCTGCTCTAATTTGTGGTTTTTAATTTTTGGGGTTTTTATTCAGCACACCTTGCCGCCTTCGGCGGCGAAGATATTTTGTTTTGAATTGGCGTT
>JBAQQB010000063.1:0-3395 GCA_049306275.1 Saprospiraceae bacterium | reverse complement strand
TTTAGCCAGCCAGGCGAAATGAAGGCCGGTTTTAGGCAAAGCGGCGAAAGCCTTGTTTTTTTGGTACTTTTTCAACAAGGAAAAAGTACATTTCAAGCTAAGCATTACATTGTGCTAATAAACGCGGCATGTGTCGAAGAGGACTTCGACACTACACTAAAAACAATCCTGACGATCCGGCGCCATCCTGTCCAATCCTGTCTCTCTTGCCTCCCCGCGTTATTTTCCGTAATTTGCGATGCAGTATTCTGTTCCAAAAAGCTTCCTCATGACCCAATCTCTTTTGGAAAAGCGTATCCCCGCAAGCCAGCTCAGGCAGATCAAAGCCCTGTGCAGGAAGCATCGCGTCTTGAGGCTCTTCGCCTTCGGCTCGGTACTGGCTGCCGATTTCCGGCCTGACAGCGATATCGACTTTCTCGTTTCATTCGATGAGGTGCCCCTTCTGGAATATGGCGACAACTATTTTTCCCTGCTGGAAAGCCTGCGCAAACTCCTGTCCAGGGAAATCGACCTCGTGATTGAAAAGGATCTTACAAACCCGGTCCTGATTGAGAGTATTCGTCAACACAGAGCCCTTTTGTATGAGAAAGAAGATTCTGAAGTGGCTGCTTGATGTGCAGGTCTCTGTTGAGGCGATCCGGCGTTATTTGGGTGAAGAACCCACCTTCGAGGATTTCCTGTCAGATAGAATGATGCGGAAAGCCGTGGAAAGAGAGTTTGAGATCATCGGTGAGGCGGTAAATCGCATCCTGAAGCAGCAGCCTGATATTGCCATTTCAAATGCCCGAAAGATCGTGGATTTCCGAAACCATATCAGCCACGTCTATGACAATGTTTCTGAAGAGATCATGTGGGGGATCATTGTCAATTATCTCCCCGAGCTTCATCGGGAAGTTTTAGCGCTCATTGAGGAACATGGAGCGTAGCTTGCCTGCCCATGCGCCAAGAACCTTTGATCGTATCCCAAAAAACAACCCTGTCGATATCCGGCGCCATCCTGTCCAATCCTGTCTAACCTGGGTGCTGAGGATTGCTCTGAGAATTACTTCCCGATTTCAAAATATATAGGCTATACCCTTCCGGCCTTAGCCGGTTTGCCGTCAAGAAACCGGCTGGAATGAAGCCCACTCCGTCATACAGGCTCCCGCGGACCTGATTCAGGCTGGCTACTGTTTGAGCAAAACGGAAACAGGGCTTCCTTTCAACAATCCGTGCGAGTTTAGCCAGCCCGGCGGAATGTAGGCCGGTTTTAGGCAAAGCGGCGAAAGCCTTGTTTTTTTGGTACTTTTTCAACAAGGAAAAAGTACGTTTCAAGCTAAGCATTACATTGTGCTAATAAACGCGGCATGTGTCGAAGAGGACTTCGACACTACACAACCCTTGCGACCCAGCCCACCAGCATGCGACTTCTGCGACCATCTCAATTGTGCCGACAGCGTCGACACAATTGCAATGCCATTTGACCGACATGGGGAAATAAGGTTGTTTGGCTTACGGATTATTTATCTGACTATTCATTTTTTAACCCAAAGTCCTCAGCCCCCAGCTTCACAAAAAACTGCGTAAATGCGCTGTGCGGAACGAGTTCCAGATAATGCAGCCTCCCCGCGATGACGCCCGGGTGAGTGCCCCACTCGCGCGCGAACGCCAGAATTTGAGCCTCGGTCAGCGGGAGCGCCTCACGGAGAATGGCCTCCTGCTTCAAGGGAAGCGTCCATTCTACGGCAAAAGCATCGGCTTCTTCCTCCTTCTCCATATCCTGCTCGTCGTAGCCGCCGTCTTCCAGGAAGATATCCTTTTTGCCATGCAGCAGGATATGGCCGATCTCATGGAAGAAGGAGAACCAGAAGACGTCGTTGCGCTTGTAGCGGGAAGAAAGCTGGATAAGCGGTGCGGTATTGCCCTCGATCCAGCGCGCCGCACCGTTGATGGGAGCGCCTTTGAGGGCGGGAGTAAAGACCACCTTAACGCCGGCTGTCAGGCAGAGCGCTTGTATTTTCTGAAAGAAATCATCCGGCTGCTCGGCCATGATGGCTTTGAGTTCGGGAAGAATAGCTTTGAGCTTTTTTGGGTCGTAGCCGGGTGCCTGGATTTCCCTGGCCTGATTCTCGCCATGCTGCAACCAGGCTGAGAGTGCGTAGGGAGACTGGGCGTGTTTGAGGGAGATGCGAAAAGAGCCCTTTACTGCTTGTAAGAGGTAATAATCCTCCCAGGCTGTATGGGTAGATATCCTGAAAAAGTTAAACAGCGCGTCGACCCTCTCTTCTAATTTTGATGTATCAGGCACCCACCCGCATTTTGCCATGATGGCATAGGGAAACTGGCGGACCCACTCTTTGGCATTTTCGATCGTAAGCTTCTGCTTTTGCCGGGCGATGGATTCGTCGTGGAGGGCTTGCCTCCTCAACCAGAACTGTGCGGGTATTTTGAGCACTTTCTCAAACTGCACGGCCATTTCCGGGGTAATGGAGCTGTTGCCATTGAGCACTTCCGAAATGGTTTTTTCCGGTTTACCTGTCCTGATGGCAAACTCTTTGGAGCCCATTTCCAGTTCTTCCAGCTTTTCCCTCAGGGTTTCGCCAGGGTGGGTAACGGTCTCCGGATAGTATTGATTTGCTTTAGCGGGGCACATGGGGCTTGGTTTTCTCAGTGATAGTCGGTGATTTCGATGATCTCTACGCCTTTGATCTCGATCCAGAGATACTGGCCGTCTTCATTAGCCGGGATAGGACCTTCATGCGGTGTAAAGATCAATCGGTAGGGTTGGTCCAGATCGCAGGCCCATTGGCCTTTCCTGTCCTGGGTCAATTCGTGGTAATGCCCAGGCAAATAGCGGACATCTTCCAGTGTTTCAGCCGTCAGAAGGTCGTCGAGGCGGACTTTGAGCAGTTCCCCCCTTCGTTTCCCGTAAACTTGTATCAGCAGCTTCAGGCTGACAGCGGCTTTTCGCAGTTTCTTGTCTTTAAACGTAATTTTCACACAAAGGTATTATTTTTAATTTACACAATGTGTTAATTTTTTAGAAAAACATCAAGGCGCTACACTAGCCTCCCCGTACGACCTCTCCGAGGTCGTCAAAAACAAAAAACGCACCCGTGCTACCAACATGTGACTTCTCCGAAGTCATCTGCCGAAGTCACCTCCAAGGCATCAATAAAACCCTAAGACTCAGTAACGCACACCCCCCAAACAATCCTGTCCAATCCTGTCTCATCTGGGTACTATGGAATGCACTAAGAATAGCTCCCCGATTTCAAAATATGGGCTATATACCCTCCCGGCCTTAGCCGGTTTGCCGTCAAGAAACCGGCTGGAATGAAGCCCCCTTCGATGTTCCGGCTCCTGCGGACCTGGCATGGGCTGGCTACTGTCTGAGCAAAACGGATAAAGAGCCT
>JBAQQB010000062.1:0-31584 GCA_049306275.1 Saprospiraceae bacterium | reverse complement strand
CTACAGGTTTCTGTCAGATCGGTTGCGGTGTCGAAATATTGCCCTTTACAATCTGGTCGCCGGAATTTGTGCCGGAATTTGGAATTTTTGCTTATCTGATTGATAATCATGTCGCAACAACTCTAATATATTCTGTGGCTTTTCCAGCCAATTCGCTGCCGCCTGGCCGTGCCGTGTACCGCAGGTGCAAAATGACGTCGGTGATGGTATTGTAGTCAAATTGGCGGAAATCCAAAGGCAAATCAAGCCTCCAGGTGCTTACGGCTCCGTGGCCTTCGAATGGCAGGTAACGCTCGTCCCGGAAGTTGATTTCAAACAGGCCTCCGTCGTTTTGGGCACTACTGGTTACGATTGGCTGAATAGGGCCAGGATAGTCAACAAACCGATTCTCCTTTTCTGCGTCCAGGCGCTTGTACTCGCCGTCAATCAGGGAGGGAGTTCTCCTGATGGTACTGCTTTTCAGGGCCAAGGTACAGTTGATACTGGTGTAAGGCCCCGCAATCGCGGGAATGGACAAGCTGATGTTTTTGACCCGACGCATGTAATGCCCCGGCGTGTCGAGGTCGAATAGCCATTCGGGGAGGGTCAGTTCGCACTTCCCGGTCGCCTTGAGTAGTAACAACGCGTGCGGATCCAATAGTTTAAGGGAGATGTGTTTGGTCATTTCGAACTCGCGGGTATTGTTGTCGATAAATGCTGCTTCCATCCGCTGAAGGTCCAACAACAATCGCTCCCCGGCTAACAAGCCCGCCCGGTCGGCTTCAAAATGCCGGTTGCCGAGGAAGCTCATTCCATCCTCGCGCTGAAACTGATAGGCCCGCTCTGCCTTCTGCGCCATTTCCAAAGCCATTTGATAGGCCTGGCGGTACAGGCGGGTGAGCTGGCTGGCCAGGAAATTGTACAGGCTCAGATTGGTGAATTTATCCTTGTAGAAGCTGTATAGTTCCTTCGCCTGCTCAATGGTTTTTTCGTGGATTTCCAGCTCTTTTTCGGCAATGTTTTGGCGGATTTCAGCGGCGAGAAGCTGTTGCTCCAATTGTTTTTTCTCCTGTTCGGCCAAGGTTAACTGGAATTTCCAGTCTTGTTCGCGGCGTTGGAAATTTGCTTCTAATCCCATAGAATCGGACAAGCCATGTAATGAACTGGCAATATCCTGAAGATGTAAACCTTGCTTTTGAGTTGAGCTTGAAAGACTAAAAAGTGGTGTCGAAAAGGAGAATCCTACAATTTGTGGCCCCATATCAAAACCTGAGGAAAGGGCCATAAAAATTGCTCCCGCAATAGTTGTCGCATTTGCTGTATGCTTACTGATTTCTTGAGTTATTTCCCAAGAATTTCTCGGCGTATCAAGCAACCCCTGATAATAATCAATCCGGTTCTGCACATTAACAAACGCTTCTACCATCGATTGATATTGATGCTGCGCCTCTTTGATCTGGTTTTTCCTGATTTCCCGGGTCAGCTTCAGAATATTTTGCTCCTGTACCGATCGCAGCAAAGTCAACTCTTCGGCATCTTTTTTCTCCAGTGCGCTGAGCAGGGCGCCGCCGAAAGATTGCACCGTCTGGGTGAACTGCTTGGTTATTTGGATCAGGATTTCGTACCGGTAAAGCGGGATATTTGCCGGGGCCGTAGCCAGGCTGTACACCTCTTCCAAACTCAAACCCATTGCCCTTGCCCGCACTAAAAGCCCAAGATCGATGGGCGGCTGGAACAGCGCCAAACTGCGGCGCACACCACTGATATTCATGCAGTTCCTGATCTTGTACATCCGGTCTTCTACCCGGTCCCAATACGCCAGAAGGTCGGTGTTGTGGGGTATGCAAAAGGCCAATATGCCTTCGTTGACGATTTCTGTGGCGGGTTCCGCGGGCGGCTCCTCCGGGGTGAGGTCTTCAGTGTTGACTGCATCGGCATCTTCCCATTTTACCCTCGTATTTTCCCACAGATCATCCATGGCAACCAGATCGGCGTATTTGGCAATGCGGTCGCGGTTAGTGCCTTTTGCAATGGGGATAATCGGCGAGGGCGATGTTACCCCGCCGTTTGACGGGGTGAAAAAATCCGTAAGTTTAGTATGGGCGGCATTTGCAGCGATCTTTTTCAGGCTGGCGGCAGGAGGAACCAGGTTCAGGTTGTGCAAGGTAGTAGCCAGGTGTTTGGAGGTAATAACAGGCTTTACATTGTTTTCATAATCGTGTTGAATCACCATCGCCGCATTCTCCAGGGCGATCAGGAACTCCGACCCGGCGCCGATTTGTCCTTCCAGGGCGCCATATGTGAGGGCGTTTTCATCGGCTGTTTCGCATTGCCCCAATTCAGCCGGCTTTTCTCCAAGAAGATCAGCTGCCAATCGGTACAACATAAAGGCCTCGTTGATGGACTCGCGGGTGTCCTGCGCAAATAGCTCGTCGCCCCAATCCAGCAGATTGTCGATGTATTTCATGACAATGGCTTTCTGATACGCGCCGGTTCTCAGTCGTGCTATGGCGTGTGGATCAAACGGGTCTTTTTTATAGGCCGTAATGGCGGCGTTATCGGTCAGGATATCCTTGAGTTTTTCCACGCCAAGTCCCCGGAACTCACGGAATTGCCAGTTGTGGTCAGACGGTGTTTGATCGGAGGGAGTCTCTTCCGCGGTCGGATTGAAAATGCGCTCGTACCACCATTTGGCTTCCTTGTATTTCTGATTGGCGTTTAGATGGTTGGCGATCAGGAAGGGGATATGAAAGAACAACTCCCAGTAATATTCGCCATAAGGGCCTTTCATGTCGAATTGTTGGCCCAGGGGATTGGACAAGGTCTGGGTTTGTAGGGAAAGAAATTGCTTCAAACCCTTGTTGTGCAGAATTTCGGTCAGCTCGTCGGTCAGAATGGTCGTGAGCGGCTCTACTTGCAGTAATTGGCCTTTCCCCGGCAAGTATAAATGGCCGTCTCCTTCTTTGATTTGGACGATTTTTCGCCAAACCTGGGTAAAGCCCTTGCTTCCGTCTTCGACATAATGCGCAAAGTCACCGTTTCCCGAATACGCAAGTTCATATTCTTTTTTCAGAAAAGCCGATGTGGAATTATCCATTTTATCAGCCGTTTTTACGATATCGTCATCGCTAACATTGGTGAAGCTGTTTTGCGACAGGGACAAACTAAAATGCGAAGTATGGATTGTTGAAGGGTACGTTTTGGCATAAACCGGTGCTGAGAAATTAAAATCGACGGACAAAATGGAAATTTGATTGAAACCCGTATATACGGAAACCTTCCCCTTAACATGGATAATACAATGCGAAGGGCTGATGAGTGTTATTGTCGAATCTATTTTCGCCGGATTAGGATTCGTATTATACCCCTCAATTTTAAAATTAACTTTTTTCTCGATTACAACATGCTCAAATTGATTGTCGGTAATGTCAAACTTCGTTTTTGATATTCCGATAGTGATATCCCAGGAGCCTAAATCAAAACGAAACTCAGAATCATCGAAAGCGAAATAATCAACCTGCGGAACTCCCTGCTCCTGTGACCAAATGTACGACAGCTCCAAAGGCGAGTTTCTTTCATTTTGCACGATTCTGGCATAGGGTTTTCTAAAAACGCCTTTTTCAAACTGCTCAAAAACATAATCCTTCCTTTTGTTCTTTTCCTCCGGTAGGCTTGGAACACTCCCATCCTTCAGTACTCTCTTAAACACAGCATCGTCTGATGCATGGATAAAGCCTGCATATATTCTCTGCGGCGGACTCCACGTTCCCTTCTCGTCTAAGAAAGAATATTTGGTAAATATTTTAAAAACAGATCCGCCGGAGGTGGCATTGCCCTCTGTAATATTGTTTATCTCCCGCCGTTGCACTTCCGTCCAAAAAACATACAGCCGCCCATTGTACATCAAAGCGGAAATCTCTTCCGCTTCAATAGCCAACTCCATTTTGGTCCAATGGCTCCAGACCTGTTTGTGCGGATTGTAGGTGCGGTAATAATATTGGTATGGATCGACATGCGTCCGGGCAAACAGGTAATATTCGCTTTTCTCCGACTCTTTGCCGGGTAAAAACGATTTTAAAATAAAATGACTTTTCGCCGGTTTCGACCCCAGGTTCCAAAAATTAAAGTCAGATGGTTTGCTGTAATAATAGGCGCCTGCATACCTCAGTTTGGCGAGTTCGCTGAATTGCGACAGGTATTTCTTGTATGCCGCTTCCGCCGACTCTTGGGTGATATTTTCCTGCAACAGCTCATCCTCCAGTTCCTTGAACAGCGGCGTTTTGGTGTCGCGCAATGCCGGGTCGATCCAGTTCTCCGGATACAGGAACACCTTCCGGTTGGCCTCCCAAACCCTGTAATTTTTCCGCCACTCCCACTCGATTTGGGGAATCCAGGCCGGATTGACTTTCACCGGCTCCACGCCGGGACTTACGTTCAGGTCAGTTTGCTCCAGGTTGGTTAAGCAACGATGTATGTATAATTGCAAACTGGTAATGGCGGCCACCAGACGCGAGGTGCGGAAACAGCCGCTCATTTCCACGTCGAGCAAGAAGAATTCGTAAAGCGCGGCGCGGTCTTCGAAGGCAAGCGGCGTTTTTTCCCCGATGATGAAATCGCATAAAGCATCCCGCCGGAGGGTGTTGAGCTTGTCGAAGTACGGTTCCAGTTTTTCCGCACGATCCGTTTCATCCGGATATTTGGCGGCAAAAGCGCCCAGCGCCACCTCGCGGGCAACAGCCGTCCCTTCGTAGGTGGTGCCGCCCAATTTTACCAGGTTTTGCCCATCCACCCCGAGCGTTGTGCTTAGCTCCTGTAACTGTTGAAAGTATTGTACGGCGGCCAGCGCTGACGGGCCTATGGTAAAGGTAGTAAGCAGCGAACGCAAGCTTTCGGACGGCGCTTCCCAAACGCCTGCGAGGACAGCCAGGGAAGCGTCCGAAAATGTTCCATCGGTCTGATATTGCAGTAGACATTCCCGGATATTGGCCGCATCTTCCGCATTTGCAAGGAGCGAGCGATAATACGCCGCTGTGCGGATATCGGATAAGCTCAGGGATTTCAGGTTGTTGATGCCGAATATGCCGGGCTGCTGTATGAAAAAGGAAATGTCCCCCGGAGTGAATTCCAGGCGTTCAAAAAGCAGGCTCACGCGTTCCATTTCCCGCATCAAGGCCGTCAGCACGGCGAAATCTTCCGGGTGGTCGGCTTTTCCGTCCGTGAAGGTGGCGTTCAGGGCCGTGGCTATTCCTGGATCGTCTATGCCGGTCGAAACCAAATGGGGCAGGAATTCTTCCGTCAATTGCACCTCCGTCAGATTGAAAGCCTGCCGGAGGTGTTGCAGCAGCAGTTCTTTTTTGTCGCTTTCCGCCGCAGTTTGAATACTCAGCACGGACGCGGCGCTGCTCGCAAGGTCATACCTGAACGAACGGGCGCTGCTTTCCTTTCCTTGCAAAACAAAAAGCAGATCGGGTATTTTCAGGGGAGACGTTTGCAGCCACCGGTGAAAATCGATCAGAGCGAGCAATTGGGCGGCATCGACCGCCGGGGCGCCGTTCAGGACAATTTCCAGGGCGCCGGCGAGATTCTCGATGTTCCACTTGAACCCACGGGCGATCCTGACCAGGCGATACAAGCGGGAAAGCAGCGTCTTATCGACCGGTTGGTCAACCGTTGTATCGATGCCCAGCAGGCCGAAAAGTCTACCCAGTTCCGCTTCCGAAATGCCCAGGCCGGCCAGGATCAGCGGTGTGACCTTATCCTGGGTTTTATCTGCCGGCAGGAGGCCGGCTTCTACGATTTTTTTTGTATTGAAAAGTCTTTCGAACAGGCTTTTCCGGCCCTCTTTTACTGAGATATCGGGAAGTTCAAAAATCAGGGCCGCCAGTTCTTCCGGGCTGCATTTCAGGGCATCCCCGATAAAGGCCCACTTTGCCAGGATCAATACTTTCGGCGCCCCGGCTTCGTCCTTTTCCTCCAATGCGTTGAGCAACCCCGCGCTTTTGAGGCTGTGGAGCAGGAGATGGAATTCCCGGAGGCTCCAGTTTGTTTTTTTCCATAGCCGGAGGTAGCGGTGGATGGTATCGAGGTTTTGCTCGTCGAGGCCGTCCAGCACCTCGGAATACTTTTGTATGTCTGTCGGGTCTTTCTCCATGCGAACGCTTACCGCTGAAATGCCGTCGGCAAATGTGGCATTCAGCAAATCCGTCAATTCCGCCCGGCTGATGCGCGCGTATTTCAAAAAACGCTGCACCTCCATGCCTGCCAGCGGTTCATTACCGAACCGGGCATGCGCTTCCGCAGGGTTGGGATTGGCGATAAGGGAGAGTTCTTTTTCAGAAATGCGCAGTTGCTCGCTCCATTGGGCGCTTTCCGGTAGCCGGAGCGTTTGGTACACCTTGAAAAGCGAGGTGTTGAAGTGGCCGACAAACAGGCGCAGCGCTTCGAGCGGCAGGGCTACCGGCAGTGTCGTAGTGGTATTGGCTTCGTGGATCAGCAGGTCGACGTCTTCAGCGCCCTGTGCTTGCCGGATATAGGCTTCCAGTACCTCGTTTACGACCTGGAGATAGGGTATCTCGGTCGTGGTATTGGCACAGGTGAGCGGGATCTGCCACAAATCTGGGCGCCGGTTTTTCAGGTACAAGGGATGCGCGGGGCGCAGCGGATCGTACAGCCTTTTTGAAACGTGTTTTGCGGCAAAATACATGAGGTCGGTAAAATAGGCTGCAGGGCCGTAAATGGAACGGCAATGCGCACAGGCGCAAAAGTGCCGGCTCCCGAACAGGTCGTCGAACCCGTCGATGGTTTTTAGCATTTCCTGCACCGGACCCTGGTTGGAAACGGCGAGTTGATTGAAAGTTCCGAACATGGCGTTTCGGGAGGCTTCCAGGAAATGCGCGCTGAGGGTAGCCTTTTCCATCGCCCGGCCGTAGATAAGGCGGCTGGATTCGTAAGACAAGCCACTCATCTGCGCAAACTGCTCCAGGGGCATCCGGGCAATAGCCATAGCCGAGTCAAGCCCTTTGCTCAGCAGGATGCGGATGTCCTCAAAACGATCCGTCAGGGCGTTTACCCGCTGGTAAGCCAGCATTTGTTTCTTTACGCCCGGGCGGTCGGCCGCTGCGATGCCTTCCCAGTTGAACCGGTCGTATTGCCCGTTGAAATCCGTCGTCGCCAGGTCCACATAAGGGTTGTTTTGCAAAAACCGGCGCAGGGCATTCAGCAGTGGGTTAGTTCCTCCCTGATTTTTATGCACCACGCGGCTGAAAAACCAGGCGCTCGGATAGCTTTGTTCGATATTCCGGCTGATGCGTTCGGCATAGGCGGCGTGCGATGCCGCCCCTGCGGGCAAAGGAATATTGTGCCCGGTTAGGAGTTTTAGCCAGTCGCTTTGCTCCATGCCAACCAGGTCGTCGATCGTTTTTAAACCCGGCTTTTTCAGCGCCCTGATGAGCGGCATGTTGTCGCCCGTCAGGCGGCTCAGGCCAGACAAGAACAACATTTCGCCTTTTTGCTTTTCGGTCAGAATGCCCTCTTCGACCATTGACCGGAGCGACATTTCGGTGACGTCTTCCCAAGCGATATCTTTTTCGCTCAGCTTGTCTATTTTACCGGCCGCCAAACCGAGTATTTCGCCGAAGGCCAGGGCTTGCGCCTTGCGGTAAGCCTTGCCGATGGCCGGGTTATCTCCGATGGCCGCCCCCAATCCCAGCAGGTTTTCTACCTTGCCGGCAGGCCCGGCTTGTATGGCGGCGCGTATTTTTTCGACGGCCGGTTCATCCAGCTTCATTTTCCTGATTTCGGGCAGGATAAAGGAGTCGAAAAAATCCGGCAGGTTCAGGTACGCGCCGTAGGAGAAATCGATGTCGGCTGTGCGCAGTACCTGTTCGAGCACGGCCCTGTTTTCTCCTGCCGTGTTCAACAAATGCTCCGCCAGCGCTTCATTGAAGAGCGCCCTGGCAGCCGCCTTTTCCGCCGCCGGGAGGGCATCCAGGTCGAGGGGCTTGTTTTTGTCCAAGAGGAACAAAAAAGAAGCGGGAGCAGACGCCGGCGCAGCACCGTTTATTTTCAAATTGATGGTAATGCGCCGCGGGGCATTTTTGTGCAGAGGCGATTCGCCCAGCAAATGCCCCGCCGTATCGAACACTCGCACCACCACATCGGCGCCGCCGCTCTCCCGCCCTCCCGGGCGGAAATCACGATCCGTATAGCTGATGACATACCCTCCTATGGCATCGGTTTGCACGGGGTTACCCAGCGGGTTTTCGCCAGTATTCGGATCCAGGTCGAAAGCCCGGACACTTAAGCCCTGCATCGGGCGGTTGTCATGACCGGTGATGACGCCTTTGATGGTGTATTTTTTTTGCGTAGGCATGGGTGGAAGGGTGGGTTTGTTTTCTTTAAAAATGTTTTATCAGGTTGATTGAGGTTGAAGTTTATAGTCACAAGGCTTTCTATCGGGTGTATTTTATACAGGTCAGAGACCTGAAGACAGTACATGGCGCGTCGCTGACGCACGAGCAGATTGCGTTTTATTTAAAATTCCGAACACTTGGGCCCAGCGGGCCGAATACTTGCGCCCAGCGGGGCTCTGATTCTGATCTTTTGTATTAATAGCATCGAGTCATGCCACCAGGCCCCCTAATTTGCTCACAACTCCACTCAACTTGCTGTCGCGGTTGGGGCTTTGGCTCTTCTTCTAACTTTGGCTCTTCTTCTAATATGTATGGGTCTTTCAACAAGCTTTCTAATTGATGAAAATATTGTTCTGCCCTGTCTCTAGGATAGAGACCAACTTCGCTAGTTTCACTACACATAAAATCAAGCAAATCCCAATCAATACAAGATTCAACTTTATAACTACCCCAAGTGAATTCACCTGGATATGCTTGATAGATAAGATCAAATAATTGTTTACGTCGTATTGTTTCTTTGCTTGGCTCACCTTGGTCACTTTTCATTCCTAACATTCCAGGTACAAGAATACCTATAACAGTTGAACCTGAAACTTTTTTTAGAATGGCAAATAAGGCAGCATCTGTTGCAGCAGATTTTGCTAAATCTATTGCAGCGTCAAGTTGATTTTCGGTCATCAATATCGTGCTTCCGGCAATGCCGATTGCAACTAAAGTTCCCAAAACACCGAGATTAACAAAACCACCTTGCCTTTTAGGGCGCATGCGTCTTGAGTGAGCAAACGTTTCTACCTTTAGTCCTCTTATAAATGAAGCATACGTTTCATACTTTTGAAAAAATTGCTTTTTAGTTACATCTAGAAAAACTATTCCGGCGTCAAATACCCTCCTTGCAACCCTGGCTTTTGGCCCTGACATTCCATTTGCTATCATTCTTACTTCTCTTCTTTCTCTTATTGCCTGCAATGCGGCGGAAGCCTCTGGCCCCGTTTGGGTTTCCAAGAAAGCAATTGCAGATCTTCTATTCTGCTCGAAATTTTCTTCAAGTGCCGGTGCTCCTTTAATTCGCCCAGTATAAGCTTTGTTATCAAGCCAGTAAACTACTTTAGTCCTGGGATGATATGCTATTGAATCAAAGCCGCCTGCATTAACTTTTTTTGACCAATCTCTAAATACATAATAACCACTATCATCTAAATATTGGTCAAGGGCAAGTTCCCCAACTTCAGGTACATTTTTAGATGGAGTAGGTTCATTTCCGTTTTTGTCTGACTTGATGACTGGATTTGAATCCACAAAAGCAAATAAATTCATCCCCCCTTTTACCCCAATCGGATCTCCACTGACCCACCGCCCCAACCACGTCACATAATACCGCGCCGAATGATACTCCAACCCGCTCTCCTCATCCCGCTCCATGCCTGTGTAGCGGTAGCGCTTGGCCGCTACTTTAATCTGTCTGTTCATAGCCTGATAGGCCGTCGTGCCGTAGGGGTGGTATTCCTCATAGCTGATTACCTCGGCCTGGTCGTTCAGCTCCAGCGCGGCGGAGCCTAAATGGTTGCCCAACTGGTAGCGTATGGTGCGGCGCTCGGTGTCGTCGTTCACTTCGTTGCGGGTATCCACCATGGCAATGCCCGAAACATGCAGGGTGCTGCGCTCTAAGCCGTCCTTTTGCCGGAATATCTCGATACCGCCTAAGTAGAGCCTTTCGTTTTTGCGAGCCGGGGTATTGCCCGGGGCGGCCTGGTTTTCCGTCACTTTTCGCACGCGCCGGCCGCTGCCGTCATAGACGTAGTAGGTAGTCTCCGGAGTGCCGCCGTTGGCAAGGCGCTGGCGGGCCACTGCTCGCAGTTCCTCTTTAAAGTTCCATTGCATCACCTGTAGATGGGGCATGGCAGTAATGAAGCAGTGCTCAGGGTGGTGGGGGTATTCGTAAGTCATACCGCCAACGGTAGTGCTTCTCAGCCGGTTGTTGGCGGTTTCCGGCTGGTAGTCGCGGGTCCAGTTGCCGCCATCGGCCGAATGGCGCATTTGCAGGAAATTGCCGACGGCATCGTATCGGTAGGTCTGGGTGTATTCGCGCATGGCCATGGGATTGCCCGCATCGTGGGAGAATATATACGCCGCATCGTTCCAGTTGTCGTATTGATCAAAATTGGGCGAATGGGTATTCTGCTCCCGCCCGCTTGCCTCGATGAGGCGGTATAGGGCATCGTACACGTAGTTGTTCCTGCCGGATACCTTCTTGTTCCTGAAAAATACATCGGGAACGGCGCCATCTTCTATTTCGCTGATATTCCCGACCGGATCGTAGGTGTAGGATAGATCCTGCAATACGTCGCTATTCGCCCTTCGGGTGAGCAGGCGCTGCAAGCGGAAGGTCTCCCGGTCGTAGGTATATTGCGTTTTGACATTGTTTCCGTAGATGATGCTCTGGCGACGGCCTTTTTCGTCGTAGTCGATATTTTTCACAAAAATATGCTCCTGCGGATTGCCGCCGCTAAGTGAGGGCAGCAGCGCCCTGATCGTTTCCAGCTGCCCGGCTGGGTTGTAGGTCGGAATTGTGACGCTGGTGTCCGGGGCCGTGGCGCGGGTGGCGCGATTGAGCGCGTCGTATTCCGTGAGCGTGGTAAAGGCCTCCGCTTCGAGCGGGGTTTCCAGGTTGTCTTCCTGCCAGTTCACCACATTTTTATAGTCGCGGGCGAAGCGGCGCTTGCCTTCCAGGAGGTTGCCCTTGAGGTCCAGCAGGGCACTTTGCACTTTCCCGGCGGTATCGTACACTTCGTATGCCTGCCCGCGCAGGTTGCGCTTTTTGGCGTCGGGCAAAGATTCGCCGTATACTACGCGGTGGTAGGTATTGTCTAAAGGTTGATCTCCGTCCCCTCCCAGCACATGCATGGTCAGAGGCCGGTGCAGCGTATCGTAGGTATAGGAAAGAACATGATTCCGCTGGTCCCAGCCTTTTACCGGGACGCCCAGCACATTGTTGAACATCCAGCGCTCGCCGGCGTCCATGCTTTTTTGATAGACGCGGTGGCCGAGCATATCGTAGGCGTAGGCCATCACGGTATTGCCGCGGGCGTCGATCACGCGGCGGGCATTGCCTTCTATGTCCAGCACCACGCGGGTGTGGTAGTATTCGTCCTGGCCCTCCGCATTGCGGTTGTTTTCTATGCTTAGGATGGGTCGCCCGAGCGTGTCGAGGTGCAGCGCGCCCGGGGTGTTGTGGTGTTTGGCAGCCTTTTGGGCGGCGGTTTTTTCTTTTGCTGGGTCTTTTCCAGCGGCTAAAAGTTCGGCATCGATCAGGTTGTTGATGCGGTCGGTGTACCACCGGCTATCCATCACCGTGTCGTTGGGGTCGTAGCTCCGCTGTTGCCAGGCATCGAATTCAACTTTGGTGAAGGTACCATCGGGCAGTTCGGTGCGAATCAGTCGTCCAGGTGCGTCGTAGTACAGGATGGGGGTGACCCCGGTTTCCACCAGTTCCTTCGCGTCTTCATAAAAGGGCGTAACCGAGAAATAAGGCTCGAATTGTTTGACGGGATTGCCCTTGTTGTTGAGCACCGTGCGGCCGTTGCCGATCCAGCGGAGGCGGGCGCCGGTATCCACTTCGGTGACGGTGTAGCGGCAATCGGGCTGCAACTCTAGCTTTTTGGCCTTGCCGGGTTCTGCCTGCGCTTTGGCCATGGCTACCCGTCCTAGTCCGTCGGAGTATTGAAAGCCCAATTGGAGAGGGCTGTCCGGATTTTGCGCGTGGTGTTGTTCCCGCACAATAGAAGTGGCAACCGTGGGGTGCAGGCGGGTTTTGGCGCAGTCATTGGGTTCTGCAGCAGCGGCGGCTTGGGATTGCCGATACCGATCAAAGTTGTACAATACCCGCGAACTGGCCCCTTGCAACAATCGCCGGGCAATCAACTCCAGTTCGTCGGAGGCTTCGGTCTGGAAATAGAGCTCGATGTCGGCTTGTTCGGCAGGACTGCTGATTTCGGAAATACCCTCCAGCGTATCGCAGATTTCCAGTTCCGGGATGCCGTCGCCGTCCAGGTCTTTGCCCAGAAGGGCGGCAGCTTTCACCAGGCCCAGTTCATCGGTGACCACGGCGGAGAGGTTGTCGTTGATGTCCCGCATGGCGATGGGCCCCAGGGTACGGAAGTTGAAGCGTTCTACCTGTGCATGGTTGCCCAGCGCATCTTCGGTGGCCTGAAGAAATATAAAATAGTCCTTGTAGTAGAAGACTTTGGTGGTGGTTCCGAACGGATCGGTGTACGAGCACGGCGCGAAGAAGCGGTTTTTAACGGCGGCCAAGTCTTCGACTTGTCCTTGCACGATGAAATTGGTGATGCCCGAGCGGATCCACCAGTTGCCGTCTCCTTCGCTGTGGGTGAAGCGGCCCTCGGTCATGGCTGCATCGGGATCGGGTATCTTGTCGCCGTACAGTTGTTGCAACAAGTCGGGCGTATAGGCTAGCTGGTAGCTTTCATAGGGAATGCCGTGGGTGGGCAAAGCGCCTGCGGGCAAGGGGCCGTCCAGGGTTTCATTGTAATACAGGCTTCGGACGTGTTCGATCAGACGGCGCTGGGTATGCCCGGCCGTGGGTTCCTCATGATAAGCCAGGAAGGTACTGCCCGCGCCCAGTATAGTTTCAAAATCCTCCACTTGGTACAGTGCACCGGATTTAGAAAGGCCGGTGATCTCAAAACTCTGCGCTTCCACTCCACCGCCAAGCCGGTACAGGTGCGGCAGGGCGATATTATGGGTGAAGGTATTCCAGGCATAGGTGATCAGCGTTTTTTGTTGTTCTTTCCGGACCGCTTCCGGCAGGTCCGGCACTTCCTTTACCCTGGGGTAAACGACGGCGGCTGCTTCCAGCACCCTGCCCAACTCGTCGATCCGGATGTTCAGGCTGTGACCGATGCGGGGGTCGGTTTCATCCCGTTCATAACCGATGCTGATGGCTTCGCTCCCGGTTACGATGAATACGGCGTAGGGGCTGTCGTTGCGGGGCTGCAGGAGTTGTACCTGGCAATTGTGGGTGGCCACGGAGTAAGGTTTCCATTGCCGCCGGATTTCTGCATCGCTTGCGTTTTCCCGCGGCGCATCCAGGGCAAATATTTCCTGGCGCAGCGCCATGCCCTTGCAGGCGCGCAGGGCCTCCCGCCACTCTGCATCGCTGAGCCGCTCGATGATCCCGGTGTCCTGAATACCCGCAGCAGCCACCACCCGGGCATCCTGCAGTTCGGGCTCCTGCACGGTGATTGGGTTATCCGGAAATGCCCGGTTGTATTCCTCAAACCAATACTCGTGTTCGTACTGCGTCAGGATGAGCTCGCGGTCGAGGAAGGCCCCGGTGTGGAACCAGGTTTTGCTGAGCATGGGCGCCTGGTAGAGGGCTTCGGATTTTTCCAATTGATTGCCTGCGTTATTCGCCTGCCAACTTTCGTAAAACTCCGTGTCTAGTTGTTCAACCATTCCAAATCCCCGGAATTCCCGCTCGGGATGGTCGTAGTAGCCGTGGTGGTAGCGGTACTCGGAGGCGAAGCGGACGTTGGTAATCTTTTCCTCCACGATCGTTCTGCTCACCACCTGCACCGGGAAGGGCAGGCGGGTAATCCAGGGTTTTCCCTCCCGTTTGTCTTTCAGGTAGTACCAGGTGGAACTCCGGTACTCCATGCTGGTCTCCTTTCCCAGGTTGTTGACGTATTTCACCAGCACATGGGGCTTTCGGCTGCTCATCAGATCCATGTACCGCATGGGCGCATGGCTTTCACCCGGCAGATCGGACGACCAGGCGATGCAGGCCGTGCCCGTGCCCAGCAAGTCGATCACAGAAAGTTGCGCATTGGTATCGATGGGAAAGAAGGGGTTGATCTCATGCGCCTCGCTCCAGGCATTGCCGCTGAGATTGATGTAGGCTTTGAATTTGTTTTTTCCCAGGTAAACGATATCGGTAGCGCCCGTGCCGCTGACATCGGCTAATTGAAGATAGCGGGGGTTGAAGGCGTCGGCATGGTCGAATACCGGCGCATTGCTCATGGTGATCTTTGCGCTAAACCGGCCATAGCCCATGTTGGCCCAGTAGCAAATCTGGCCGTTGCGGATACGCACGATATCGGTCAGCCCGTCGCCCGTCATATCGGCGAGGAAGATGGTTTGTTCCTGGTCGGCGAAAAGGATGGCGGGGCCGTGTTCTTCATCAAAGGTTTTAAAGGAAAACTCGGCGCGTTCGTGGCCTTTTTTCCCTTTGGCGGCATACCAGGTGAATACATTTTCCTCCGAAATTACCAGCTCCGGTTGCCCATCGCCGTTCAGGTCGATCAGGCGGGTATTTGGGTCGCGGAGGTCGATATTGGCCATTTCTTCAAAGGCCTGGAAGGGATTGAAGCCATTGCCATTCGATAACTCGAAGTAGCCCTGAACGCCGGGGCTGTTGACCACAACCTGTTTTTGCCCGTTGGCTTCCAGGTCTTGCAGCGACAACACGCCTACCGACAGCCCCATGAAGGAAGGTTTGGGCATGACCGGTTGGGCGGCAGTAAAATGTATTTTGCCGTCGCCATCCCTGTCGCCCATGTTGCTCTTGTAGTACCAGCCCTCTGCCTGTTCGGTCAGGATGCCGGATACACCTTCTCCGTAGAGGTCCACCCATTGGTAGTTGCCGGCCAAACCGGCCGGGGCATGGGTTATTTGTTCGCGGTCCACCAGCTTCACCTCCGTATTCCATTGCAGGTTTTGGTAGGTAAACTCCATGGGCGGCAGCGATTTCCGCGAATAACTGCCATCAGCCTTGCGCACAAAGCCCGACTGGGTGATGGATTTCAGGTAAGTAACTTCGGCTTGCCCGGAGCCGTTGACGGAGGAGGGCTCGTAAGCCAAATCGAGGGCGCTAACCAGGTAGTCTCTCCCAAACACCGAACCGTCCCATTGTTTTTCCTCCGGAAAATGGTGGAACATTAATACACGGCGGCAAAGGCGGTTGGTGCGAATTTCAAAACCGGCACGGTACATCGAGAAGGCATCCGGGCGATAGCCCCAAGAACGGACTTCATCCGGCGAAGGCCGTTTCGGGTCGTGTTCGCCATAGTCGAAGACTAATTCGAAAAAATGTTCCGGGTCGGCTAGTGCTTGCGGGTCATAAGGCTGTTCCGGACTGGCGTAGTACGGTCGTTTGTTTCCGTACAGCACCCGCTTGAGGTAGCGGTTGGTAAACGGCGCCAGACCGTTGAGGCGGTTGCGCTCATGCACGGCATTGCCTACATTCTCTAGGTTTTCCGATTTATAGACGTATTGAATCCAGTTACCTTTGTCGTCGTAGCTGAATTCCGGCAGCCATTCAAATACCCGCGAGGGGTCGGAAGGATCGGCTATCCTGGCTTGGTCGCTTCTTCCGAAGATGGTGGCAACGTTGTTCCCTGCCGTTACCTTCCAATAGATTCCGTGTTGAGAGGATTGGATTTTTTCGATCCGCGCAAAACCGCCTTCAATCCTGGGGCGGTATTGTTTAACGTGGTAATCCCCGACCTCCCAGGATTTTTCTGTCCAATTGCCGGGCGCTACTTCTTCGAGGAACGGAACCAGATCCTCCGCCCCGGAAAACATGAATACGTCGTCGTCGTGGTAACGGGGCAAACGCTTATCCGTCCTGCGCTGGATGGATGTCAGCCCGACGGACCATCCCAACCCGAACGAACTGTTGCCCGATCCGGAGTTATACGACAAGGCCAAGCCGGGTGAGAATCCGTTTCTGGCCGGCGATACCGGTAAGGGGACGCTGAAACCTGCCGTGCCGTTGGCCGCGTTAACCTGGAATTTTTCGTCAATGCCTTTTAGCGCACCACCTCCTTTGGGAAGCGAGATGGAGGGGATTTCAATGGCATTGGATTTGGAGGCATTTTCCTGCGTCAGGGCAGCAATGCTATTGGGGCTATACTTGCCTTTCTTTTCGGATGATAAAGAGTCTTTCGTCATAGTTACAAATCTCAATGCGGTTTCTGCTTCAACTTTGGGTAGCTCTTCAACATCTTGATCGCCAACTTGCTTTTCAGAGTCTCCATTAATTCAGAAACAGAAATTTTTGGCGGTATGGATACAGTAAGGTGTATGTGATCAATTGGTTCTATTCTTTGAACCTGTTTCCACCGACATAGAGGTCAAAGTTTATGGAAAGCCCCAAATCGCTCATTCTCCTGATATCGTCCTTGTCAATTTGGGGGCCCCCGATCATTCCGTTCCCGTTATGAATATCCATCGCTACTTGGATATAGCCATTAGCCTCGTCAACCAGCCGTTTAATTCCCTTTTTGTCTTGCTCCAAAATGGCGAGGAGTTTCTTGAGCTTGTCTTCAAACTCGTCCGGTTCCGGATCAGGCAAAATCTCAAAATTGCTGAAAGTGTGATTTGAGTTTCCATATTTTCGAGGTTCTCCTTTACTCCAGAAATCAGTCGGTTTTAAGCCGGTCATTTTCCTTAATTCGTCAGCAGAAAAAGTTTCTGATGTCGCTCTGAAATAAACCCGATTATGCGCTTCCGTTCCAACTCCGGTAACTTCATGTGTTTCTGTGTCAATGTAAACTGCAAAATAAAATTTCTCGTCAACCACGGGTAAGTAAGCAATAATTAATCCGTCTTTCCTGTCCCGGTCTACACGCTCAACCTTTATTTTATTGCCAATATAGATTGGGCTATGGATTTCAAGATATTGTCTCGTCACTCCCAATGTCTTTTCCTTGAATTCCTTTTCAATAAGTGCTATGGCATGTTCATCGGTCATACTATTAATGCTTACGTTGTGTTATCGCACGCTTCTTCACGCCTGCCCAAGCCTTGCGCCGTCAACCCTCATTCACCCATGGGTCAAAATCCGTCCATCAACGGTTGCCTCGCCAGACGACCGGCGCGCTCACAAATGCCGTACCTGTTCCAGTTGTCAAATTAAATGTCACTCCTTCACCACCCTCCCCACTCCGCTCCTACCTGCCCCAATCACCTCAACCTGATACACCCCGGCAGCCAGCCCGCCGATATCAAAGGTGGCCTTGGTATCGCCAAACACCCGGGCCCGCAGCGCCACCCTGCCGCTCATATCGTACAGGCGCAGGACGAACGCTTCGGACGGACTGCCCGCTATGAGAACGGAAAACTGATCGGTAACGGGATTGGGTGTTATTTCAAGGGGTAAATTACCGGCCATAGAAGGTTCCAGGACCGCCGACGGGCTGTCGCAGGGCTCGCACAACAGGCTGTCGCCAACCCATTTGTACATGACGAGGGCTGAGGTTGGAGGCGTGGGGTGTGTAGCACCGGCGCCCCAGCCCACGGTTGGGGAAAGAAATTCGGCAAACCAAAAAAGCTCGGGGACGGTCTGGAAACTCCAGGTCTCTCCGTTGTCTGTCGACAAAGCAGTATGCGTCGGCGAAACAGACCAATAAACCCCTCCCGATCCGGGCACGTATTCCAGGCCGGTGTGGACATTTGGCCAGTCTCCTACATATATCGTTGTCCAGGTACTACCACCATCCTGTGTGCGCTTGAATTGCTCGGGAAAAACATTTAGATTCAGGTCCCTATCAGAAAAAGCCAGCCCCCGAAGGGTATCCCGATACGCCACCATCAAAACCGGCCGGTCGGGCCAAAGCGGGGAAGAAGCGTCCCAGGTCTTGCCTCGGTCGCCGGAATGAAACACCCTTTTAGTGGTGGGAAACCAAATATGGTCGCCGACCACATCGAAGGTGCCGCTGGATGCTAAAAATATCATACCTTCATCTGCTGTATAGGGTATATCGGCCTTTTCCCAGGTATCGCCGCCGTCATCGGTCACGAAGCAAACAATTCTCCAGCCGTTCGGATAAACGCCCGTAGGACTGAAGCGCTCTTCTCCCCAAACCACGCCTTCGTTTTGGTTAAAAAAATGAATACCAAACAACCCGGTCTGAAGAAATTCGATGGGCAGGTCTATCCGAACCCAGGTATCGCCGCCGTCGGTGGTTCTGAAAACCTCGGCTGGATAACCGGCTAATCCTTCAAAGCGCACCACCCAGGCCGAGTTGGAATCCACCCCGCACAAATGAGCATTAAACCAATACTCGCCAGCATCGTTTTCAACAGTCACGCCGTCAATTTCACCCCACGACCAGGTATTGCCACCGTCCAGGGTTTTATAATAATATTTGTTTGTCAACCAGGTGGCAGGATAAACGGTATTTTGAATATTTATCTTTGGATTGCCCCAAACGATATTTTCATCCACGACGCTGATGCCCCATCCGATGAAATTCAGGGAATCGGGAAGCGGCGGGTAGATGACCTGCCATTGGGCATGGACGCTATTCACCTTGCAGATAACCAGAAGTAAAAGAAGGGAGAGGAAACGGGTTTTCATCACGCCAAATGTTGTTTGCATCCAAAATTATCCCGGCGGGCGGCTTAATGAATAGGATAAATCTTCCAAAATCCAGGACAAATTTATCTACCCCCTCCACTCCGTCGGCGTCAGCCCAAATTCCTTCTTAAACGCCCTGGCAAAATATGCCGGGTCCTCGAACCCGCTTTGGAATGCGGCTTCGGAAATGGTAATGGGCGTTTCCCGGAGCAGCCGCTTCGCCTCGCACAACCGGATGTAGCGGATGAAATGGTTGGCGGAATACCCCGTCAGCGCCGTCAGCTTCCGGTGGAGGTTGGAATAGCCCATGGCCAGCTCGCGGCACAGCTGCTCCACGGAATAGTGCGGATCGGAGAGATGGGCTTCTATCAATCCACGCACGCGCAACACGAATTCGTCCTCTTCCTTTGGGGTGGATTCAGGCGCCTGGGCCGGAGCGCCCGCGGCCAGGGAGAGGTAATAAGCGCGGAGCGTTTTCCTCAGCTCGTGCAGCTTGCGCAGGTGAAGCAGCAACTCCTCTTTGTGAAACGGCTTGGGAAGGTAAACGTCCGCTCCGTGCTCCAGGCCCTGGAGCCTGGAATCCATGTCCGCCCTGGCGGTCAGCAGAACGATGGGGATATGGCTGGTGCGGACGTCCATTTTTAAAAACCTGCATACCTCAAATCCGTCCTTTTCCGGCATCATCACGTCGCTGATGATCAAATCCGGCACGAGGGCAAGGCCTTTTTCAATGCCCTCCCTGCCATTGACGGCGGCCTCCAGGCGGTACTGCCCCTCCAGGAAGGCCGACAGGTAGGACACCACGTCGGGGTTGTCTTCCACGATCAGCGCCAGCGGAAGATCGGGTCCGGAAGGCGGAGCAAGCGATTCTTTCCGGACGGGCAACGGCGCGGCGCCCGGCAGCGCCTCCTTTTTCACCGGCAACCATACCGAGAAGACCGTCCCCTCCCCTGCCCTGCTCCGCACTTCGATCCTGCCGCCGAGCAACCTGACCAGCTCGCGCGTCAGCGACAGGCCAATACCGGCGCCGTCCGAAGTTTGCCCCGCCTGGAAAAAACGGTCAAAAACGTAGGGCAATTTGTCTTTCTCTATGCCCGGCCCGTTGTCGCCAACCCGCACCACCAGCAAAGGCGGCGTCCCACCTTCCATGCGGGCATCCATCCACACACGCCCTCCCTCGGGGGTAAACCTGATGGCGTTCGACAGGAGGTTGGACACGATCTGCTGTATCTTTTCGGGGTCGTAGTCCATGACCATCTCGCCGGGGGGGGCCTCAAACGACAGCTCAAGGCCGCTGGCCTCCGCATAGGAATGGAACGATTCGAGCAGGTATTTCAAATAGACCAGGATATCTCCCTGCTGCATCTTCAGCGGGAGGACGCCCGATTCCAGTTTGGCCAGGTCGAGCATCTGGATCACCAGGCTGAGCAACTGGGCGCTGTTGCGCTCTATCATGTCCAGCCCCTCCCCCATCCACCGGTTTGGGTTTTCCCGTATCTGCCTGGCCATGCCGCCGATGATCGTAAGCGGGGTGCGGAATTCGTGGGTGATGTTGGTGAAAAAGCGGCTCTTGAAGGCCTCGAGTTCCTTCAGGCGCAGCGTTTCCGCCGCGGCAAGCCTGCGGGAGAGTTGAAAACGGTGCACTGCCCTCACCCCAAGAACGCCGATGGCCAGATAAACCAGCCATGCCCCAAAAGAGCCATACCAGGGGGGGACAACGCGGATTTTCAGGGCCACCCCTTCCTCGTTCCACACCCCATCGCCGTTGGAGGCCTTCACCCGGAGGGTATAAGACCCTGGCGCCAGACCGGTGAAGGTGATCTCCCGCCTTGTGCCGAGCGGTATCCAATGGTCGTTGAAGCCTTCCAGCAGGTAGGCGTACTGATTTTTGGCGATCTTCCGGAAACTCAGGGCGGCCACCCGGAAGGTGACGATGTCGTCGCGGTATGACAAGCGTATCCGGTCTTTTCCCGAAATTCCTTTCTCCTCCAGGACCACCATCTCCCCACCCTCGCGCCGGATGCGCTGCAGGGAGGAGATGACGACCGGCGGCACAAAGGCGTTTTCAGAAAGGCTGTCGGGATAGAATACGCCAAAGCCCTTGCCCAGCGTAGCCACGAAAATCTGTCCGGTAAAGGGCCCCCGGTAAATGCCCGTCAGGCTGCTGGAGGGCAGGCCGTCGCCGGCATCGTAGTTGCGGAAGGTTTCCCGCTCCGGGTCGAACCTCGACAGGCCGCTTCCGGTGGATATCCACAGGTAGCCCTCTGCGTCTTCCGCCATACCGGAAATGGCGTCGCCGGACAGGCCATTTTTCACCGAAAAGGACCGGCGGATGCCTCCCTCCGGGTCGTATTGGAAAAAACCGGCGTCGAGCGTCGCCACCCATATCCTGTTCTTGCGGTCTTCCAACACAGCGGCGATCCCGGTACTGCCCGTGGGAAGGTGTTCGTAGCGGTCCGTTTTCCTGTCGAACAGCTTCAGGCCGTGTTTGCTGGTGCCCACCCAAAGGCGGCCGCGCGAGTCGTCCAGCATGGTTGTAACCGCGCTGGTCATGCGGCTGAGGGGGTCTTCGGGGGCGAAGGGGTAATAGAAAGCAGTATCTGTTTCGGGACAAAACAGGTTGATTCCCCCCAGGCTTCCGTACCAGACGTCTCCCTGCCCGTCTTTGAGCAGGGTCGCGATCCAGTTGCGGTTGGAGGGGTCAAAGCGCCAATACCTGAACTTGCCGACAGCGTGGCCGAGGCGGGCAAAGCCGCTGCCCATGGTACCGATCCAGTGATCGCCCGATGCGTCGGGGGCCAGGGCGTGGATCATCGGGTACCAGCCGCGGAAGCCCCGCGGAAAGGCAACAAACTTCTCGTAGGGCGGCGATGAGGCCAGCAAGCCGCCCCGCTCCGTGCCCACCCAAAGCGTATCGGGCGATTCTTCCAGAAACGACAGCACGTTGAGGTCTCTCAGGCTCGCCGTATCGGCTGCATTGTATGTGATCGTCCGGAAGGGATTGGGCTCAGGGTCCAGCAGGTTGAGTCCGGCGCCTGTGCCCACCCAGAGGGCGCCCTCGCGGTCCTGGAAGATGCAGTTGACCACGTTATCGCTCAGGCTGTGAGGGTCTGAAATATCGTAAATCACCCTGTAGAAGAGGTTGTTGCAATAGTCGTAGCGATACAGGCCTCCCCATTGGGTTCCGATCCACATATTTCCGCTCCTGTCGATAAAAAAGGAGAGGATGCGGTGTCCGTTGGCGCGCAGCGAGAAGGGTTTGGGCTCCTGCCAGAATTGCCGGAAAAGTCCCGTCGCCGGGTCGAGGCGGTTGAGGCCATGGGTGGCGCCGGCCCAGATGTATCCTTCGGGGTCCTGGATCACTGCGTTGACCCAGTTTTGTGAAAGGGCCCGGGGGTTGTCAACTTCTTCACTCCATGTTCTGAATGAGCCTTTCTTTTTATCGAAAAAACAAAGTCCGCCCATGGTTCCGAGCCAGAGGTTGCCGTCCTGGTCTTCTTCGATCGCCTGCACGCAGTCGTTGCCCAGGGATATTGTCTGAAAAGTCCCTGTTTTCAGGTCCAGCGCGTTCAGCCCGCCCCGGTTGGTACCGATCCACAGCAAGCCCGACCGGCCGGGGTGCAGGCAGCGGATGTGGTCGTCGCGCAAGCGCCCTGGATAAAGGGTGTCGGCAAAAAACCTGGAAAAAGCGCCGGTAGAGGGGTCGAAGCGGTTGAGGCCTCGCACGGTGCCTACCCACAGAAAGCCTTGACCGTCTTCCGTCAAAGCGGTGACCTGGTTATTGCTCAGGCTCGCAGAATCGGCGGGGTCGTTTCGGAAGATGAGGAAGTCATAGCCATCGTAGCGGTTCAGTCCATCGGCCGTTCCCACCCAGATGAAGCCCTGGCGGTCCTGCAAAATAGCCGTCACTTCTGGACTGGACAGCCCTTCCGCCACGCCGATGCGGCGGAAGCGGAAATCGTTTTGGTAGCGGTATTGCTGAAAGGCTGGTTTTTCCTGGGAAAACACCAGCAAAGGGATGGAGAGTATCCAACCGGCAAAGAGTGCGAGAATCACCCCCTGGAGCGCGATGCGGTAATGAGGGTTGGGGTGCATTTGGCTTTATTTGGCAAATAAAGATATAGAAAAACCTCTTAGGGTTGTTCTGAAAATTTATTCCAGATTTGATGTGGCCCTAATGTAGTGTCGAAGTCCTCTTCGACACATGCCCGAATTAAAAGCACAATGTTATACCTTAGCTTGAAATGTACTTTTTCCTTGTTGAAAAAGTACCAAAAAAACAAGGCTTTCGCCGCTTTGCCTAAAACCGGCTAAGGCCGGAGAGTTTCAGTCTCCAAGGCCACACATGCAGACTTTCGCCCAAAATCTGTATTTTCACATAAAACACCCCTTCTCCATGGCTATTCCCGACCGCTACCACCGCCAGCTGCAACGGCTCATCGAAAAAGCGCAGCCAAAGTCCCTCGAGGAGCTTCAGGAACTGATGGATTCGCTGCAAGGCAAGCCTTTACCTGAGATCCCGGAAGAAGAGCTCACTCCCGAAGACCGGGCATACGACCTGGTCGACGAGGCGTGGAGCAGCAGCGCGGCGAAGGGCCAAAAACTTGCCATGCAGGCGCTCGAACTATGGCCGGACTGCATTTCCGCCTATGAATACCTTTCTACAATCGCCAAATCGAAAAAGCAATGGCTGGCCTGTATAGAAAAAGGCGTGGAGATCGGACAGCGCCTGTTCGGCGGCAAGTTTCTGAAGGAAAATGCCGGCCACTTTTGGGGTATCACGGAGACCCGTCCCTATATGCGCTGCCTCAAATCCCTTGCCCAATTCAATGCCGGGGAGGGTAACTTATCAAAAGCCATCGTCATCTGGGAGGACATGCTGCGCCTGAATCCTTCCGACAATCAGGGCGTGCGGTACAGCCTGCTGCCCGCCTTGTTGCGGCAGCGCGACCTGAAATCCTACCGCGAATACTGCGAAAAACATCCTGAAGACACGTCGCCGTACAACTTCAACGATGCGCTGGCCGCTTTTATGGAGAAAGGCGCAAACTTTTCTGCCAACAGGCGCCTGAAAACCGCGGCAGGCAGTAATCCCTTTATCATTCCCCTGCTCCTTCACGATGCTCCGACCTACGACATGCCTGGGAGTTATGAGCTGGGCGGCCCCGAGGAAGCGCAGATTTACGCTCATGACGCCTGGCAGCTGTGGCGGGAAATACCCGGCGCCCTGGCGTGGCTGCGGGAATTTCAAACCGGCCACAAGCCTCGTGGTGCGGCCCTGCCTTTAGCCCAATTGCCCTACGAAAGCTTGACGCTCCTGCTCAAGGACCCCTACTCCCCTGCCAGCCCGCTGCAGCTGAGCACCGGCCTGAAGGACGAAGACGTAGCGCACCTCCCCTTTTTACAACTCACCCGGGCCTTGCTCGGCAGCATACAACAAGCGGAGTCCCTCAAGCTGACCCAGCAGGGCTACCTGCCGCGCGCGCTGGTGCATTCGCTGTACGACCTACGCCTTTTCCCGAGTAAATACGTGGATGATGGCACCAGAAAACTGCTGGGTGAGAAGGATTTTTTGGAACTGCATATTGCCCATGCGCTTTGTGAAATAGCCAAACTGACCCAACAGCGCAAGGGCAAGGCCAGTCTCACCAAAAAAGGACTTCAGCTGCTGCAAGGCCCACAAGCCGAGCTATACCGCGAATTGGTAAAAACCTACACGCAGCAATACAATTGGGCATACACCGAAGCCTGGTCTTTTGGCGTGTCGATGACGGGCCAGATGGGCTGGGCGATGATCATGTATGAACTGATCCGGCAGGGCGACACGCCCCAGGGCGATAAGTACTACGCAGACCTGTATTTGCAGTTCTTCCCCGAGTTGGTGAAGCAATATCCGGACTCGCCTTACTCCAGCGCGGCCCGGAACGCGGAATTGGATTTCCGGCGCCGTTTTTTTAGCGGATTCGCCGCACTGTTCGGGCTTGTGAAAATCGTGGGTGAAACCATGGGGAAACATGGGTTGGTGGAGGAATATACGGTGAGGAGAAGTGAGTTGGGGGGGAGGGTATTTGGGGTGCAGTGACTGGAGCCCTGATGTAGTGTCGAAGTCCTCTTCGACACATGCCAGGAATAAGAGCATAATGTTATGCTTAGCTTGACATGTACTTTTTCCTTGTTGAAAAAGTACCAAAAAAACAAGGCTTTCGCCGCTTTGCCTGAAACCGGCTTTCATTTCGCCGGGCTGGCTAAACTCGCACGGTCTGTTGAAGGGAAGCTCTGTTTCCGTTTTGCTCAAACAGTAGCCAGCCCATATCAGGTCCGCAGGAGCTGGAATGTTGAAGGGGGCTTCATTCCAGCCGGTTTCTTGACGGCAAACCGGCTAAGGCCGGGGAGTTAAGCTAATAAGGTTTCCCCAAACAGGAAAAATTAGTACATTTGCGGCGAGTACATCAAACTCACACCCAAACCCAAACTCACACTCTTTCCGCCCGGATGGTGGAATGGTAGACACGCAGGACTTAAAATCCTGTGACCAGTAGGTCGTGCGGGTTCAAGTCCCGCTCCGGGTACATTTTTTTTGAGTGAAGAGTGAAGGGTGAAGTGAAAGAGGCCTTGCAGCGGGTGTGTTGCGGGGCCTCTTTTGTTTGAAATAATGAGATTGACTTTAATCAACCCATAAAAGAAGCTGCCGATGAAAAAGACCATGAAAACTGACGAGGCGATGCCCTGATCAAACAGGGCGTATCCGTTGAGGATATTGTATTGTCGGATTTGGAGGAGAAGCGACTGAGTTTTCGCGATGCCTTGCTATTGGTAGAGAATGGGTTCCTGGTATCGAAAGAAAACATACTTTATAAAGACGAGGACATCGCTCACGACGCTGATTTTGACGAAGTAGAATGGGAAGGGAATTACGCGGGTTTGAAGGGTCTCTTGTCGTCAAAAGGTATTGCGGAAGATACCCGATAATAAAGGGCTGAGGACTGTATTTGCGCAGGGTTTTGCAGTATTCGCAACGACCGCCGACTCTTTTTTCTATAGCTTGCTTGACAGTTTCTGAAATATACCTCCTAGGCATGGATAACAGGTGGCGGTTTAATTCCCAAACGATCCATGACTTCCTCTGTCGTGGTGTTCCAGAGCCAGGCCAGTTGAACCAGATTTTTCAGCCTTTCAGCGCTTTTGGCCTCAACCAGCGAAGTCAGTTGGAGAAACTCTTGCCGTTCCATTTCGGTGAGCCTGCCTTGGTTTAGTTTTTTCAGCAGGTCGTTATACCGAAGCTGGTTTGCTTCTGACAGCACTTCATTGATTTTCAACAAGAGGCTGGTTTCCTCCTTGCTTAAAGAAGGTGCTTTCATATCCGCTCAGAATTTTTTGAAAGATAACGAAAAAGCACAGTAAATCCTACCACCCTCCCCTAAACAACCTCCTCGCCCCTCTCTCCCCGCACTGCTGATACTGATGATAAGCCCTCCCCGCCGCATCGAGCACCGCCGCTTCCGTCTCGAATCGGGCCCAATGGCTGATCACGGCCTCCAGCACGTAGGCTTCCGGCGCCATGAGGTTGTTGGTGGCCACCAGGGGATAGGCGCCGGCAAAATTCAGGCGCTCCCGGAACCAGGAATGGGAGGCGCAGGCAATCACCACCGCGTCTTTGCGCAGGGTGTCGCGGTCGGTTTCAAGGCCAAGGTCGAGGTTGTCCATCATCCCGTTGTGCCCGTTGAATGCTACGAGGTCGGGAAAACCGTATTGCAGGTAGGCCGAATCGGTCCGGGACCCCGCCAGCGCAGCGAAGAAACCGGCCACGCAGGCCTCCATGCGGTCGCCCCGCCAAGCGTCGGCGATCAGGATTACGTCGTGACCGCCGGGGAATGTTCTTCGAAAAACCAGCCTTTCCAGCACATCGGGAAAAGGGTTTTCCCTGGTTTCGACCAGTTTCCAGGCTGATTGGCTTTTGAAATAAGACCTCACCCCATAACGGGCGCCCCAATACAGGTTGGTGTTCAGGTTCATGCCGTCGCCCAGCGAGGCATTCACCGGAACGATGCCCTGGTGCTCGTTGTCGCACAACGGCACAAAAACGTGCGCCACCAGGGGCTTGCCCTCCGCCACCTTCCTCTTCATGGCAGACAAAATCGAATCACGCGAAAAGGGAATGAATTCGGGGACGGGCACAATGGTGTCGGCCGTAACGGCCGGCTCAGAAGGCGCCGGGGCTGCCGCAGGCGGATTGGCGCAGGAAGCCAATGCGCCGCAGAGGATTATATGCTGGAAAAATGGGATGATTGTTTTTAGTTGAACCATTGTGCAATTTAATGATTTTAGAAGGGGAGCAAGCCAAATTGTCGTACCTGTGTATTAATATATTCATTTTCAGCACATAACGCCCCCCTCCCTTTGAAAGAGCTAATCTTGTATGGGGTGCATTCTGGCCGACCTCGGAGAGGTCGTATGTTTGTAGAATCGTTGATTCCCCTCAGTTACCGACCTCGGAGAGGTCGCACGTTTTGAATATTTCCAATCGAAAAAGAACGTGCGACCTCTCCGAGGTCGTTTTTTGAGGGTAAAACCCCTTGCTACAAACATTAGACCTCTCCGAGGTCTTTTCCCCCTACAAGATTAGTTGAAAGGGAGGGGCCGGGGGGAGGGGCGGAAACGCCGGGCTTGCAGCGACAATTTAGTTTGTGCTCTTGTAGAAGAAAATCGTTTAAAAAAATTATCATTATTTGACAATTATTTTAAATACTTATCAAAAATTGCTACATTTACTGCTAGTAATCCTTCTATCATGAAAGTCCTGCTTCAGGAAACCGCCAGCGGCAAAACCTCAGAAGCCCTCATTGCGGAGGCGCACTGGGAGGACACGCCCTCCCGGAAAAACGGCTGGCAATTCACCTGGAGGAAGCTGTTCAAGACCGAAGGAGCTTTATTTTTCCGCCTGGCGCGTACCGACACCCCCGGGCAGACCGAAGGACTGATCATGCTAACCCTGATCAATAACGAAATGCTGTACATGAACGACATCGAAGTAGCGCCACATAATATTGGATCGGGAGGAAAATTTGAGAATGTCGCCGGCTGCCTTCTTGCGTTTGCCTGCTATAAAAGCTTTGAATTGGGCACAGGCCCCTACCAGGGCTACCTGTCGTTCGACAGCAAAACGCAATTGATTGAACTCTATCAGGAAAGATACGGCGCCACCTTCGCCATGGGGCAAAAGATGTTCTTTGACCCCAAAGCAGGGAAAAAATTGATGAAACAATACCTCAACATTTCATAAATGAAACCTTCCAAAGAAATAAACTCAGGCGGCATCAACGGGCTCGGAGAAGCCCTGGTCAACACCAATAGCCGCGATTTTCTGGAACTCAAATCGATGATCCAGAAACACGCTTCCAGCCTCACCGAGGAGGAACGCATGGAAAACGCGTTCCTATCCATCCGCTTTCAAATGGAATCTTACCTGAGCAACCCCTCAGCCGAAGGCATGACAGCCGGCGCCTTTCTCGAAAAATTTCTCGAAGCCATTTCGATCAAAAAGAAAGACTTTGCCCGGTATATCGGCCTGGAAGAATCCAACCTCAGCGCCCTGCTGAAAGGCAAAAGGAAAATCAACCCCGACCTGGCCCTCAAACTGGGGAAAATCTTCAAAATGGAGCCTTCCATCTGGCTCTACATCGAAAGCCGGAACGAACTGGCCCGGGAAGTCCGGGAAAAAGAAGAACCCTACGGAAAGTATAGCCTGGAGGATTTGCTGGGAAACCAGGATTAAAACCTCCCCCCCTCCCGGCCTTAGTACTTTGTCAAATCAATTTTGACAGATGAGTGTTAGTATTAGAAAAGTGCCATGAAAAAAAAATACATTGTTACCCTTACGGAGATGGAGCGGACGATGCTAAAAGAAATAATCAGCAGCCGCCACCCAAGAAGTTCAAGAGTCATCAACGCCCAAATCTTGCTGGCTGCTGATGCCTGTGAAATTAATTTGCCCGATGATGAAATTGCTCAACGTTACCACATCAGCCCTGCGACGGTCCAGCGCATCCGGGAAAAATTCGTGCTGCACGGGACTGAAATCGCCTTGAACGGATTTCCCCGTGGACCGCGAAGAAGAAAGATCAAAATTGATGGGGATGTAGAAGCACACCTCATCCAATTGGTTTGCAGCAAGGCTCCCGAAGGCTACGAAAGATGGACGTTTCGTCTGTTAGCCGAAAAAGCGGTTGAACTCAACTACGTTGAGAGCATCTCCCACGAAGGGGTCAGGCTTGTGTTAAAAAAAAGAGATAAAACCTTGGCTGGAGGAGATGTGGGTAATACCGCCGGAACAGAATGCTGATTTCGTCTGCCAGATGGAGCAGGTGCTTGAGGTGTACAAGCGTGCATACAACCCTGACTGGCCAGTGATTTGCCTGGACGAGTCGCCAAAGCAGCTGGTGAGCGAGGTTCGAAAGCCCATCAAATTACCCAATGGCATCACCCGCTACGACTACGAGTACCAACGGCAAGGCGCTGCCGAAGTCTATATGTGTTTTGAGCCCTTGGCGGGTAAGCGGTCAATCACCGTCGTTGACAGGCACGACCGTCTGCAGTGGGCCAGAATAGTGGCAGATCTGGTCGAATGTAAATATGCTTCCGCCTCGCGCATTACACTGGTGCAGGATAACCTGAGCGCCCACAAGCCTTCTGCATTATATGAAATTTTTGAACCTAAAAGAGCAAGGGCGATATTGGACAAAATCGAGTTTGTTTTTACGCCCAAACACGGCAGTTGGCTGAACATGGCCGAAATCGAATTAAGCGTCCTAAAAAGAAATGGGCTATCTGGCAGATTCCCATCCAAAGAAGCATTGGTTAAGCAAGTAAAAGCATTTGAGACCCGTCGAAATGAGGCTTTCAAGAAAGTGGACTGGCAATTTACTACTGAGGATGCCCGTATTAAGCTCAAGCGACTTTATCCTGTAATCGAATACTCAAATTGTCAAAATTGATTTGACAAAGTACTTAGCCGGTTTGCCGTCAAAAACCGGCTGCAATGAAGCCCCCTTCGATGTGCAATCTGCTGAAGACCAAATGTAGGCTGGCTACTGTCTGAGCAAAATAAATACAGGGCCTCCCCTCAACAGCCCGTGCGAGTTTAGCCAGCCGGCGGAATGAAAGCCGGTTTTAGGCAAAGCGGCGAAAGCCTTGATTTTTTGGTACTTTTTCAACAAGGAAAAAGTACACTTCAAGCAAAGCAAAACATCGTGCTTCTAAAGCCTGCAGGTGCCGAAGAGGACTTCGGCACTACACCCTTGCATCTACCCTTTTCACCACCCTCCCATAAATAATCAGCGCAATCGCCGCCGTGAAACCAATAGCCGCAAAATAATACCAGATGTAATGCGCATTGGCCGCCGCCACTTCCCAGGCTTCATGCGTGGGGAAGAGCTTCGGGTCGGGACAGTATTTCGATAACAAATAACCCGACAAGCTGAAGCCCAACACAGAGGCCAGGAAGGAATGCAAATGGCTGAAGCCCAGATACATGCCCTCTTCCCCTTTGGGCGCCTGCAAGGAGAAAAACTCCAGGTAGCGGGGCGAAATGAACGACTCACCCAGGGCCTGGATCGCGATGCCGATGATCATCATGAACGCGATAGGGTGCATGGTGAAAAAGCCCAGGTCGACCTGCTCGCTGCCGATCAGATTGCCCGCTGCCATGGCGAAGGCGGACAATGGCATGAGAAACATCCCGATGGTCATGGAAAACAGCGGGGTCTTGCTGGCCAGCATCCGGGTGATGAGCGTGACGGTCAAAACGACCACCAGGGGGTTCACGTTGGCGTACCAGGCGGGGGCGGCGTCTTCGCCGGCCATGCGGAGCACGTATTTGGGCATGGTGGCGTACAGCTGGTGCTGCACCATCCAAAAGCCGGTGATGATCAGAATGAGCGCCACCAGCCTGCCGTTGGTGACTACCTTCACCAGGCCCTGCCATATCTGGCCGAAAGTCTTCCCCTCGCCCTCGTGCCGGGCGCTTTTATAGAATACAATGATCAGGATCAAAGCCAGGGCGGTCATCCCCGCCGAAAAATAGTTGATGTTGGCCAGGCCCATGTCGCCCATCGCCCTGCGCAGGGGCTCTACGATGGTTTTCCCGGAAAAGGAGCCGATGTTCACCATCATGTAGAATATGGAGAAACCCTGTGCGCGGGTCGCCTCGGTCGTCTCCTTCGCCACCGTACCGGTGATGACCGACTTGATGAAGGAGCCCCCAATCATGATGACCACCATGATCGGCAGGACCGTCCAGCGGTGCACCGACTCCAGCAGTCCCGTAAACACGATGTCGCCGGAGTAATCCACCAGTCCCGCCGCCTGTAGCATGGTCGGCAAAATAGCCAGTCCGAAGTAGCCGATGCTCAGCAGGGCGAAAGCGATGATCAGGGAGGACTTGAACCCGATCTTGTCGGCCAGCGCGCCCGTGAAAGTGGGCAGCAGGTACAAACCGCCCGAAAAAACGCCGGAGATCACCCCGGCCTGTACGTCGGTGAAGCCCAGAATCCTGGACAGGTAAAGCGTGATGACGATGAAAACGCCGTAATAAGCCGCTCTTTCCAGTAGTTCAACGACGTTGGCGGTCCAGAAAGCGCGGGAGAAGCCGTTCATCCTTTTAAACATCGGGCAGGTTTTTGATGGTGCAATGATGGGTGAAGGTAAGGGATTTTTAAAAAAATCTCTCTCCCCGGGAACGTTTCGCCTCCCTCCCTGCATTATGTTGTGACAAAATGATTCATGAAGGAAGTTTCGTTTATCGTCGATCGTTTTTTTTAA
>JBAQQB010000061.1:0-3070 GCA_049306275.1 Saprospiraceae bacterium | reverse complement strand
CAGGGCCATCGATGATGATGTCGGGACGGCTCTCCTTGACGAGTTCTACCGCTCTCGCGATCTTTTCCGACTCGGGGCTCAACACCGTACCGAAGTTGGAGAACGACAGCATCGCCACCCTGGGCTCGACCTGCAGGCTCTTCAGCTCGCCGGCGGCCAGCTTGACGATAGACGCCAGTTCCTCCGCCGTGGGGTTGATGTTGACGCTCGTGTCGGTCAGGAAGTAGAGCTTGTCGTCTTGCAGCAGCATGTACATGCCGGCTACCAGGCCGCCTTTCTTGCGCGGACCGATGATGCGCATGGCCGACTGCAGGGTTTCGTGGAAGCTCTGCGTCACGCCCGCTACCATACCGTCGGCGTCGCCCATATGCACCATCATGGCGGCGAAGTTGACGTAGTTGCGCATTTCCAGCTGGGCGCGATCCATGAAAACGCCCTTGCGCTGGTGCATGCGGTAGTATTCGTTGACGTACACCTGGCGGCGGAAGCTGCTCTTCGGCTCGATGATCTCGATGCCTTCCGGGTCGTGGTGCAGTTCTTCAAACATCTTGAGCACCTCGGCCTTGCTCCTGGCCAGCAGGATCGGCTTGGCGATGCGCTCGCGCACGATCTCGGCCGCGGCCCAGATCACCTTCGGGTCGGTCCCTTCCGGGAATACGATGCGCTTGGGTTCCTTGCGGGCCCGGAGGAAGATCTTGCGCATGATCTCGCGCGTCCAGTCCGATTTTTCGCGCAGCTGCTCCCTGTATTCTTCCAGGTCGATCTGCTTGCGGGCCACGCCAGTCTTCATGGCTGCCTCAGCCACGGCCGAAGCCGACCATACCAGTACCCTTTGGTCGAAAGGCTTGGGAATGATGTATTCGGGGCCGAAGGCCAGGTTCGGGTCGTCGTATGCGCGCTTCACCGATTCGGGCACTTCTTCGCGGGCCAGCTTGGCCAGGGCCATGGCGGCAGCCATCTTCATCTCTTCGTTGATAGCGGTGGCCTCCACGTCGAGGGCGCCGCGGAAAATGAACGGGAAGCCCAGCACGTTGTTGACCTGGTTGGGATAGTCGCTGCGGCCGGTGGCCATCAGCACGTCGGGACGCGCATCCTTGGCGTCCGGGTATGTGATCTCCGGGTCGGGGTTGGCCATGGCGAAGATGATGGGCTTGTCAGCCATCATGCGCACCATTTCCTTGGTGACCAGTCCTTTCTGCGAAAGTCCGCAGAACACGTCGGCGCCGCGCATGGCGTCTTCCAGCGTGCGGGCCTTGGTCTCGCGGTAGTAGTGGTCTTTGTAAATATTGCGTCCTTCATCGCCGCGCCCCTTCCAAAGCACGCCCTTGGAGTCGGTCATGAGGATGTTGTCGGGGTTGACGCCCAGGTTCACCCAGAAGTTGGCGCAAGCGATACCGGCAGCACCGGCGCCGCTGAAGACCACCTTAATCTCACCGAGTTTCTTACCCACGATATCCACCGCGTTGAGCAGCGCAGCGCCGGAAATAATGGCCGTGCCGTGCTGGTCGTCGTGGAACACCGGAATATCCAGCATCTCCTTCAGCCTTTCTTCGATGATAAAGCACTCAGGCGCCTTGATGTCTTCCAGGTTAATACCGCCAAAAGTAGGCGCGATATTCCGCACCGTGCGGATAATGTCTTCGGGGTCTTTCGAGTCGACCTCGATGTCGAATACGTCGATGTCGGCAAAACGCTTAAACAGCACGCCTTTGCCTTCCATGACCGGCTTGCCGGCCAGCGCGCCGATGTCGCCTAATCCCAATACCGCCGTACCGTTGGAAATCACGGCCACCAGGTTGCCCTTGGTCGTGTACCGCCGCGCCAGTTCGGGGTTCGCGGCAATCTCCAGACAGGGCTGTGCTACGCCAGGCGTATATGCAAGCGAAAGGTCGAGTTGGGAAATGCAGGGCTTGGAGGAAATCACTTCGATTTTCCCCTTCCTCCCCCGCTCATGGTACTCCAATGCAGCCTTCTTAAGGCCTTCCTTGGCTTTCAATTGATCACTTTCCATAATTGGTTTGTGGTTTAATCCCCCAAAGTTAGCCCAGGCGGCTTTGATTCTTGCTGATGGAAATCATGTAGGGGGGTGATATTTCTCAATGAGTGGAGTGTTGAGAGTGGAGAGTGGAGGAATTCGTACCTTTAACTGAAAATTGAAAACCGAAAACTGAAAACTTCATGCCAGACGTCCGCATAGAGCCCAGTTGGAAGGAAGCGCTGGAGGATGAATTCGACCAACCCTACTTCCAGGGTATTGTTTCTTTTTTGAAAAATGAAAAAGCGGCGGGCAAGGTCATCTACCCTCCGGGCGGACTGATTTTCAATGCCTTCGATACAACTCCCTTTGAAAAAGTAAAAGTGGTGGTGCTCGGACAGGACCCCTACCACAACCCCGGCGAAGCGATGGGGCTCTGTTTTTCCGTGCCCAAAGGCGTGCGGGTACCGCCTTCGCTGGTCAACATTTACAAGGAGTTGCAGACGGATGTAGGCGCTGCCATCCCTTCTCACGGCGACCTCAGCGCCTGGGCCCAACAGGGGGTCTTCCTCCTCAACGCCATGCTGACGGTGGAGAAAAACCAGGCCGCTTCCCACCAGAAAATCGGCTGGCAAACCTTCACCGACGCGGTGATCCGCAGGCTGTCGCAGCAGCGCGAGCACCTGGTGTTCATGCTCTGGGGCGGCTTCGCCAAAAAGAAAAAAGAACTCATCGACACCTCCCGCCACCTCGTGCTGGAAGCCGCCCACCCCTCCCCGCTCGCCGGCGGGGCCTTCTTCGGCTGCCGCCATTTTTCACAAGCGAATGAATACCTCGCAAAGCACGGCTACGAGCCGGTTGATTGGCAAATAAGGTGATCCGACCCACCCCCGGCCCCTCCCTCGTCCTAATCTTGTAGGGGGGGCTATAGTGGGGCGCCAAATTTATTTGGCGCAGGGTACTGCCAATTTATTGGCGGCAGCGGTACGCCAAATTTATTTGGCGGCTGAATTAATGAGTAATGTTCTAATATTCAATTTCTTATAAAAAGCAATCCTCTGCATTGCTTCGTAGCGAGGATTTTGAAAATCCTCG